>JACNKQ010000036.1 GCA_014381945.1 Actinomycetota bacterium
GCCTGGAACCCCCCAGAAGCACAAGCTCGGGCACAAATACCGCACCCGTTGCAGCCATCCTCATCAATTGACGCCATCAGCTTTACGGACAGATCCAAATCGGGGAATGTACCGATACTGGGTAGTGCTTTACCAGTAATGTCAGTTGGCGTACTATACCCTTTTTCCTCAAGGTACAGTTCGAGACCTTTCGTCAGTTTTTCAATGATTTGATAGCCGTTCCACATCACTGCTGTACAAACCTCAACCACAGACGCGCCAACTGCCAGGTACTCGGCTGCATCCTGCCATTTTGCAATACCGCCGCAACCAATGACGGGGACCGGCAGGGCTTGAGCGATGCTGGCAGTACACCGGAGAGAGACCGGCTTCAATGCAGGGCCGCCATAACCGCCGAAAATACTAATGCCCTCCACCGTGGGCAAGGGGGCAAAGGTATCGAGGTCTATCCCTGCCAGGCCCGATAGGCTGTTGATTGCGGTTACTGCATCTGCCCCGGCTCCCGCGGCGGCACGCGCTAGTGCTACGATGTCTGCGACATTCGGGGTAAGCTTTACTATCACTGGCAGGTCTGTCGCCTCCCTTACCCATCTGACTGCCAACTCTAGAGCTTCTGGATCCTGTCCCAGTTTCTCACCTTTCTTCTCTTCAGCGAAATTCGGACAACTCACGTTCATTTCGTAGCCATTGACACCATGCGGTTCAAGACGACGGATAACCTCTTGCCAGTCCTTTGGATTGCCTCCCCCCGCTATGCTGGCAATGATCGGCCGCTCAGGATAGGAAGCACGGATCATGTCAATCTCTTCTTCCCAGCGGTCAAGGGTCAGGTCACTGAACAGTTCAATGTCAATCATGCCCCTTTTGTCTCGTCCCGACTTGATTACATATACCCTTGGGCTTGGATGTTCTGTAGGTTCTAACCCAATTGTTTTCGTTACGGCCCCTCCCCACCCAGCTTTGAAAGCTTCGATTATCATCGCTCCGTTTGCAGCGGGTGGCCCAGCGGCCAGTAAGAATGGATTCGGAAGAATGATGCCTAGAAACTTGGTTTCTAATCTTGACATGATTCTCACCTCGAATAGGGGGCTCTTCATCCGTGGTATGAACGGTTGAGGTCCCTCACAACCGTAGGAATTGTAGAAACGGGCGACGAATCGCCTTTTGCCGGCAAGTGGATGATCGTCCCGGTGCTAATCTGACCAAACCTTTCTCCCATCACATCAGCAATTCTCCTCAAGCCATCAAAGCCGGTACAATGGCCAGCAAAGACCCAGTCCACTTCACGAAGAGCCTCGATTGATTTCTCAACCTTTTCCTCACTCGCATCTATGAAATGAAGGCCACCAATAACAGCGTGGATCTTGTTCACACCCGTGATTTTCTTCGCCTGTATCATCGTGTTGACGATGCCAGCATGACAACACCCGGTGACGATGACAAGGCCTTCCTGAAAGTTGAGAATAACAGCCGCGTCATCCCTTTCGTGGTCCTGAACGACTTCTCCATCCACTATCGTGTAAAGGTCCTCCAGCACTTCAAACGAAGTTACCCTCTCGATCTCCCCCGAAGTAGTGACTCCGGTCATCAAGTTCAGTGGTTCGCGCGTCAGCGTGAAAATAGCCCCTTTCTGCTCGAGTTGCATCTGACTTTGAGCCAGGCCGATATGGCGAACCCCATCCGGATTGATCTCGAAGCACGGTCGGAATGTCTCGGGATGGGCGATGACAGGAATTGGGCGGCCGATGGTGTCCAAGATCCCCGGCAGCCCATCCGTATGGTCATAGTGACAGTGGGAAAGGAAAATCGTGCTGACCTCGTCCAACGATTTTCCCAGGATTCTCAGGTTATGGAGAATTGGCGCTGCGGCCGAATTCGTGTCGTAGAGGATATGTTTCTCAAACGGATGTCGTCTATCCGCGATCTCGGCCTCGCCAGAGCCGGTGGGGACCAGACTTGGGTTGATTGAGTTGATGCGGACGAGGTCGGTCAGGGTGTCGCGCAGATAGTCACGGTCGACAGCGATCTTCATGGTGCATAACCTCCTCGCTTATGGTCGCCGAGCAAGCCGCCGGTCCGAACGCTTCCTCTCGCCAGATCTTCATCCCCAGCTTGGCCTTGGCCAGCACAGTTGGCTCAAGGAAGAATCCGGCCTGCAGAGCCGGATCGGCGAGGCGCTTGTAAGCGACCGCCGCCTCCCCGCCCTCTTTGAGCGCCTACTCTCAGTAACTTTCCGGATCGTAGGGTACTCCAAGGGTTTTCGGCGCCACCGTTCTCCCCACGAGCCCGGCAAGCGCGGCGACCGTCAGTAAGTATGGCGCCATCACGGGGAACTGATACGGAATGGCAGACCCTAGGGTTTGGATCCGCAGTTGTAAGGCATCCGCGGCTCCAAAGAGCAAGCAAACAGCAGCGACCACAATCGGATTCCATTTACCGACGACAAGTGCAGCGAGGACAATGAACGCCCTCCCAGCCGTCATGATAGGCGCAAAATACCCTAGCTCGGCCATTGCGAGGGCGCTCCCACCCAACCCTGCGAATATACCGCTGAGAATCACACCCGCACACTTAAGCCGAAACACCGACAACCCCGCGCTACCGCCGGCGCGGCCGCGCCCGCCCCCCCCCCCCCCCCCGAACCCCCCCCCCCCCCCCCCACCCACCCACCCCCCCCCCCCCCCCACCCCCCACCCCCCCCCCCCCCCCCCCCCCCCCCCCGCCCCCCCCCCCACCCCCCCCCCCCACCCCCCACCCCCCCCCCCCCCCGCCCCCCCCCCCCCCCCCCCCCCCCACACCCCCCCCCCCGCCCCCCCCGACCCCCCCCCCCCCCCCCCCCCGGACACCCGGACACCCGGACGCCCGCACGCCCGCACGCCCGCACACCCGCACACGCCCGCACCCCGGACACCCGCACGCCCGCACGCCCGCACGCCCGCACGCCCGCACCCCCGGACGCCCGCACCCCCGCACGCCCTCGCACGCCCGCACGCCCGCACGCCCGCACACCTGGACACCTGGACACCCGGGCACCCGCACGCCCGGACACCCGCACCCCCGGCCGCCTGCGCCACCCAACCACACGCCCCGGTCACAACGCTCCCCCGGCCGCCTGCGCCACCCAACCACACGCCCCGGTCACAACGCTCCCCCGGCCGCCTGCACTACCCGGACACCACACGCCCCGCCTTCCCCGATGCGCTCAACGCAGGTCGAGGGCGTCCACCTGGAGGATTCCATCCCTTGACCGCAGGTCGTCGATCACATCCGGCGCAACCGGACCGCCCGTAGCCAGCACCATGACAGCGGTCTCAGCGCCGGGCTGGTGTCCGACCGCCATGTTGGCCACGTTGACCCCTGCCTCGCCGAGCACCGTTCCGACCATGCCGATCATGCCGGGCACGTCGGCATTGCGCACGACGAGCATGTGGTCGGAGGGAGGCACGTCGATTGAATGGTCGTCGATCATGACGATCCGGGGCTCGGCACGCAGACCCATGAGCGTGCCGGTCACAGCGTGCTCTTCGGAGCGCAACGTGATGGCGTTGCGAAAGTCAACGCTCGTCGGTGTCGAGATCGTGCGAACGTCGAGGCCGCGGTCGGCGGCCATGTCTCCGGCATTCACATACGTGACGGCCTCGGCGACGACCCGGTTCAGGAGGCCCTTGACGACGGCGAGGGTGGCCAGTCGGTCATCGACGTCTCCGATCTCGCCCCTGAACTCGACGTCCAGGCGCTCCGGGAGACGGCCCGCCAGCGCCCCGAACACCTCACCCAGGGTCTCCGCCAACGGCACGAACGGCCGGATCACCTCCGGGGCCTCACCCACGTCGATGTTGACGGCGAACGGCACGAATTCGCCGGCGAGGGCCAGGACCACCTGTTCGGCGATCGTCGTGCCGGCCTTGTCCTGGGCCTCGGTGGTGCTGGCTCCGAGGTGCGGCGTGACGATCACCCCGGGCAGCCCGAACAGCGGCGACCCGGTGGTGGGCTCCTCAGCGAAGACATCGAGTGCGGCGCCGGCGATCCTTCCCTCGCTGATCGCCTCGGCCAGGGCGCCTTCGTCGATGATGCCACCCCGGGCGACGTTCACAATCCGAAGGCCCGGCTTGGCAAGGGCAAGCAGTCGGGCATCGACGATGCCGAGGGTCTCTGGGGTCCGGGCCAGGTGGAGCGTGAGGAAGTCGGCCCGGACAACGACCTCGTCGAGGTCGAGCATCTCGACCCCGAGGCGGCCGGCTCGCTCCTCGGACACGTACGGGTCGTGGGCGACGAGGCACATGCCGAACGCCGCCGCCCGCTTCGCCACCATCTGGCCGATGCGGCCGAGGCCCAGGATCCCGAGGGTCTTGTCGGACAGTTCGACGCCCTTCCACCGCGAGCGGTTCCACCTGCCGTCCACGAGGTCGGCGTGTGCCTGGGGCACGTTGCGGGCCTGGGCCAGCAGGAGCGCCATCGTGTGCTCGGCGGCGGAAACCGAGTTGGACAGCGGGGCGTTGACGACCATCACGCCCCGACGCGTGGCTGCGCGCACGTCGACGTTGTCGAGGCCGACCCCGGCCCGGCCCACGACCAACAGGCCATCGGCGGCGGCGAGGACCTCGGCGGTCACCTGTGTGCTGGAGCGGATGATCAGACCGGCGGTCCCGGCGAGTGCCGCCACGAGTCCGTCGGCTTCAAGGCCCAACCGGACGTCGACCTCGTGGCCCGCTGCGCGGAGGACGTCGAGGCCCGACTCGGCGATCTCCTCGGTGACCAGCACGCGTGCCATGCCCGCCATCGTGGCGGCCCCACCCTCCGGGGGCAACCCGCTTACGGGAGGATCTCGAGGGCCGGGAGATCGTCGGCGGGGGTGAAGCCGAACCGCCCTGCAAAGAACACCAGCTCGGCCTCGAGCGCCCGGACCACGTTGGGGGCCCTCCGGAACCCGTGGCCCTCGTCTGGGAACTCGACGAGGGCGTGCGGGACGCCGGCGGCAGCCATGGCATCCGCCATGAGATGCGCCTGGTTCGGCGGCACGATCGGGTCCTCGGACCCCTGCAGCAGCAGCAGCGGCGTGGACAGGCGGTCGACGTGGTGGATCGGAGAACGCTCCCGGTAGACGGCCTCGTCCTGGGGCCAGCGGCCCACCAGACGGTCGAGGTAGCGGGCCTCGAACTTGTGGGTGTCGGCGGCCAGCGCCGCAAGGTCGGCGATGCCGTAGCGGCTGGCACCGGCGGAGAACACCTCGTGGAACGTGAGGGCGGCCAGCACGGTGAAGCCGCCGGCGCTGCCGCCCCGTATGGCGAGCCGCCCGCCGTCCACATCGCCCCGGTCGGCCAGGAAGCGGGCCACGGCCACGCAGTCGTCCACGTCGAGCACCCCCCAGCCGCCGCGGAGGCGATGCCGGTAGGGGCGGCCGTAGCCCGTCGAGCCCCGGTAGTCGACATCGGCCACAGCGAATCCCCGGCTGGTCCAGTAGGCGATGCCGAGTTGGAGGTGGGTGCGGACACAGCCGGTCGGACCGCCGTGGACGAGCACCACCAGCGGCGGCAGTTCTCCCTCGGGGACGATGTGGACCGGGCTGGCCGGCGGGTAGACGAGGGCGTGGGCGTGTTCACCGCCAGACGTCGGGAAGCGGACAGCCTCTGGCACCGGCAACCAGGCCGGCTCGAGGCCCAGGTCGCGGGCGGGTCGCAGCACCTCTGTGCCGGCCGGCGTCACCTCCACGACCTGAGGCTCGGTGGTCCACGAGGCGGCAACCACCACCACACCGTCTCCCCTGGCAGCCACCGATCCGATCGAGGTGGCGTCCAGTTCCACATCGTCGACGGAACCGTCGGCGGCCAACACGGCGAGGCGGTCTAAGCCGCCCTCCCGGCGGGCGAACCACACGTCGTCGCCGACGAAGGCGTAGCGGGAGAGTCCGAACACCCACTGCGGGGTGGCGATCTCGAACTCGCCGAAAGTCAACTGGACCAGGTCGTCGTGCTCGAGCCGGTAGAGGTGCCACCAGCCGTCCCGGTCGCTGACCACGTGCAGGACCCCGTCGGAACCCCACTCGGGTTGAAAGAACGACTCCCCCTCCGCCGCTGTGCAGTGGGCTCCGGACAACACGCCGTCGCCGAGATCAGCCACCCACAGTTCGCTGTCGTCCCACGGCAGGTTGGGGTGGTTCCACTGGATCCATGTCAGACGGTTGCCATCGGGCGAAACCCGCGGCGACGACACGAAGTCGGGCCCCGACACGAGCACCTCGACCCGCAGCGAGCCGTCGAGCGCAACGGCCACGACCTCGTTGGCGGGCTCGCTGTCCTGATGGTGGTCCTCACGGATGCACACGTACCAACGGCCGTCCGGGGTGGGTCGTCCGTCGGCGTAGCGGAAGCCCCGCGAAGTCGTCGGCTCAGGAGTCAGGGCCAGCGGGGAACCGTGCGGGCCCCGGAGCCAGAGCCGCTGGTCGGCGAAATCGCTGTAGACGAGGACACCGTCGAGCGCCCACCAGGCGGCTCCCCCGTACTCGTGCACGAGCGTCCTGACGTTGGCGTCCGGTCCGACGGCATCGACGCCGTCGCACACGATGACGATGCGCCCGCCCTCGTCGGGTCGGGACTCGGCCCACCAGATGCGGTCGGCGTCGACGATGACCTCGCCCAGTCCGGCGGCACCCGCCACCAGAGACTCGGCGGCTATCGGCGACGCCCACGAACCGCTGGGCGCGACGGCGGCTATGACTCCCTCCCGAGGAAGTCGGCGATGCGGGTCAGGCCCTCGCCCAGGTCGTCGTCGCCCAGCGCGAACGACAGGCGCGCATAACCGGGTGCGCCGAAGGCCTCACCGGGGACTATCGCCACCTTCGCCTCGTCGAGGAGCAGGGCCGCAAGGTCGACCGTGGTCTCCGGGGTCCTTCCGGCGATGGTGCGGCCGAGGAACGCCGACAGGTCGGGAAAGGCGTAGAACGCCCCCTGCGGGGTCATCAGCTCGACACCGTCGATCGCCCTCAGCATCTCGACCATGTTCCGGCGGCGGCGGTCGAACGAGCCGCGCATCATCACCACATCGTCGAGGCCGCCTGACACGGCGGCCAGGGCCGCCATCTGCGACACGTTCGAGACGTTGCTGGTGGCGTGCGACTGCAGGTTGGTGGCAGCCTTGATGGCACGGGCGGGGCCGAGCAGCCACCCCACCCGCCAGCCGGTCATGGCGTAGGTCTTGGCGACACCGTTGACGACAAGGCAGGTGTCGGCAATCTCTGGGACCAGGGCCCGGATCGAATGGTGCTCGTGGCCGTCGTAGACGAGGTGTTCGTAGATCTCGTCCGTGATGACCCAGATGCCGTGTTCGACCGCCCAGCGGCCGATGGCGGCGATCTCCTCGGCCGGGTAGACGGCACCCGTCGGGTTCGACGGCGAAACGAACATGAGGGCCTTCGTGCGCCCGGTGCGGGCGGCCTCGAGTTGTTCGACGGTGACCCGGAAGCCCGACGCGGTATCGGTGGGCAACACGACGGGCACGCCGCCGGCCAGGGCGATCGACTCCGGATAGGTGGTCCAGTAGGGCGCCGGCAGCAGGACCTCGTCGCCGGGGTCGACGACGGTGGCACAGGCGTTGTAGACGGCGTGCTTGCCACCGTTGGTGACAAGGATCTCGGACACGTCGGGTCGCCAGGCGGAATCCCGTTCGGTCTTTTCGGCCAGGGCCTCCTTGAGCACCGCCAGGCCACCGGCCGGCGTGTACCGGTGGTTGGCGGTGTCGCGACAGGCGGCCACCGCCGCCTCGACGATGTGGTCGGGCGTGGCGAAGTCGGGTTCGCCGGCGCCGAAGCCGATGACCGGCTCACCGGCCGCCCTGAGGGCCTTGGCGCGGGCATCGACGGCCATGGTGGCCGACGGAGCGATGGCGCTGATCCGCCGGGAGAGTGGTGAGGGGCTCATGTGTGTCCGATCATGGATGTCCTGACGCCAGCCTGCCACCTGCAAGGGGTGCTTCCGACACGCGTTTTCCGGCGCTCGCCGGACGGTTCAGGGGGTGATGGCCACCCTTGATGTCGGCTCGGGGGCGGCCTGGCGGCGGGAGAGGCCCCGCTTCAGGCCGGCCAGCAGGACGTTGCGCAGGTCACGGGGGTCGATCAGTTCGTCGAAGCCGAGCCCCGAGGCGCTCCGGTAGGCGGCCTCCATCTCGGCCTGCTGGAGGGCGTCGGCCCCATCCTCGTCGGCGCCGATGGCCCGTCCGGCGCCCTTCGCCCCCATGGCGCCCAGGATCGCACCGGGGAAGGCGAAGGAGCCGCTCTGGCCCGAAAACGACACCATCGACATCACCATCGAACCGAAGCCGAAGGCCTTGCGCAGCGTTACGTGCAACTTCACGGTGCGGGTCTGGGCCTGAGCGGCGAACATGCGTCCACCGGCACGAAGCACCCCCGCCCGCTCCGACCTCGTCCCCGCCAGCATCCCGGGATTGTCGGACAGGAACACGAGCGGCAGGTGGAACGAGTCGGCCACCTGGATGAAGTGGGCGGCCTTGTCGGCGGCATCGACGTCGATTGCGCCGGCCATGGCCTGCGGCTGGTTGGCTACGACCGCCACGGGGTCCCCGCCGAGGTGGCCGAGCACGCACAGCACGGACCGGCCGAAGTCGGGCTGGACCTCGAAGCATCGGCCCCCGTCGAGGACGGCACCGAGGACGTGCCCCATGTCGTAGGCCTTCCTGTTGTCCCTGGGCACGAGGTCGAGGACCTCGGGGACGGACCGGGGGCCCACGTCCCCACCCTCGAAACGGGGCGGATGGCTCCAGGCGCTGGAGGGGAAGAACCCGAGATAGGTGCGGATGTCGTCGAGCAGGGCGCCGTCGTCGGCTGCCACGTTGTGGACCAGGCCGCTCGCCACGGCCACGGCCGGACCGCCCAACTCCTCCTTGGTGACCTCCTCGCCGAGCGACGCCTGCACCACCGGCGGGCCGGCCGTGAACACGCAGGCATCGGCGGTCATGAGGGCGAAGTCCGAAAGCGGCACTATCAGCGCCCCGTGCCCGGCGGAGGCGCCCATCACGCCGGTCACCACCGGTACCCGACCCGAGAGCCGGACCTGTTGGATCAGGTCCGTCGGGGCCCGGGCCGGACGGGGCTCGCCGGGCAGCGGCGGGCGGTGGCCGGCCCCCTCGAGCAGCATCACCAGCGGAACCCTGTCGAGTCCGGCCAACTCGGCTATCCGGTATCGCTTGGCTGTCGAGCCGGGGCCGATCGAGCCGCCCATCACGGTGAAGTCCTCGACGCCCACCATCACCGGTCGGCCGTCGACCGTTCCCGAGCCGGCGACCATCCCGTCGGCCGGCACCTCGCCGACCAGCGTCCCGATCTCGACGAACGACCCGGGGTCGAGAAGGTGGTCGATGCGGCCCCGGGCGTCGAGGCGCCCGGTGGCCCGCCGTCGCTCGACCTTCTCGGTGCCGCCCATCTCCCGGGCGACACCCTTTCGTCGGGCCAGGTCGTCCAGCAGGGGCGCCCAGTCGTCGAGTGGATCACCGGCATCAGGCGTTTCGGAAGTCTTGGGCACGAGGGCAAGTATCGCCCACGGTCGGGACCCTACGCTCAGCCGCAGGACTCCACGTAGGGAGCCAGGAAATCGCCGGCCACCTCGCCCCGGGCCCGGTACGCCAGGCCCCCGTAGATCTCGCAGGCCTGCACCCGCAGTTCCTCGGGGTGGCAGCCCAGCTCGTCGGCACGTTGGTCCAGCTCAGAGGTCCGCATCAGGGAGAGGATGGCAGCGTACGGGTCACCGGGGTTGGCGGCCTCGAGCTCGACCAGGGTCTGGCCGGACAGCCGCTCGAGGACCTTTTCGGCAACGGCACGACCGGCCTCCACCAGTTCTGCGCAGTCGGAGGCGGCAGCGGGGTCGGTCACCTCGGGGCTTCCGCACGCAGCGCCACCCACCGCCCAGAGCACGAGGACCGCAATGGGAATCCGGAGCCGACGCACGCGCCCGAACCTATCCCCGGACGATCCCCCTGTGGGGTCGCCGGCGGCAGGGGCCTCGGGCGTCAGGCCGGGCAGACCTCGAGCACGCCCCGGGCCAGGCGGCCGTGGTGCATGTCGTCGAGCACCGTGTGGATCTCGTCCATCGGGTACACGCGCGAGACCAGTTCTTCGAGCTTGAACCTGCCGGCCAGGTACAGGTCGCAGATCCGGGCCACGTCGGTCTGCGGGCGGGAAGTGCCATAGCGGCAACCCATGATCGTGACGTCGAGGTAGGTGGCCATGGTCATGAACTCCATGGTGCTGCCGAGGGGAGGCACGCCGAGGACCACGAGGGTCCCTCCCCAGTCGAGATAGCCCAGCGCCGCCTCGATGAGGGCCTTGGCCCCGACGCACTCGAACACGTAGTCGACACCGAACGGGCGCACCTCCCGGATGGCCGCATTGGTGTCGACCTCGGCGGCGTTGATGAAGTGTGTGGCGCCGAAGGACCGGGCGAGTTCCTCCTTGTCGGCGTTCGTGTCGACGGCGATAATCGGGTTAGCCCCCGAGATGGAGGCCGCCTGGATGACGTTGAGGCCGATGCCGCCGACGCCTACGACGGCGACGCTCTCGCCCGGCGCCACCTTGGCCCGGTTGAATACTGCGCCCGATCCGGTCAGCACCCCGCAGCCGATGAGCGAGGCCGCCGGCATCGGCACCTCCTCGGGGATCACGATCGCCTGGTTGGCCTTGACCACGACCCGCTCGCAGAACGACGAGATGTTGGCGAAGTTGTAGTGGGGCTCGCCGTCGAGCGTGAACGGCGTGTCGCGGGCACCGAAGGTGGACCGGCACATCGTGGGTCGACCACCGTCACATGCCGGACACGCTCCGCACTGCCCGAGGGTCGAGAGCACGACATGGTCGCCCGACTGCACGCCCGTGACCGCCGATCCGACCTCCTCGACGATGCCGGCACCCTCATGGCCCAGCACCACCGGTGTCGGGAACGGGATCGTGCCGTTGATGACGCTCACGTCGCTGTGGCAGACGCCCGAGTTGGCGATGCGGACGGTGACCTCGCCCGGTCCGGGGTCGCGGAGCTCGAGCCCCTCGACGACGCTCAGTTCCTCACCATCGAAAACTATGCCCTTCATGGGCGGCCTCCCGGGGCGGTCGGGGATCGGGTGGACGGACCCATCCTCCCCGCTGGGAGAAGCGAGCGCAAAGCGGGTTGGGCAGGTGTTGCGGCTCAGGCGCCCGGGGTCAGGCTCCCAGGATCAGCCAGACCACGATGAAGTGCACTCCCACGGCCACCGTGACCGCCGTGTGCCAGACCTCGTGGTAACCGAAGTGCCCGGGGGCCAGGTCGGGCCAGCGGGCTCCGAGCATGAGCGCCCCGGACGTGTAGAGCACCCCCTCGACGCCGATCAGCACCAGCACTGAAAGGTTCAACTGGGTGACAAGTGCAGGGGCGATGATGATCGGAACCCAGCCCAACCCCAGGAACAACGAGTTCATGAGGCCCTTGGGCGGGTGGAAGGGCATCACCCTGACGAGCACGCCCAGCAGCGCCCCCGCCCAGAGGGCCCAGAACAGGATGCGGCCCGCCGTGCCGTCCAGCCCCGTGACCGCCACCGGCGTGCCGCATGCTGCGATGAACACGAAGATCGCCGCATGGTCGAGTCGGAAGAGGACCTCGTAGACGGGCGCGCTCCAGCGGCGCAGGTGCACCAGGCCGCTGGCGACGAACATGAAAAACGCCCCGAACACGAACACCGCTGCGCCGACCCGGTCGGCGGTTGTCGGGCCGTGCAGCACCAGCGCCACCCCGGCGGCGACGGTCAACGGAATGGCCGTCCGGTGCATCGTGCCCCGCCACCGTGGCCGCGGCAGGAACAGGGCGCGCCACACGGACTGCGACATGCCCTCGGGGGCGACAGGTGAGGGGTCGGTCGACTCCATGGGCGCCAACGCTAGCCAGTGGCCGAAGGCTCGTTGGTCAGGGCCGGCGCCAGGGCCGGGGTCAGGTAGCCAGGGCCGGGATCAGGTAGCCAGGGCCGGGGTCAGGTAGCCAGGCGCAGCAGGGCGGTCGCAGCCATGGCGCCGACCACGACCACCACGAACGGCGCCCGTCGCCACACCGCCAGCGCCCCGACGGCCACCCCGACGAGGCGCCCGTCGACGACCAGCGTCTCGCCGTCGGCGACCGTCATGACGACGAGGATCGCTGCGAACAGCGCAGCCGGGAGCAGGCCCGAGATCGGCGCCAGCCGTACGGCCAGTCGGTCGCCGGCGAACAGTCCGACCACCTTGAACAGGTAGGCACCACCGGAGAGCACGAGGATGGCGGTCCAGCTCACGGGGCCCCCTCGACCTGCGACTGCCGGGCCCGAATCCACAGGCCCGGGCCGACGGCCAGTACGGCCAGCAGCATCGGGGCGCCGGCCGGGGTGAGCGGAACGGCCACGACGGCGATCGCTGCTCCGAGCAGCGCCGTCACCCGTCCCGGCCTGGTTCGCAGGTGCGGCACGATCAGCGCCACGAATGCCGCCGGGAAGGCGGCGTCGAGGCCCCAGGCGCCCGGGTCGTCGAAGAGCCCGCCTGCCAGCACGCCGGCGATCGTGCCCAGGTTCCAGAACACGAACAGCCACAGACCCGTGAACCAGAAGGCATCGCGGGCATCGGCCGGGTCGTCCTGTGCACTGGCCATCGCCGTGGTCTCGTCGATGACGAACTGGGCGGCGACGGCCCGCCGAGCCGGCGACGAGCGCAGGAAGGGCGCCACGACCGGTCCGTAGAGCGAGTTGCGGGCGGCGAGCAGGAGCCCGCTCCCGACCGCCGCCAACGGGTTGCCGCCGGCGCCGATCACAGAGACCGCAGCGAACTGGGACGCCCCGGTGAACGTGAGCGCTGAGAGGGCCGCCGCCTGGACGGGGCTCAGGCCTGCCGAATCGGCGAACACCCCGAACGTGATTCCGATCAAACCGGTCGCCACGGTCAGGACGAACGCCTCGCGTCGGTGGGAGGTCATTGCGACGACTACGCGTCCGGGAGACGGGCGGCGAGGGCTTCGACGAGTGCCTCGACGAGGAGGTGGATTTCCGCCGCACAGGCGTCGAACACCGCCTGGTCGCCTGCTGCGGGGTCGATCACCTCCTCCCATGGCTCCACCTCGACGTCGGCAAGGCCGAGGGCGGCCACACGGTCGGACAGCGTCCCGACAACCGACAGGTCGCGGACGAGGCGGGGCAGTGTCGCCGTCCGGTCGGCCGCCCCGGGATGGTGGCGGCGGATCCAGGCCACGTGGTCGGGCTCCATCACGACGATGAGGTCGGCAGCGGCCTGTTCTTCGCCGAACTGGCGGCTGCGGTGGTCGGGGTCGGTGAGCCCGTGGTCCCGCAGGGCTGACCTGGTGCGGCTGCTCATCGGATGCCCCTCCAGCACCAGGGTTCCGGCCGACGTGGCCCGGAAGCCGGGTTCCAGCTCGACGAACATGCGCCGGGCCATCACGGACCGGGCGGCGTTCCCTGTGCACACGAAGCAGACGACCGGCCGGTCACCGGCGATCACGTCGTGTCCGTACCCTGTCGGCGTTCCTGGTCGCGGGAGACGGTCACGAACAGCGCCTCGGCCTCGGCGGTGACCTCGCCCCCGGCGAGGCAGTGGGCCCTGGCGATCAGGCGGCGGCCGCTCTGGCGCTCGACCCACGCCTCGAAGCGCAGGTCTGCGTCTATGGGGGTGGGCTTGCGGTAGCGGACCTTGAGACGGGCCGTGAACGCCGGACCGGCATCGACGAGGCCGAGCGTTCCGCTGAGCACGTCGTCGAAGAGCCCGGCGACGTAGCCGCCGTGGATGCGCCCCGGAGGGCCCTCGTGGCAGCGGTCGACCCGGACCTCGCCCACGACGATCGCCGTTCCGGCGCTACTTTCACTGGTCGTAACCGACAACGGTGGCGCCAGCGGACTGCGTTCGCCCCGGAACAGGCTGTGGTCGCGGTACTCGACGCGCAGGCGCTCCTCGGCGTCGTCGTCGAGCTCGTCGGCGGGGACCTCGTACCAGCGCAGCCGCAGCGCTTCGCCCAACTGGTTCCGGGCATCCGCCACCCTGTCGGCGGCCTCGACGAGTGCCTCGGACGTGGGATCGAGGGCGTGCAGGTCGACGAGGAGCGCACGAACCTCGTCAGCCAGTCGGACGCCGGCGCTGCGCTGATGCGACCCGGTCATGGGGGAAGTGTCTAGCGGGTAGACCGGCCGATGTGCGGCTCAGCCGGCCAGCAGGCCGGCGCCGACCCGTCGCCGGTGGTGGGCGGCATCGCCCCAGGAGGCCGAAAGGGCCCAACCTCGCTTGAGCCAGAGTTGGAGGTCGTGCTCGATCGTGTAGCCGATGGCGCCGTGGCACTGGAGCGCCGACCTGCAGGCCAGGTCGACGGCATCAGATGCCATCGCCTTGGCCATCGCCACGTCGACGGACGGGTTGCCGCCCTCCGGGCCCTCGCCGTGGGTAATCGCCCATGCGGCCTTGTGGACCATCGGGGCGGCGAACTCGAGGGCGATCGCCACGTTCGAGCAATGGTGCTTGACCGCCTGGTTGACACCGACCGGCCTCCCGAACTGCTCCCGTTCGGCGACGTAGGCGACGGTCACGTCGAGGAGCCGCCGGCCGACACCGATGGCCTGTGCGGCAGCGGCGAGCGCACCCCGGTCGAGCACCTCGTCGACGACCGACGGGTCGTCGCTGACGAGGGTGTCGGCGGTCGGCGACCAGTCGACCCGGGCAAGGCGACGGGCACGGTCCACGCTCCGTTGCGGCGTGGCAGAGAGGTCACCGGCCGCAACGGCGTGCACCTCGCCACCGGTGCACAGCAACGCCAGGTCGGCCCGTCCAGCAGCAGGCACGAGGTCGTCGGTGGGCGCTCCGGCGATCAGCAGCGCCGAACCGTCGGCGGCACGGCCCAACCACTCGTCGGCCATGGCCCCGGGGGCGTGGTCGCGCAGGATCGGAACGGCCACGGCGGCATGCTCGGCGACCGGCTCGGGGCAGGCGGCGTAGCCCAGCTCCTCGAGCAGCAACACCAGGTCGCAGGTCGACATGCCGAGGCCGCCGTGCGACTCGGGGGCGGCCACGCCGAGCACCCCGGTCGCCGCCAGGGTCTGCCAGAGGCCCGGAACCCGGCCCTCGGGGTCGTCCCATGCGGCCCGCACGGCCGACGGCGTGCACTCCCCTGCGAGGATTTCCCTGACCGTGTCGGCGAAAAGGACCTGCTCGTCGGTAAAGGCGAAGCGCATCGTTCCAGCCCCCCTACTTCCGCGGGAGGCCGAGCACCCGCTCGGCGATGATGTTGCGCTGGATCTCGTTTGTGCCTGCGTAGATGGGCCCGGCCAGGGCGAACAGGTAGCCCGCCATCCACGAGCCGCCGTCGACGGCCCCGGGGGCGTCGGCCACCAGCTCGCCGCGTGAGCCGAGCAGGCGCAGGGCGGTGGCGTGCAGTTCGACGTCGAGCTCCGACCAGAAGACCTTCATCATCGACGCAGATGCGCCGAGGTCGCCGCCGGCCTGTAGCCGGGCGGCAGCGCCGAAGGTCTGCCACCGGTATGCGTCGGCGGCGGTCCGGGCCCGCACCACCTGGTCGAGCACGCCGGGGTCGACGTCGTGCTCGGCGCTGATCCGGCGGTACAGGTCGGTGAGCCGCCCGGCGGCGGCGAGGAAGCGACCCGGTGCCCGCAGGTTGAGGCCCCGCTCGCTCGATGTGGTCGCCATCGCGACGGACCAGCCCTCACCCTCTGCACCGAGCAGGTTCGACTCGTGGACCCGGCAGTCCGAGAAGAACAGCTCGGCGAATGCCGGCTCGCCATCGAGGCGTCCGACGGTGCGGCGCTCGAGGCCCGGACTGTCGGCCGGCACCAGCAGGTACGAAAGGCCCCGGTGGCGCTCCGAGTCGGGGTCGGTGCGCACGATGCAGAACAGCCAGTCGGCCCATGCGCCCCGCGAGCACCAGGTCTTCTGGCCGTTCAGCACGAAGTGGTCGCCATCCCGGACTGCCTTTGTGGCGATCGACGCCAGGTCGCTGCCGGAGTCGGGCTCGGACCAGCCCTGGGCCCAGATCTCGTCGCCGGAGGCCATGGCGGGTAGGAAGCGGTCGTGCTGTTCGGGCGTTCCGTAGGCGAACAGCGTCGGGCCGAGCAGCGTGATGCCGTTGGTGTTGACCCGGCCCGGTGCACCCGAGGCGTAGTACTCCTCCTCGAACAGCAGCCACTCGACCAGGCCGACGTCGCGGCCGCCATACGCCTCGGGCCAGTTGACGACCGACCAGCGTGCATCGAACAGCACCTGCTCCCACCCGCGGTGCGCCTCGAATCCCTCGGGCGTGTCCATCGACGGCAGCGGATCGCCGGGGATGTTCTCTGCCAGCCAGGTCCGGACCTCGTCGCGGAACGCAGTCTGTTCGGGCGTGAAGCGCAGGTCCACGGCGCCGTCTCAGGAGCCGCAGAGGCGGTCGAGGGCCTCGCCGGCCTCGGCCACGATCCTCGCAACGAGATCGGCGACCGAGGGGAGTTCGTCGATCGAGCCGACGCCCTGGCCGGTCGGGAGGATGCCCACCTCGGTACGGCCGTCGACCATGGTGGCCCGGGTGAGCATCGGGGCGTTTGCAGCCAGCGCCACCTGTCCCCAGGTCAGGTCCTGGGCCTTCTTCATGCGGACGCCCTCTGAGATGAGTGCCCGCAGCGATGTACCGGTGAGGCGCCGGAAGCGCATGGCGTTGGCGGCCGCACGGGGGAAGCGGGTCAGGCGGGCGGCCTCCAGCCGGCGGACCATGTCGGTGGCGATCACCCGCTGCGGGGCGCCGTCGATGGCCGTGGTGACCACGGTGCCGGTGACCGGCGTGGCGAGGTACCGCTCCTTGACCGCATCCGGCACCGTGCTGTCCGTCGTGAGCAGGAACCGGGTGCCCATGGCTATGCCGTCGGCGCCCCATGCCAGTGCGGCGGCGAGTCCCCGACCGTCCACGAAGCCGCCGGCGGCGATCACCGGCAGGTCGACGGCGTCGAGCACCTGCGGGATGAGCAGCGAGGTCGGTACGACGCCGGTGTGGCCGCCACCCTCGGTGCCCTGGGCTATGACCGCATCGACCCCCCACTCTGCAACCTTCTCGGCGTGGCGGCGGGCCCCGATGGTGGGGATCACCACGACGCCGGCGTCCTTGAGCCGGGCGACCGTGGCCTGGCCCGGGGCCTGTGCGAACGACGCCACCTTCACCTCGGCGGTGATGAGGTGCTCGACCCGTCGTTCGACGTCGTCGGCATCGGTGCGCATGTTGACGCCGAAGGGGGCGTCGGTGCCGGCCCGCACCTCGTCGATGGCGGCCACCATCTCGTCGAAGGTGAGCGTGGCGGCGGCGAGGATGCCGAGGCCGCCGGCGTCGGCCGTGGCGATGGCGAGCCGCGGTCCGGCCACCCAGCCCATGCCGGTCTGCACGATCGGGTACCGCACCCCGACCAGGTCGCAGAGCCGCGTGTGCAGCCGGGGGTCGCCCACGGGTCTCAGCGGAACTCGGCCCTGCGGAGGCCGTGGGGGTCGATGACCTCGCGGATGAGGCGCAGTTCCTCGTCGGTCGGCAGGCGGGACTCGGGCACCTCGTCGGGCACGAGCAGTTCGAAGCCGGTTGCTTCGACCACCTCATCGACCGTGACGCCCGGGTGCACCGAAACGACCTGCATGCGCCGTTCGTCGTTGGCGAAGTCGAACACGCCGAGGTTCGACACGACACGTCGGATCTCGTGGTTGTCACGGATGAACGCCGAGAGCCCGGCCACCCGGTCGTAGCCGGGCCCCGACACCACGTCGACGGTCGGCACGAAAGAACGGGTCGAGTGGTTGGGCACCCAGTACGAGGTGACGTGGTTGACGAGGTTCCCGGGGGCGCCCCGCAGACCCAGCAACTGCGCCTTCGGCTGTCGCCAGTCGCCGATGGCGGCCAGGTTCTGGTTGCCGCTGGCGTCGATCTGGCTGGCGCCCATCACGACATGGCGTCGGCCGGACCAGACGACGTCGAACACGTCCCGGTAGGGCATCCATGCCTCGACAAGGCGGGGGGCGTCGTCGTCGCCGACGGGGAGGACGTTGGCGGCCAGCACCGAGACGGCGTCGGTCATCACCATGTCGGGTTCGAAGGTGGCCCGGGCGAGGCGTCCGCCGATGATCGGCGTGGTGCCGATGGGATTGCAGAGGATCTCGCCGTCGCCGCGGAAGGCCTCCGCCATCGCGACCGCACAGACCTCGTCGAGGGTTGCCGGCGCTGGAGCGCTCATGTGCCGCTCCCCCCGCGTGCATCGACCGCCGCAAGGTAGGCCTCGTGGCCGGGAGCATCGACGTAGCGCTCCCGGAACGCCGCCCAGGCCCCGGGGTCCTTCGCCGTGGCGGCGTACTCGCGCTGGAAGGCCTCGTCCCGGCCGTAGTCGGGCGGGCACTCGGTGAAGTGGGCGCCCCGGGGCGCCTCGACGACGCCGTCCACGAACAGCCGTGGGATCTTGAGCGTGTGGAAGGTGCCCTCGTCGAGTAGTTCTTCGGTGGGCACGACCTTCTCGCAACTCATGAAGGTGCGCCTGGCCGCCTTGGCGAAGAGGTCGTCGAAGTAGAGGTCGGGGCCGAGGAACTGGCCGTTGCCGCCGGCGTCGGCCCGGTTCATGTGGATCAGCGACACGTCGATGTCGAACGCCGGGATGGCGACGAACTCCTCGTGGTGGCCGTCGGCGTCCGGGTACGGCGAGGCCACGGTGCGCAGGTCGGGGTTCATGGTGAGCATGTCGCTGCCGAGGCCGGCCCGGGTCGGATAGAAGGGCACCCGGTGGGCGGCGGCCAGAAGCCCCAGGTAGAAGGCGCCCTCGTCGAACTCGGCGAAATCGACGGCGCCGGTCTGGCGGGCCACCCGGAAGTGGGGTTCGAGGGGGATCGTGTCGAGCGACACGAAGCCGTAGACGACCTTGCTGACCCTGCCGGTGGCGCAGAGCAGGCCGATGTCGGGGCCGCCGTAGGCGACGATGGTGAGGTCGGTGAGGCTGCTGCGGGCGATGGCCCGCACCAGCGACATGGGCTTGCGGCGGGAGCCCCAGCCGCCGATGCCGATGGTCATGCCGCTTGCGAGTTCGGCAACCACCTCGTCCTCGGTCATCAGCTTGTCGGGCACGCCGCCGATGGTAGGCGAGGCAAGCCCCCTGCGACGATCCTGACGGACTGTCAGAAAGAGAAACCGGTAGCGGGCGACGGGCGGGACCATCCCCGTACCGGGGTCGGGGACTAGCGTGCCCGTCGTGGACTCCCCCGCCGACCCCTCATCCGCCCTCGATTTCAACGGGCAGACCGTGCTCGTCACCGGCGGCACCCGCGGGCTGGGACGGGTGATCTGCCGTACCTTCCTCGACGCCGGCGCTGACGTGGTCACCTGCGCCCGCAACGCCCCCGACAAGCCCGTCAAGTCGTCCGACGGCTCACGACAGGCCACCTTCGTAGCCGCCGACGTACGTGATCCCGACCAGGTCGGGGCCGTCGTCGCAGCCGCCGTCGAACAGACCGGGCGGCTCGACGTGCTGGTCAACAATGCCGGCGGCGCCCCGCCCGCCGAGTCCTCGACGGCCTCGCCCAACTTCAACGCCAAGGTCATCGCCCTCAACCTGACCAGTGCCCTGACGTTCAGCCAGGCAGCCCGCGGGGCTATGGCCGACTCGGGCGGGGTGATCCTCAACATCTCGTCCGTGAGCGGCACCCGCACCAACCCCGGCGGCGCCGCCTACGGGGCCGCCAAGGCCGGCCTCGCCAACATGGGTCGCACCCTCGCCCACGAGTGGGGGCCTGCGATCCGGGTCGTCACCGTCACCGTCGGGATGATCATCACCGACGAGGCGGCCGCCTTCTACGGCGACGGCGGACGCCGGGAGGCCATCGGCGGCCTGCTCGCCGCCGGCCGCATGGGCGAGCCCGAGGACGTGGCCGACATGTGCCTCGTGCTGGCCTCGCCGTTGGCCCGCTGGGTCACCGGCACCGAGGTCGAGGTGCACGGCGGCGACGAGCGCCCCGGCTACCTCGACGCAATCAACGACGCCTGACCGGGCCCGTGCCGCCGATCCACTGCTGGCGCTCCCCCAGGGTGGAGGTCCGCGAGGGTGCCCTGGCCGGCAGGGGCGTGTTCGCCGTCGAGCCCATCGCCGTCGGAGAGGTGGTCGCCGTCAAGACCGGGCACATCGTCGACCGTGACGAGGTCGTGCGCCTGACCGCCGAGATCGGCGACCAGGCCCTGCAGATCGACGACGACCTCTACCTCAGCCCCCGGACCGCCGAGGAGGTCGTCCAGACGGCGATCCTCATCAACCACTCGTGCGACGCCAACGTGGGCTTCCGGGGTCAGGTCATCTACGTGGCCCTGCGCGACATCGCCGTCGGCGAGGAGCTCTGCCACGACTACGCCATGGACCGCACCGACGACTACCGGCTGGAGTGCCGTTGCGGCGCCGACGTGTGCCGGGGTGTGGTGACGGGTAACGACTGGCGGCTCCCCGAGGTGCAGGCCCGCTACGAGGGCTTCTTCCTCGAGTACGTCAACGCCAAGATCGAGGCGCTCTCGGGCTAGCGGCCCGGGTCTTCGCCGATCTCGGCGAGTGCGTCGAGCACGGCACCCCGCAGCCTCCTGGCGATGTCGGGCGGGAGGTGCCCGGCGAGTCCCTGGCCGGGCCTGCCGACCTCCTCGACGGTGAGGATCACGCGGGGCTGGGCGTCTGCGTAGTCGTCGCTGATTGCGACCGCCCACGAGATCGGCGTGAGCTCGTCGTCCTCGTAGTCGGGCGGGTAGTCGGCGGGGTCGAACGGGTGGTCGTCGATGGATCGGCGCATGCAGACAGTGTGCCAGCGGCGGCCAGCGCCTAATTCCGACTAATCCGATCAGATTTGTGTTGATTCCACGGTTCGGCGTCTGTAGGTTGATCGTCAATCCCGACCTACCTGATCGGAATTAGACGACACCATGCCGACAGCGACCCCGACCCCCGTTCAACTGCGCCGCCCGGCCGCCCTGTCCGCTGCCGAGGTCGACGCACTGAACGCCCTCTTCGAGGCGGCACACCCCACCGAGATCATCCGCTGGGCCACCGGCACCTTCGGCGATGAACTCTGCCTCACCACCTCGTTCTCCGACACCCTGCTCATCGACCTGGCCGTGGCCGTCGACCCCGACATCGAGGTGGTGTTCCTCGACACCGGCCTCCACTTCGCCGAGACCCTCGCCACGCTGCGTCGGGCGATGGTCCGCTACGAACTCAACCTGCGGGTCGAACGCCCAGACCCCGACGCCCCCGACCTGTTCGAGGTCGGCACCGAGGCCTGCTGCGCCTCCCGCAAGGTGGCACCGCTGGAACGGGCTCTGGCAGGCAGGCGGGCATGGCTCTCCGGCCTGCGCCGCGACGACCACGTCGGGCGCTCACACACGCCGATCATCCAGGTCGACCGCCGGGGCCTCGTCAAGGTCAACCCGCTCGCCGCCTGGCCGGCCGCCGAGGCCGACGCCTACGTCGCCGAGCACGGCATCGTCCTGAATCCGCTTCTGGCCGAGGGCTTCGGGTCCGTGGGTTGCTGGCCGTGCACGGAACTCCCGACCCCGGGCAGCGACGCACGCAGCGGCCGATGGGCCGACAGCGCAAAGACAGAATGCGGCATCCACCTGTGAACGGCACCCCCTACCCCGTGAGCCTGGACCTCTCCGGTCGCAGCGTGCTGGTGGTCGGCGCAGGCGCCGTGGCCGCACGCAAGGCGTTCGGCCTGCTCGCCGCAGGCGCCCAGATCACCGTCGTGGCCCCGGAGGCCGTGCCCGAAATCACCGAGGCCGCCGACAACGGCACCCTCCGCTGGCACCGACGCACCTACCGCCGGGGCGAGGTGGCGTCGTACCGCCTGGCCGTGGCCGCCACCGGCGATCCCGCCGTCAACGGTCAGGTCTACTGGGACGCCGAAGCCGCCGGCATCTGGCTCAACGCCGCCGACGACCCCGAACGCTGCTCCTTCACCCTGCCGGCCGTCGTGCGACGCGGCGACCTGCAGGTCGCCGTCTCCACCAACGGACGCTCGCCCGCCGTGGCTGCCTGGCTGCGCCGCTCCCTCGAGGACTCGATCGGCCCCGAGCACGCCGCCCTCCTCGCCCTCGCTGCAGAGGTGCGCGAGGACCTCCGGGCCGAACGGGGCACCACCGAGACCCCCGACTGGGAGGCCGCCCTCGACAATGTCCTGCTCGACCTGATCCGCAGCGACGACCTGGACGGCGCCCGCCTCCGGTTGCGCCGCGCCCTTGGGCTCCCCGGGGTCCCGAACCTCGTCGAGGTGGCGTCATGACCGTGTACCTGGTCGGTGCCGGACCGGGCGACCCCGAACTGCTCACGCTGCGTGCCGCCCGCCTGCTGGCCGAGGCCGATGTGGTGGTCCACGACCGCCTGGTCGACCCCCGCGTGCTGGACCTCATCTCCCCCTGGGCCGAGGTCATCGACGTCGGCAAGCGCCCCGGCGGGCCTGCCGACGCCCAGGACCGCATCCACCGGGTGCTCGTCGATGCAGCCCGCAGGCATGCCGCCGTCGTGCGCCTCAAGGGCGGCGACCCCTTCGTGTTCGGCCGGGGCGGAGAAGAGGCCGAGGCCCTGCGCAGCGAGGGCATCGACGTCGAGGCCGTACCCGGCATCACCTCCGCCATCGCCGGACCGGCCGCCGCCGGAATTCCCGTCACCATGCGGGGCCACGCCAGCGGCTTCACCGTCATCACCGGCCACCAGGACCCCACCACCGCAAACAGCATCGACTGGGAGGCCGCAGCCAGGCTGGGCACAACGCTCATAGTGCTGATGGGTGCCTCCCGGGCGGGCCTCATCGCCGAACGACTGCTGCTCGGCGGCCTCGGCGCCGACACCCCCGTCGCCGTGGTCGAGTCGGCCGCCACACCCGACCAGCGGGTCGTCCGCACCGTCCTCGCCGACCTGCCCGAGACACCGGTCCACGCACCGGCCATCCTCGTCATCGGCTCGGTCGCCGGCCTCGACGTCACCGACTGCAACTCCCTCGACGAGAGCGCACTCAGCGACCTCGTCTCCACCGCACACGCCGCCAGCGAACACGGAGGTTCGTCATGGCTCAGTTGACCAGCCCGCTCGATACCACACCGGTCGATCCGGAGTTCGCCGCCGACATCGACAAGTTCGAGGAACAGCTCGCCGGCTACCTCGCCGGACGGGTCCCCGAGGACGTGTTCCGGGTGTTCCGACTCAACAACGGCATCTACGGGCAACGTCAGGGCGGCACCAACCAGATGGTGCGCGTCAAGGTCCCGTACGGCGCCATGACCGCCGACCAGCTCGACGGCCTGGCCGACGTCGTCGTCGACCACAGCCGTGGCTGGGGCCACATCACCACCCGCCAGAACATCCAGTTCCACTTCGTGGAGCTGACCGAGATCCCCCGGGTCATGCGTCGGCTGGCTGCGGTGGGGCTCACCACCCGGGAGGCCTGCGGTGACACCGTCCGCAACGTGCAGGGCTGCCACCTGGCCGGCGCCTGCCCCTACGAGGTACTCGACATCAGCGCATGGTCAGAGGCCGCCTACCGGCACTTCGTCCGCAACCCCCTGGCGCAACGGCTGCCCCGCAAGTTCAAGATCAACTTCTCGGGCTGCGACACCGACTGCGGACAGGCCATGTTCAACGACGTCGGCGTGATCGCCACCTCGCGCACGCACCCCGACGGCAGCGTCGAGCAGGGCTTTCGCGTCTACATCGCCGGGGGCCTCGGCACGACGCCGTTCCCGGCGCTGGCGCTCGAGGAGTTCACCTCCCGCGAGGACCTGCTGCCGACCATCGAGTCGGTCCTGCGGGTCTTCGACCAGACGGGCAACCGCGACAACAAGCTGCGGGCGCGCCTCAAGTGGGTCGTGGACCAGCTCGGAATCGACGAGGTGCGACGCCGGGTGATGGCCACCCGAAAGTTCCTGCCCGCATCGGCAACCTGGCCGGGAGGCATCCCGGAGATCGTCGCCGAATGGGGTGACGACCCGGCAGGCATTGCCGCCGACACCACCCCGACCCCGGTCGGCCAGGGCGTGCCCGTGTCGCTGGGCGCCAGGACCCCTTTCGACCGGTGGGCCGAGGCCAACGTCGTGCGCGGCGCCGCCAACGGCACCGTGTCCGCCTACGCCTGGTGCGAGCTGGGCGATGTCACCGCCGACCAGTTCCGCTCCCTGGCCGCCATCGTGCGCGAGTTCGACGCCGACGTGCGGGTGACCAACCGGCAGAACTTCGTGCTCCGCGACCTCACCGAGGACCAGCTGCCGACCCTGTTCCAGCGGCTCGTCGACGCCGGCATGGCAACGCCCGGCGCCGAACTGCTGCGCGACGTCGTGGCCTGCCCCGGCGCCGACACCTGCAACCTTGCAGTCACCCAGAGCCGCGGACTCGCCAAGGCCATCGGCGAAGCCCTCGAGGCCGAGGGCCTCGCCGAGGTGGGCGGCGTGCGCATCAACATCTCGGGCTGCACCAACAGCTGCGGGCAGCACCACACGTCCGACATCGGATTCTTCGGCGCCGAGCGGCGTGCCCACGGCCAGTCGGCCCCCGGCTACCAGATGCTGCTGGGCGGCTATGTCGGCCAGGAGCAGATCCACTTCGGGCAGAAGGCCCTGCGCCTCCCCGCCCGAAACGCCCCCCAGGCCGCCGTGCAGGTGGTCCGCCGGTTCGTCGACGAACGCCAGGCCGGCGAGAAGTTCCCGACCTGGCTGGAGCGCTCCGGTGGCGCCAAGGAGGTGGCGATCGGCCTCAAGGACCTCGACCAGTTCCCGCTGCCCGAGGAGGGCCCCGACTACTACGTCGACTTCGACGAGACCGGCCCCTACTCGGCTGAGATCGGCGAGTCGGAGTGCGCCACCTGATCAGGCGTTGAACCACGGTTCGGCCCGTCCCGTCGGGCAGGATCAGGGGATGGCGATCGATTTCGGGACCGAGGACACGCCCCCCTACGGGGTCGTAGAGCAGGTATCGCCGCTCGTGCGCAGGGTGGTGGCCCGCAATCCGTCGAAGTTCACCTACCACGGCACCGGCACGTTCCTGGTCGGACCACCCGAGGGTGGCCGTGTGGCGATCATCGACGCCGGGCCCGACGACGACGACCACGTGGCCGCCGTGCTGGCCGCCGTGCAGGGGCAGGGGGGGACCCACCTGCTGGTCACCCACACACACCCCGACCACTCGCCCGCCACGGCAGCGGTCCGGGCGGCGACGGGTGCTGCCACCTACGGCTTCGGGCCCCACCCCGAGGCCGCCATCCGGGCCCACGAGGATCGGAAGCGTCGTGCGATCGAGGCCGGCGACGAGCCCGAGTCCGAGGATGGCGAGGGTGCCGGCGACCTGGGCTTCGAACCCGACCATCCGGTCGTCGACGGCGTCATGATCGAGGGCGACGGGTTCACCTTCGAGTGCCTCCACACGCCGGGCCACATCTCCAACCACGTGTGCTTTTCATTCGCCGAAGAGCAGACGCTGTTCAGCGGCGACCACGTGATGGGCTGGTCCACATCGGTGATCCCCGCCCCCGACGGCGACCTCAACGACTACCTCGACAACCTGCGGCGCCTGGTGGAGCGTGACGAGGTCCGCTACCGCCCCACCCACGGACCGTCGATCACGGATCCGGTCCCGTACGTCGAGGCGCTGGTCGCCCACCGGGAGGAGCGCGAGCGCCAGATCGTGGCGGCGCTGGCCGACGGCCCCCGCACCATCGCCTCGCTGGTGGCCGAGATGTACTCCCACGTGCACGAGGACCTGCACAAGGCGGCCGGCGCATCCGTGTACGCCCACCTGCTGGCCCTGCAACGGGCCGACCGGGCGACGGTCGAGGGAGACCCCGGACCGAAGTCGGAGTGGGGCCTGACGTAGGTCCGGGTTACGGGTGCCGGCTCGAAACCGAGACGACCTCGCCGGTCATGTAGGACGACAGGTCGCTGGCGAGGAACACCATGACGTTGGCGACCTCCCACGGTTCGGCGGCCCGGCCGAAGGCCTCGTCGGCCACGAGCCCGGCCAGGAGATCCTCGCTGCTGGTCCTGGCCAGGTGCGGGTGCATGGCGATGCTGGGCGCCACACAGTTGACCCTGACCCCGTGGTCGGCGGCCTCGACCGCCGCCGAACGGGTGAGCGCCATGACGCCGGCCTTGGCCGCTGCGTAGTGGGCCTGTCCGGCCTGTGCCCGCCAACCCAGCACGGAGGCGTTGTTGACGATCACGCCGCTGCCGCGCCCGGTCATGTGGCGCAGCCCCGCCCGGGTGCAGCGCATGGTGCCGGTCAGCGTCACGTCGAGCACCCGGTGCCACTCTTCGTCGGTCATGTCGACCAGGGGCGTATCGCCGCCGAGACCCGCGTTGTTGACCAGCACGTCGATGCGGCCATGGGCGTCGATGGCTGCGGCGAACAACGCCCGGACGTCATCTTCGACGGTGACATCGCAGCGGACCGCCAGCGGGCGCTCGCCGACGAGTTCGGCCAACGCATCGGCCGCCTCGCCCAATCGTCGCTCGTGGACATCGGACAGGACGACCGTTGCGCCTTCTTCGACACAGCGCTTCGCGGCAGCGAAGCCGATGCCCGCACCGGCTGCGGCCGTGACGACCACGATCCTGCCGTCGAGCAGGGCCCGACCCGGCGGGTACTCGGGCACGGTGGTCACGCCGACGCCGCCTCGTCGGCGGCCCGCTTCTCGGCCATCTCCTTCATGCGTCGCTCGAGGTCTGCGAACATCGGCATCTCCTCCCGGCCTACCGAGACCGGCAGTCTCTCAGCAATCTCGTCCACGGTGAAGACACCATCGGCGGTGGCGGTCATCTCCCGGACCTCGACGGGCTGGTTCCAGACGGCGATCCGGCTGCCGGTGCACGTGTAGGTCTGGGCGGTGATGTCCCTGGCTGCGTCGGAGAGCAGGTAGACGGCCAGCGGTGCGATGTCCCCGGGGGCGCCGGCCTCGATCTCGAACGGCACGTTCTCGGACATTCGGGTCATGGCGGTCGGGGCGATGCAGTTGGCGTTGATGCCGTAGCGGCGCAGGGCGAAGGCGGCGCTGCGGGTCAGCGAGATGACGCCTCCCTTGGCCGCCGAGTAGTTGGCCTGTGCCGTCGAGGCCACGAAGGCGCCGGAGGTGAAGCCGAGCAGGCTGCCGCCGGTCTCCTGCCTGCGCATGACCGCCGAGGCCGCCCGGTAGAGGGTGAAGTGGCCCTTGAGGTGGACGGCCACGACATCGTCGAACTCGGCTTCGGACATGTTGAACAGCATCCGTTCGCGCACGATGCCGGCGACGCACACGACGCCGTCGATGCTGCCCCAGGTCTCGACGGCGGTATCGACGATCTGCTGGCCGACGGCCATTTCGGAAACGTCGCCGGCTACAGCGACCGCCGTGCCACCGGCGGCTTCGATCTCGGCGACGACGGCGTCGGCGACTTCATTGGACGGATCGAGGCCGTCGAGGGAGACGCCGTAGTCGGCGACGACCACGTTGGCGCCCTCAGCGGCACAGGCGAGGGCGATGCCCCGGCCGATGCCGTTGCCGGCGCCGGTGACGGCGACGTTCTTCCCTGCGAGGTGTCCGGACACGGATGCTCCTGTGCTTCGATCATTTCTGACGGTGCGTCAGGTCACCTTACCGGCGACGCCCGCCCCATACGAAGCCACGGCCGGCATCACATAGAGTCGCCCTGTGGCTCCCCCCGACCCGCCCCCACCCGGCCCCGACGCCATCCGCCTCGACGACCAGGTTGCCGTCGTCACCGGCGGCGGCGCAGGCATCGGCCGCGGCGTGGCCGAGGTGCTCGCAGCCTTCGGCGCCAGCGTCGCCGTCTGGGAACGCGACGCCGACACGTCCGGCATCGGAGCCGACCTCGGCGGGCTCGGCCTCACGGTCGACGTACGAGAGGCCGACCAGGTCGAACAGGCCCTCGGCGACACGATCGCCGGCCTCGGAACGCCGACCATCCTCGTCAACAACGCCGGCGGTACCTTCCGGCAGCCCTTCCTCGAATCCACCCGGAACGGACGGGACGCGATCCACCGGGCGAACCTCGGACAGGTCCTGCTCTGCACGCACCTCGTAGCCGGGGCCATGGTCGATGCCGGGCTGGGAGGGAACATCGTCAACGTCACGTCCATCGAGGGAGACCGGGCCGCCCCCGGGTACGCCGCCTACGCCGCATCCAAGGCCGGCATCGCCAACTTCACCAGGAGCGCCGCCGTCGAACTGGCACCACACGGCATCCGGGTCAACGCCGTCGCCCCCGACATCACCGCCACCGAGGGCATCCTCGAACGGGCGGGCGCCGACGCATCCCGCAGGTGGGCCGACCTCGTTCCGCTGGGCCGCGCCGGCACGGTCGCCGAGATCGGCACCGTCATCGCCTTCCTGGTGTCGGACCTGGCCGCCTACATCACCGGCGAGACCATCCACGTGGACGGCGGAACGGCCGCCGCCGGGGGCTGGTACAGGCACCCCGGCACCGGCGACCACGTGATCGGACCGCGCTGATACCAACCCCTCGACCTCAGCGGGCGGGGACGAGTCCCCCGTCGACCATCAGGCACTGCCCGGTCATGAAGCTGGAGGCGTCGGACACCATGAACAGGACGGCGCCGACCATCTCATCGGGTGACGCCAGCCGACCCATGAACGTGGCCCTCGCCATGCCAGCCACCGCCGCCTCACCGGTGTTGCGGACCATGTCGGTGTCGACCGGACCGGGAGCCAGGGCGTTGACGCGTATCCCCCCGGGGCCCCGGCCGGCCAGCTCGGCGGCCATGGAGCGGGTGAAGCTGAGCAGGGCGGTCTTGCCTGCGGCGTAGAGGGACCGGCCCGGGCTGGGCAGGAACGCACCCGCCGAGACCACGTTGACGACGGCGGCGTGCCCGGAGGCCTCTAGGTGCGGCAGGCAGGCCTGGACCAGCAGCACCGGCCCCCGGACGTTCACGGCGAACGACTTGTCGAATCCGGCCACGGTAATCCCGCCCAACGGTTCGGCCAGGGCGTTGGCGGCGTTGTTCACGACGATGTCGATGCCACCGAACGCCTCGACGGTGGCGGCGGCCAGGCGCTCGGCATCCTCGGACTCGCCGAGGTGGGCGGGGACCGCCAGCGCCTCGCCACCGGCCCCGCGGATGGCAGCGACCACCTCGGCGCAGGCGTCGGCCCTGCGGCTGGCGACTACCACCCGGGCGCCCTGGGCGGCCAGGGCCTCGGCCACTGCCCGGCCGATCCCGCGGCTGCCACCGGTCACGATGGCGACCCGGCCGGTCAGGTCGTGCAGGGCTGCGATCTCGGTTCGGTCCACGTGCGCTCCTCGGCTCTGGGCGACGAGTCTGGCCCGGTGGTCGGCTCGCCCACGCATCGGAACCTCGCCTACCGTCGTCGGCATGCCCAGCGACCGCAGGATCCTCGTCACCGGCCTGACCGGCCAGATCGGCCATCCCGTGGCCCGGATCCTGGCGCAGGACAACGAGGTGTGGGGAGCCGCACGCTTCTCCGCCGAGGGCAGCCGCGAGCGGGCAGAGTCGATCGGGGTCACGACGGTCGCGGTCGACCTCGAGACCGGCGACTACGACGGCCTGCCCGACGACTTCACCCACGTCGTGCACTTCGCAGCCTGGATGGGTCCCCGGCCCGACCACGACCGGGCGCTGCGGGCCAACGCCGAGGCCACCGGCCTGCTGATGCAGCACTGCCGTTCGGCGGAGGCGTTCCTCGTGGCCTCGACCAACTCCGTGTACCGCCCCAACGACGATCCGATGTACCAGTACGTCGAGGGCGATCCGCTGGGCGACCCGGCCTCGCCGTTCAGCCCCACCTACTCGATGTCAAAAAACGCCCAGGAGGCCGTGGCCCGCACCATGGCCAGAGCACTCGGCCTGCGAACCACCATCGCCCGCATCAACGCCAGCTACGGGCCCAACGGCGGCCTGCCCGCCTACCACGGCGACTGGGTGGCCGCCGGACAGCCGGTCCCCCTTCGGGCACCCGGCCCCAACGCCTACAGCCCGATCCACGAGGACGACCTGGGAGCACAGGTGGCGCCGCTGCTCGACGCCGCCTCCACACCTGCCACGATCGTGAACTGGTGCGGCGACGAGGTCGTGACCGCCGAGGAGTGGTGCGCCCTGTTCGGCGAATGCCTCGGGGTCGAACCCGAACTCGTCTACGGCGATGTGCCCGGCAGCCAGCCCGGCAGCGCCGCCGACCCCACACGGCGCATCGAACTCACCGGTCCGTGCACGGTCCCGTGGCGCGAGGGCATGGCTGCGATGATCGAGGAGCGCTGCACCGGATCCTGACCAGAGGCGGCGCTGTTCAGTTGGTCGAGAAGGCGCAGGGCAGGTGCTTGACGCCGTTCACGAAGTTGGCCCGCAGCCGATCGGGTTCTGCGGTGGCATGGATGTCGGGGAACCTCTCCAGCAGGTGCCGGTAGAGCACCGAGATCTCCCGCCGGGCCAGATGCGCGCCGAGGCAGAAGTGCGGGCCGGGGCCGCCGAATCCGACATGGGGGTTCGGGTCCCGGGTGACGTCGAAACGGTCAGGGTCGTCAAAGACGGCCTCGTCCCGGTTCGCCGAGTTGTACCAGAGCACCACCTTGTCGCCTTCAGAGAACGAGCGGTCGCCGAGCGTGACCCCGTCGGTGGTAACCGTGCGCCGGAAGTGCATGACCGGGCTCGACATGCGGACGATCTCCTCGACGGCTCCCGGGGTCACGCCGTCGATGTCGGCCAGCCAGCGTTCGCGCTGGTCGGGGTTCGCCGTCAGGTCGACGAGCCCCCAGGTGATGGCGTTGCGGGTGGTTTCGTTGCCGGCCACGCACAGCAGCACGAAGAACGATGCCAGTTCCTCGGGCGTGAGCCGCTCGCCGTCCACCTCGGCGTTCACCAGCAGCGAGGTGAGGTCCTCGCCGTCGCCTCCCCGGCGTTCATCGGCGGTCCGGTTCATGATCTCGGCGAGGCCGGCCCCGGCGCCGAGCAGCGCAGCCAACGGATCGGCATCCTCGCCGATGTACTCGGGATCTCCCTGGCTGAGCACGATGTTCGACATGTGGAACACCTCGTCGTTCAGGGCGGGGTCGATGCCCATCATCTCGCAGATGATGACGAGCGGCAGCCGGGCCGCCACCTCGGTAACGAAGTCGCACTCCCCCCGGTCGGCGAGGCCGTCGAGGATCTCTGCGGAGATCCGCTCGACCTCTGCTTCGAGGCGCTGCACCATGCGTGGGGTGAACCCGGCCGACACGATGCGGCGCAACCGGGCATGGCGGGGGTCGTCGAGGCTGATCATGGACCCGAAGAACTCCCGGAACTCGGGCGGCAGGTCGGGGATGTTGGTGCCCTCGCCCGAGCAGAACCACTCCGGGTGGCGGCTGGCCTCGACGACGTCGGCGTGGCGGGTGACGGCCCAGTACCCGGGACCGGCAGGGAGGTACTCGCCGAAGTCCATCTCCTCGAAGAAGCGGATGGGGTCCTCCCGCCGGAGGGTGGCGAAGGCCGCCTCCCGGTCGGCCATCGGGAGGGTCCAGAAGCCCTCGATGTCTGAGAGGTCGATTTCGTCGAGTCGCATGGCACGACGGTAGGCCGTGGCCCGCCCGCTGGCCGAGCCGGAACGGCGCACAACTAGGTTCGGTGCCATGGATTCCGACGAGTTGAGGAGCCTGGCCGACCGGCTCGCCATCGAGGACCTGCTCACCCGCTACGCCCACGCCGTCGACCGCCGCGACTGGGACCTCTTCCGGAGCGTGTTCACCGACGACGCCCGGATCGACTACACGTCGGCCGGTGGGATCGCCGGAGACCTAGACGAGGCCGTGGCGTTCCTCGAGGAGACCATGCCGATGTTCGAGATGACCCAGCACCTCGTTGCCAACGTCGACGTGCGGATCGACGACGACACGGCAACCGTGTCGGCCATGTTCAGCAACCCGATGCGACTCCCCGACGGCGACGTCTGGTTCACAGGCGGCTGGTACCACCACGACCTCGTTCGCACCGACGAAGGCTGGCGCAGTCGGAACCTGCGCGAAGAGTCCGCCTGGTTCGACCGGGCGCCCTTCTGAGCGACGCTCCCGACCCACGCTCTCCCTGACTCACGCTCAGACCGGCCCCTCCGACTACGTTCGCCGCCATGTCCGGACCCCTCGACGGCATCCGCATCGTCGACTTCTCGGTGGCCCTGACCGGACCGCTGGCCGCTGGGATGCTCGTCGACCAGGGGGCCGACTGCATCAAGGTCGAACAGTCGCCCAGCGGCGACCTGGTCCGCTGGCTGGGAACATCGGTCGAGGGCATCTCCTCGATGTTCCAGATCGCCAACCGGGGCAAGCGGTCGGCCACGATCGACCTCCGACAGGACGAGGGCCTCGCAATCGCCCTGGACCTCATCGCAGCAGCCGACGTGGTCGTCCAGAACTTCCGGCCGGGGGTCGCCGAGCGCCTCGGGATCGCCTACGCGGACGCAGTCGCCGTGACCCCCGACGTCGTCTATGCCGACATCACCGGATTCGGACCGACCGGCCCAGCCAGCGGCCGCCGCGTCTACGACACCGCCATCCAGGCCGCCTCGGGGCTGGCCGCCAGCCAGACGGGAATCAACGACGACCGGCCACGGCTGCTCAAGCAGCTGGCCGCCGACAAGATCACCGCCTACACCGCCTGCCAGGCGATCACCGCCGCCCTGCTCGCCCGGGAACGCGGCCACGGCGGCCAGCACCTCGAGCTCTCGATGCTCGACGCCTGCATCGCCTTCCTGTTCGTCGATGGCGCCGACCACGAGATCGTCCTCGACGGCGACCACGACGGCCCCCAGAGCGTCGCCGCCAACAACACGCCCCTCGAGTTGGCCGACGGGTTCGCAACCGTCGCCGTGCCCGGCGACGTCGAGTTCCACGGCGTGGCGGCGGCCTTCGGCATCGACAGCTCCGACCCGGACCTGGCGACGCTCCGGGACCGCGTGCACAACCCCGACAAGGCACGTGAGGTCCACCTTGCGATCAGAAGGGCGTCGCCGACCATGACGATCGCCGAGGCGGAGGTCGCCCTGGAGGCCAACGGCGTGCCGTTCGGCATCGTGCGCGCCGTCCACGAGGTCGCCGACGACCCCCAGGTGATCGCCAACGAGGTCTTCGCCGAGCACGACCACCCCGTCGCCGGTCGGATACGCCAACATCGTCCTCCGACACGGTTCCACGGCACGCCGGCCGAGCTCCGGGAGAGTTCGGCACCGACCCTCGGCCAGCACACCGACGATGTCGTGGCCGGGACGGGGCGCGGCGACCGCCTCGACGAACTCCGGTCGGCCAATGTGATCGGATGAGGGCGATCGGATGAGGGCGATCAGATGAGGGCGATCAGATGACCGGAGAAACCCGCGAGCAACGCCGGTACGACGCCTGGGTCCGCCTCCACGCCGAGGCCGGAACCACCGAACTCATTCCGGCGGCGACTGTCCTGGTCCTGCGCGACGGGGCCGACGGCCTCGAGGTCCTGATGCTGCGGAAGAACTCGAAGATCGTCTTCGGGGGCATGTGGGTGTTCCCGGGAGGCCGCGTCGACGACGATGACACCGTCCGGGACGGCAACGGCGAGCCCGACGAGTTGGCGACAGCGGCCCGGGCGGCCGCCCGCGAGGCCGCCGAGGAGGCCTGCATCGCCGTCGACCCCGAGGCGCTGGTGTGGTTCGCCCACTGGGTGCCCCCGCCCATCACGCCCAAGCGCTTCTCGACATTCTTCTTCGCCGCCCGGGCGGCACCGGGGGTGGACGGGATCGTGGAGATCGACGAAGGCGAGATAGTGGACCATGCCTGGATGACCCCGGCCGGGGCGATGGCCCGGCGGGACGCCGGCGAAATCGAACTGGCACCGCCCACCTGGATGAGCCTGAACCTTCTGGCAGCCCGGTCGACCGTTGACGAGGCGCTCGATGCGCTGGCCGAGATCGAACCGGGGTTCTACGAAACACACATCGGCAGGTCCGACGACGGCACCGTGGCAATGTGGGAGGGCGACGCAGGCTACGAGGCCGGCGACCCGTGCCTGGAGGGCCCCCGCCACCGACTGACGATGCGCGACGGCGGCTACATCTACGAGCGCACCGGCTGCTGACCCCCAGGCACCTCCGACAAAGCGGAACGATGTCCTGACGGGTAGGACCTACCATCTCCCGGGTGAGCCACGACACCCTGACCGGCCTGACCGGCCTGACCGCAGCAGAGGTCGCCCGGCGCGTCGCCGACGGGCGCGTCAACGACGTGCCGGACGCCCCGGTCCGCACCACCCGCCAGATCCTTCGGGCCAACGTGCTGACCCCCGTCAACGCGATCATGGGCACGCTGCTGGTGCTGATCCTGGTGGCCGGCCACCCGAGCGATGCCCTCTTCGCCGGGGTGATCGTCTCCAACAGCGTGATCGGGGTCATCCAGGAGTTGCGGGCCCGTCGCACGCTGACCGCCCTGGCCGTTCTCTCGGCGCCGAAGGCCCGGGTGGTCCGCGACGGGACCACGACGGAGGTCGGCGTATCTGCCGTCGTGGCCGACGAACTGCTCGAACTCTCCCCTGGCGACCAGATCGTTGTCGATGGCGAGGTCGTCGCCTCCCACGGACTGACCGTGGACGAGTCGCTGCTGACCGGCGAGGCCGACGCCGTCGACAAGGCGGTCGGCGACGAGGTGCTCTCAGGCAGCTTCGTGTCGTCGGGCTCCGGCCACATGCTGGCCACCCGGATCGGCGCCGAGGCCTACGCCGCCTCCCTCGCCGACGAGGCCCGGCGCTTCACCCTCGCCAGGAGCGAACTCCGCAGCGGTGTGAACCTCATCCTGCGGTGGCTCACCGTCATCATCCCGCCGGCCTCGCTGCTGCTGCTGGCCCGCCTCCTCGTCGAAGAGGACCTCTGGCAGGAGGCGCTGCGCGGCACGGTCGCCGCTGCGGTGGCGATGGTCCCCGACGGCCTCGTCCTGTTGACCAGCCTGTCGTTCATCGTCGGCGTGGTCGCCCTGGCCCGACGCCGGGCACTGGCCAAGGAGCTGGCTTCCGTCGAACTGCTGGCCCGGGTCGACGTCCTGTGCCTGGACAAGACCGGAACCATCACCACCGGCGAGATCTCGTTCGCAGGCCTCGAGCCACTGGGCGGCACCACGATGGAGGCCGCGGCAGCGGCCCTTGGCGCTCTGGCCGCGGCCGAACCCAGCCCCAACCCCACCCTGGTAGCCATCGCCGCCGCCCACCCCGATCCCGGTTGGCTGGCCGGCAACGCCCTCCCCTTCTCATCGGACCGCAAATGGGCGGCTGTCGCCTTCGCCGGCCGCGGACTCCACCACCTGGGGGCCCCCGATGTCCTGCTGCCCGAGGACAGACAGGTGCTGGACCGGGTCGCCACCCACGCCGAGGAGGGCCGCCGGGTGCTCGTCCTCACCCGTTCAGATGCAGCCCCCGACGATCTCGAGGCTCTGCCCGATGACCGGCAACCAATCGCCCTGGTGCTGCTCGAGGACACGGTCAAGCCCGACGCCCGCGAGACCCTCGGCTACTTCGTAGCGCAGGGCCTCACCCTCAAGGTCATCTCGGGCGACCACCCGGCGACCGTGGCAGCCGTGGCGAGACGGGCCGGCGTACCCGATGCAGAAACCGGGATCGACTCCCGCACGCTTCCGGACGACCCGGACGAACTGGCCGACCTGCTCGACGGACACGCCGTGTTCGGCCGTGTCACACCCCACCAGAAGCGGGCAATGGTCGAAGCGCTGCAGTCGCGGGGACACACGGTCGCCATGACCGGCGACGGCGTCAACGACGTGCTGGCCCTCAAAGACGCCGACATGGGAATCGCCATGGGGTCCGGCAGCGAGGCCACCCGTGCCGTCGCCCAACTGGTGCTCCTCGACGACCGGTTCGGCACCCTCCCCAGGGTGCTCGACGAGGGGCGCCGAGTCATCAACAACATCGAACGGGTCGCCAACCTGTTCATCACCAAGGCCGCCTACGCCATCCTGCTGACCGCCCTCGTCGGCCTGCTCGGAGCGCCCTTCCCGTTCCTCCCCAAGCAACTGACCCTGATCGGCACGTTCTCGATAGGAGTGCCCGGGTTCTTCCTGGCCCTCGCCCCCGACACCTCAATCGTCAGGCCGGGGTTCCTGCCGCGGGTGCTGCGCTTCTCGCTCCCGGCCGGTATCGCTGCGGCCGTTGCCACCTTCGCCTGCTATGAGTCCGTCCGTGCAGGTGACGCCACGCTCGCTGAGGCCCGTACCACGGCCACGATGACCCTCCTGGCGCTCGGCCTCGTCATCCTCCTGTCGATCAGCCGGCCGCTCCGACCGTGGAAGCTGGGCCTGGCGCTGGCCATGGCGTGCTCCTACGTGCTCGTCATGGCCCTCGAAGCGGGCCGCGACTTCTTCGAACTCGACGCTCCCCCGACCGCCGCCTGGGTGATCGCCGCTACCTGTGTGGCGGTGGGCGGCATCGCCATCGCCATGGCCCCACGGCTCACCGACCGCCGAGTCGGATAGCGTTTCGCCCGACGAACGGCCACAGGGAAAACGCCCACGAGGGAGTCGACATGCCGGACACCGATCAGGGGCTTTTCACCACCGCACTGGCACAGTTCGAGCGCGGCGCCGAGTTGATCGGCATGCCCGCCGACCTGCGGTCGATCATCTCGCAGCCCAAGAACGAGATCATCGTCAACTTCCCAGTCCGGATGACAGACGGGAGCTACCGGGTATTTCGCGGCTACCGCATCCAGCACAGCAACCTGTTGGGTCCCTACAAGGGGGGCGTCCGGTTCCATCCGGCGGTCGACCTCGACGAGGTCAAGGCACTTGCCTCCTGGATGACCTGGAAGTCGGCCCTCTGCGACATCCCGTTCGGAGGCGCCAAGGGCGGCATCGCCTTCAGTCCCCGCGACCACGACGAGGACGAACTCGAGCGCATCGTCCGCCGCTTCACCCACAGCCTCGGTGGCAACATCGGCCCGGACCACGACATCCCGGCCCCTGACCTCGGCTCGAACGCCCAGTCGATGGTGTGGATGATGGACACCTACGCCAACTCGACGGGTGCCACCGAGCGCCAGAACGTCAAGAGGGTCGTCACCGGAAAGACGCTCGAGACCGGCGGCAGCCCCGGCCGCGAGAAGGCCACCGGCCAGGGTGTCGTGTTCTGCCTTCAGCACTGGGCCGACGAAGTCGGGTTCGACCTCTTGGGTGCCACGGTCGCTATCCAGGGCTGGGGCAACGTCGGGAGCGCCACCGGTCGGATCCTTCAGGTCCACGGGGCAACGGTCACCGCAGTGGCCGACCATCAGGGCGCCGTCGCCGACGAGGACGGGATCGACGCCTTCGAGCTCACCGACTGGGTGCGCGAGCGGGGCACCGTGAAGGGCTTTCCAAATGCAGGCTGGATCGACGACGACGACTTCTGGTCCTCCGACGTGGACATCTTCATCCCTGCGGCAATCGAGAACCAGGTGCGCGCCGACAACGCCCCCGGGATCCGCGCGAAGGTCATCGTCGAGGCCGCCAACGGGCCGACGACCCTCGAGGCAGAGCGCCTGCTCCAGGACCGGGGCGTCGACATCCTGCCCGACGTCCTGGTGAACGCCGGAGGCGTCATCGTGTCGTACTTCGAGTGGGTGCAGAACCGCTCGGCTCAACGCTGGTCGCTCGACGACGTCGACTACAGGTTGCGGGACGTGCTCTGGAAGGCCTGTGATGCCGTCGTCGAGGCTCGCAGGGACTACGAGGTCGAGTCCCGCCGGGACGCCGCCTACGCCGTGGCCCTCAGCCGGCTCCAGGCCGTCTACCAGCAGCGCGGCATCTTTCCCTGATCCAGAGGGGATCGCCGGCCGTTGCTACGGTCGACCCCATGGGCACCCGGACGCTTGTGTGTGGCGCCGGTGGCCTGACCTACGAGTTGGTCGACCGGCTTCGTGAACGTGGCCACCTCGTCGAGGGCGTCGCTACCGCTTCGCTGGTGGTCCGGGCCGATGCCGGTACGGCCGTCGATGCCGCAGCAGATGCGCTGGGGGCATTGGACCTCGTCGTCCACGTACTGGGGTCCCCGGGGCATCCGACCCCCCTGGTCGACCTTTCGACCGACGAATGGGTAGCCGCCTGCGAGGAGCCGATGGTGGGCGCCCTCCATCTGCTCCAGGCCTGTCGCCCGCATCTCGGTCCCGGCAGTCGTGTCGTCCATGTGGTGCCCACGTCCGCCATGGGAGGTGCACCGGGGTTCGCCGCCACGGCAACGGCGGCCGAGGGGATCCGGGCCCTGAACAAGAGCGCCGCCCGCCAGTGGGGTGCCGATGGGATCACGGCCACCGTGGTCGCCGCAGCCCCCGAACTGCTCATCGGTCCGGCGGCGAACTCGGCGGGTGGTGCCCTCACCGGCCCGGCACTCGGGCGCACCGGTGGGGCGGAAGACCTGGCTGGGATCATCGACACCCTGGCCTCGCCCGATGCCGCCTTCACGACCGGTTCGACGATCGTCGCCGATGGCGGCACCTGGATGGCTCCGTGAGCACGGATCGCGGCGTGGGGCTGCTCGACGGCCGGGTGGCGCTGATCACCGGCGGTGCCGCGGGCATCGGCCTCGGCATCGCCACGGCGATGGCGAGGGAGGGTGCGGCGGTGGTGCTGGCCGTCCGCCGTACCGAAAACGGTGGGCCGGCCGCCGAGGCGCTGCGCTCCGGTGGACACCGGGCTCTCTGCATCCGCTGCGATGTCACCAGCCGTGACGATCTGGAGGCCGCCGTGGCCGCCACGGTCGGGGATTTCGGCCGGTTGGACTGCTTCGTCCACAATGCCGTCGGTGGCAACGTCGCCCCGGGCCCGATCGAAGGAATGGACGACGGCTGGCTCGGCCTGCTCGCCACGACTGTGAGGGCCTCGTTCGACGCCGCGCAGGTGTCCCACCCGCATCTGGCGGATGCAGGAGGGTCGTTCATCCTCATGGCATCCGCTGCGGGGATGGAGGGAAGCGCCAACCTTCCCGCCTACGCCATGGTCAAGGCGTCACAGCGGGCCCTTGCAAAGAGCCTGTCCCGGGAATGGGGGCCGTATGGAATCCGCGTGAACTGCATCGCTCCGGTCGCCCGCACGCCGGCCATGGACCGCGCCTATCGGGCGAATCCGAATCTGGAGGAACAGTTGGTGGGCCGTACCCCGCTGCAACGGATCGGTGATCCGACCGACGACATCGGGCCGGTGGCGGTGTTCCTCGCCAGCGACCTGGCCCGGTTCGTGACCGGCCAGACGATCGTGGCGGACGGTGGCGGGTTCCTGGGGCTCTAGGGCTTGCAGCCCGGGGTTGAAAGAAGCGCCTCAGTTCGCCCGGGTGAGTGCGGCGGCAGCCCGTTGGGCGGCAACCTGGCGACGCCCGATGATGGGGGTGGTCGGGGCGAAGCCGGCGGTGGCACGCTCAGATTCGGATTCGCCGCCCCAGTAGCCCAGCTCACGGTTCTGGCGGGCGTAGTCCTTGCAGGGGCCGGCAACGGGGCAGGAACCGCACAGTTGGTCGGCCTTGGCCTCCCGTCGGACCCGGGCCTCGGGGCGTTCGGCAAAGGGGGCGAAGAACAGGTCGCTCTCTCCATGGCAGGCGGCGTCGTCGACCCAGGTCATCCGGTCGTCCGCCAGCAGGGTTGCCGCTGCCTCGGTCAGGTCATCGATGCGGTCAGCCAGGTCGGTCATTGTGGGATCTCCTCGTCTGTCTCGATGGAGGCGGCCCCTCTGCCGTCCCCCTCATCCACGGCACGCGAACGTACGCCCTTCTGTGACGCCGGTACAGGGATTTGCGATGATTGTTAGAGAATCTATCTATCTCTATTTGTGATTGATAAGCCAGCGTCACATACCTTCCCACGATTACTCCCCGGTAGCAACCGCGCGAACCATCCCCAAGTCGGCAGTCGGACGCCGCAGGATGCCATGCTCTCCCCGATGGACTCCCACCACCGGGCCGGCGACCCCGGCCCCTACTTCGACGACCTCTCGGTTGGACAGCTCCTCGACCCCGCCCCCGCCGTCACTATCGACGAGGGCGAGGCCGCCGTCTACCAGGCCATCTGTGGCGACCCCCTCGCCCTGGCCCTGAGTGCACCGCTGTCCGAGGCCGTGACCGGAACGCCCGGGCGCCTGGCCAACCCGGCACTCGTCATGCACATCTCGATCGGACAGAGCACGGTCGCCACCCAGCGGGTCGTGGCCAACCTCTTCTACAGGGGCGTGGCACTGAGCCAGGTCGTCCGGCTCGGCGAGACCCTGCACACCACGGTCGAGGTCCGCGGGCTGCGCGAGACCACCCGTCGCGACGACCGTCCGCCCCGGGGGCTGGCCCTGCTCGGCATCCGTACGGTCAGGGTCGACGACGGTGCCCCCGTAGTCGACTACGAGCGCTGCGCCATGCTGCGGTTCCGCGACGAAAACTCCGACACCGGCCACTCCGACGACCTGGGCGCCCCATCACCCGAGGTCGACCTGGCCGACTGGACCGACCGGGTGCCGGCGGGCTGGGACCCCTCCCCGCTGGCTGCCGCCGCCGACAGCAGATGGGCCGTCGGCGAGACCCGTGCCGACCTGCTGCGCGACACCGTGACCGCAGCACCCGAGTTGGCCAGGCTCAGCCAGAACCTTGCGCCCGTGCACCGCGACGCCGCCGCCAACGAGGGGGGCCGACGGCTCGTCTACGGCGGCCACACCATCGGCCTGGCCCAGGCGTCGCTGGTTCGCCGCATGCCAGGCACCGCCACTGTGCTGGGCTGGCAGTCCTGCGACCACCCCGCACCCGTGTTCGAGGACGACGTGCTGTCGTGCCGCCACACCCTGCTCGACGAGCAGTCGGTCGCCGGAGGTCGCCTGCGTGCTGTCCGCACCGAGGTATCCGCCGAACGCGACGGTGGAGACGTCGGCCCGGTCCTCGACTGGCGGCTCGTTACGTGGGGCGCCTGACCCCCTGGGTCGCAACCATGCCGCGGTCGACCAGCGAGCCGATCTCGGCTGCGGCGAGGCCGAGGTCGTCGGCGAGCACCTCTTCGGTGTGCTCGCCCAGCCGTGGCGCCGTCGCCGCACCCCGACCCTCGGCACCGGCACCGCTGAACGCCAGCGGCGATCCGGGCACCAGGTGGCGCCCCACGCCGGGCTGGTCGAGGTCGGCGAACAGCGGGTTGGCGGTCGAGCACCGCGGATCCTCGGCAACGAGTTCGAGGAAAGTGCGGTAGGGACCCCAGCACACTCCCTCGGCGTCGAGGCCGTCGGCCACCTCGGCCAGCGTGCGGGCGGAGAACCACGGGCCGAACAAGTCCCCCAGACGGTCCCTGGCCAGGAAGCGTTCGCCCTCGTCGGCGAAGTCGACACCGAGTTCGTCGGCCAGCGCCGCCACGGCGTCGGTCGTGCCGGTGGCCGCCTGCAGGCCCCGCCACTGCTTCGGACTGATCGCCACGACCATCACCCGGCGGCCGTCGCCGGTCGCAAAGTCGCTGCCGTAGGCGCCGTAGAGGTCGTTGCCGATGGCCTCCCGCTGGGTACCGAGCACCTGGGCCTCGGCCAGCGAGCCCAACATCCCGACGGTCGCCAGCGCCACGTCGACGAGCGCCAGGGTCACAAGGTCGCCGACGCCCTCGAGGATCCGTCGCCGGTCGGCGGCCAGCAGGCCCAAGGCGGCCATCTGCCCGCACATCAGGTCCCAGGCCGGCACGACGTTGTTGACGGGCCTGGGGTCGTCGGCGTGGCCGGTGGCCGACGGGTAGCCCATGGCGCAGTTGACCGTGTAGTCGACGGCGGTCGTGCCATCGTGATTGCCGGTGATTGCCACCATCACGAGGTCGTCGCGTCGTCGGCGCAGCGCCTCGTACGACAGCCAGCCGACCGCCGGGAAGTTGGTGAGGAAGTTGCCGGACCGGCCGATCAACTCGCCGACCAGGTCCTGTACCTCGGGCTCTCCGAGGTTCACGGCCAGCGAGCGCTTGCCCTTGTTGAGCCCGTTCCAGTAGAGGCTGATGCCGTCGGGGGTGAGCGGCCACCTTTGGTGGTCGATGCCACCGCCGATGCGGTCGAAGCGGATGACGTCGGCCCCCAACTGGGCCAGCGTCATGCCACCCGACGGTGCGGCTACGAAGGCAGAGCCCTCGACGACCGTCAGGCCAGCGAGAGGTAGCGACACTCGCCCTAGCTCAGTGCAGCGATGTCGGCCAGCAGGTCGGCGGCGTGCTCGTCGAGGGTCGTCGAGGCGTTGAGGTCGTACGACCTGGCAATTGTGCCGTCGGGGGCGATCAGGTAGCTGATGCGCAACGGGTAGTCGGCCAGGCCATCGTCGGCCGGCCGGGTCGCCTCGTAGGCGGCCCCCATGGTGCGTTCGGTGTCGGCCAGCAGGGCATATGGGAAGCCCTCGCTTTCGGCGAACGCCTTCTGCTCCTCGACGGTGTCGAAGCTGGCGCCCACTATCACCGCATTGGCGGCGCTGAACTCGGGGGCTCGATCACGGAGCCCCCCTCCCTGGATCGTTCAACCGGGGGTGCTGGCCTTGGGGTACCACCACAGGGCCACCCATTTGCCGGCCATGTCGTCGAGGGTGACGGTGTTGCCGTCCTGGTCGGGAGCCGAGAACGCCGGCGCCGCTGTTCCTGTTTCGAGCATCTTTGGGCCTCTCCTGATCATCGGCCTCTGGTGGCCGTCGTTGCCGACCCTAGTCCCCGGCCCCGCTGGCGGCAGGTTCAGTCGTCTTCTGCAGGAACTGGTGCATCAACCGAGACCGAGCCTACAGATACGGCATCGTCGGGCTCCGGCGGAACTTCGAGGATCTCCACCTCGCCGTACTCTGGTTCGAGGTCGGCGCAGGTGACGTAGGCGGCGTCCATGCGATCCTGGAACTCGTCTGTCCAGTCCGCGTTCCACCAGGCGGCGCCCAACTCCGTTTCCATGCACGCGTCGTGTTCCGCCCAGGACTCCTGGAGTGCGATCTCCTCGAGCAGGTCCGCCTGCCGGTCGGCCGGCGCAAGCTCGAGGCAGCCCTTCAGGGTTTCGAGGTAGCTGGACGAGGGGTCCTGTTCGGTGTACCACACGTCCATGCACGCGTTGAACGGCTCCATGGCCTTGGTCTCGTCGAGGGCTGCGAGCATCTCGGCCTGCATCTCCTCGGGGGCGAGCGGTATGCAGGAGGCCCAGACCTCGTTGTAATACGCAGAGTCCCACTGTCCGCCTGCGATTCCCACGCCCTCCTCCATGCACGACGTGTAGGGCACCATGGGCTCGGTGAACTCGAGCTCCGCCAGGATCTCGGACCGCGTCTCCCCGGAGAGCACGTCCAGACAGGCCCTTTGGGCAGCGACGTAGTCTGCGGTTCGCCACACGTCGTCGGGCATCTCCCCGTCGATGCAGTCGTCCCATGCTCCCCATTCCCCGCTGTCGTCCCAGCCGCTGCCGTCACTGTCGATGGATTTCAGGTCGACGGAACGCGAACACGCCCCGTAGGCGAAGCCGCCACCCTCCGATGTGGCGTTGACGGGGTCGCCGCAGCCGGAGGCCAGCTGTTCGTCGGAGGAGCCGGGCTCGGAGTAGTCCCAGAGAATGTCGCAACTGAACATGTCGCCGTCGCTGCAGTCCTCGGCGAGCATGTCCGAGTCGACCGGCGCCAACGCCGAATCGAAGCCCACCGATCCGGCGGTGGCACTCTGCGAATAGCCGTCGTCCATCTCCGCATCGCCGCCCATCATCTCCATGGGAGCCATGATGGCCTCGCTCGCCACCAGGGGGGCGAACAGCATGTCCTCGAGGTCGAGGCCGTCGAAGGCACCCGAGAGGGCTGCATCTAGCACCACGGCCAGGTACTCGACCACTGTCTCGACCGGGCTGAGGTACCACGAGCCGTCGATGCGACGGGCCACGACGAACAGGCCGTCGACGCCGAGGCCGGGCACGGCGTCCTCGAGGCAGCCCTCGTGCAGGCCCGTCGAGCGGTCGGGTCCCTGCTCGCCGGGCAGTTCACCCAGGTAGTCGAACACGGCGCAGGTGCCCCGGATCGTCAGCGTGGCATCGGCGCTCGCCCCGCCCGCACCCTCGGGAAGGGTCACGGACCCGACCACGTGCAGCACGGCATCGGTCACCACCACCTTGGTGCGCTCGTCGTCGAGCTTCTCCTCCGTGGTTCCGATCTCGAGCGTGATGTCGAGTGCCGGCTCCATCTCGGTGGCGAGCCCCTCGATCATCTCGGTCATCTCATCGGCATCCATGCCCTCGGTCATCGACTCGTTGACCTGGTCGGTAATGCCCTGGAACATCGGCAGGTGGTCGAGGAACACGGCCATCTCGTCGGGTGCGACCGGCAAGGCACCCTGGAGGGGATCCGACGGGTCGATCGACGGCACCAGCACACCGGTGCGGATCTGGTCCAGGACGGTCTCAATCTGGGCGTCGAGGTCGAAGCCGTTCACCTGGTCGACGACCTGCTGGAGCACACCCGAGGCCGTGTCGGTACCGGGCGGCATGTCGACCGAGGAGCCCTCGTAGTCGACCGGGGGCAGGTCGAAGAGCATCCGGGCGTATTCGAAGGTGGTGTAGAGCGGGCTCACGAACCAGCGGCCGCGCTCGTGGACGACCATCACGAAAAGCTCGGAGGGCGGCCGGACGTCGAGGATGCCGTCCGGCTCGTATGCGGCGGCCTCGTCGGCAAGCATCTCGTTGATCTCGGCGAGGGTGATCGACTCGTCGACCGGCTCGGCATCGCCACTCAAATTCGCGTCCATGGACGACGGGTCGACCGTGACGCCGAGATCGCCGTCGACCAGGTACACCTTGTGGACCCGCTCGTGCAGCGCATCTACCCGGATGTCGAGGTCGGCAACCTGGATGTCGATGCCGGCAAGAGGATTGTCGCCGGCCAGCCCGCCCTCTTTTTGTGCCAACTCGATCACGCGCCCGTAGAGGTCGACGGCGTGGCCGATCTCGGAGGGCGGGAGCATGGCTGCGGCGCCCACGACGTCTTCGGCGGCCAGGGCGACGGCCAGCCCGTTGACGGCCTCGGCGGAAGAAGCAGCACCGACCACCGAGCCCTCGGATGCAGAACGCAGGCTCAGGACAACGGCGACGATGACCGCTGCTGCGATCAGGGCCCCCAGGAGTGTCCAGCGCTTCGAGCCTGAGGCTCCCGTGGTTGCCTCTACCGGTGTCGGGACTGTCGTTGTTTCCATGCCGTCAGGCTACCGCCGACCATCGACAGTGTCCCGGCAACCCCGGTCAGCCAGAACCCCTTGCCGAGATCCGTGGCATCGGCCGCCGAGGCGGCCACGGCAACCACGGCGACGGCCAGCAGCACGACCCCTCCGAGCAGCGCATGGGCGGGTCGTGCCCGGGGAGGACCCGGCCATGTCAGGAGCAGAACCGACGCCGCTCCGACCAGCGGTACCAGGTACCAGGCGATCCCCACCCAACCGGGCGGCCCACCACCCAGGTCGTCACCCACAGCCACCCAGAGCTCGGCCATCCTGAACCCGGTGACCGGAGAGCCGGCCACCTCGACCCATGTGACCCAGCCGCCCAGGATCGTTCCGACGGCACCGAACGCCACCAGCCCGGCATGCAGGCGGTCCGACGCAGGATTCAGGGCCGGGGTCACGACAGCCAGGAGACCGCCTGGACCTCGCTGTAGGCCTCGAGCCCCCAGACGCCGCGGTCGCGGCCGATGCCCGACATCTTGAAGCCGCCGAACGGGGCCTCGTTGTGGGGCTGGATGCTGTTGAGCGCCACGTTGCCGGTCTGCAGGCGCCGGGCTATGCGGTGGGCCCGGGCGGTGTCGCCGGCGTAGACGTAGCTGAACAGGCCGTAGTCGGAGTCGTTGGCGATCGCCACGGCCTCGTCGTCGCCGTCGTGCGGAAGAACCACGACCACCGGCCCGAACGCCTCCTCGCGGACGCAGTGCATGTCGGGGGTGCAGTCAGCCAGCAGGGTGGGCGCCACGAAGTAGCCGGCCATCTCGGGGCGCTCGCCGCCGGCTACGAGCGTGGCCCCGGCATCGACGCCGCTGCGGACGAACGCCTCGACGCTGTCGCGCTGGCGCTCGCTGATCAGCGGACCGACCAGGGTGTCGTCGTCCAGCGGGTCGCCGACCTTGAGCATCCCGGAGACGGCCTCGAGGGTCGTGACCAGCTGGTCGTAGAGGCTGCGGTGGCAGATGACCCGGGTGGGTGCCGTGCAGATCTGGCCGCTGTGGAAGCCCCACACGCTGGCGATGGCCTGCACGGCGGCGTTCACGTCGGCATCGTCGGTCATGACCAGGGCGCCCTTGCCTCCGAGTTCCATGAGCACACGGGTCATGGTGGCAGCGCCGTTGGCGTAGATGGCCGCACCGACGGGCGACGAGCCGGTGAAGCTGACCATGTTGACGTTCGGCGATGCCACCAGCGCAGCGGGCACGTCAGGCCCCGACGAGGTCAGGACGTTGACGACGCCCGGTGGGAAGCCGGCGTCGGTTACGGCCCGGCCGAGGCGCAGGATGCCGAGCGGGTCCTGGGGGGCGGGCTTGATGATGCAGGTGTTGCCCATCGCCAGCGCCGGTGCGATCTTGCCGGCCACGTTCACCAGCGGGAAGTTGTAGGGGGTGATGCAGGCGACCACCCCGACCGGCTGGCGATGCACTACGGCCCCGATGAGGCCGGCCGGGCCGAGTGCGGAGGCCCCGGCGGCCATGGGCTTCTCGGCGACATCGAGGTCGCGGGGCCTTGCGTAGTAGCGGAACCGGTCGACGAAGGTGCCGCCCAACTGCAGGGTCTGCGCGATCTTCATGGTGGCGCCGGTCTCCGCCTGCACGAGGGGCGCCCAGTCGGGCGAACGCTCGGCCAGGATGTCGGCCAGGCGGTCCAGCAGTGCGCACCGGTCCGCCATGGGGGTGTCGCGCCAGCCGGGGAGCGCCCCGTTGGCGGCGGTGATGGCCGCCTCGGCGTCGGCGACGGTGGCCTCGGGGGCGTGGCCGACCACCTGGGTCGTGGCCGGATCGACGACCTCGTAGCTGGCGGAGGTGGTGACCTCGTCGCCACCGATGACGAGCTTCCACTGCTCCTGGGGGTCGATCACCATCGTCGCTCCTGGTCGGTGTGCCCCGGCCGGGGGGGCCTGACTGTTCGTCAGATGGTAGGAGCCAGCCGACCGTCGACCCAACGCCGCCGCCCCGTGCGGCCCCCACCCCGGTCCCTCGGTACCGTGGTCGTGGTTCAGCCTGGGTCTGATCGGAGGGTCCGAATGCTCGACACGGTGGTTCGCGGCGGCTGGATCGTCGACGGCACCGGCGGCGATCGGCGGCGTGCCGACCTCGGCATCGCCGACGGAAGGATCGTGGCCATCGGCGACATCGACGACGACGCCTCCCACACGATCAACGCCGACGACCGGGTGGTGGCCCCGGGGTTCATCGACGTCCACACCCACCTCGACGCCCAGCCCTTCTGGGACGGCACCCTCAGCCCGTCGCCCCTGCACGGCGTGACCTCCGTGGTCGGAGGCAACTGCGGCTTCTCGATCGCCCCCCTGTCCGACGACCCTGACGACGGTGCGTACCTGATGCGGATGCTGGCCCGGGTCGAGGGCATGCCACTCGCATCGCTCCAGCAGGGCGTTCCCTGGAACTGGCGTACCACAGCCGAGTACCTCGACGCCATAGAGCCGCACCTCGCCGTCAACGCCGGATTCAAGGTCGGACACTCGGCCCTGCGCCGGGTGGTGATGCACGAGGAGTGCACCGGGCGCGAGGCCACACCCGACGAGTTGACCGACATGTGCGGCCTGCTGAGGGACGGGCTGGCGGCGGGGGCGCTCGGGTTCTCGTCATCGTGGTCGCGCACCCACAACGACGCCGACGGCCACATGGTCCCGAGCCGCTACGCACACCGCGACGAGCTCATCGACCTCTGCCGGGTGGTCGGCGAGTTCCCCGGCACGGGCATCGAGTTCCTGCCGATGGCCGGACAGCACGAGGACTGGGCCGTCGAGCTGATGACCGACATGTCGCTGGCCGCAGGCGGCCGCCAACTCAACTGGAACGTCCTCACCGTCACCGCCGCAAACCTCGAAGATGCCCGCACCCGGATGCGGTCCGGCCCCTACGCCGCCGAGCGTGGCGCCAGGGTCGTGGCCCTCACGGTGCCCTTCACCTTCGGGCTGCGCATGTCGTTCGCCAGCGGCTTCATCCTCGATGCCCTTCCCGGCTGGGAGGAGGCGATGCTGCTCCCGAAGGAAGCCAAGAAGCGCCTGCTCGCCGACCCCGACCAGCGGCGCCGCCTGGAACGCATGGCGCAACAGGACAGTCCCTTCCGGGGGCTCGCCAGGTGGGAGACGCAGGTCATATTCGACACGTTCGCACCGGAAAACAACGGCTATGCGGGCCGCACGGTCGGCGACGTGGCCGCCGAACTCGGCAGGGAGCCCTTCGACACCCTCATCGACATCGCACTGGCCGACGACCTGCTGACCTCTTTCGGCCGGGAGGACCCCCTCCAGTCCCGGGAGGACTGGGAGGCCCGGATCGGCATCTGGCGGGACGAGCACGTCGTGGTCGGCGCATCCGACGCCGGTGCACACCTCGACATGTTCGGCACGTTCAACTTCACCACCCGCCTCATCGAGGGAGCCGTACGGGAACACGGCCTGATCGACATCGAGGAGGCAGTGCACCTGCTGACCGCCAGGCAGGCCGACCTCTACGGCCTGGTCGACCGCGGCCGGATCGCCGAGGGGGCCCACGCCGACCTGGTCGTGTTCGACGAACACAGCATCGGATCCGATCCGCTCAGCCTGCGGGCCGACCTTCCCGGCGGCGCCGCCCGCCTTTACGCCGGCTCGTCCGGCATCGACGAGGTGCTGTGCGCCGGCGTTCCCGTGGTGAGCGGCGGTGACTTCACCGAAGCCCGCCCGGGCCGGGTCCTGCGAAGCGGCACCGACACCCTCTGAACACCGGGGACCACGGACGGGGAACGAGGAACCAACCATGGCCGGACACCGATCCTTCTTCCTCGACGAGGACCTCGACGCATACGTGCAGGCCCACTCACCACCCGTCGACGACGTGCAGCGGTCGCTGATCGAGGAGACCGACTCGCTCGGACCGGTCGCCCGGATGCAGGTGGCACCCGACCAGGCAGCGTTCCTCGCACTGCTGGTCGCCGCCGTCCGCCCGAAGTTCGCAGTCGAGGTGGGCACCTTCACCGGCTTTTCCTCGCTCGCAATCGCCCGTGCGCTCCCAGAAGGCGGCCGCCTGCTGTGCTGCGACATCTCCACGGAGTGGACCGACATCGCCCGCCGGCACTGGTCCATGGCCGGCGTCGACGACCGCATCGACCTCGTAATCGCCCCCGCCATCGAGACCCTGCAGGCGCTGCCCGACGCACGGCACGTCGACTTCGCCTTCCTCGACGCCGACAAGGCCGGATACCTCGCCTACTACGAGGAGTTGGTGCCCCGCATGTCGCCCCACGGCATAATCGCCGTCGACAACGTGCTGTGGTCCGGCAGGGTGCTCGACGCCGGGACCGAAGACACCGACACCGTGGCGTTGCAGGAGTTCAACGACCACGTCATGGCCGACGACCGGGTCACCTCGGTGCTGCTCTCCGTGGGCGACGGCGTCAACCTCATCCGCCCCGCCTGAGGCATGTGGCACACCGGCCCGGCTCGGCCCCTCCGGTCGGGTGCTGGGTAGGCTCGATCCCTACCGGCCGGTAACCGACCGGATCGCGCAGCAACCAGGAGCCCCCACCATGGCCGAAGCAGTCATCGTCGCCACCGCCCGCACCCCGATCGGACGGGCCGCCAAGGGCAGCCTCGTCGAGGCCCGCCCCGACGACATGTCCGCCTTCATCATCGACGACATCCTGGGCAAGGTCCCGGAACTCCCCCGCGACCAGGTCGAAGACGTCATCTGGGGGACCGGGCAGCCCGGCGGCGAACAGGGCTACAACGTGGCCCGTGTCGCTGCACTCCTGGCCGGACTCGACGCTCCCGGCGTCACCGTCAACCGCTACTGCTCGTCGTCGCTGCAGACCATCCGCATGGCCGCCCACGCCATCAGGGCCGGCGAGGGAGATGCCTTCATCGCCGGCGGCGTCGAGTGCGTCAGCCGCTATCAGTTCGGCGCTGCCGACAACGGCCCGCACAACGACCGGTTCGCCGACGCCGAAGCCCACACCGCAGGGCGCACCGGTGAGGGCACCGACACATGGAGCCCTCCGGAGGGACTGCCCGACATCTACATCGCCATGGGCCAGACCGCGGAGAACGTCGCCCAGCACATGGGAGTCTCCCGCCAGGCTCAGGACGAATGGGGCGTGCGCTCCCAGAACCGGGCCGAAGCCGCCCAGAACCGCGGCTTTTTCGAGCGCGAGATCACCCCCTACACGCTCCCCGACGGCACCGTCGTCAGCCGGGACGACGGCATACGCCCGGGCACCACCTACGAGAAGGTCTCACAGCTCAACCCGGTGTTCCGGCCCGACGGCACCGTCACCGCCGGCAACGCCTGCCCGCTCAACGACGGCGCCGCCGCCGTGGTCGTCATGAGCGACACCCGGGCCGCCGAGCTCGGGCTCAACCCCCTGGCCCGCGTCGTCTCTTCCGGCGTCTCGGCCCTCGACCCCGAGATCATGGGACTGGGCCCCATCGGTGCCATCGAACAGGCCCTCGGCCGGGCCGGCATGACCGCCGACGACATCGACCTGTTCGAGATCAACGAGGCCTTCGCCGCCCAGGTGCTGCCCTCCGCCGACGCCATCGGCATCGACCTCGACAAGCTCAACGTCAACGGTGGCGCCATCGCCCTGGGCCACCCGTTCGGCATGACCGGCGCCCGTATCATGACCACGCTGCTCAACGCACTCGAGGACTCCGACAAGGAGTTCGGCGTCGAATCCATGTGCGTGGGCGGCGGCCAGGGCATGGCGATGGTCGTCCAACGCCTGAGCTGACTGCAGGCTTCTCCGGTGCCCTGGCGGGGCGCTTGTCAGAGAACGAGCGGCGAAGAGCGGTTGCGGATACCGCGGACCAGGTTGAGCGCCGCCATCGTCGACGACTTCGGATTGTCCGGCAACGGATGGCCGCTGATCGTGAATTCGAGCCGGCCGAAGCCTCCGATTGCCGTGATCTCATGCCGGTTCCCGGTCGCCATCGGATCGGCTACGAGCCTGACCTGCGTGGCCTCGAGACCTACTCCGGCGAGGGCGGTGGTGACAACCACGTTGGCGTTCTTCGGGAACTGCGACGCCGCATCTGTGGCCGTCCCGGCGAACAACACCTCCGGTCCGTCGAGGTCGTCGAGGTCGCATCTGTCCTCGGCCGGTGTTCCCCGCCATGCGACAGGTGGCTTGATGACCCGGTGTTCGACGCTCTCGAGACCCATGATGCTCGCTGCAGCAAGCGCATCGACGGCCCCTATGGCACCGGGATGAACCTGAACGTGGGCACCGTGGCCGGCGGCGATGCCCAGTAGTTCCTCGAGCAACGCTGTGTCGGCGAACGCCGACGCGGACGAAACGATGAGGTCGGCGCCCGCCAGAAGAGCGGCACGGCCCCACGGACCGACGCTCTCACGACCGGCAGCCTCGGCGACCACGTCGGGTCGTGTCGATGCGAGTTCGTCCGGGTCCGTTATCAGCCGGGCAAGGCCGGGAAGGTCGGAATGCGGACCTGATCCGGCACGCACGGCGACAGCGACAATCTCTACCGGAGCACCGGCGAGCAGACGGGAAGCGGTCCGGGCGATCGCTCCCCAGCCCACGAGGGCGACGCGCAGTACAGGTCTGTTCGATTCGGCTGGCGCCACGGTGCTCAGATCCGGAGTCCGCACTGTTCGAACGCCTCGCGGGTGATCCGCTTCTCGTCGTCTGTCAGCTCGAGCAGCGGAGCCCGGACACGGCCACCGACCTGCCCGAGGAGCTCCTGCCAGTACTTCTGGTGCGCATGGGGCTTCTCCGGGGGCCGGGTTCGCTTGAGGGCCGCCCTTACCGGATCGAGGCTCGCACTGACCGCCCGGGCCTCGTCGGCCCTCCCGGCGAACGCAGCCATGGTGTATTCGTGCATCCGCCGGTCCGCTGCCGTCTGCAGGAGAAACGGCGGCGACGAACACAGGTAGAGCCGCCAGTCCAACTCCAAGATGTTGTCGAGCCACTCGTCCTCGGAGGCGGTGCTCACCTGGATGCGGTCGGCCGCCAGCGTGGTGAGTTCCGAATACATCGGTCGGGGCACGCTGTACTTGATCGCCACCACGTTCTCGAGGTCGGCGAGGCGGTTGCACAGTTCCGGCGACATGAGGTAGCCGCTGTCTGGATGGCTCCACAGGGCGATGCCGATGTCGACGTGTTCGGAGATGGTCCGGTAGTAGTCCATGAGGGTCTCGTCCTGGGCTGTTGTGAAGTGCAGCGCAGGTGCGTGGACGACGATGTAGTCGGCGCCGACGTGCTCGGCGTGGCGGGCCAGGTCGAGAACGATGTCCATGTTCTGGTCCGAACAGGACATGATCGTCTGGCCCCGTCCACGGGTGGCTTCGACTGCCAGCTCGAACGTCCGCTTCCGTTCCTCGACCGTCATCGAGAAGAACTCGCCCTGTTTGCCGGCGACGAAGAGCCCTTCGATGCCGAGGTCCCCGGTCCAGTGGCGGATGTTTTCGCGAAAGCCGTCCTCGTCGAGACGGAGGTCCTCGGTGAACGGCATGAGAGCGGCGGCCCAGATGCCCGTCATGTGCCTGCGGGCGTGGTCCTTTGCGTCGCTTCTGGCGTAGTCCATGTCTGCGCTCCGAACCGTGTTCAGGCAGTGGTGGTGCTGTGGGAGACGCTCTTGACCGCCAGGTAGTGGTGGAGGCCCTCGGTGCCACCCTCGCGGCCGTATCCGCTGGACTTGACGCCGCCGAAGGGTGTCTCCGGAAGCGACGCCTCGAGCGTGTTGATCGAAAGATTGCCGGCCTCGACCCGGTCGACCATGCGGTCGATGTAGTCGGCCCGGTTGGTGAAGCCGTAGGCGGCGAGTCCGTAGGGAACCGAGTTGGCGCGTTCGATCGCCGTGTCGAGCGAGTCGACCGGGTTCACGATGGCGACTGGGCCGAAGGGTTCCTCCTGCATGATCCGGGCGTGTTCGGGCACGTTGGCGAGGACGGTCGGTTCGTGGAAATAGCCGGTCGTGCCGATCCTGCCGCCGCCCGTGGTCACCTCGCCTCCTGCGTCTGTGGCGTCGGCGATTAGTTCGACGACCGCAGCCAGGCGGCGGTCGTTGGCGAGCGGTCCCATCTCGACACCGGGCTCCATGCCGTCGCCTACGACCGTGGCTGCGCTACGGCGGGTGATTCCCTCGAGGAACTGTTCGAAGACGGACTCGTGGACGAAGAAGCGGGTCGGCGAGGTGCATACCTGTCCGGCGTTGCGCATCGCCCGGATGGCCGAAGATTCTGCCGCTGCATCGACGTCGGTGTCCTCGCACACGATCACCGGGGCGTGTCCGCCGAGTTCCATCAGGACCGTTGTCATGTGGTCGGAGGCGAGACCGGTCAGGTGGCGTCCGACCGCAGTTGAGCCCGTGAAGGCAACCATGCGAATCGCGTCGCTGGAGATGAGGCGTTGCGAGATGTCGGCCGGGACCCCGAAGACGAGGTTCAGCACGCCGGCCGGCAACCCTGAGTCGTGGAATGCCTCGGCGATGTGCAGGGCACCCGCAGGGGTCTCCTCGGCCGCTTTGAGGACCAGCGAGCATCCGGCGGCCAGGGCTCCGGCGACCTTGCGTGCAGGCTGGCTCAGCGGGAAGTTCCAGGGCGAGAACGCTGCGACCGGCCCGATCGGCTGGTGGTGGACGATGTGCCTGATGCCCGGCCCGCTGGGTATCACACGACCGTAGGTCCGGGTCGCCTCGCCGGCGTCCCATTCGAGGAACTCGGCTCCCCGGATCACCTCGGCCCTCGCCTGCTCGAACGGCTTTCCGTGCTCGAGCGTGATCGAGTGTGCGATCTCGTCCTGGCGGGCCCGCAGGAGAGAAGCCGCCGACCGGATGAGGTCGGCCCGATCACCCGGGGATGTGGTGCGCCACGTCTCGAATCCGGTTGCTGCTGCGGCCAGCGCATCGTCGAGCGCTTCGGTGTCGGCGACGGGGATCTGGCCGATGACGGCCTCGTTGGCCGGGTTGACCACCGGCAGGGTCTCTGCGGTCGTACGCCAGGATCCACCGATGTAGAGCTTCAGTTCCGGGTACTCGTTCATGGGTCGCTCGTCGTCTTTCGGCGTCGGTGGATGGCGGCTAGAAGCCGGTTCGGATGGCCCAGAGGTCGGGGAAGGTCGGCCGGAACAGTGTCGTGGCCAGGTAGGCGGCGCCGTCGGAGCCGCCGGTGCCCATCTTCGTTCCGATGGTTCTGCGAACCATCATGAGGTGGCGGTAGCGCCACTCCTGGAGGCCTTCGTCGAGGTCGGTGAAGGTCTCTACGAGGCCGACGAACCCGTCGTCGTCGAAGTTGGCGATCATCGTTGCCTGGAGTTCCGGGCTCTCGACGATCGGCATGCGCACATCGCGTTCACGCACCTCGACCGGGACGGCGAGACCCTGACGGTGCATCACGCCGACGAAGGCGTCCCACAGCGTGGACGCTTCGTAGCGTGCGTCGAGCCGGGTGCGCTCGTCGCCGTCGAACCAGTCGAGTTGGATCCGGTCCTTGGTGCCGAGGGCGAACTCCAGTTCGCGGAACTGTGCTGACTGGAAGCCGCTGGCGTTGGCCAGAAACGATCGGAAGCTGGCGAACTCGGCTGGCGTCATCGTCTCGAGGACATCGATCTGCCCGACCAGGGTCTTCATGATCTTCAGCACCCGCTTGAGGCGTTGACGGGCGCCGTTGACGTTGTCGTCGTCGAGCTGTTCGACGACGAAGTCGATCTCGTGGAGCATCTGTTTGAACCAGAGCTCGTAGACCTGATGGATGATTATGAAAAGTGTCTCGTCGTGTTCCGGCTTTCCGGTCGACGGGTCTAGAGAGACGCACCGCTGCAGGGACAGCAGTTCGGGCACCATCAGGTAGTTGCCGTAGGTGAACTCGTCGTCGTTTTCGAAGGGGAGGCTCATGAGACCGAGAGCGCATCGTGGTCGACGAGCGGGTCGAGAGCGGGGAGCCTGGGCAGGGCTGCGACCAGGGCATCGACGTCGACCGACGGGTCGGCGATGGCCGATGCGATGATCTCACCCTGTGCGGCTGCACGGTCCTTCGCTTCGGCGTACGGCATGGTCGAGAACATCACCATGCTGTACCGGGGGCTCAGGTGTTCGGGATGGCGCTTCTCCAGATCGAGGGCCAACGTTCTCCTGGCGACATAGTCGGGGTCGACCACGCCGGCCCGCATCTCGATGTAGTTGTCCAGCGCCATGTCGGCGATTGCGTCGGTGCTGGGCCTGCGTTCCGTCTCATATCGGTGGAACGCCCCGGCGATGTCGTCCGGCGTAGCGCTGAGGTGGCGGTCCAACAGCCGGGCGGACTCCATGGCGGCGTTCATTCCCTGGCCGTGGAAGGGAACGATTGCGTGGGCGGCGTCGCCCAGGAGCATGGCCCGGTCCTCGTAGCTCCAACCGGTGGCCCGGACGGTGCCGAGCACGCCGGTGGGGTTGGCGCCGAACTGGTCGGCGAGGTCGGGCATGAGCGCTGCGACGTCGGCGAACTCGGCTTCAAAGAAGGTCTCGACCGCTGCAGCAGAATTGAGCGAATCGAACGTCTCGGTCGGTGCGAAGAGGGTGACGGTGAAGTCTCCGGCGGGGTTGGCGAGTGCGATCAGCATGAGATCACCGCGGGGCCAGATGTGCAGGGCGTTGGGATCCAGACGGTGGTCGCCGTTGTCGTCGGCTGGGAGGGTGAGCTCTTTGTAGCCGTGGCCGAGCCGGTCGGTTCTCCATCGGCAGGCACCGGTGGCGGCGATCGCCATGCGGACCGGTGACCCGGCCCCGTCGGCGCCGAACACCACACCGAACGGCTCCGAGGTCCCGTCATCGAAATGCAGCAGGGACCTGTCGAGGTCGACGGAGGCGATGTGCCGGTCGAATTCGATGGTGACCCGTCCGGTGGCCTCGGCGGCGTCGAGCAGGATTGCGTTGAGGTCGTTGCGCGACACCGAGTGGATGACCTCGTGGGCCCTTGTTCCGTACGGCTGGAGTTCGGGGTTCGGTTGATCTACGGCATGGACCATGCGGCCCCGCATCGGGATGGTGATGGCGTCGACCTGTTCGATGACGCCGACGTCGATGAGGGGCACGGTCCCGCGGGTTGCGAGGGCGAGGTTGATCGAGCGGCCGGCCCCGATCTCTGTGGTCCGAAGATCGGAGCGGCTTTCGTAGACGGTGACATCGTGGCCCTGACGTCCGAGGTAGGTGGCGAGCAGCGCTCCTGCAGGACCGGCCCCGGCGACGACGATCGGGGTCCTCACGTGACGATCCCGTCGAGCATGCCGACGAACCTGTCGATGTCGGCGAAGGTGTTGTACAGCGGTACGGACGCCACCCGGATCACATCGGGATGGCGCCAGTCGCAGAAGACGCCTGCTTCGGTCAGGTCGGCAAACACCCGCCTGCCGTCGCCTGCAGTGACGCGCAGGGAGAGCTGGCACCCACGTTCCGCCATGGCGGCAGGCGTGATGTTTTCGACACGGTCGCCCAGGCTTTCGGCGAGCCGGCGGTCGAAGAACTCGATCTGCCGTTCCGACTTGTGGCGGAGCGCTGCAACGCCGCCTGCATCATCGAACATCTCGAGGGATGCCCGAAGCGCCGCCATCATCAGGATGGGGCCGTTGGACACCTGCCACGACTCGGCCGTGGGGATCGCATCGAATTCGGACGTCATCTCGAACCGGGTCGCCTTGTTGGTGCCCCACCAGCCGAGGAACTTCGGCAGCGCCTGATCGGCGACATGGCGTTCGTGTACGAACGCTGCGGCGACTGCGCCTGGACCGCCGTTGAGGTACTTGTAGGTACACCAGGCGGCGAAGTCGACGCCCCAGTCGTGCAGGTTCAGTGCGACGTTGCCCGCTGAGTGGGCGAGGTCGAACCCGACCGTCGCTCCGACCGCATGGCCGGCCGCCGTGATGTCCGCGACAGGTAGCACCTGGCCCGTGTAGTACTGCACGCCGGGCAGGAGCACGAGGGCCAGCTGGTCGCCGTGTTCGGCGATGGCAGCGAGAATGTCGCTGTGGCGCAACGTGTCCTCGCCTTTGCGGGGTCCGATGAGGACCAGCGACGTCGCCGGATCAAACCCGCGTTGACGTATCTGGGATTCGGCGGCGAAGTGGTCGGATGGAAAGGCGTGTTGTTCGATGAGGATCTTGTGTCGGTCCGGTGTGGGCCGGTAGAAGCTCACCATCAGCATGTGGAGGTTGACGGTTAGCGAGTTCATCGCCACGACCTCGTGCGGTTCGGCGCCGACGAGCCGTGCCAGCGGGGCGGTCAGCAGTTCGTGGTAGTGCTCCCATGCCATTTCTCCCGTGTCGTGGCCGGCGGCGCCCAGGTTGCCCCAGCGCTGGAGTTCGGCTTCGACATGGTCGCGGGCGGCTCTGGGGAGCGGACCGAGCGAGTTGCCCACGAGGTAGATGCCTTCTGGCAACTCGAACTCGTCTCGGAACCGGGCGAGGGGGTCCGAGGCATCTAGGTCGGCGGCGCTGGGAGCGGCCGTGTCGGGGATCGGCGTGTCGTTCACAGGCGACCGTTCGTTCCCGGATGCAGTGCACCGCAGTTCGGGCAGGTGCGTGCTTCTTCGTCTGCGTGGAACGAGTCGAACAGCGGTGGCAGGTCCTTGTCGATCGCCTGGAGTTGGACCTCGACCCGGTGTACGAGGTGCGCACAGTCGAAGCAGACCCATTCGAAACCGTCGAGTTCGCCGGGGTTGCGCTGGTATTCGACGACGAGTCCGATCGATGCGGGATCGGGACGTTGGGGCGAATGCCGGACGCCACCAGGTAGGAGGTAGACGTCTCCTTCCCGTATGGGCATGGCATAGGGCTCGGTTCCGTCGCCGGGCCAGATCACGAGGTTCATGTCTCCCTGGATCTGGTAGAAGAACTCCTCGCGGGGGTCATCGTGGAAGTCGCACCGTTGGTTTCCCCCGCCGACGATCATCACGATCATGTCGGCCTCCCGCCAGATCTGGCGGTTGGCGACGGGCGGGGTGAGCTCGTCGCGGTGGTCCCGGATCCAGGTGCCGAGGTTGAACGGTCGCCGGTCCGCCGGGCTCGGGTCGTAGACGGTCATGCCCGTCTCCTTCGTGGTGGTCGGTTCATGCCGTCAGGACCTCTCCGTCGGCGGGAACTCCGGAACGGGATTCGACCAGGGCGGTCAACTCCTGAAGTCGGGCGACCAGTTCGGAGAGATCGCCTGCGCCGGCCAACGCCTCTGCCTCGAGACGCGTGGCTTCGGTGATGAGGGTGGCCGTCAGCGTCGATCCGGCCGGCGTGATGGTGGCCAGCCGTTGGCGGCGATCGACGGTGCTCACCGTTCTGGTGACCAGCCCTCGCTGTTCGAGCCGCCGCAGGGCATGGGTCACGGTGGGTTGGGGGCTCAGCGCTGCTGCAGCCAACTCGGCGACGCTGAGTTCGCCGAGTTCCTGCAGGACTGCGAGCACCCGCCATTCCGAGCGTGCGACGCCGGAGCGGGTGAGCACTGCGTAGAACGGTGCCGACAGCGCCTGGTCGGCCTGTCGTATGAGGTACGGGAGGTAGCGGCCGAGAAAGCCCTCTGAGTATCCCCCCTCATGTCGTGCCACGCAGCGGAGAATAGATTCATACGAATGGGATGTCAACAGCCGCCGCTGTTCGACAGCCGCTACCTGTCAGATCCCAGGTGGCCCCGGGCCCAAGGATCCAGGCAGTTGCCGACGGAGAGTCGCTGAAAGCAGGCCGGGGCCTGCCAGATGGACGAAGAGGGCGCTACCCCTGGCCGCCGGAGGCGTCCTGGACCGAGACCTTGCCGGCGCTGATCCACGGCATCATGGCCCGCAGTTCCTCGCCGACCTTCTCGATACGGTGCTCCCTGCCCTCGGCCTCCAGGCGGTGGAAGTTCTCGCGACCCGAGCGGGCCTCGGCGACCCACTCCTCGGCGAAGGCACCGGACTGGATCTCCGACAGGATCTCGCCCATGGTGGCGCGGACGCTGTCGTCGATGACCCGGGGGCCACGCGAAAGGTCGCCGTACTCGGCGGTGTCCGACACCGAGTAGCGCATGCCGCCGATGCCCTGCTCGTACATGAGGTCCACGATGAGCTTCAGTTCGTGGAGGCACTCGAAGTAGCAGATCTCAGGCTGGTAGCCGGCGTCGACGAGCGTGTCGAAGGCGCTGCGGACCAACTCGGTCATGCCACCGCACAGAACCACCTGCTCGCCGAACAGGTCGGTTTCGCACTCCTCGGTGAACGTGGTCTCGATGACCCCGGCCCTGGCGCCGCCGATGCCGTCCGCATATGCGAGAGCCAGCGCCTTGGCACCACCCGTCGGATCCTGCTCGACGGCGATGAGGCACGGCACGCCGCCACCCTCGACGTAGGTGCGGCGCACCAGGTGGCCGGGTCCCTTCGGGGCGATCATGATCACATCAACGTCCTCGGGTGGCGTGATGAGGTCGAAGCGGATGTTGAACCCGTGCGAGAACGCAAGGGCGTCGCCGCGGCTCAGGTTCGGGGCGATGTGCTCCTCGTAGATCGCAGCCTGGTCGGTGTCGGGCAGCAGCAGCATGACGACATCGGCCCATGCCGTGGCATCGGCTATCGACTTCACTGCGAGTCCTGCCTCGGTGGCCTTGGCGACCGAGCTCGAGCTCTCGCGCAGGCCGACGCAGACGTCGATACCGGACTCCTTGAGGTTGAGCGCATGGGCGTGGCCCTGCGAGCCGTAGCCCAGGATCGCCACCTTGCGGTCCGCTATCGCCGAGCGGTCGACATCCTGTTCGTAGTACACGTTCGCCACGGGAGGTTCTCCTGTTTCTTGGGTGTTGTTGGTCGAAAGGGTCGAAAGGGTCGAAGGGGCCGAAAGGGTCGAAAGGGCCGAAAGGGCCGAAGGGGCCGAAGGGGTTCGGGCGCCGGGTCAGGCGTCCTCGTCGAGGACGGCCAGGGCGACGCGGCCCGTGCGCTGCAGTTCGACGATGCCGAAGGGGCGCAACAGGTTCTCGAACTCGTCGATCCGCTTCGGCGGGCCGACCAGGGACAGCATCATGCGGTCGGCGCCCACCGACAGCACCTTGCCGCCGGCCCGGTCGAGCTGCTCGACGAGTTCGTCCCGACGGTCCGGCTCGGCCTCGACGGTCACGATCATGAGCTCGCGTTCGACTGCGCTGCCGGGGTGGAGTTCCCGGATCTCGACCACGTTGACGAGCTTGTCGAGTTGCTTGACGACCTGGTCCAGCGGCGCCGACTCGAGATCGACGACGATCGTGAGGCGGCTGAAGCGGTCGTCGTCGGTGGGCGCCACGGCCAGGGACTCGATATTGAAGCCGCGGCGTGCGAAAAGGCCGGCGACCCGGGCCAGCACCCCGGACTTGTTCTCGACCGTGACCACGAGCGTGTGGTACCGGTAGTCGGGTTCTGCGACGTTCATCGGGGCTGGTCCGCCTGCAAGGGGGGCACGACGAGGTCCGAGTTGGTGGCGCCGGAGGGCACCATCGGGTACACCTTCTCCTCGGCCATGACCCGGAAGTCGATGACGACCGGGCGGTCGTCGATCTCGTTGGCCTTGGTGATGGCGGCGTCGATCTCGTCAGGATCGTCGACGCGCATGGCCTCGCATCCCATGGACTGCGCCCACATCTTGTAGTCGGGCACATCCTTCGACAGGAAGACCTCGGAGTAGCGCTCGTCGTAGAACATCTCCTGCCACTGCCGGACCATGCCCAGGTACGAATTGTTGAGCAGCGCCACCTTGATCGGGAACCCCTCGACGGTGGCGGTGACGAGCTCCTGGGCGGTCATCTGGAAGCAGCCGTCGCCGTCGATCGCCCAGACCATGCGGTCGGGCATGCCGGCCTTTGCGCCTATGGCCGCCGGGATGGCGTAGCCCATCGTGCCGAGGCCGCCTGAGTTGATCCAGGTGTAGGGGTGGTCGAAGTTCCAGTACTGGCTGGCCCACATCTGGTGCTGGCCGACGCCCGAGGCGACGATCGTGTCGTCGGGCGAGAGGTCGCGCAGGCGCTCGATGACGTACTGGGGCTTGAGTGCCTGGCCGGGCACCCATGCCTCGTAGACCAACGGGAAGCGCTCCTGCCAGCCACTCACCCGCGAGCGCCAGGCAACCCGGTCGGCGTCGCCGAGGCCGTCCGCCTGCAACTCTGCGACCAGTGCCTCGATGGCGACGCGGCAGTCGCCCCGGATGGCGACATCGGCGCGGCGGACCTTGCCCAGTTCTGCACTGTCGATGTCGACGTGGACGATCCTGGCGTCGGGGGCGAAGCCGTCGAGGCGGCCGGTGACACGGTCGTCGAAGCGGGCCCCGAGGGCGACGAGCAGGTCGGCCTCCTGCATGGCGGTGACGGCCGTGAAGTTGCCGTGCATGCCGGGCATGCCGAGGCACAGGTCGTGGCTGTCCGGGAAGGCGCCCCGGGCCATGAGCGTGGTGACGACGTGGATGCCCGTCAGCTCGGCGAGTTGACGCAGCGCCTCGGCGGCACGGGCCTTGAGGATGCCCCCGCCCACGTACAGGACCGGGCGCTCGGCGGACCGGATCAGGTCGGCGGCAGCGGCGATGTCGGCTTTGTCTACCCCGGTGTCCGGGTTGTAGCCCGGGAGGTCCATCTCGATGTCGTCCGACCACTCCATCGCCGAGGCGGGGTTGCCGGGGTCGACGATGTCCTTGGGGATGTCGACCAGCACCGGGCCCGGACGGCCCGTGGTGGCTATGTGGAAGGCCTCCTTGACGACGCGTGGGATGTCCTGCGCCTCGGTGACGAGGAAGTTGTGCTTGGTGACCGACATGGTGATGCCGGTCGTGTCGCACTCCTGGAAGGCATCGGTGCCGATTGCGCCCACAGGGACCTGTCCGGTGATGCAGACCATCGGCACGGAGTCGAGGTGGGCGTCGCACAGGGCGGTGACGGCGTTGGTGGCGCCGGGCCCGCTGGTGACCATGAGGACCCCGGGCCTGCCGGTGGCATGCGCATAGCCGGATGCCATGTGGCCGGCGCCCTGCTCGTGGCGGACCAGGACGTGGCGGATCGACGAGTCGATGAGCGGGTCGTAGACCGGGAGGATCGCCCCGCCGGGCAACCCGAACAGCAGGTCGACGCCCTCGTTCTCGAGGGCCCTGATCAGCGCCTGACCGCCGTCCATGGGTGTCGTCGTCATGTGTCCTGCTGAAGGTGGTCGGGAGGGGTGGGATACGTGCTCGGCAACCGTGCCGAAAAAGCGAACGACCTCCCGCAACGGGAGGTCGGTGGCACGCGGACGGTGGGTCCGGTGCCTACCGCAGTACCCGTACCTCGTGCGCCGTGCTCATGGCTGACAAGTATCGCCGGGCGGTGGACCGGCGACAACCTGCACGACTTCTACGCCCGGGTGACGGCGCCCTGGTCGGCGCCCTGGGCGAGGGCGGCGTACTTGGCGAGGAAGCCGGACGTGTAGCGGGGCTCGAAGGGCTTGAGGTCGGCCCGCCGCTCGGCCAGCTCGTCCTCGTCGACCATCAGGTCGATGGTGTGGGAGGGCACGTCTATGACGATGCGGTCGCCCTCGGCGATGAGGGCGATGGGTCCGCCGTCGACGGCTTCGGGGGCGACGTGGCCGACGCAGAAGCCGTGTGTGCCACCTGAGAAGCGGCCGTCGGTGATGAGCGCCGCATCTCCGCCACGGCCGGCGCCCTTCATGGCGCCGGTGATGGCGAGCATCTCGCGCATGCCGGGGCCGCCCTTGGGTCCCTCGTAGCGGATGACGACGATGTCGCCGGCCTCGATCTCGTCTGCCAGCACGGCGGCCATGGCGGCGTCTTCGCCGTCGAACACCCGGGCTCGACCATCGAAGTAGTCGACGTCGAGGCCGGCCACCTTGACCACGGCCCCCTGTGGGGCCAGCGAACCGGAGAGCACGGCGATACCGCCGATGTCGTGGATGGGGTCGTCGAAGGCGTGGATGACCTCGCCGTCGGGGGCGGGCGGGTCGAGCAGCACCAGGTTCTCGGCGACGGTGCGGCCGGTGACGGTGACCTCGTCGCCGTGCAGGAGGCCCTCGTCGAGGAGCATCTGCATCACGACCGGCACACCGCCGATGCGGTCGATGTCGACCATGTGGTAGGCGCCGTGCGGCTTGGTGTCGGCGAGGTGCGGCACCCGGGCGGCGATCCGGTTGAAGTCGTCGAGTTCGAGGGCCACGCCGGCCTCGAAGGCGATCGCCAGCAGGTGCAGCACGGCGTTGGTGGAACCCCCCAGCGCCATGACGACGGCGATGGCATTTTCGAATGCGGCCATGCTCATGATCTGGCGGGGCCGGATGTCCTGGCGGATCAACTGCATGACGGCGGTACCGCTGGCGTAGGCGCTGTCGCCACGGCGGCCGTCGATTGCGGCGGCCGATGCCGAACCCGGCAGCGACATACCGATCGCCTCCCCCACGGCCGCCATGGTGTTGGCGGTGAACATGCCGGCGCAGGCGCCGATGGTCGGGCAGGCGGCACGCTCGATGGCGAGCAGCTCGTCGTCGTCGATGCCGCCCACGGCGTGGGCGCCGACGGCCTCGAAGACGCTGACCACATCGAGCTTCTGGCCGCCGTGTTCGCCCGGCATGATCGAGCCGCCGTACACGAACACCGATGGCAGGTTTATGCGGGCGGCTGCCATGAGCATCCCGGGCAGGGACTTGTCGCAGCCGGCGAAGCTGACGAATGCGTCGAAACGCTCGGCGTGCATGACCGCCTCGACCGAGTCGGCGATGATCTCGCGGCTGACGAGGCTGGCGCGCATTCCCTCGTGGCCCATCGAGATGCCGTCGCTGACGGCGATGGTGTTGAACTCCATGGGGAAGCCGCCGGCGGCGGTGACGCCCTCCTTGCAGCGCCCGGCGAGCGCCCCGAGGGGCATGTTGCAGGGAGTGACCTCGTTCCACGACGAGGCGACGCCGACCTGGGCCTTGCCGAAGTCGTCCTCGGTCATGCCGACGGCACGCAGCATGGCCCGGGCGGGTGCGCGGCTGTCACCGTCTGTGACCTCGTGCGAGCGGGGCTTCATGTTGGGCGAGGTCGGTGGGTTCGTGGAGTCACTCATGGCCTGCAGGCTAGGGGCGGGCAGGGGCCGTGGCATCGGCGGGGCCTACGATCCCAACGTGCGTCCGGTCGATCGAGAACTGCTGCGGCTGGCGGTCCCGGCGCTGGGTGCGCTGCTCGCCGAGCCGCTCTACGTGCTGGCCGACACGGCGGTGGTCGGGCACCTTGGAACGTCGGAGCTGGGCGGTCTGGCGGTCGCCTCGGCTGCACTGCTGTTCGGCTACGGGCTGTGTGTGTTCCTCGCCTACGGGACGACGGCGGCGGTCGCCCGGCTGACCGGCGCCGGGCTGGACCGCAGGGCCGCCCACCAGGCGGTGCAGGGGCTCTGGCTGGCACTGGGGCTCGGCGTGGTGCTGGCGGTGCTGGGCGCCGTGTTCGACGGTCCCCTGCTGCGCCTGCTGGGGGCCGAGGGCGACGTCCTGGACCAGGCAGGCACCTATTTCAGGATCAGCCTGCTGGGAACACCGGCGATGCTGATGATGCTGGCGGGTGTCGGCTACCTGCGGGGAGTCAAGGACACGGTCCGCCCGCTGTGGGTGGCGGCCGGCACGGCCGTTGTGAACCTGGTGCTCGAGGTTGTCCTCATCTACGGGTTCGACCGGGGCATCGGGGCTTCTGCGGCGGCGACGGTCGTGGCCCAGTGGCTGGGTGCCGGCTGCTACCTGGCGTGGATCAGCCGCGGGGTCCGGCGCCTCGACGTGTCGCTGGCGCCGGACGTGCGGGTCATAGGTCGCCTGCTCGGTGTGAGCGCCGAGCTCATGGTCCGAAACCTGTCCCTGACCGGCACGTTCCTCGTCGCCACGGCGGCGGCGACCCGGATCGGCGTCGTGGACGTGGCCGCCCACCAGGTGGCGTTCCAGGTCTGGGTGGTGCTGGCACTGTCGATGGATGCCGTGGCGATCGCCGCCCAGGCGGTGGTCGGCAACCTGCTGGGTGCCGACGACCCGGACGGCGCCCGGGCGGTGGGGAGGCGCGTCATCGGCTGGTCGATCGCCATCGGCGCCGTGCTGGGTGGGGTGATCGCCGCCTCGCACGGGGTGCTGGGCCGGGTGTTCTCGGCGGACGAGGCAGTGGTCGCCCTGGCGGGCTTCCTGCTGCTGCACGTGGGGCTCATGGCGCCGCTTTCCGGGGTGGCGTTCGCCCTCGACGGGATCCTCATCGGTGCCGGCGACCAGCGGTTCCTGGCGTGGGCGATGACCGGCGCCGCAGCAGTGGCGGTGCCGGTGATGGTGGCGACCCGGCTGGCGGACCTCGGGATCGGACCGCTGTGGGCCGGCATCTGGGCATTCATGGTTGTTCGGGGGATCAGCCTGTGGGCCCGCTTCCGCAGCGGCCGCTGGCAGGTCGTGGGTGCCGGAACCTGATCCGGCGACGGCGAACCTCGGGGTCAGCCCCCCAGCACCACCGAGGGGTCGGGGACGAGGTGGCGGGCCAGCCACTGGAAGGTCCGCCAGCCGATGGTGTCGCACCCGAGGGTGCCGGCGACGGCCTTGGCGGCGTCGTCGGAGATCGGCACGGCGTCGGGGGCCTTGACGTGGACCTCGGCGACCCGTTCGGCCAGTGCGAACAGCCCGACCGCCTCCCCGGGTGATGCTCCACCGGTGAGGAGCCCGTGGTTGCGCAGGATGCACAGGTGGGTGGCGCCCATGGCCCGGGCGATCGCACGTCCGCCGTCGAGGGCGGTTACCTCGAGGTCCTCGCCCCGGTAGATCGACTGGTCGTAGACGAACACGCACGACTCCTGCGAGATCGGCTGGAAGGGCCGCACGTTGGCAGACCATGGTGTACCGAATGCGGTGTGGGTGTGCGCCGCCGAGACCAGGTCGGGGCGGGCGTCGAGGATCGGCCAGTGGATGTTGTGTGCGGCGTAGTTGATGCCGCCCCCGGAATGCCCTTCGACGACCGATCCGTCGGGCCCGACCAGCGAGAGGTTTTCGATCGTGGCCGCCCAGAACGGAATTCCGTGGGCGAGCACCCAGAAGTGGTCGGGGCGTTCGGGGTCGCGGGCGGTGATGTGGCCGTCACCCAGCTGGCCCCAGCGCATCGCAGAGAAGATGCGGTACCCGATGGCTACCTCCCACCTGCGCAGGAGCCGCATCTCGGCAGGGTCGACGGGTGCCGGCGGGTCGACCTCGTAGCCCATCTCGGGGTAGCGGCCGAGGTCGAGCGCCATGGTCAGGCTCCCTGTCCATCGGCCCGCTGGGCCAGCAGCTCGTTGACGATCCGGCCGTCGGCCTGGCCCCGGGTGGCCTTCATGACCTGGCCGACGAAGAAGCCGGCCTTTTTCCTGCGTTCCTTGTCGTCGCCACCGACGAATCCGTCCCAGTCGTCGGGGTGTTGGGCGATGATCCGGTCGACCAGGGCTTCGAGTTCCGAGGTGTCCATTGCCTCGAAGCCGTGGGCGGCAGCGTGCGCTGCGGGGTCGCCGCCGGAGGCGACGAGGTCGGCGAGCACGGTCTTGGCCTGGGTGGCGGTGAGGTCACCGCCGGTCTCCATCGCCACGAGCGCAGCAAACGGGGCGGCGGTCAGTTCTCCGGCGCCGTCGGCGAGGTTGTTCTCGACGTGGACCAGAACCCGTTCGGCGTCGGCTCCTGCGGCGATGGCGTCGACCGCCAGGTCGTCCATCCCCCGTTGGACGGTGAGCGCCGTGTCAGAAGGCTCGACGCCGGCGGCATCGGCCAGGCGCCGGCGCCGCTCGCGGGGCAGCATCGGCAGGGCGGCACGGATCTCGGCGATCCACTCCTCGGAGGGTTCGACGGGCACCAGGTCGGGTTCGGGGAAGTAGCGGTAGTCGTAGGCCTCTTCTTTTGAGCGGAGCTTGTGGGTGCGTCCGTCGTCCTCGTTCCAGTGGCGGGTCTGCTGTTGGACCCGTTCGCCCGACTCGAGGAGGTCGACCTGGCGCCGGGCCTCGTATTCGATGGCGCGGCCCATGGACCGCAGCGAGTTGATGTTCTTGACCTCGCAGCGGGTGCCGAGTTCGGTGGTGCCCTGGCGTCGCACCGAGACGTTGCAGTCGACCCGCATCGATCCCTCCTCCATCTTCCCGTCGGATGCGCCGATGGCGACGAGGATGGACCGCAGCTCTGACACGTAGGCCCGGGCGTCTTCGGCGCCTCGCATGTCGGGGGCGCTGACGATTTCGATGAGCGGCACGCCGGACCGGTTGTAGTCGATGAGCGAATGGCCGGCTTCGTGGATGCGACCACCGCCGCCCACGTGCGTGGACTTGCCGGTGTCCTCCTCGAGGTGTGCCCGTTCGATGCCGATGCGGCGGCCGTCGGGCAGTTCGAGGCTGCCGATGCCGTTGATCGGGAGGTCGTACTGCGATATCTGGAAGTCCTTTGGCATGTCCGGGTAAAAGTAGTTCTTGCGGGAGAACACGGACGGCTGGATCACGCAGTCGAGTGCCAGGCCGACGCGGATTGCCAACTCGACGGCCTTTTCGTTGAGCACCGGCAGCGAGCCGGGTAGGCCCAGCGACACGGGGTCGATGTTGGTGTTGGGCTCGCCGCCGAACCGGTTGAGTGCCGAGGAGAACATCTTGGTGACGGTGGCCAGCTCGGCGTGGACCTCGAGGCCGATCACGACCTCCCATCCCGGGATCAGGGCCTGGTCGCTCATGGCGCCGTCCCTTCGAGCACAGCGGCCGCCCGGAACATGGTGGCCTCGGCGAGTGCGGGTGCCAGGACCTGCACTCCTACCGGCAGGCCGTCGTCGCCCGTTCCGAACGGCACGGACATGGCCGGATGGCCGGCGAGGTTCGACGGGATCGTGCAGACGTCGGCGAGGTACATGAGCATCGGGTCGTCGGTCTTGTCGCCGAGGGGGAACGCCGTGGTCGGGGCGGTCGGCGACAGCAGCAGGTCGAAGGATTCATAGGCCCGGGAGAAGTCACGCTGGATCAGGGTGCGGACCTTCTGGGACCTGCCGTAGTAGGCGTCGTAGTAGCCGGCCGACAGGGCGTAGGTGCCGAGCATGATGCGGCGCTTGACCTCGTCGCCGAAGCCGGCGGTGCGGGTGGCGGTGTTCATCTCGGGGGCGGTGTCGGCGTCGACCCGCAGGCCGAAGCGGACGCCGTCGAAGCGGGCCAGGTTGGACGAGGCCTCGGCGGGGGCGATCAGGTAGTAGGCGGACAGGCCGTAGATGGTCGACGGCACAGAGGCGTGCTCGACGGTGGCGCCGGCGGCCGCCAACGCCTCGGCGGCCTGTTCGACCCTGGCCCTTACGTCTTCGGCGATGCCCTCGACGGAGGCTGCCTGGTCGGGTCCGCCCATGAGCTCGGAGATGATGCCGATGCGCAGTCCCTCGACGCCCTGTCCGAGGACTCCGAGCAGGTCGGGGGAAGCCTCTGGGATCGATGTGGAATCGCGGGGGTCGTGGCCGCCGATGGCTTCGAGAAGCAGGGCGGCGTCCTCGACGGAGGCGGCGAACGGGCCGACCTGGTCGAGGCTGGAGCCGAAGGCCACGAGCCCGTAACGGGAGACCCGGCCGTAGGTGGGCTTGACCCCGACGGTGCCGCAGAGGGCTGCCGGCTGGCGGATGGAGCCGCCTGTGTCGCTTCCGAGGGCAAGCGGTGCGAACCCTGCGGCCACGGCGGCCGCCGAGCCACCGGACGACCCGCCGGGTACCCGGCTGGTGTCGAGCGGGTTGCGGGTCGGGCCGAAGGCGGAGTTCTCTGTCGAGCTGCCCATGGCGAACTCGTCGCAGTTGGTCTTGCCGATGACGACGGCGCCGGCTGCGACGAGGCGTTCGACGGCGGTGGCGTCGTACGGCGGGCGCCAGCCCTCGAGGATCCTCGAACCACACGTGGTGTCGATGCCCCGCGTGCAGAGGTTGTCCTTGAGGGCGACCGGCACGCCGGCCAGTGGGCCGGGGTCCTCGCCCTCTGCGATGCGCCGGTCGACGTCGTCGGCCTGTGTGAGGGCCTCGTCGGCCATCACCAGGTTGAAGGCGTGGATCTCGTCCTCACGGGCGTCGATGGCGGCCAGGTGTTCCTCGACCACCGAGCGGGCGCTGCGCTCGCCGGCCCTGACGGCGTCTGCGGTGGATCGGGCGCTCACGGCGCCTCTCCGAGCACCGGCGGGACCCGGAATCGGCCGTCCTCGACCGAAGGTGCGGCGTCGAGTACCTCTGCGCGGATGTCGGCTCTGGTTCCCGGTTCGGGCTCGTCCAACCGCAGCACGTTGACGAGGGGCAACGGGTTGGCCATCGGCGGCACACCGTCCAGGTCGAGCGCCTCGAGGTCGGCTGCGTGGTCGAGCACGTCGGCCAGCTGCCCGGTGAATGCGTCGAGTTCGTCGTCGGTCAGCGCCAGGCGCGCCAGGTCCGCCACGTGGGCGACGTCTTCCCGGTTGAGGCGCGGCTTCTCGGGCATGGTCACGGCAGTGAGGGTAGGGCCACGTCCGGCGAGTCAGTCGACCGGGTCGTCGGGGCTCTCCGAGCCGTCGACGGGCGTTTCGGCACCTTCGAGGACCAGGACGACCCGTTCGACCGGTGATGCCTCGTCGCCGGCGATCGGGGTCTGCGAGGCGACAGTTCCGCCCTCCTGTCCGTCTGTCGGTCCAACGACCTCGATGATCCGGAAGCCGGCGGCGGCCAGGCGGGCCTCGGCGGCTACCAGCTCGCGGCCGACCACGTTCGGGACGGGTCGAGGGACAGGCCCGGTCGACACGACGACCTCTATTGCCGCACCGAACGGCACCTCCTCGTCGGGGGCCGGGGTGAGCGAAACGACGGCGCCCGCTGCCACAAACTCGTCGTGGGCCTCCACGATCGTCGCCTCGAGGCCGAGGGCGGTCAGGGCGGCAACGGCCTCCTCGGCGGAGCCCTCGACGAGTCCGACCGGCACGGTGCGGGGTGCAGCACCGGCGGAGACGATCAGGTCCACGCCCCCGCCCCTGGGCAGCTCGTCGACCACGGCGGCCACCTGGAGGACGATCCCCGCCTCGACCTCGTCGTCGTGGGCCTCGGCGACCGTGCCGACCGTCAGGTCGGCGGCCTCGAGCAGCCGGGTGGCCTCGGGGATGCTCAGCCCCACGAGCCCGGTCGGTACGGCCACCCGGGTGGAGCCCAGGGAGACGACGAGGACGACCGTCCCGCCCTCCTCGAGCTCGGCGCCCCTGTCGGGTTCGGTGGCGATCACCTTGCCCTCGAGGGTGCCGTCCCGTCGTTCGTAGCGGAGTTCGACCACCCAGCCGGACTCCTCGACCGTGGCGACGGCATCCGCCTCGTCGACACCCCTGAGGAGCGGCATCAGGGCGGTCGAGTCCTGGCTGCCCTGCCAGAGCGCTGCGCCTCCGAGGACGGCGCCGACCACCATCAGGCCGGCCACCAGCACCCACGGGGCCCGCCGGCTGGGGCCGACTGTCTTTTCCTGTCTCGGTTCCGATGGGGCCCTGGCCCTGGGTACGACCGGGACCTCGCCGGAAAGCGGGGCGGCGCCGATCTCTCCGGGGCCGACGAGCGGGAGGGGCTCGGGCCGCAGCAGGCCGGTCGATGCATCGAGGAGCATCTGTCCGAACTCGGCGGCGGTGGGACGGCGGTTCGGGTCTACGACACCGGCCCGGGCCACGGCAGGGCCGAGGGGTCCCAACGATGCCGGTACGGGTACGTCCCGGCGGCGACGGGCACGCAGCGTGCCGACCAGGGTGTCCTCGACGAACGGCAGGTGGCCGGTCACGGACTCGACGAGCACCAGCGCCAGCGCGTAGACGTCGGAGCGGCCGTCGAGCGGCTGCCCCTTGGCCTGTTCAGGCGACGCGAAGCGGGCGGTGCCGACTATTCCCTCCACGAAGATGTCGGTCCGCGACGTCTCGGCCAGCGCACCCGCCAGTCCGAAGTCGGAGATCTTGAGGTGGCCGTCCTGGCTGAACAGCAGGTTGGCCGGCTTGAGGTCGCGGTGCACGACACCCATCTGGTGGGCGTGGTCGAGCGCCCGGCAGACGTCGAGGCCGACGACGAGGGCCTGCGAGTGCGACAGGGTCCGGCCCGTGGCGAGAAGGCTGCGGAGGCTGCCACCGGCGAGGTACTCGGTGACTAGGTAGGCGGAGCCGTCGACCCCCCAGTCGTAGACTGTGAGGATGTTGGGGTGCTGGAGGCCGGCGGCGATGCGGGCCTCCTCTCCGAGCTTGTCGACGAACACCGGGTCGCCGGCAAGGGCCTCGTGGAGCACCTTGACGGCGACGTGTCGTCCCAGGTCGAGGTCGTCGGCGGCGTAAACGGTGCCGGAGGCTCCGGTGCCGATCGCCCGGCCGAGGGCATAGCGGCCGCCGAGCACGCGGGCTGGAGGCTGGTCGGGCCCCGGCCCCGTCGGTCCTGAGTCCGGTGGGGATCCGTCGGTCACGGCGGCGAGGCTACCTGTACTCGGCCGGCAGGTTGGTCGCAGGCAGCTGGTCTACGTGAGACCAACAGGTGACACAAGTGACACGAGGCCCGTCCCCCTATCACTTGGCAAGTGACACGAGGCCCGTCCCCCTATCACTTCCGTCCCCCTATCACTTCCGTCCCCCTATCACTTCGTCCCCCTATCACTTGCTAGCTCGTGACCCGGCGGGTGATCGCTAGCCTGCGCCGCGTGAACCGCCGGAACGCCCTCGTCATCAGCGTGCTGTTCGCACTGGGGGCCGGTGCGATGACGGCTGCAGTGCTGGTGGCCGGCAGCGGCAGCGGCGACGTGGCGGTCGATTCGAACCCTGCTGTGCGTGAACTCCTGCCACCACGCAACGACTCCGTCCTGCCGCAGTCAAACGTCGGGGCGATCCTGTCGGCTGGCTGGTCCGGTGAGATCATCCACATCGGCGGCACGGTCATCCCGCTCGATCAGCAGCGGCTCGAGCCGGCGCTCAACTCGGTGGTCTTCCGGCCGGGCGAAGGGCTGGCGTTGCGACGGCTGCCGCCCGGCGACCTGTGTGCCACGGTGCGCTACTGGCCGACCCGTACCCCGGACCGCACGGCCACGATCGACTGGTGCTTCCGCGTCGACAGTTGAGGCGCTCTGGTTGTGGGATTCAGCCGGGTAGTTCTCCGGTGGCAAGCAGGCGTTCAAAGGCGGGCAGGTCGAGCACAGGGATGCCGAGTTCCTCCGCTTTGGTCAGCTTCGAGCCGGCGTTCTCTCCGGCCACCAGGGCCGTTGTCTTTTTCGACACGCTGCCGGGCGACTTGCCGCCCCTGGAGGTGATGGCGGCCTTCGCCTCGTCGCGGCCCATGCCCTCGAGGGTGCCGGTGACGACGATGGCCATGCCCTCGAGGTTCTGCGGAACGTCGTCGGTGCCGGTGTCGGCGGCCTCGAGGTTGACATCGGCTTCCCGGAGGCGTTCGAGCAGGTCGCGGTTGCGTTCCTCGTGCAGCCAGCCGTGGACGCTGGTGGCGATGATCGGCCCCAGGCCCCCGACGGCCTCGAGGTCCTCGACGGTGGCATCGAGGAGGCGGTCGAGGTGCCCGAAGGATGCAGCGACCAGCTCGGCGACGGTGACGCCCACGTGCGGGATGCGCAGCCCGAACAGCAGGCGCCCCAGGGGCTGCGCCCTGGCCTCGTCGACGGCGGCCCGCAGGTTGGCGACCGAGATCTCGCCGAATCCCTCGAAGGCGGCGATCCGGTCGAAGTCGAGCGAGAACACGTCGGCCACGTCGGCCAGCAGGCCCTCGGTGACGAACAGGTCGACCCGCTGCTCACCGAAGCCCTCGATGTCCATGGCGCCCCGTGATGCGAAGTGTTCGATGCGGCCCCGTACCTGCCGGGGGCAGGCGTGGTTGGGACAGTACGTGGCGGCCTCGCCCTCGTCCCTCACGAGCCCGGTACCGCACTCGGGGCACTCGGTGGGGAACGTCCACGGGGGCCGGTCGGCGGGCCGGTCGGACAGCACCGGGCGCAGCACCTCGGGGATGACGTCGCCGGCCTTGCGGACCACGACGGTGTCGCCCGGGCGCACGTCCTTGGCTGCCACCTGGTCGGCGTTGTGGAGCGTGGCGGCGGCGACCGTCGAGCCGCCGACGAACACCGGCTCGAGACGGGCGAACGGGGTGGCCTGGCCGCCGGGTCCGATCGACACCTCGATGTCGAGCAGCGTGGTGGTGCGCTCCTCGGGCGGCAGCTTGTAGGCGACCGCCCAGCGGGGCGCCCGGGCCGTGAAGCCCAGCTCGCCCTGCCGGCCCAGGTCGTCGACCTTGACCACGACGCCGTCGATCTCGTAGTCGAGGTCGTGGCGGACGGCCTCGACTGCCTGCACGTGGTCGAGCACGGCGGCGAAGTCGTCGAAGCGCCTGCTGCGGTCGTTGACCGGGAGGCCGAGTCCGCCCAGCCATTCGAGGGTGTCGAGGTGTGAGCCGAGGTCGGGACCGCCGACCACCTCCCCCACCTGGTAGGCCCAGAACGACAGGTCGCGGGTGGCTGTGACTGCGGCGTCCTTCTGGCGCAGCGAACCGGCGGCGGTGTTGCGGGGGTTGACGTAGGACTTGTCGCCGGCGGCCTCCTGGGCGGCGTTGAGTGCGGCGAATGCGGCCAGCCCGAGGTAGACCTCGCCACGCACCTCGAGCACCGGCGGGGCGCCGTCGGCCAGCCGTTCGGGCACGTCGCCGATGGTGCGGACGTTGGCGGTGACGTCCTCGCCGACCCGGCCGTCGCCACGGGTGGCTGCCTGCACGAGGCGGCCCTCCTCGTAGCGCAGTGACACGGCCAGCCCGTCGAACTTGAGCTCGCAGGCCCAGGTCGGCGGCAGCGCTTCCTCGCCGAGGCGACGCTGCACCTTTTCGGACCAGGCGGTCAGCTCGTCGAGGTCGAAGGCGTTGTCGAGCGAGAACATCCGGACCCGGTGCCGGACCTCGGCGAAGGTGGACTGACCGCGTGCGCCGACCCGCTGCGTGGGCGAGTCGGGGGTGGCGAGGTCGGGGTGCTCGGCTTCGAGCTCCCGCAGTTCGACGACGAGGGCGTCGAACTCGGCGTCGGGGATATCGGGGTCGTCGAGGGCGTGGTAGCGCTCGTCGTGGTGGCGGATCAGGGTGCGCAGGTGTTCGGCCCGCTCGGCCGCAACCCCGGTTGCCGCCTGCTCATTCTCGGGATCGCCGGACACCCGTCAAGTCTACCGGCGGCCCCCTCGGCGGCCGGGAAGCACATGGTTCCCGTAGCGTTGCATCGTGCAGCGAGAGAGCATTCCCGTCTGGGCCCTGCGCGCCACATGGCTGGTGCAGCCCGTGACGCTCGGGCCGGCGCTGGCCGACGGGCTCCACAACCTCGACGGCCGCACATTTCTCTCGGTAGCCGTGTGGGTGCTCTGGGGGCTGGGCCTGCTGGCGACGCTGGTCCCCCGCCCGGTCACACTGACCGCAATCCGCATCGGCGGCCCGGCGGCGGCGGCGCTCTCGGTGTGGACGGCGACCGCGGTCGACGACACGACCCTCGTGGTGGTCGGCCTGGTCGGCGCCTTCGTGCTCGGCGTGCTCTCCCTCTGGCCGGCGGTCGCCGACGCCTGTGTCGACGGCGCCTCCTACGGCGACGAGAAGCGATTCCTGCTGCGGGCGCCCGGCCCGGTGGTGCTGGCCCTCGGCCCCATCGCCTGGGCGCTGGCCGTGGCCGGCGTCGTGGCCGGACCGCTGTTGCTGGCGGCCGGGGACACGGCGGTAGGCGTAGCCGCCTGTGTGGCCGGGCTGCCGATCGCCGCCGCCTCGGTGCGGGCGCTCCACCACCTGCACCGCCGTTGGATCGTGCTGGTTCCGGCCGGGTTCGTGCTCCACGACCACCTGGCCCTGGCCGACCCCACGCTGGTTCCGCGCGACGCGATCGCCTCCGTCGGTCCGGCACCGGCCGACACCGACGCCCACGACCTCACCCAGTCGGCCCGTGGACTGCTCCTCGAGGTGCGCTGCCGGGAGCCCCACGACCTGCGCCCCGCCAGCCGCGACGGCTCCGCCGAGGTGGTGGTCACCGAGGCGTTCCTGTGCGCCCCCACCCGCCCCGACGCCGTCCTCGCCGAGGCAAGGCGCCGCCGACTGCCGGTGGGCTGAGGCGCCACAGTTCGATCGGGGTTCCCACCGCTTCTCTGTGGACCCACGGCCCTCGGAGTCCCCGGAGCGGACCGGCGATCTCGCGCTGAACAGGTCGGCAGACCTGCGCCAGACCCCCCGACTCGTCCGACTACAGGGCCTCTATCGTCTCGACCATTGTGTCGAGTGTGAACCGTGACGCCATCAACGCGGCGAGGCTGATCTTCGGCTCGCGCATCACCTCGTCGTCATAGCCGAGCGCGTGTGCCACTTCGTCGAACTCGAACACGAGGTTGCGTAACCGCTCGGGCGTGAACCCGTCAGGGCGGAGTTCTCTCGGAACACCGCTCCAGTCGATCGAGCCATCAGCGTCGAGCCTGATCTGATTGTCATCACGGGAGTCGACGCGCGGACGATAGAGAAAGTTGTGCGCCAACTGCCCCGCCTCGTCGACGAAGAACCGCCCCTGAGTGGTGACCAGTTGGACGACAGGCGCAGCAGCACCCTCGATGATCCTGGTCGATCCGGTCTCGACGGCGAAGACGACCACCGTCTGACCCTCGTAGGCCCAGAACGTTCCCATGGAGTAGCCGCTGCCCCGGATGTAACCGTCTTCCTGGGAAACCACGAACTCAGCGTTGACCGAACCCCTCAGCACATCCACGATCTTGATCACCGTCTCGCGAAATATCGTCGTGTGAGCAGCGATCCGGCGCTCGTCCTCCTGGTTCTCGCCCTCCGCGAAGACGACGGCGTCGTCCGGGCTTCCCGGACCGGCGCTGACAACCTCGCCGACAATGACGAGGTCCGATGCCTTGGCCATCTCCTGAACTGACCCGAACGCGTATTCGCGAGCATCACCCTGACTCTGGGGGAAGTCAATTTGGCTGACCGCCGCCCGCTGCTCATCGGTCGCCGATGAAGCAACGTTTTCGTCAGAACCTGAGGTGGAACATGCCGTACCCGGGATGAGGAGGCAGAGCACAATGCAGGAGACTGCGGGTAGCGATATGGGACGGGGGAAGACGGCTGCCATGTGGTGTTGCTCCCGTCCAACTAGTACCACGTGTTGAGGTGATTGACGTCATGGCTCGTGTAGTTGGTTTCAGTCCAATCCTGAGACATGCATCCCGGGTCGGGATCGTTCGGCGCCAGGAACCGATGGCCAAGCCCGACGCTGTGGCCCATTTCCTCACAGAGGAGTGATCGAGCCTCTGTCGTCGAGTAGGGCGTGACGTCGTTCGACGTGTCGATCCTTACTCTTCCGCTCGTGCACGACCCAAGATTGTAGGTCCCAACCGGATCAAGACACTTCCAACCGCCGTAAACCAAGCTTGACGCATAGAAGTTGGCGTCGTAAACCCATACATCGCCGGTACCACCGGTTGGCGTGTAGGAGGCGTTCAGGTCGGTGGGATTCAACTGATTCGTGATCACCCATCCCACCGCATTCTGGACGACGCTGGTCAACCAGTCACCTCGGTACAGTGGCGTGTTGTCGGGAACATAGGTTCCGATGTCGTTGCTGGCAGAAGCAGGCGCCCACATCACAGCAACTGCGACAGCGCTGGTCACTGCAATACGTCGGAGGGTGCTCAACCTCCGCCTAACACGTCCACCGCGACCATTGCCCGAATCACTGCCAACCGGAGTCCGGTCGCGCGTCCACCGCATGAGACCGACTGTAACGCCGAACCAACTCGCGTGTCGAACGCCCGAACATTTCGGTCACGCGCTGTCAGATTCAGTAAGTGAATTCACCGCGCTCTTCGCCCTGTTCAGGTGTCTTCATGCAAGGTATTCACCTTCAGTCAGTAGAGATACTAACGACACTGATCTCCAGCGTACGAGGTCATGTCCCCCTCCGTTACACCATTACCTGGGACTCAACTCAACGAGTTGTGTGGGGCATCGCTTGCTGGAACGACAAGTGAAATCTGAGCTTCCTTTGAATGAAGCCTCGACAAGACGACCGTGGGTGTCGGGCAGGCTGGCCAACCGATGTGCATTCCTCAATTGGCGGTGGCGCCGCCGAGGACCTGGTCGGCCTCGTAGAACGCGACGCTCTGGCCGGGGGCGACGCGGCGGTGCGGTGCGGCCCAGCGGACACTGCCGCCCACCAGCTCCGCCTCGACCGCTGCGCCGTGGGCGCTGACCTGGGCCAGCACCGGGCCGGTGGCCGGGCCGTCGGCCCATGAGAACCCTCCGACCGGGGTGGTGTCGACCAGCAGGTCGTCGGCGTTGCCGACCGTGACCGTCGCCGTGGGCATGTCGACGGCGACCGCGTAGCGCGGCTCGGCGGCACCGGCCAGTTCCATGCCCCTGCGCTGGCCGACGGTGACCAGCTCGACGGCATCGACCCGCCCCACCTCGGCGCCGGTGGCGTCGACCACCCTGCCCGGTGTGAGCGGGATGCGGCGGGAGAGGAAGTCGCCGCGGCCGTGCTCCCTGGTGATGAAGCAGACGTCCTGGCTGTCGGGCTTGCCTGCTGTGCGCAGGCCGAGTGAGGCGGCCCTCCGGCGCACCTCGTCCTTGGTGAGGTCGCCGACGGGCAGCTCCAGGCCCGACAGCTGGTCCTGGCCGAGCATGTGCAGCACATACGACTGGTCCTTGGCCGGGTCGGCGGGCCTGGCAATGCGCCGGGTGCCGTCGGAACGAGTAGCCACGCGGGCGTGGTGGCCGGTGGCGAGGCGGTCGAACCCGAGGGCCCGCGCCCGGTACAGCAGCCGGTCGAACTTGACATGCCGGTTGCACTCGATGCACGGGTTCGGGGTGCGCCCGGCGGCGTGTGCGGCGACATAGGGATCGACCACGTGGCGGTCGAAGTCGTCGCCCAGGTTGAACACGTGGTGCTCGATGCCCATGGCGTCGCAGACCCGGCGGGCGTCGTCCACGTCGGAGACGGCGCAGCAGCCCGAGTCGGACTCGCCACCCCAGAGCCGCAGGGTCACGCCCACGACCTCGCGGCCATCCTCGAGCAGCATTGCGGCGGCCACCGACGAGTCGACGCCGCCGGACATGGCGACCATCACCGGCGGGGCGCTCACCTGGCGTGCTCCCGCAGGCGGGCCACGGCGGCCGGCACGGCGGCGAGGGCGTGGTCGACCTCGGCGTCGGTGGTGCCGAACCCCAGCGACAGGCGCAGCGAGCCGACGGCGGCGGCACGGTCGACGCCCATGGCGGCCAGCACGTGCGAGGGCTCCTGGGCGCCGCTGGCGCACGACGAGGCGGCGCTGGCACTGATGCCGTCACGCTCGAGCAGGAAAAGCAGCGCCTCGCTCTCGATGCCGGGGAAGCAGACGTGGGCGATGCCCGGCGTCCTCGGCACGCCGTCGGGGACGGTCCGACGGGCGTCGGGAACCGCCGAGAGCAGGCCCGCCTCGAGCCGGTCGCGCAGCGCCCCGACCCGGGCGGCTGTGGCATCCCGGTCGGCGGCGACGAGCGTGGCCGCCACACCCAGACCCACGATGGCCGGGACGTTCTGCGTGCCGCTGCGGCGCTCCCGTTCCTGGCCGCCGCCGCGCAGCATCGGGGCGACGGTGGCGCCGTCGCGCAGCACCAGGGCACCCGCCCCCTTGGGGCCGCCGAACTTGTGGCCGGTGATGCTCACGAGGTTTGCCCCCCGGCAGGCGCCGGCCAGTTCCAGCCAGGCGGTGGCCTGCACGGCGTCGGTGTGCAGCAGCGCCTCCGGGGCGCGCTCGGCGACGAGCGCCGCCACCTCGGGCACCGGGTTGACGACGCCGGTCTCGTTGTTGGCGGTCATCACCGAGACCAGCCGCACCTCGGCAATGGCGTCGAGAGCGTCGGCCAGTGCGCCGAGGTCGATCCGGCCGCCGGCGTCGGTCGGCACCACGATTCCGCCGGAGAGCCGTACCGGGTCGAGGACTGCCGGGTGCTCGGTGGCCCCGCACACGGCGACCCCGCCACGGGCCCCGAGGACCCCATCGACCGCCAGGTTGTCGGCCTCGGTGCCGCCGCTGGTGAACACCACGTCTCCGGGATCGGTATCCAGCAGGGCAGCCACGGCGTCGCGGGAATCGTCGATGGCACGGCGGGCCTCACGGGCGAGGCGGTGCGAACCCGACGGATTGCCGGGGTGCTCGGCCAGCCAGGGAAGCATCGCCTCGACCACCTCGGGTCGGGCGGGCGTGCTGGCTGCATGGTCCAGGTAGGCCTCCACGGCGATAACGCTACGGGCAATGGTCGGCGGTGGGCCAGACTGCGGACATGTGGAACGAAGCGAACTACGGACCCGAGACCTATGGCGAGACGTACGCCGACGTGTACGACGACTGGTACGGCGAGGGCGGCCAGATGGCCATCAGCCAGGTCGGCGCGCCAGACGAGGTCGCCGACGGCATCGTCGCCCTGGCCGACGGCGGCCCCGTCCTGGAACTGGGCGTGGGCACCGGGCGACTGGCGCTGCCCCTGGCCGACCGCGGCCTCGATGTCACCGGCCTCGACGCCTCGCCCGCCATGCTCGAGCGCCTGCGGGCCAAGCCCGGCGCCGACCGGCTCACCGTCGTCGAAGGCGACATGGCCGACCCCCTGCCAGGTGCGGCCGACGGTTCGTTCGGCGTGGTGCTGGTGGGCTTCAACACGTTGTTCAACCTGACCACGGCCGGGGCGCAGGCCTCCTGCGTCGCCGCCGGGGCGCGTCTGCTGCGCCCCGGTGGACGCTTCGTCGTCGAGGCGTTCGTGCCGGCCCCCGAGGCCCACGACGGCATGTCGGTCCGGGCAATCGAAGTGGACCGGGTGCTGCTCGACGTGGCCACCATCGACCCCGACACGCAGCTCATCACCGGTCAGCGCATCGAGGTCAGCGAAGCCGGCAACCGGCTGTTCCCCTACCAGTTGCGCTACGTGACGCCGGAGCAGCTCGATGCCCTTGCGGCAGACGCCGACCTTTCGCTGGAGCACCGCTGGGCCGACTGGTCGGGCACCCCGTTCGACGAGGCCTCGGCCTCGCACGTGTCGGTCTGGCGGCGGACCTGAATCCTGCCGCCCAATCGCTCAGTCGGCGCGGCCCGTCAGGATCGGCAGGTCCAGCTGAGGCCGGTTGGTGCGCTTGAGCTCCGAGAACGCCGGGTTCGACACGAGGGCCAGCACGGTGTCGTAGAGCTCGAGGCACTCGTCGTCGGATTCGGGCACCGACGAGATCACCGGGCCGAAGATCGAAGGTCCGTCGGGCGGGCCGAAGGTGAGGATCGGGGTGCCGACCTCGGGGCCGGTGCGGCCGATGGCCTCCTCGGTCTCGGCACGCAGCTCCTCGTCCCACGAGCGGTCGGTCGAAGCGGCGAGGTGCGAGGCGTCGAACCCGGCGGCATCCAGCACACCGGCGAGGTGCTCGTCGGTCGCCACGTGCTCCCGGAAGTCGCTGCCCGGCTCGATCACGACGTGCCAGATCGAGCGGCCGAACGCCTCGTAGAGCGGTCCGAGGGCAGCAGAACCCTCGGCGGCCCGCACGCTGGCCGCCACCCGCAGCATCCGTCGGCCCCTGTCGTGCGACTCCTGGTAGCCCTCGGGGAACTCGGCGTCGTAGTCGCGCTCTTCGTTGAGGATCGACAGCGTGATGAGCCGCCACTCGACGGTCAGGCCCCGCAGTGCGGCCACCCGCCGCAGCCAGTTCGAGGTCTGCCAGGCGAACGGGCAGATGGGGTCCCAGAAGAACTCGATGTCGGCACGCTCTTCGCTGGTCATGTTCGAACCCTAGGATCGTTGCTGATCCACACCGCAACCAGGAGCCGAACCATGGCCATCTGCCACGACGTCGACTACGAGGTGAAGGGCGACGACCTGCAGTTCGTCGAGATCGGACTCGACCCGGGCGAGACCGTCGTCGCCGAAGCCGGCGCCATGATGTTCCTTGAGGAGGGAATCACCTTCGAGACCAAGATGGGCGACGGCTCGGACCCAGACGCCGGCATGTTCAAGAAGCTCAAGTCGGCCGCCGGACGGGCGATGTCCCAGGAGTCGATCTTTCTGACGCACTTCACCAACAGCGGTGGTGGCCGTCAGGTCGTCGCCTTCAGCGCCGAGGTGCCCGGCAAGATCCTGGCACTCGACCTGGCCCACTTCGGCGGCCCGATCATTGCCCAGAAGGATGCCTTCCTCGCCGCTGCACTAGGCACCAGGATGAGCGTGACCTTCAACCAGAAGTTCGGCGCCGGCCTGTTCGGCGGCGAGGGCTTCATCCTCCAGCGCATCGAGGGCGACGGCATGGCGTTCCTCAACGCCGGTGGCACCATCGTCGAGAAGCACCTGGCCGGCGAAAAGCTCCGGGTGGACACCGGCTGCCTCGTGGCCTTCGAGGACGGCATCGAGTACTCGATCGAGCGGGCAGGCAACCTCAAGTCGATGGTGTTCGGCGGAGAGGGCGTGTTCCTGGCCACCCTGCGGGGCACCGGGAGGGTCTGGCTGCAGTCGCTGCCGTTCTCCCGCCTCGCCGACCGCATCATCCAGCACGCCCCGGCAGCAGGCGGCACCTCGAAGGGCGAGGGCTCCGTCCTCGGAGGCCTGGGCCGGCTGCTGGACTGACTCTCCTTGCCCATTTCGTTCTCCCGTCGGATTGGGCCACCACCTCTCGAACCGCTGGCAGACTCGGGCGGTGGACGCTCCCGCTGAACGACGCCGGCGTGGGGCGTCGATCACCGTCTCGGTCGACCTGGCGGCGCCTCCTGCCCGGGTGTGGGCGGCGATCGCCGATGTGCGGGGGCACGTCGACTGGATGGGCGACGCCGAGGCGATCCGGCTGACGTCGGAGCAGGCGGAGGGCGTCGGCACCACGTTCGAGTGCGACACCCGAGTCGGGCCGCTGCGAACGACCGACGCCATGACCATCACCGAGTGGGTGCCCGGCGAGGTGCTGGGAGTGCGCCACGTGGGCCTCGTCACCGGCGAGGGCCGGTTCACGCTCGACGGCGACGGACGGGGAGGCACCCGGTTCACCTGGTCCGAGTCGCTGGCGTTCCCGTGGTGGATGGGAGGCCCGGTGCTCGGGCTGCTCGCCCGACCGGCGCTCCGCGCAATCTGGAAGCGGAACCTGAGCCGACTGCAGGAGCAGTTCGGGATCTAGCCCAGCAGGGGGTCGTGCCAGTTGGCGGCTGCCCAGATGCCTCCTGCGAAGCAGGCGAGGGCGAAGACGTAGGTCATGACCGTGCCCACCCGGCGGGGCAGGCCGCGTGCGTCGAAGGTGTCGACCAGCCAGGCCAGTGCGGCGCCGCCCAGCAGGCCGCCTAGGTGGCCGCCGATGCTGATGCCCGGACGGCCGAACGTGAAGAGCAGGTTGACGACCACCAGCGTGCCGATCCCCGAACTCCACGGGTTGATCCCCCGCCGGTACTGGTGCACCACCGTGGCGCCCATCAGCCCGAACACCGCCCCCGAGGCACCCACGGTGAGGGTCATGGGCGCCATCAGCAGCACGCCCAGCGACCCCGCGGCCAGCGAGCCCGCATAGAGGCCGAGGAAGCGGGTGGGGCCGTGCAGGCGCTCGAGCTGGTTTCCGAGCATCCAGGCCAGGAACATGTTGAAGCCGATGTGCAGCAACCCGGCATGCAGGAACGCCGACGTGACCAGGCGCCACCACTCACCCTCGTCGACACCGAGCGGGCCGACGCACGTCCCGCCTATGACCGCCCTGCAGCCGAAGCCGATCAGCCCGAGGTCGATGCCGACGTCACCGAGCGATCCGGCGAGCGACCCACCGCTGCTGAGGGCATACAGGAAGGCCGCGGCGTTGAGGGCGATGAGCACCCGGATGGCAACCGGGTCGCCGTGGGCGAACCCCTGACGGCCCGATGTCGAGGCCCGGACGAGCCGGCGTCGGCCCACGACGACCGGCCCCACACACGACGGGCAGTGGAAGCCCACGTCGGCCTGGTGCATGCACACGCCGCAGATGCGCCGGTCGCAGCGCTGGCACGACACACCGGCCCGCCGGTCGGGGTGCCAGTGGCAGGTGTCGGCCTCGGGGGGTGTGCTCACGCCCGCACGGTACCGGGCGACCCCGGATCCACCGTGGCGCCTCAGAACCGGATGATCACCGGGACGCAGTCGGCGTCGGAGGTCCAGGCGAACAGCATCAGCTGGGGTTCGTCGGTCGTGACGGTGGCGTGCCGCGTGCCGGTCGGGTGGAAGATCGTGGCGCCCGGCCCGCGGTTCGTCCACTCGTCGCCCATCTGCCAGTCGGCGGTGCCGGCAGCCACCCAGAAGATCTCGGTGGCCTTGTGGACATGCGATGGATAGGTGACACCCGGACCCTGGACGACGGCACCGGCGAAGACGTCGGCGCTGGCGTAGAGCGGGAACGGCTCTTCGAGGCCGCCGCTGCTGATCGGATTGGTGCCCACGATCGGGGCATAGGCGTAGTTGGCCCGCATGTGGTCCATATCGGACTCACCGGCGTGCTCGGCATACGGGATCGTCCAGCCGATCCGGTCGGCCACGAGGCGCAGCAGTTCGCCCGGTGCGCCGACGACGGCATCGAGGCACGGGCCGAGGTGTTCGTCGATGACCGGGTAGGTCGGCCGGGGGCCGGTCTCGAGCGGCGTGCTTCGTTCTAGCGCATCGACGAGGGCGCCCATGGCCTCGGCCATGGCAGGGTGGCGGCTGGCCTCGGCGTGGGCGAACTCGGCGAAGCCGTCGAGGAAGGGGTCATGATCCACAGGAGCACTCATCGCGCGCACCCTAGACCGCGAGTGCGCTTCGGCTCAGCGGCCTCTGAAAGTCGCCCTGCCGGGGCCGTGCTCGAAAAACGACGCCACGCCGTTGGTGGCGTCGTCGCTCTCGAAGACCTCCATGAACAGGTCCAGTTCGAGGTCGACGCCGTCGGCCAGCGTTCCCTGGATGCCCTCGTCGATGGCCCGCTTCGAGGCCCGCATGGCGATCCTGGGGCCCCGTGCGTAGCCGGTGGCCCGCTCGACGGACCGGGCGAGCACCTGGTCGTCGGGAACGACCTCGTCGACCCAGCCGATGGCAAGCGCCTCGGGGGCCTTCACCTGGGCGCCGCCCCAGATCAGCTCCTTGGCCCTGGTGACCCCGACGAGGCGAGCCAGGCGCTGGGTGGCGCCGCCGCCGGGGATGAGGCCCAGCAGCACCTCGGGCTGGCCGAACACGGCGCCCTCGCCGGCGATGCGGAAGTCGCAGCACATGGCCAGTTCGGCGCCGCCACCGAGGGCGAAGCCGTTGACGGCGGCGATCGTGGGGCAGGGCACGGTCTCGAGGGCGGCGAACCCGGAGCGGAAGGCATCACCCTGGGCCTGACGGGAGGCGGGGTCGGCGAAGACCGTCAGGTCGGCGCCTGCGGCGAAGTGCCGTCCCCCGCCCGTGAGCACCAGCGCCCCGGGCGGTTCGGCATGCAGAGACTCGGCCAGTTCGCCGATCTCGAGCAGCAGCGCCGTGTCGAGGGCGTTGACCTTGGGCCGGTCGAGCGTCGCGATGACGACATCGTCGTCGGTCCGCTCGACGCGCAGGAACTCGAAAGGAGAAGTCACGGCCGGGAGGGTAGTGACCGACGGGTCGAACCGGGGAATCGCGCCTAGAGGCTGACGGCGGTCCCGGGATCCTCGAGCGTGTCACCGACGTTGAGCACGGCGGTCACGCCGGGGACCCGGTCCTTCATGATCCGCTCGATTCCCGCCTTGAGGGTCTGGTCGGAGGCCGGGCACGAGGTGCAGGCCCCGGTCAGTTCGACGGTGACCTCGCCGGTGGCCTCGTCGACGCCGTGGAGGACGATGTCTCCGTCGTCGGCCTGGATGGCCGGGCGGATTATGTCGATGACCTTCTCGACCTGCTGCAGCAGGTCTCCCGCAGGCTGGTCGGTTGCGACGTCGAGTGACATGCCCACAGTCTCGCAGCGCCGTCCCCTGTGTCCACCCTGTGCCGCCGTAGAGTCGCCGCCATGTCGGCAACGGTTCAGGTCATCGCCCACCAGGGCGGGTGGGACGAAATCCTGATGGTCGCTGCACCGCTGGCACTGCTGGCCGGGGTGCTCTGGCTCGCCGACCGCCGGGCACGCCGCATGGAACCCCCGGACCCCGAGGGCTGACCCCTCAGGCGTAGGCGATGTCGGCGCCGAGTGACGCCAGGCGGCCGACAAGGTCCTCGTAGCCGCGGGCCACGTGGTGGGCGTCGCCGACCAGCGTTTCGCCCTCGGCGGCCAGGCCGGCGACCACCAGGGCCGCACCCGCCCGGATGTCGGGCGCACGCACCGGCGCCCCCGACAGCGCCTCGACGCCCCGGATCACCACGTGGTGGCCCTCGGCCCGGATGTCGGCGCCCATGCGCAGCAGCTCGTCGATGGTGCGGAAGCGGCCGCCGAAGATGTTCTCGGTGACGATGCCGACCCCGTCGGCAACGCTCAGCATCGCCACGACGAACGGCTGGTAGTCGGTGGCCACGCCCGGGTACGGCAGCGTCGACACGTCAAGTGACCGCAGCCGCTGCGGCGCCATCACCCAGAGGCCGTCGGCGGTCGGCGATACCCGTATTCCCATCTCGCCCAACTTCGCCAGGAGCATGTCCATGTGGTCGGCACGGGCCCCCTCGATGGTGATCTCGCCGCCGGCGATGCCGACGGCTGCAAGGTAGGTGGCGGCCTCGATCCGGTCGGCGACCACTGTGTAATCGACCGGGTCCAGCCGCTCGACCCCCTCGACGGTGATGGTCGAGGTGCCGGCACCGGCGACCACGGCGCCCATGCGGTTGAGGAACGAAGCCAGGTCGGCGATCTCGGGCTCGCGGGCGGCGTTGTCGATGACCGTCGTGCCCTTGGCCAGCACCGATGCCATGAGCAGGTTCTCGGTTGCCCCCACGCTCGGGAACTCGAGCAGCACCCGGGCACCGGTGAGGACGTCGACCCGCGCCTCGATGTAACCGTGGCTGGTCGTAAAGGTGGCACCCAACTCCTCGAGCCCCTTCAGATGCATGTCGATGGGTCGATGGCCGAAGTCGTCGCCGCCGGGGACCGACACCCGTGCCTCGCCCAGCCGGCCGAGCAGCGGTCCCAGGACGACGATCGAGGCCCGCATCCGCTCGACCAGCTCATAGGGGGCCTCCGGCACAACATCGACTGGCACGTCGATTGAGACCGTGGCCCCCTCGTGCACGACCGTGCAGCCCATCCGTTCGAGCAGTTCACCCATCCAGGTGACATCAGCGATGCGGGGCACGTTGTGCAGCACCGACCGGCCCGGCGCCAACAGTGCGGCCGCCATCAGCTTGAGCGCCGAGTTCTTGGCGCCCGAGACCCGGACCGTGCCCTCGAGGGGCCCCGAGCGTCGAACGCGGACCACAGCGGCTTCCGGGACGTGATTCACCCCCTCAGTATGCTGCGCCACGCACCGGACCGGAAGGAAGCCCCCATCACCAGGACCTCCCACGACCTGGTGGTCGACGACGCCGCACTGGCAGAACTGCGCACTCCCCGCGACGACCTGGTCGGCGAACGGACCGACGGCGACGACCGGTTCGTCCTCGACCACGGCCCGTTCGACCGCTACGAACGCACCCTGGCCGTTTCGTCAGAGCCCGACGGCCGGCACCGGGTAACCGAGTCCTTCGACTACCGGATGGCCATGCCTGTCTGGTCTGTGCTGTTCGCCGTTCCGATGCGGCTCGGCCTGCGCCACCGGCGAACCCCGTGGTGGGCACCCCCCGACCGGCTAGACGCACGGGCCGCCCGCGTCATGGCGCTGCTGGCCTGCATCCAGATCGTCGACGGCTACCTCGGCACGGTCATCAGCCAGACCATCACCTTCGCCGCCGACGAGTTCGACCGGGGCGACACCGCCCAGGGCGTGACGCTGGCCGTCATCCGTCTGGGGGTACTTGTCGCCCTCGGTGTGATGGTGCTCGCCGACCGGAAGGGCCGACGGCGCCTGCTGCTGGCCACCGCCACGGCGGCGGTGCTCTGCACGGCGCTGGGCGCCCTCTCCCCCGGGCTCTGGTTCCTCGGCGGGTCGCAGCTGTTCGCCCGTGGCCTCACGACCGGCATGGGCATCCTCATCGGCGTCTACGCAGCCGAGGAACTCCCCCGCGGGGCCCGCGCCTACGGGCTGAGCGTGCTGGCGCTGTCCGCCGCCCTCGGAGCCGGCATGGCCGTCTGGGTGCTGCCGGTCGCCGACCTGCACGAGGCCGGCTGGCGGATCGTCTATGTGGTGCCGCTGCTGTCGCTGTTCGGCCTGGCCGCCGTCGGCCGACGCCTGCCCGAGTCGCGCCGCTTCACGGCGAACCCGGTCGATGCGGCCCCTGTCGACGTCGAAGCGGCCGACCAGAGGGGCATCGAGGGCCGCCGCCTCCTGCTGCTGGCCGCCGTGGCGTTCCTGTTCCTGGTCTTCGCCGCCCCGGCCAGCCAGTTCCAGAACGACTTCCTCAAGGACCACCGGGGTTTCACGGCCTCGGGCATCACGCTCTACACGGTCCTCACTACAACGCCGGCAGGCATCGGCATCTTCATGGCCGGACGCCTGGCCGACACCCGGGGCCGGCGGGGCGTCGCCACCATCGGCATGATCGGCGGCACGGCGTTCCTGGTCGCCAGCTACTACGCCACCGGCGGCCTCATGTGGGGCGCCCACCTCGTCGGCGTCGTCGTCGGATCGTTGACCGTGGCCCTGGGCGTCTACGGTCCCGAACTGTTCTCGACCCGCCACCGGGCCCGCGCCAACGGCCTCATCGTCACCCTTGGCGTAACCGGGAGCGCCTCGGGCCTGTTGCTGGTGGGGTTCCTGAGCGACCACTTCGGCAACTACGGGCACGCCTTCGCCATTGCCGCCATCGGGCCGCTGCTGGCCGCCGGGCTGGTGCTCTGGCGCTTCCCGGAAACGGCGAGAGTCGAACTTGAGGACCTCAACCCCGGCGACGCCCGCCTGGACTGAAGCGCCCGCGCTGCTACAACCGGGCCAGCCATTCCTCTACAGCGTCGGCGATGTTTTCGTCAGCGCCTTTCAGGTCGTGGCGCTTTCCCTCGATCCACACGGTCGTGACCGGACCCGGGATGGACGGCAGATGCTCGGCGAACTCGTCGGGCGAGCCGAACTGGTCGCGGTCGCCCGACACGAACAGGCACGGCACGTCGATCGCCGGAAAGTGATCGACCCGCAACTTCTCGGGCTTGTCCGGCGGGTGCAGCGGATAGCAGATGAGCACGAGGCCGGCGGCGGGCATCCCTTCGGCTACGGCCATCGAACACATGCGCCCGCCCATCGAACGGCCGCCGAGCACCAGCCCGGCCGGGTCGACGCCGGCCCCGGCAGCGAACGCCGGCACATCCTCGGCCAATGCAGCCAGCAACTTGGGCGCACGGTCCGGGAACCTGCGGCCCTCCCGCCGGTATGCGAAGTCGTAGCGGCCGACCGGCAGCGGGGCCAGGCGCTCCTCGAGCAGCACCAGGCTGGAATGGCTCGAGTCCGAGCCGGCGCCGTGGGTCAGGAAAAGACCGGAGGCGGGCATGCGGCGAGGGTAGGCGCCGCACGGTCGTGCCGTGGCCCACGGAGGCCCTGCGAACTCCGGATGGATAGCCTGCCGCCATGGCCGACTCCGACCGGCACGACGAACTGGTCGCCACCATGACCGGCGGCATGGCACCCGCGCCACCACCGTTCTCCGGCAGCGACCGCCTCCACCCCGACGGTCGCCCCAGGGGTGCCTTCCGGGACGAACTGCGCCACATCCCCGTTGCCCGCAACGTCTTCACGGTGCTCGGCGCCCTCGCCACCCCCGTGCTGATCGTTTGGGCCGCCGTCACGCTCGCCCACCCCGTCGCCTGGGTGGCCGCCTTCCCGGCCATGGCGCTGGCCCAGAACCGGCTGTTCATCCTCCACCATGAGGCCGCCCACCGGGTTCTGTTCCCGAACCGCCGCATCAACGACGCCGTCGGCATAACGATGATCGGCTGGCTGACGTTCGGCACCGGCAGCCACGGCTACCGGCTGGGCCACATCAACCACCACCGCGACGAGTTCGGCCCCAGGGAACCCGACTTCCTCCTGTACAGCCTCTACCCGATCACCCGGTCGTCGATGCGCCGCAAGATCACCCGCGACGCCACCGGAGTTTCAGCCTTCCGGATCGTTCGCCCACGGTTCCAGCGCCTCGGCGAGATCCGCCACCGGCGCCTCACCTACCGCTTCCTGCTCGGCCAGGCGCTCATCGCCGCCGCCTTCGCCCTGGCCGGCCACCCATGGCTCTACCTGCTGCTGTGGGTGCTGCCGTGGGCGTTCGTGTACCAGGTGCTCAACCGGCTCCGGGCCATCGCCGAGCACGGCGGCATGACCCGCTCCGACGACCGGCGCCGCACCAGCCGCCATGTGCGCCAGTCCCTGCTCTACCGGCTGCTGATCGTGCCCTGCAACGTCGGCTACCACCTGGCCCACCACGTCGACATGACCGTGCCGATGTGGAACCTGCGCCGCCTGCACGCCGCCCTCGTCGATGACGGCTACGTAGGCGACCTCGAGTGGCCGAGCTACCGGACCCTCTGGAAGGCCCAGCGCTCCCGCCCGGTGGAACCCGCCGCCGCCTGAGTAGCCGCCGGGCTCAGATGTCGACGACCTCGACCACGTCGAGGTTGCGGAAGGCGACCCCACCGCTCGACTCTTCGATCTTGGCCGCCTCGTCCCGGGTGGTCTCGTGCCCGCTGTTGGCCATCGCCTCCTCGTAGGAGTCGAACTCGACGATCTGCACGATGAGTCCCGGGTCGTCCCGGTCCACGCAGACGGTGGCCCGCCGGGCGGTCGTCTCGTCGCCCATGAGGTCTCTGAATCGGTGGACGTCGGCCACCGCATCGTCGGCTGTCGAGCGGAACTCCATCAACTGGTAGAAGCGCATCGCCAGTCCCCCTGCTCGTGCTTGGAGACGCCAAATTCCCACGGGGCGTGCCGGGGGCACAACCCGGCCTACGCTCGTCTGATGGAAGAGGAACTGGTCAAGATGGTCCTGGCGGTGGCGCTGGGCGGCGTCATCGGCTTCGAACGGGAACTGCGCGAAAAGGCGGCGGGCATCCGCACGATCATCCTCATCACGCTCGCCTCCACGCTGTTCACGCTCACCTCGATCCAGATCGCCGGCGACGCCGACCCGGGGCGGGTGGCCGCCCAGATCGTCACCGGCGTGGGCTTCCTCGGCGGTGGAGTGATCCTCAAGGAGCGGGGCAGCATCGTCGGCATCACCACCGCCGCCACGATCTGGATGGCGGCCGCCGTCGGGGTCGCCGTCGGAATCGGCGAGTACGCCGTCGCCACGGCTTCGACCGCCGTCGCATTCTCGGTGCTTCTGGCGCTACCGCTGCTCGAGCGGCGCGTCGCCACATTGTCCTCGCAGCGCTACCAGATCACCTGCTCGGGCGAGGGCAGCCACCGCGACGAAGTGAGCACGCTGTTCACCGACTCCGGCCTGAGGGTCCGCCGCATAGTCCAGACCAAGTCCGACCGACGGTCCCGCATCGAGGTCGACGCCAGCGGACGACCCACTGCGCATCAGGCCGTGCGGATGGTCCTGTTCAAGACCGACTTCATCAAGGACTTCCGCTGAGCAGCAGGAAGGCCACCTAGACGAGCCGCCTCAGCGCCTCGGTCAGGGTCGTGGCTGCTGCGGTCAGTTCGTCCTCCGGCGTGTCGCCGGCGGCCAGCAGGTCGACCAGGTCGGCCGAGCGCTCGCCGAGGGCGTCCCAGAGCTTCGGATCGATCCCGAAGGGCGGCCGGTGCCCGGTGAACACCGGGGCAAGTTCAACCAGCCTGGAAACCCCTGCATCGTCGCGGGGGTCCTTCCGGATCCGGTCGCAGGCCACGAAGACATCGGTCATCATGCGGTTTCCGTCCAGGCCGTCCAGTTCAGGCCGGTCATCGGAACCTGACTCGAAGGCGTCAATGGCGGTCTCGACGGCATCCTCGTCGCTGGCCAGCACGACCAGGTCGCCGACCTCGTCGAACTCGTGGGCGATTCCGAGCCGGGCCAGCAGTGCGGAGAAGGCTGTCTGTTCGGCGTCGGCCCAGTCGGTCATCTCGTAGGCCAGCTTCTCGGCATCGGGATCCAGGGCCGGCCCGCCGGTCGACTCGGCGACGGTGAGCAGCTCGTCGACCGCGACCTCGTCCGCCGCCCGGACCACCAGGGTTGCACCCTGCCAGGCGTGTGCAATGCCGTCCTCGCTCAACAACTGGTCGAGGATGCGCCGGGCCTCGCCGGCCCACTCGTGCAACTCGTACGCCAACTGGTCCTCGTCGGATGCGCCGACGGCCCCGGCGTCGAGCGGTGCCTCGTCGACCAGCGCCACCCCGCACTCGAGACAGTCGGCGACGTTCGGGGCGTACTCGATTCCGCACTGGAAGCACCATGCCATGGGTGCCATCCTGACACCCCGGCGGCCGGCTCCCACCCCGATCGGTGCGATCTCCGGCAGGGTCGTGCCGACCTCCTGCTACGGGGGTAACGTCGTCGCCCGTGAGTGACCCCTCGTATCCCCAAGCACCCGACCGGAACCTGGCCCTCGACCTGGTCCGGGTCACCGAGTCCGCTGCTCTCGCCGCCTCCCGCTGGATGGGTCGTGGCGACAAGTTGGGGGCCGATAGTGCCGCCGTTGATGCCATGCGCCAGATGCTGCGGACGATCCCCATGGACGGCACGGTGATCATCGGCGAGGGCGAGAAGGATGAGGCGCCGATGCTCTTCAACGGTGAGCAGGTCGGCGACGGCACGCCACCGGGCGCCGACATCGCCGTCGATCCGATCGACGGCACCACGCTGACTGCCCTGGGCCGCGGCAACGCCCTGGCGGTGATCGCCGTGAGCGACCAGGGCACCATGTTCGATCCCGGGCCGTGCGTCTACATGGAGAAGATCGCCGTGGGCCCCGGTTGCGCCGATGCGATCGACTTCAACCTGTCGCCGACCGAGAACCTCCAGCGTGTGGCCGAGGCCAAGGGTGAGTCGGTGCGCGACGTCACGGCCGTGATCCTCGACCGGGACCGCCACAACGACCTCATCGCCGAGGTGCGCGACGCAGGTGCCCGCATCCGCCTCATCCCAGATGGCGACGTGGCCGGCGCCATCTCGGTTGCCTGGCCCGACTCAGGTGCCGACATCCTGTTCGGCATCGGCGGCACCCCCGAGGGCGTGATCGCCGCCGCCGCCCTCAAGTGCATGGGTGGCGTCCTCGCCGGTCGTCTGTGGCCCCGCAACGAATCCGAACGAACCGCCGCCCTCGACCTGGGCTACGACCTCGACGCCGTGCTCATGACAGACGATCTGGTGTCCGGCGACAACTGCTTCTTCGCCGCCACGGGCATCACCGACGGCGACCTCGTGAAGGGCGTCCACTACGCCAACGGTCAGGCCCACACCCAGTCGCTGGTCATGCGCTCGAAGTCCGGCACGGTCCGCTTCGTCGAGGCCCACCACAGCCTCGACAAGCTCCAGGACTTCTCCGCCGTCGACTACTGAACCTCAGCCTTCGTTCAGGCCGAAGCCGGGGCACCAGGTCGTGGACATGACGACCCAGCCGCGGCCGTCGGTGAGCTCCGATGCCTGGACCTGGACGACCTCACGGCCGCCGACCACCAGCATCCCGCCGGGTCCGGGCTCTGTCGAGACATCGCCACCGTGCACCTCCCGGAAGGAAGCCAGCGCCTTCACGTACGCCTCCTCCGGCGTGGGCTCGCCGATGGCGTCGTGCGCAAGGGTGGCGAACATCGAGTAGCGGCCTTCCATCGGACAGTCGAGGAGGCCGTCGATGAAGTAGGTGATCTCGAGTCCGTCGGGCTCCTCCATCGCGTCCGAACCGCAGGCAGGGAGGAGCAGCGCAAATGCGAACACCGCAAGCGTGATTCTGTCCACCACAACGAGAACAATACCGAGGGGGGGTGGCCTGCAGGGAAGGTGGAGTGGGTCAGCCCTCTACACCGGCCACCGTCAGGCGGACCTGGGCCCGGGACAGGTCGGCGGCGGCGTCTGCGTCGTCCCTGTCGGCCGAAAGCGCCGACTCGGCGGCCGACTTCGCCTCCTGCGCCCGCTCGACGTCGATGTCGGCTGCAGCCTCGGACACGTCCGAAAGAATGCTGATCTTCGTGCCGGCCACCTGGACGAATCCCCGGTGCACCGCGAACGTGTCGCGGTCGCCGTCGGGGCGGATGACATCGACCGCCCACACTGCCAGCACACCGATGAACGGCACATGGCCCGGCTGGAAGGCGATGTCGCCGCCGCCGACCGTGCGGGCGATGACCATCTCGGCCTCGCCCTGGTAGGTGATGGCCTCCGGTGAGACCAGCTCGATCTGGAAGGTCATGGCCCTGATCAGGCCTCGAGCTCGCGGGCCCTGCGCTGAGCGTCCTCGGCGCCGCCGACGTTGAGGAACGCCTGCTCAGGCAGGTCGTCGAGCTCACCGTCGACGAGTGCGGCGAACGAGTCGACGGTCTCCCCGACGGGCACGGTCACTCCGGGCAGGCCGGTGAAGACCTCGGCCACGTTCATCGGCTGCGACAGGAAGCGCTGTACCTTGCGGGCACGCGACACCGTGATCTTGTCCTCTTCCGACAGTTCGTCGAGGCCGAGGATGGCGATGATGTCCTGGAGTTCCTTGTAGCGCTGCAGGATCTCCTGCACCTGACGGGCCGTGTTGTAGTGCTTGTCTCCGACGACCTCGGGCGTGAGGATCGTCGAGGTCGACGCCAGCGGATCGACAGCCGGGTAGATGCCCAGGGCGGCGATGTCGCGGCTCAACTCGGTGGTGCCGTCGAAGTGCGTGAACGACGTGAACGGCGCCGGGTCCGTGTAGTCGTCGGCGGGCACGTACACAGCCTGCATCGACGTGATCGAGCGACCCCGTGTGGTGGTGATCCGCTCCTGGAGCTGGCCCATCTCGTCGGCCAATGTCGGCTGGTAGCCCACCGCCGACGGCATGCGGCCCAGCAGGGTCGACACCTCGGAGCCGGCCTGCACGAACCGGAAGATGTTGTCGATGAACAACAGCACGTCCTGGCCCTGCTCGTCGCGGAAGTACTCGGCCATGGTCAGAGCCGAAAGGGCGACACGCAGGCGCACGCCCGGCGGCTCGTCCATCTGGCCGAACACGAGGGCGGCCTTTTCGAGCACGCCCGACTCGTCCATCTCCAGCAGGAGGTCGGTGCCCTCACGGGTGCGCTCGCCGACGCCGGCGAACACCGACACGCCACCGTGGTTGGTGGCCACGCGGTTGATCATCTCGGTGATGAGCACCGTCTTGCCCACGCCGGCACCGCCGAACA
>JACNKQ010000007.1 GCA_014381945.1 Actinomycetota bacterium
TATACAATAACATCTGAAGACCAATGATTATAGGACGGATCTGAAGAACGTTGCAATATCAACAAGCCCTCTAATCCCCTCTTCACAACCCACCACCACTCTCTCCACCACTTCACCAACCGCCTTCGCCCCACCCCCCACCACACCAGACTCCACCTCACCAGCCACCACCGCACCAGCCGCCACCGCGCCAGCCGATTCTGGTTCCGCTTCTGATCCCGTTTCCGACCCCGACTCCGGTGATGGCGGAGGCTTCCCGGTAATAGTCGTGGTCGGTCTGGCCGTTGTTGTAGCAGCCGGTTTGGCCTACATGCGGAGCCGGGCCCGCTCAGAACCAACCTACGGACGAACGCGACCGCGCTCCGAGGACGGCGTCGGCGACGAGGGAGACGACACTGACGGCGTCGGCGACGGCGTAGGTGATCGGGACGACGATGACGAGAGCGGGGGGTGCGACTGGGCGCTCTACCTGAACAACATGTGTGTGCGTCCGGCCCGCGGCCACGAATGCTGCGTGTATCGCATCGACGTGACCTCGAACGTGACTACCGACGATCTCGCGTTGAAGGGCCGACAGGATGTCGATCCGGCCGACGGCGACCGGCTCCGGTTGCCCGACGGCAATGTCTCTGTTTTCGGTACCGACATGAGCGCGTCCGCAACTGCCCGCAGCGGGCCGGCTGGACAACTCGACTGGATGCAGGGGCTGGGTCACGGCGACAGGCTCGGGACAGCCGACGATGCGAGCGGTCAGGGACGTCAGATGCGGGTCCTCGAGGAAGGCCCCGACGTAGTCGCCCGTCTGGAGTACGACGAGAGCACCGAAGTGATAATTGAATTCGAGTCGGGATGCCGGGGCACAACTGGCGAACCCTTGAAATGGCTATTCTCTGGTGACCTTACGAGTGAATCCAGCCTCGAGACCATGGTCGAATGCACCAACGAGGACACCGAACCGGAATGCCGGATCGAATTGACGGCCGACGGAGTGGTCGAGGCTTCGGCGACTGGAGACCTGATATCCAGTGCCCGTTGCGCTACTGGTCCCGACAGTCCCGACGAACTCGAATCCATGTCCGGCGGTGGGCTCGGCGATGACCACGACCACGGGACGCGCGATCGGCTGACCTTCGAGGACACGGTATATGACGGGGCGACCGACGACTTCGAGACCCAGCGCGCCCAGGTTGAGTTGGTCAACTGGGTGGCGCTGGATGCCGGCTCGATCGTTCCAACCGAAACATGGGACACCACGGGCCGTGTGACGGCAGACCTCGTTGCAACAACCACCCACAGGCTCACGGTGACCGGGGAGCCTTCCGAACCATGCTCCGACGAGAACTGTTGCCGCTCCGGGGACGACTCCGACGGTAAGGCCGACGGATGCCGCTGCAACGGCTCCCGATTTCTTCTTGAGATCTCCGGGCGGGGCTCACGTCTGCAGGCCGGCAACTTCGATTCTCCCCTGTCCCGGCCGAAGGGCGGCGGCGCCTGGCGGCTGGGTGCCAGCGACGAGCCCGGAACAAACTGACCCCAATTACGATTCGGCTCCGTGACTCCGAGGGTCCGTGGCCCCGTGGCTCCGTGGCTCCGTGGCTCCGTGGCCCCGTGGCTCCGTGGCCCCGTGGCTCCGTGGCTCCGTGGCTCAAGATGTCAATCGGTCCACGGAACATCGAGCACCACAACTGCGATCCCCATTGCCAGCAGGAACGGCAGGTGGAGGCGCAGCCCTCGCCCGCCGGACATCTGACGAGGCCGGCCTCGCCCGCTGCCCCTCGACCTCAGGCTGCGGCTGGGGCCCTTGGGGGTGGTAGGCCGAGTTTGATCTGCCAGGTGCCTTGTTCGTCCTGGTCGAGGGTTCTGCCGCCTTCGTGGACGTCGTGGTGGTGGCGGGAACACAACAACGCCAGGTTGACCAGATCCGTGGGGCCGTCGTCGCGGAACCACTCGTCGAGGTGATGTGCCTCGCACCACGACGGCGCCCGGTCACACCCCGGCCACACACACCCGCCGTCACGCACGATCAACGCCCGCCGCTGCGCCGGCGTGACCCGGTAGCGACGCCGCCCCACATCGAGCGGCTCCGACCGGCCACCGAGCACCATCGGGACGATCCCCGCATCACACGCCAGACGCCGAGCCGTAGCCGCAGCAACAGGCCCCACACCGGCAATCTCACACCTCGGCAACAACCCGCCCTCACCAGAACCGTCGAACAGCTCCGCCACCTGCCCCGACAGCCACCGGTAGTCCACCGTGACGATCACCTCCGGGCGGCCACACCCACGCGAACCCCCGCTTCCTGTTCCGGCGCCTGCTCCACGGGCCATCTCCACCACCGCATCAGCCAGACGCTGCTCCACCGTGCGCGACCCGTCCTGGCCCGAACCTGAACCCCGGGCGTCGTCGCTGCGCCACATGTCGTCGGCGATCGCCTCCACCGCACCCTTGACCACCGCCCCCGCATCAGGCGCAAACAACGCCTCGAAACGCACCATCCCGTCAGAACCCGCCCAGATCGACGCCCTACGACGCCCATGCTGCACCAACGCCTCCCCCACACCATCGAAATCACGATCCTGACGCCGCACGAAATCATCAACCACACGCCGAAACACATCCACCGGCTGAGACTTGGCCCCCTGGATCAACCAACGATCCGCACCCGCCGCCTCCCGATGCTCAGGACGCAACCTCGACGCCAACACCTCCGCATGACCAGCCGAGATCTCACCAGCCGCCAACGCCACACCCGCAGCAGGAACCTCAGCCAACGTCTGCGCCACCCGAACCCGCGACCTGGCCTCACGCGCCGACACCCCCAACATCGCCGTCAGATGCGCCGCACCCGAACCCCGCAACCCCCGCTGCGCCATCACCGCCTCATGACGCGTAAACACCCTCGCCTGATACGCAGCCACCGCCGACGTGACCTGCCGACAACCCAGCAAACGCCCATCGAGATCCTCCAGGCCCAGACCCGAAACGACATCGGCATCCATCGCCCGCACCAGTCGTTCGACTGCCTGCTCGATCTCTGTGCCTGATTTGACCATGCCCCCATCATGACCATGGGGTGTGACAACGACCGGCCCAAAACGACCCGAAACGGCCCCCCGAGCAAGATTTCTCAGAAATAATCCAGAAGCGCCACCACGAACTCTCCGCCCTCGGGCGTCACCGTCATGAACCCGACACCGACATCAGTTCCGGCCCGAAAGAAGCAGGGTCCGGGGCGGCTCGGCCATGCCCCCATCATGGCCACGGGGTGGGGCACCCGACCCGGCACAGACGAAGCGCGGACACGACGCGGACGCCACGCGGATGCGCGCCCCCGGCAGGATTCGAACCTGCGACCTTCGGAGTAGAAATCCGCTGCTCTGATCCGGGCTGAGCTACGGGGGCCCGGGGCGAGGCTACCCGTGGGCCTGGGGGCACATAGTGACAGGGATCAGGACCGGGGCGAGCCGACAGGGGCGGGTCCCCCACCCTCCGTCACGGTGACCCCGGGACGCAACCGGGCGTCGAATCAGCAGACTCGAACCTCATGCACTCCCCGGGACGATCCCCCAGCGGATTCGTGCCCAGTAGCGCTCGTGGAAGAAATACAGCACCAACTTCGTGACGACCTCGAACCCGCCGATCGAGACCGCTGTCGCCAGATTGCCGGTGAAGATGAACCCGAGCACCATGGTGTCAGCGCTAGCCAGCACCCGCCATGTCGCCGTCTTGGTGGCCGATCGCCGGCGACCGTCCCGGTGGTGGCCCTCCTCGTCCACGGTGCGGTCCCAGCGCAGACGCGACCAGAGCCGCTCATGCAGGTAGTAGAGCGTCATCTTGGTCGCCACCTCGGTCAAGGCGATGAAGGCGGCGGTCTTCGCCCTGTCGGCGGCGCCCAACGCCTCCAGGCCGAAGAGCGGACCAAGAAGGCTCAGGACCACAAAGGACAGGAGCAGCGTGTCGAGCGTCCCCACCACCCGCCAGGAGATCGCCTTGGCAATCGAGCGCGCCGGGCGAATCTCGGGCGGATTCGGGGGATCCAGGCGCGCATCCTCGGGACCGAAGATCGGCCGTTCGGCCTGCTCTCTCATGACCACCTCCGTGACCGAAACAACCGGTACACCACTGCCGACACCAAACATAGTTCGACTCCTGAGGTGGCCGCTTTCCGTTTCACTTAGCGAACTCCACGAAGGGGTTGGACTGATCCGCTGCCCTGGTCCGGGCTGGGCTACGAGGGCTCTGGCGAGGCTACCCGTGGGTTCTGAGGCGACCGGGGAGCAGTCCGGACACGTCGGCGCCGTCGAAGACGTCCGAGGGTTCACCGCCGAGCGCCAGGTCTGCGAGGAGGCGTCCGGCGCCGGCCGAGGTCTGGATGCCGCAGCCTCCCTGGCCGACGCACCAGACGAAGGCGGGCCGGTCCGGGTCGGGGCCGATGACCAGCGAGCGGTCCGGGGCGAAGGTCCGCAGGCCCGCCCAGGCCGAGTTGACCGACCTGATTCCCAACGTCGTCGCCTCGTTTATGCGGTCGATGGCGAGCGCAACGTCTGCCTCGTCGGGTTTCACGTCGCAGGGTTCGAAGGGGGTCTCCTCTACCAGGGAGCAGAGCATCTGGGGGCCGTCGTCCTTTGTGTACCAGCGGCTCTCGGCGTCGATGGTGAACGCCCAGCCGGTGGTGTCGACCCCGGGTCCGTTGACCATGAAGGCCGTTCGACGGTTCGGCTGGAGCCCGACCGGCTCGACCCCGGCAGATGCCGCCACGAGGTCCCCCCAGGATCCGGCGGCGTTCACCACGATGTCGGCACCGATCTCCCCGTCGGTGGTGTCGAGCCGCCACCCGTCGCCGTCCGGACGGGCGGCGTCGACACGCCTCGAGGTGGCGATGGTTCCGCCGTTTCGACGCATCCCCCGTATGTACGCCTGGTGGAGGCCGCCCACGTCAATGTCGGCACACTCCGGTTCGAGCACCGCCGCAGCCAGGAGCTCGGAACGGATCGGCGGGAAGTGCACCGAAGCCTCCTCCGGGGTCAGCCACTCGGACGGCGTCGTGACGGCCTGGCCGTTTGCATACGTCTCCTCGAGCGACCCCATCTGTGCCTCGGTGGCCACGTGCATCACCGTGCGGTGCGTCAGGATCGGGTGGTCGGCGAGCCCTTCAGGGGGATCCCACAGGAAGCCCCTGCCGGCCCGGAGCATGATGCGATTCGGGGCTGTAGCCAGGTTCTCGACGAATATCGCCGCCGATCGTCCCGTGGTGTGGTGGGCCAGCACCGGCTCGGCCTCGAGGAGCAGCACCTCGGCGTCGGGGTGTACCTCGGTGAGGTGGTAGGCGGCGGTGGCTCCGGCGATACCCCCGCCCACGACCGCTATGCGCACGCTTCCCATGGCGGCATGTTCACACGTGCCGGACGGCTCACGAAACCCGTGCCCCTCCCACGCCGGGCGCACGTATCATGTCGCCACTTGGTGGCCGTAGCTCAGCCCGGTTAGAGCACCTGGTTGTGGTCCAGGAAGTCGGGGGTTCAAATCCCCTCGGTCACCCCAGTCATCATGAGATCCGGCCCGGTTCGCCGGTCGCCCTCCCATGGGCGCCGGTAGGATCGGCGGCCGCAGGCGCCTCTAGCTCAATTTGGCAGAGCATCGGACTCTTAATCCGCAGGTTCTGGGTTCGAGTCCCAGGGGGCGCACCACTAAAACCCAACTCTGCTACTAGGCCCTTCTGGCTGTCCTGCTGGTCAGTCAGGAATCAGAGTCCATCGCTACGTAGCAGCGTTCTCCGGTTCAGTTCTGGATCGGGTTAGTTGGCTCAATCGAAACTGGCTCTGGCGAGGCTTCCACCTC
>JACNKQ010000066.1 GCA_014381945.1 Actinomycetota bacterium
CGCCGCCCGCCTCTACCGGCACCCCCTGCCCGAGGTGGTCCTGCCCCTCGGCTGAGCGGACTCAGCCGCCCTCGCCGCTGAGGACCAGGCCGCTGGTGGGGACGCCGCTGCCTGAGGTAACGAGCACGTTGACGGCACCGTCGACCTGGTTGACGGAGGTGCCACGGACCTGCCGGACCCCCTCGGCGATGCCGTTCATGCCGTGGATGTAGGCCTCACCCAACTGGCCACCGTTGGTGTTCACCGGTAGCCCCCCGCCGATCTCGATGTTTCCGTCGGCGATGAAGTCCTTCGCCTCCCCGACGGCGCAGAACCCGAACTCCTCGAACTGGGGCAGAACCAGCGGCGTGAAGTGGTCGTAGAGCATCGCCGTCTGGATATCGGCGGGTCCCAGGCCCGACGACTCCCAGAGCTGTCCGGCCACGACGCCCATCTCGGGGAGGCCGGTGATGTCGTCGCGGTAGTACGAGCGCATCATCCACTGGTCCTCGGCGATTCCCTGTGCGGCTGCGGCGATCCAGACGGGCTCCCGGTCCAGGCCCCGGGCCCGCTCGGCACCGGTGATCAGCAGCGCCACGCCTCCGTCGCTTTCCTGACAGCAGTCGAGGAGCCGCAGCGGGTCGGAGATGATCCGGCTGGCCTGATGCTCCTCGAGGGTGATGGGTCGCCCATGGAAGAATGCGGCCGGGTTGCTGGCTGCGTGGCGCCGGTCGGCGACCGTGATCCGGCCGAAGTCCTCCGATGTCGCCCCGTGCTGGTGCATGTAGCGGGTGGCGAACATGCCGGCCCACTGTGCCGGTGTGAGCAGGCCGAACGGCGAGGTCCAGCTGAACGAGACGTCGTTCGCCTCGGGGCTCTGGTGGTGGTCCTGGACACCGCCGCCGAACCGGTGCCACGAGCGCTCGTTGAACGCCCGGTAGGCCAGCACATAGTCGGCGGCTCCGGTGTGCACTGCCATGGCGGCCATCGCCACCGTGGCGCATCCGCCACCACCGCCGTGGTTGACCATGCTGAAGAACCGCAGCCGCGGGATGCCCAGATTCCGGGCCACATCGATCTCGTGGTTGCGCTCCATGCTGAACAGCGACATGCCGTCGACCGACGACGGGTCGAGGCCGGCGTCGGCACATGCGGCCAGGCAGGCCTCGGTGGCCAGTTGCATCGGGGTCCGCCCGGAGTCCTTCGAGAACTCGGTGGCGCCGATGCCGACGACGGCCGTCTGGCGGGCCGGGGTCCACATGTCAGCGAGGCTCCGGCAGCACCAGTTCGGCACTGCCGTGGATGTGGTTGCCCAACGAGTTGGCGCCGACGAACGCCACGGTGATGGCGCCTCCCTCCCCGACATCAGTCACCGAACCCGCCATGGTCATCGTGTCGCCCGGGTGGTTCGACGCCCCGAGTCCGATCCTGAGGTTCCGGAACACCGCCCGGTCTCCGGCCCAGTCCCCCAGCCACCGGGCGGCCAACCCACTCGAGGTGAGGATGTTCATGATGATGTCCGGCAGGCCCTTGGCACGTGCTGCTTCGCTGTCGTGGTGGACGTCCTGGTGGTCGAAGGTGGCCAGCGCCCCGGACATCACGAGTTCGGTGGTGATGTCAATCGGACAGGGCGGCAGCCGGTCGCCGACGGACACGTCGTCCCGGACCAATGTGTCCGTGCGTCGATCGGGTCGGGTCGGACGGAACTGGTGGAGGGTCACGTCGTCGTGGCTGTCCAGCCAGCAGACCTCGAGCGGCATGCCGATCTCGAGTTGGTCGGGTCGCACGCCGACGATGTTGGAGACCACCCGGACACCCTCCTCGAGCTCCACCAGGCCGACCACGAGCGGATAGTCGAAGGCGGGGACCTTCGGATGTTCCGGGGCGGTCCAGCTGTAGAGGAAGCCCCGACCGGAGGCGACAACCCAGTCGTACGCCATGTCATGGGTCGTCGGATCGGCGACGACCGGGGGGTGCACGAGGCGTCCGCTGCCGGTGAAGCGCTGGATGCGCAACTCGTGCTGTCGCAGCCCCTCCCAGTGCCATGCCTGGTCCTGGTTCCAGCGGGGACGGGGGCGTTCGGGCCGGGGCGAGTCGTCCACCGGTTCGTCGCCACGCTGCCGGCCGGTGCCCGGCCGGAACTTGAAGATCCGGAAGGTGAGCGTTCCGACCGGGTCACCGTGCTGGTTCGCGTAGGCGACCTCGGTCGTCACGAAGTGGCCGGTGCCGAGTGCCGTCTGCTTCTGGGGGGAGACGCCGGTGAGCGTCGTCCGGGTGGACACGATGTCGCCGGGTCGGAGGTGGCCTTCGTAGGCCTGGTCCGAGTTGGTGGCGACGACGCCTGTGAACCCGGCGTCGTCGAGTAGTTGGTAGGCGGCCTGCTGGGGCTGGTCGGTGTCGCGTCCGACGGAGCCGCGCCCGATCCTGACGGGCATCGTCCACATGTTGAGCGTGGCCGGCGGCGCCACGATCCCCCCATGCGGCCCCGAGGCGGCAACCGCCTCATCGACGAAGAGCGGGTTTGCCTCGGACATGACGGCACACCAGGCACTGACCTCGGAGGCGCCGACCGGTTCGGTGGCGACCTCGGCCGAACCCTGTCCGCCCACCAGGGACTGCAGGGCGGCGTCGAGGGCGGTGTCGAGGGCGGCGTCAGCGTCGCTCATGTCAGGAGCATGCCATGGTCAGGGGCGTGGAATCCCCGCCGGCCAGTCGTCGGTGACGCCCTGCTCCCGCAACCGTGCGATGGCCGCCTCGTCCAGGCCCATGGATCCCAGCACCTGGTCCGTGTGCTGGCCCAACGTCGGCGCAGGACCGCCCAGCGACAGGCGGACACCGTCCACGAGGAACGGGTACGAGAAGTAGGGGGTCGACCCGGTCACAGGATGCTCATACCACTGGAGGAAGCCGCGGAACTCGTGCTGTGCGGTCCCACCGGAATGGTTCGGGTGCACGCAGAAGGCCGCCGGGACACCTGCCTGCCATAGGCGCTCCTCGGACTCCCGACCGGCCTGCCCCCGTGACCAGGCGCCGAACACCTCGTCGATCCGGTCGGCATCGCCGTGGCGGTCGAGGTCGTCCAGGCCGTCGACCAGGCCCTGAAGGTTCGCCCACTGTGCATCGGTCTCGATGCTGACCGCCAACCAGCGGTCGTCCTCGGCCGTCCGGTACAGGCCCTGGGGCGTCGCCGCCGCCGACCGGTTGCCGAGGCATCCCAGCACGTTGCCGTATGCCGAGGCCTCGACGACCTGCTCCGCCGAGGCCTGGAGCGCCGCTTCGATCAACGGGGCCTCGATCAACTGTCCGGTACCGGTGCGCTCGCGGTCGGCGAGGGCGAGCAGGACCGCCACGGCCGCGTGCATCGCCGCGAACATGTCGACGGGGCCCTGTGGGAGCAGCCGCGGCCCGTCGGGATGGCCGGTCCGGTTGGCAAGGCCCCCCACCTGCTCCATGGTCATGGCGAAGCCGACGCGGTCCCTCCAGGGCCCGTCCAGCCCGAACGCCGGCGCCCGCAGGTACACGGCACGGGGGTTGCGCCGGCGAACGGCGTCCCAGGTCACCCCCCAGGAGTCCATCACGCGAGGGCTGAAGTTCTCGATGACCACATCGGCGGTGTCGAGGAGGGTCCCGAGCACCTCCTGCCCGGCATCGGTCGTGAGGTCGAGCGTCACCAGGGTCTTACCCGGATTGGCGCCGTGGTAGCCCGGAGACCATTCCCAGAGGTGGTCCCGCTGGTAGCCGGCGGCCCAGCGCATGCCGTCCAGGCGGACGTGCGACTCGACCTTGACCAGGTCGGCACCGAGGACGCGCAGGAGGCTGGCGGTGACCGGACCGGCCCAGAAGGTCCCCAGGTCGAGGATGCGCACCCCGGCCAGGGGTCGTGCCGGATCGGTACCGAGCACCGGACCGGGGCCGTCGTCGGGCTCGTCGCCTGCATCACCCAGGGAGGGTGCCGGGCGTCGCGGGGCCAACGTGGACTCGGAGAAGCCGATGCTCGGGCGGGGCCCGATGAACCCCTGCGGGTGGTCGACGAAGACGCCCCGCTCGACGAAGTGGTCGTAGCCGGGCAGCGTCAGTCCGTCGCCCACCGGGCCGCAGGGGATGCGGAACGCCGAGGCCACCTCGACGATCTCGTCGACCGTGTGGGCCTTCGTGAAGGCGTGGATCCTCTCCCAGACCTCCTCCTTGCGTTCCAGGCGACCGATGAAGCTGAGGAACATGGGGTCGTCGCCGAACTCGGGGGCGCCGATCATGGCGCAGAAGTCCTGCCACTGCTGGCCGGTGACACAGCACAAGGCGACCATCCCGTCCGACGCCGGTTCGATGGACGGGATCATGAACTGCCGGGGGAACTCGTAGTCCGGGGCCATCGACTCGTACATCGGCCGGAACACCTGGAACGAGTGCATCATCGCCTCGTACTGCGAGCAGTCGACGTGGGCGCCGTGTCCGGATGCCCTGGCGGCGAGCGTCGCTGAGAGGGCGGCCGGTGCCGCGAAGGCCGCTGCGGTGAAGTCGCCGAGGTCCCCTCCGACCGACACGGGCTCCTCGCCGGGCATGCCGCGGACCTCTGTCGAGCCGACGAGGGCCTGGAGGACGAAGTCGTTGGCCGGCCTGTCGGCCCAGGGTCCCGTCGTCCCGAACGGCGTGAGCGTGGCGACGACCACGGCCGGGTTGACGGCACGCAGGTCGTCGGCGGTAATTCCGAGGGCACGGGCGTCGGCCGGATCGTGGTCGTCGATAACGAGGTCGGCGCCGGCGACGAGGTGCAGGAGTTCGTCGCGGCCGCCATCCACCCCGAGGTCCACAACGGCGCTGCGCTTTCCGCCGTTCAGGAACCGGAACCAGGCGGCGTCCCCACCCATGGGGATCGTCGCCCCCGAGGCGCTCCAACGGCGGAAGGGGTCACCGGCAGGGGACTCCACCTTGCACACGTCGGCGCCGGCATCAGCGAGCAACTTGCCGACATAGGGAGCGGCCACCCGGCTGCCCATCTCGAGCACCCGAATCCCGGTCAACGGATGTTGTGGGCCTTTCATTGAGATGCTCCTTGTCCTGACGACGGCGCCCGTCACCGCACCACGGGAAAGAATGCAACATGGCACCCCTTGTCGTCCATCGGGACGACCCGGACGCCTACTAGCCGCCAATGGGGAACTACCGTCCCGGCCAGGAGGTATGAACGATGCGCCGATGGTTGGTGCCGCTTGTGATGCTCTTCGCTCCGCTTGTCCTGCTGGCCTGCGGCGACGGTGACGAAACGCCCGCGCCCACCACGGCCGCGCCCACCACCACGGCCGCGACCACCACCACGGCCGCGACCACCACCACGACCGCGACCACCACCACGACCGCGACCACCACCACGGCCGCGACCACCACCACGGCCGCGACCACCACCACGGCCGCGACCACCACCACGATGGCGCCCATTTCGATCGACCCGGCCGAGGTCGTCGCCGGCTGCGAGCCGCTGCTTGCCGACTGCCTGCTGCCGTTCCCCAGCAACCACCTCACGGTCGCCGACCCCGACACACCCACCGGTCGACTCGTGGCCTTCGCTGCGTCCGCCCTGCCGATCAACAACGAAGGCACATGGATTGATCCCACCCCCTGGAACCACAACGACGGCTTCAGCCCCGGCTCGGCCATGGCCGTCCGGTTCCCCGACCTCGACGTCGACGCATCGGGCCTGGCCCCGATCACCGACATCGCCCACTCCCTCGACCCCGGGTCGGCCACGGTCGTCATCGACGCCGACACCGGCGAGCGCTGGCCGCACTGGACCGAACTCGATGCCAACGCCGGCGACGAAGTCCCGATCCTCTACCTGCGCCCTGCCCGCAACTTCCCCGAAGGCCATCGAATCGTCGTCGGCATCCGCGGCCTCGTCGACGTATCCGGCGCCACGATCGCACCTACCGACGTTTTCCGCGCCTACCGCGACCGCCTCGACACCGGCAACCCGGGCCTCGAGGGCCGACGCGGGTCGATGGACGAGGTGTTCGACGTCCTGGGCGAGGCAGGCGTCGACCGGGCCGACCTCGTCGTGGCCTGGGACTTCACCGTCATCAGCACCCGGAACCTGACCGGACCCCTGCTCTCCATGCGGGACGACGCCTTCGCCGAACTCGGCGACGCAGCACCAACGTTCGAGGTGGCCTCCGTCGAGGACCTCGACGACGACCAGCTGATGCGCAAGGTGACCGGCACCTACACCGTCCCGGGCTTCCTGACCGGTGACGGAAGCACCGGCGAGAGCCTGCTGTTCGACGAAGACGGCGCTCCGGCCCGTGGCATCGACCTGACCGCCCCATTCACCTGCGGGATTCCCGTCTCGGCCAGCGGTGGGGAACCCGGCGCCCCCCTCATCTACGGCCACGGCCTGCTCGGCACTGCAAACCAGGCCACCTCGTCGGGGCCCCGTGCCATCGCCGCCGACTTCAGCCGGGTCGTTTGCGGCACCGACCTCATCGGCATGGCCGACGAGGACACCGTCAACGCCGTCGCCGTGATCCAGGACTTCTCCCGCTTCCACACCCTCGGCGACCGCCTCCTCCAGGGCCAACTCAACACCCTCTTCCTCGGCCGCCTGATGATCCACCCCGACGGGCTCGCCACCGACCCCGCCTTCCAGGACGCCGACGGCCAGCCGCTGATCCGTGCCGGGGCCGACCACGGGCTCGCCTACTACGGGATCAGTCAGGGTGGGATCATGGGTGCTGCCTCCACCGCAGTGTCCACCGACTGGGACCTGGCGATGCTCGGGGTGCCGGCCATCAACTACTCGACGTTGCTGCACCGCAGCATCGACTTCGACCCGTTCTTCCTCGGGCTCCAGGTCTCCTACCCGTCCACCTACGACCAGGGCATGGGCATCCTGCTCCTCCAGATGCTCTGGGACCGCGGCGAGGGCAACGGCTACGCCAACCACTTCGGCAACGATCCGCTCCCGGGTGTGAACCAAAAGCGGGTCCTGCTCCACCTCGCCGTCGGTGACCACCAGGTTGCCAACATCGCCACCGAGGTCATGGCCCGCACCATGGGTGCGGCAGTCCAGTGGCCGGCGGTCGCCGACGGACGCAGCTACGACATCGAGCCCTACTGGGGCCTCGAGCGATGGACGGACGACGAATACGAGGGATCGGCGCTCGTGGTCTGGGACTCCGGGATCTCCCTGCCGCCCACGACGAACCTGCCGCCGCGGGAGGGCGACGACCCCCACGACGATCCGCGCACCGAACCCGCCTCGGTCGAACAGCGGGGCACCTTCCTCGCCTCCGGCACCGTCGTTCGTACCTGCGACGGGCCCTGCACGGCAGAACAACGCTGAGCGGCCCACCGTCGCCCTAGGGTCGCTCCATGATCGTCACGACGCTCGTCGGTCTGGCCTCGCTCGTGGTCGGGCTGCTCATCGACTGGCCGGTCCTCGTCGCCCTGTCGGTGATCTTCGTCGCTGTCCAGGTGATGATGCTGACCGCCCGGGCCGTAGTGAAGCGCAACGACCGCCGCATGGCGGAACGGCTGGAGGAAAAGCGCCGCCTACGGGAAGGCTGACGAGCCTCAGTCGGTGTCGAGCGCCTCGGCGGCGACCATCGGATTCGAAAACTCCTTCACCCCACAGACCTTGCCGTCCCGGAACCGCCAGAGGGCGATGTAGGTGTTGCGGTACGTCTTGCCGGTGGTCGAAACGTGGCCGTCCGACGTGTACTCGGCAATCAAGAGGTCAGGGTCGACGCAGTCGTGGACGGCTGTGAGCATCAGGGTGAACACGAACGTGCCCAACTGCGGTCCCACGTACTCGGCGATCTCCCTGCGCCCCTCGAGGCGCTTGGGCGGATCGCTGTACGGAAGCTCGAGGACGTAGTCGTCGGTGTAACAATCTGCCAGCGCTACGCGGTCGCCTCTGCCGATCAGCGACACGACCCGCTCCAGGAGCACCCGGTTGGCCGCCCGGCGCCCGGCGTCGTTTCCCCGCGGGGACTGGTCTCCCATGCAGGCGACGGTAGCCGCGACGTGGTGGGATGGACCCATGCCGCCTCCCCCCGGTCGACTTCAGCGCCTGCTGTACCGGATGCCGCTGATCGCCTACCGGTTCCGACTGGGTCGCCTCATGGGCCGACGCTTCCTGCGACTCGGGCACACGGGACGGGTCTCGGGGCGACTGCGCCACGCGGTCCTCGAGGTGGTCTCCGACCTCGACGGCGACCCGGTGGTCGTCGCCGCCTTCGCTCCCCGGTGCGACTGGTACCGGAACATCCAGGCAGATCCCTCCGTCACGGTGGCGTGGAGCCGGATCTCCGGTGAAGCCACGGCACGGATCCTCGAACAGGGCCCCGCCGCCGACGTGCTGGCCGGCTACGTGCAGCGCCACCCCCGCTCCGCCCGCAACATCGACCGGCTCCTCGGCCTGGGCCTCGTCGGCGATCCCGCCGACGCCGCACGGTTCCTTCCCGTGGTGCGACTGGCACTCCATCGATGAGTGGTTACTGCGACCGGGCGTAACGTCCGGTACCGTGCCGGGGGCGGCACGAGGCGGGACGGTCCCGGACCTCGACGCCCAAGGACGCCCATGAGCCACGCCCCCGAACCCTTCGCCCTCGCCGACGAGGCCGCAGCCGTGCTGGCCGACCGCACAGGCGTGGCCTCGCACGACGTCGTACTGGTGCTCGGCTCCGGTTGGGCCGCCGCCGCCGACGGCCTCGGCGAGATCGTCGCCGACGTTCCGCTCGACGAACTGCCCGGGTTCCCCGCACCAACGGTGCTGGGCCATCGCAACAGCGCACTGTCGGTAGGCGTCGGCGACACGAACGCCCTCGTGCTCGGCGGTCGCGTCCACCTCTACGAGGGCCACCCGGCCGCAACGGTCGTCCACGGCGTCCGCACCGCCATCGCCGCCGGCTGCGGGGTCGTCGTGCTCACCAACGCCGCGGGCGGCCTGAATCCCAACTGGCCGGTCGGCCAACCGGTCCTGATCGCCGACCAACTCAACCTCACGGGTGCCTCGCCGATGGCCGGACCGGCACCGCCCCCCGACCGACCCATCCGCTTCACCGACCTGACCACCGCCTACTCCACGAGGCTGCGGGCACTGGCACTCGACGTCGATCCGATGCTTCCCGAGGGCGTCTACGCCGGGCTGCTGGGCGGCGCCTTCGAGACCCCCGCTGAGATCCGCATGATGGCCGGCCTCGGCGCCGACCTGGTCGGCATGTCGACGGTGCTCGAGACCATCGCAGCCCGACATCTCGGGGTCGAGGTCCTCGGCATCTCGCTCGTCACCAACGCCGCAGCCGGAATGGGCGACACCGACCTCGACCACGAGGACGTGCTCCACGCCGCCGCTGCGGCAGGGCCCCGCATGCTCGCCCTGCTGCGTGGGGTGCTGGAGCGCCTGTGAGCGACGCCGCCACAGCGGCACGCCGTTGGTTGGAAGTCGACCCGGATCCCGAGACCCGGGCCGAAACCGTGAAACTCCTCGCCGATGGCGGATCGGCCCTCGAGGAGCGCTTCGGGGGTCGCCTCGAATTCGGCACCGCCGGCATCCGGGGGGCCATGGGCGCCGGCCCGATGCGGATGAACCGCGTGCTGGCCAGAGCGACAGCAGCAGCGGTCGGTCGTGTGCTGCTGGCCGACCACGAGGCCCCCACCGTGGCCATCGGCTACGACGCCCGTCGCCAGAGCGACCTGTTCGCCGAGGACTCGGCCCGGGTGCTGGCCGGCCTCGGCGTGGCGAGCCTGCTGCTGCCCGGCCCGCTCCCCACGCCGGTCCTCGCCCACACGCTGCTCCGCACCGGGGCGCAGGCCGGGATCATGGTGACCGCCAGCCACAACCCGCGGCCCGACAACGGCATCAAGGTCTACTGGTCGGACGGGGCGCAGATCGTTGCGCCGATCGACAGCAGGATCTCGGCCCTGATCGAGGAACAGTTCGAGGTGGGCGTCCTTCCCGACGACGACGACCTGGCCGACCCCGACCACCCGTTGCTCACCCGGGGAACCGCCGACGACATCGAGTCGTACGTCGTCGCCGCGGCCGGGCTCTCCGGTGTCGACATGCCCCATGACCTGGTCGTCGCCTACACGCCCCTGCACGGAGTCGGCCGAACCGTCCTGGTCGACACCCTGACCCTGGCAGGGTTCGCCCCCCCGCACGTGGTCGCCGAACAGGCCGAGCCGGACGGAGCATTCCCCACCGTCGAGTTCCCCAATCCCGAGGAGCCCGGTGTACTCGACCTCGTTCTGGCGCTCGCAGACGATGTCGAAGCCGATCTGGCGATCGCCAACGACCCGGACGCCGACCGCCTGGCGGTTGCCATCCCGACCGGCAGCGGTTGGCGACCCCTCACCGGCGACGAGATCGGCGGCCTGCTCGCTGAACACATCCTCTCGGGTGGTGCGGGCGGCGACCGCCTGGTCGTCACCACGCTGGTGTCGTCGCGGCTGCTGTCGGCCCAGGCCGCCCACCACGGCGTCCGCTACGCCGACACCCTCACGGGTTTCAAGTGGATCGTGCGACCCGGCCTGGCCGACCCCTCCGCCCGTTTCGTGTTCGGCTACGAGGAGGCCCTCGGCTACCTGGTCGGCGACCTGACGCACGACAAGGACGGCATCACCGCCTCGGTGGCGTTCGCCGAGCTGGCAGCTGCGGCGAAGGCGGCCGGGCGGTCCGTTCTCGACCTGCTCCATGATCTCTGGCGTCGCCACGGCGTGCATCGGACCGCCCTGCGCTCGGTCCGCTTCGACGGCCCGGACGGTGACGATCGCATGGCCGCCCTGCTTGCCGGGCTCCGGGCGTCGCCCCCGACCGAGGTCGCCGGTCACCCGGTGCTGGCCATCACCGACTATGCGCAGCCCGGAACCGGCCTGGCCCCCGCCGACCTGTTGGCCCTCGACCTCGACGGTGGCCGCCTGCTGCTGCGACCCAGCGGCACCGAGCCGATGCTCAAGGTCTACGGCGAGGTCGTCGGAGCCGTCCGTGACGACGACGTGGCCGTTACTGAAGCGGCCGCTGACGCATCTGTGGCCACCCTCGTTGATGCCGCAGTGGCACTGCTCATAGGGTCAGGCACGTGAACGCCCCCACCTACACGCCGATCCGGACCACATCCGTGGATCAGGTGGCGCTCGAGGCCCGTGCCGCCGAACTGGGTAGCCGTTCGATCAAGACGTCGAGCAAGCGTGCTGCCCTCCACCTGGCGATCCGATGCATCGACCTGACCACCCTCGAGGGCGCCGACACCCCAGGCAAGGTTGCCTCCCTGTGCCGCAAGGCCGTGCGCCCCGATGCCACCGACCCGGCCATCCCGCACGTCGCCGCCGTGTGCGTCTACCCGGAGATGGTCGCCTACGCAGCGGCTGCAGTAGCCGGCTCCGGCGTGGCCGTGGCCAGCGTGGCCGGCGCCTTCCCGAGCGGCCTCTCCGACCTCGACGTCCGCACCGACGACATCCGCAGCGCCGTCGCCGACGGTGCCGACGAGATCGACATCGTCCTGAACCGCTCCGCGTTCCTCTCGGGCGACCTGTCCAAGGTCCACGACGAAGTCGCCGCCTCCAAGGAGGCCTGTGGCGACGCCCACCTCAAGGTCATACTCGAGACCGGTGAGCTGGGAGGCTACGAGCCGGTGCGTCGTGCATCGATGCTGGCCATGGCTGCCGGAGCCGACTTCATCAAGACCTCGACAGGCAAGATCCCCAGGGCCGCCACGCCGGCCATGGCGCTCTGCATGGCCGAGGCGATCCGCGAACACGCCCACCAGACCGGGCGGGCCGTCGGCTTCAAGGCGGCCGGCGGCATTCGCACCGCCAAGCAGGCGTGGCACTACCTTGTCCTGATGGGCGAGACCCTCGGCCCCGAGTGGCTGACGCCCGACCTGTTCCGGCTGGGCGCATCGAGCCTGCTCAACGACATCCTGCTCCAGCTCGCCAAGCTCGACAGCGGCCGCTACAGCGGGCCCGACTACGTGACGATCGACTGATGGCAGGCCCGATGGCAGATGACCCGACCCCCGAATTCGGGCTCGACTACGCCCCGGCCCCCGAGTCGACCGCCGTCGTGCACCTCGCCGACGAGTACGGCCTGTTCATCGGCGGCGAGTTCGTCGAGCCCAGGTCGGGGCGCACGTTCGACACGATCAACCCGGCCACCGAGGATCGGTTGGCCACCGTCGCCGAGGGCGATTCCGCCGACGTGGACCGTGCGGTCGCCGCCGCCCGCACGGCCTTCGAGAAGCACTGGAGCGACACCCCCGGCACCGTGCGGGCCCGCTACCTCTACCGCATCGCCCGCCAACTCCAGGAACGCTCCCGGGAGTTCGCCGTGCTCGAGACCATGGATGGCGGTAAGCCGATCCGGGAGAGCCGCGACGTCGACCTGCCGCTGGTCGCCGCCCACTTCTTCCACCACGCCGGCTGGGCCGACAAGCTCGAACATGCCTTCCCGAACCGGAACGTGGCCCCCCACGGCGTGGTGGGCCAGATCGTGCCGTGGAACTTTCCGATGCTCATGGCCGCATGGAAGTTGGCACCGGCGCTGGCCTGCGGCAACACGGTCGTCCTCAAGCCCGCCGAGACCACGCCGCTCACGGCGCTGCTGCTGGCCGAGGTACTGCAGGACGTCGGCCTGCCCCCCGGGGTGGTCAACATCGTCACCGGCGCAGGCGATACCGGGGCCGCGCTGGTCGAGCACCCCGACGTCGACAAGCTGGCGTTCACCGGCTCGACCGGGGTAGGCAAGCAGATCCAGCGCTCCGCCGCCATCCGCCGCCTGCCGCTCACCCTCGAGTTGGGCGGCAAGGCCGCCAATGTGGTCTTCGAAGACGCAGCCATCGACCAGGCCATCGAGGGCGTCATCAACGGCATCTTCTTCAACCAGGGCCACGTGTGCTGCGCAGGCTCCCGCCTGCTGGTACAGGAGTCGATCGCCGGGGACTTCATCGAACGGCTCAAGGCGCGCATGACCCGCCTTCGGGTGGGTGACCCGCTCGACAAGAACACCGACGTGGGCGCCATCAACTCGGCTGGGCAGTTGGCCCGCATCACCGCCCTCGTCGCGTCGGGCGTCGACGAGGGCGCCGTGCTCCACCAGGCACCCTGCGACCTGCCCGACCGGGGCTTCTGGTTCGCACCATCGGTCTTCACGGAAGTCCAGCAGAGCCACCGCGTGGCCCGCGAGGAGATCTTCGGACCGGTGCTCGCCGTCCAGACCTTCCGCACCCCGGACGAGGCCGTCGAGAAGGCCAACAACTCGCCCTACGGGCTCTCGGCTGGCATCTGGACCGAGAAGGGCTCCAAGATCCTCTGGATGGCCGAGCGCCTGCGGGCGGGCGTCATCTGGGCCAACACGTTCAACAAGTTCGACCCAGCCAGCCCGTTCGGCGGCTACAAGGAAAGCGGCTTCGGACGTGAAGGAGGCCTGCAGGGCCTCGGCGCGTACGTCCGGGATGCAGGAGCGAACGCCTGATGGGCGGGCACCTTCCGGTCGACAAGACCTTCAAGCTGTTCATCGGCGGCGCCTTCCCCCGCTCCGAGTCCGGCTACACCTTCCAGGTCCGCTCCGACGACGGCCGCCTCCTGGCCAATGCCGCCAAGGCCTCCCGCAAGGACCTGCGCGAGGCCGTCCGTGCCGCCCGCTCGGCACAGGCGGGGTGGGCGGGCCGCACCGCCTACAACCGGGGCCAGGTGCTCTACCGGGTGGCCGAGATGCTCGACGCCCGCAGCGACGAGTTCACGGCCCTGCTCGGCGACGGAGGCCGGTCCGATGAATCGGCCCGTTCCGAGGTCGAGCAGGCAGTCGACCGGTGGGTCTGGTACGCCGGCTGGGCCGACAAGTTCCAACAGGTGCTCGGCACCGTGAACCCGGTCGCCGGCCCCTTCTTCAACTTCACCTTCCCCGAGCCCACCGGCGTCGTCGTACAGGCCGTGCCCGACGACCCACCCCTGCTGGGCCTCGCCTCCCGGCTGGCACCGGCGATCGTCACGGGCAACACGTCGGTCGTGCTGGCCGGAGAAGCGGCGGCGCTGGTCGCCATGAGCCTCGCCGAGGTTCTGGCCACCTCCGACGTCCCTGGCGGCGTGGTCAACATCCTCACCGGCGACGTGTCGGCCCTGCTGCCCTGGGCGCTGGGCCACCTCGACGTCAACGCCGTCGACCTCGCCGGCTCCCCCGACGACCTGCCCGACGCTGCGCTCGCCGACGCCGCCGAGAACGTCAAGCGGCTCGTGCACGGCGACCCCACCGCTGCCAGCCCGTCGGTGATCGCCGGGTTCCTCGAGTTCAAGACCGTCTGGCACCCCATCGGGCACTGAAGGTTTCGCCGTCCGGGTCTCAGCGGGCGATCCGGTCGATGACCAGGGGCTTCGGGGTCGGCGGCTCGTCTGAGACATCGATGGCGCCCCCGAGCGCCTCCCGCGCCGCAGCGAACCTGGCCGGGTCGTCGGCGTGGAGTTCGAGCACCGGCTGACCGGCCTCGACGGGATCACCGGGCTTGGCCAGGCACACGATCCCGGCACCCGCGCTGACCGGATCCTCCTTGCGGGCCCGCCCGGCGCCCAGGCGCCATGCGGCGATGCCGACCGACAGGCAGTCGAGGCGGACCAGCACCCCCGATCCGGTGGCATCGACGGTCTCGACATGCGGTGCGACCGGCAGCGCAGCAGACGGATCGCCGCCCTGGGCCCGCACCATGTCGTCCCACGCCTCACGGGCCCGGCCGGATGCCAGCACCTCGGCCGGATCGGCGTCGAGCCCTGCCAGCGCAACCATCTCGTCGGCCAGCGCCAGGGTCACCTCGACCAGGTCGGCGGGGCCACCGCCGTCGAGCACCTCGACCGACTCGGCCACCTCGAGGGCGTTGCCGGCCGTTCGGCCGAGCACCGTGTCCATCGCCGTGAGCAGCGCCACCGTGCGGACCCCGTTGCGCTCCCCGAGCCCCACCATCGTCTGCGCCAACTCGCGGGCCCGGTCGACCTCGGGCAGGAACGCCCCCGAACCGACCTTCACGTCGAGCACCAGCGATTCGGTCCCCTCGGCGATCTTCTTCGACATGATCGAGCTGGCGATCAACGGGATGGAGTCGACCGTCGACGTCACATCGCGCAGCGCATAGAGCCGCCGGTCGGCCGGGGCCAGGTCCTCGGTGGCGCCGGCGATCACGCCGCCGACGGTGCGCAACACCTCGACCATGGCGTCCGGCTCGAGGGTGGCACTCCAACCCGGGATCGACTCCATCTTGTCGAGCGTGCCGCCCGTGTGGCCCAGACCCCGGCCCGACAGCTGGGGCACTGCCGCCCCGCAGGCCGCCACGAGGGGCACGAGCACCAGCGAGACCTTGTCGCCGACCCCACCGGTGGAGTGCTTGTCGACCGTCGGACGGCCGACCCCCGACAGGTCGAGCGTGCGGCCGGAGTCGACCATCGCCCTGGTCCAGGCGGCCAACTCGTCGGGTTCCATCCCGTTGAAGAAGATCGCCATGGCCAGCGCAGCCGCCTGCTCGTCGGCGATCACGCCACCCTCGGCGTAGCGGCCGATGAACCAGCCGATCTGTTCGTCGGAGAGGCGGCGGCCGTCGCGCTTGGTGCGGATGACCTCGACGGCGTCCATGTTTCCCCCGATGGTCCGGTCAGTCGGCCAGGTCGTCGGGGCCGAACGCATCGGGAAGGAGCTCGCCCAGCGGCCTCGGCCCGCCCGGTCCATCGACCAGCAGCGAGGCCCCACCGGCCTCGAACAGCAGTTGACGGCATCGACCACAGGGGGAGATCACCTCGCCGGACGGGTCGGCCGCCACGGCCGCCACCAGCCTCCCTCCACCCGTGAGGTGCAGGTCGGACACCATCCCGCACTCGGCGCACAGCGTGAGCCCGTAAGAGGCGTTCTCGACATTGCAGCCCGACACGATCCTGCCGTCATCGACCAGGCCTGCGGCTCCGACCGGGAAGTCCGAATAGGGGCAGTAGGCGGTGGCCGCCGCCTCGGCTGCGATCGAACGCAGTGCGCCCCAGTCGATGTCCGGTGAGCCTGCCATACCCCCATGGTGCCGCATTTGGGCGCCCCACCGCACCATGGCGCCCTGTGCCCTAGCCTGCTCCCGTCAACCTCGACCCGGGAATGCGCCATTGACCGCCACCGTTGAATCGCTGGAGCTGATCCAGACCGTCGAGCCGGACATCCGGTCACTCATCGACACCCACAGGGAACGACGCGAGCACTGGTACGCCCACGAGGTCGTCCCCTGGGAACAGGGCCGCAACTATCGGGACGAACCCTGGGACGAGTCCCAGGCCACCGTCTCCCGACCGGTCCGCACCGCACTCGTCCTCAACCTGCTGACCGAGGACAACCTGCCCTACTACCATGCCCGCATAGCCGGGGCATTCGCCGAGGATTCGGCCATGGCCGAGTGGTCGGGGCTCTGGACCGCCGAGGAGGGACAGCACTCGATCGCCATCCGCGACTATCTCCTGACCTCGCGCAACTGCGATCCCCGCCTACTCGAGGAGGACCGCCTCGCCACGGTCACCCGGGGATGGCGCATCGGGTTCACCGACCCGGTCGACATCTTCAACTACACATCGGCACAGGAACTCGCCACCCGCGTCAGCCACCGCAACGCCGGAGTGCAGGCCGACGACCCGGTCGCCTACGAGGTCATGAACCGGGTCGCCGTCGACGAGAACCACCACTTCATGTTCTACCGGGGCGTCACCACCGCAATGCTGCGCGAGGCCCCGAGCCTGGTCATTAGGTCGCTCCGCAGGGTGCTGGGCAACTTTTCGATGCCCGGTACCGAGATCCCCAACTTCCAGCGCCGTGCGGTCGAGATCGCCAGGACCGGCATCTACAACCTGCGGGTCCACGCCGAGCAGGTCATCGAACCGCTGCTCCGCTACTGGAAGGTCGGCGAGATCGAGGGCCTCGACGCCGAGGCGACCGAAGCCCAGGACGAGTTGATGGGCATCGCCGGCACCCTCATCGAGCAGGCCGAGCGCTTCGAAGCCCGGCTGGCCCGGCGTAGGCCGACCTGACACCAGCCGAACCCGTACCTTGCGCAACACACCGCTCCGACGGCTCCTCCGACTGGTCGTGCACCGGCCCAGAGGGGATGTCTCCTACCCGCCGGAGCCGTCGGACTACCTTCCCCCCGGCCTCGACGGTGGCCCCGGACCCACCGTGGACGGGATTCCCGTTGCCCACAGCCGTCCCGACGCCCACGGCTGGGCTCCGGCGGTCCTGGCCGCCTGCCGGGATCCGCTCCCTGACGGGGCACCCGACCTACGCGGTGTCTGGTTCGTCGAGCACGGCAGGATGCGTGGCATGGTCCAGCGCATCGAACAGGCCGGTGACCGCGTCGTGATCACGGTCGGCTGGTTGGTCCACGACATGCGTGCAGACGGCACCCTCGAAGGCGGCGTCCACGACATGGACCCGACATCCGACGAGGTCCACGTGGCCGCCGAGTTCACCGACGGCCGTCTCGACCTCCGACCGAACGGCGGACGGGTCATGGTCTCCCGCAGGCTCGACCCCGTCGATCCCGATGTCATGCACTGGCGCTACGGCCCGTTCCGCAACCGCTGTCGTCGCCTCGTCGAACCACCCGATGGGCTGGCGCCGCCTAGAGCCTGAACCGGTAGACGTTGGTCGCGCGCTCCTCGAAGCCGAGGCGCTGGTAGAGGCGGTTGGCGGCCTCCCTTGACGGGCGCGAGGTCAGGTCGACGGTCGTGGCGCCCGCCGAACGGGCCCGGTCCAGGGCCGCCAGGTTCAACGCCTCGCCCACGCCCCTGCCCCTCACCGATTCGTCGACGACCACGTCCTCGATCCATGCACGGAGACCGGTCGGAATGCGAAACAGGGCCAGGGTGAGGCATCCGACGATCACCCCGTCGTCCTCGGCGACCAGGAGCACCGACGCCCCCGAGGACACGATCTCCCTGAGGGCCGCTGCACCGGGCGCCGGGTTCGAACGCGACAGTTGCGGGATCAGGCGGGCCATCGCCCCGATCAGGTCGTCATCGACGTTGGTCACCTCACGAATCGCCACCACGGTCGCCGAGTGTACGTCCCGGCGCCACGGGTGGCGGGAGCGCATTGCCCGGAGCCACCGATACCCTCGCGGCCAATGAGCGTTCCTCCTCCCGCACCGCACCTTCACTGGGACCAGGAGCCCACCCTCGAGGACCCGATCGTGCTGGCGGCCTTCGAGGGCTGGAACGATGCGGGCGAGGCAGCCAGCACTGCAGCCCGCTATATACGCGACCACTTCGTCGCCGACAAGGTCGGCACGATCGAGGCCGAGGACTTCTTCGACTTCACGGTCGCCCGCCCGTTCGTGCGCCTGGTCGATGGCCGGCGCATCATCGAATGGCCCGCCACGACCGTCTACGTAGCCAGCCTGCCCGACGCCACACACGACCTGGCCGTGCTCGTCGGACACGAGCCCCAACTGCGGTGGCGCACGTTCGCTGACCACGTAGCCAACGTCGCCCACCGGGTCGGCGCCCGCCACGTCGTCACCCTCGGCGCCCTCCTCGCCGACGTCCCGCACACAAGACCCGTCCAGGTCTTCGGCAGCACCGACAACACTGACCTCGCCGACCGGTTGGGCCTCATGCCTTCGGAATACCAGGGCCCCACCGGAATCGTGGGGGTACTCGGCGCACGCCTCCGCGAGTCGGGCCTCTCGACGGCATCGCTCTGGGCCAGCGTCCCCGCCTACATCTCGAGCGCCCCCTCCCCCAAGGCCGCCCTTGCGCTCGTCGAGAAGGTCAGCGTGGTCCTCGGCGTACCCCTGCCCAGCACCGACCTCCAGATCGCCAGCGCCGCCTACGAACGCCAGATCAGCGACCTGGTCGCCGAGGACGAACGCACCGCCGAGTTCGTCGAGGAGCTGGAAACGCACTACGACTCACAGGATGTCGAGGACGGATTCGTCCAAGACGCGTACATCGGGGTCGACAGCACCGACGTGGCAAGGATCTCGGACGACCCGGAGTCGCTGGTCGCCGAGGTTGAGGACTTCCTGCGTAACAACCCGGGCCGCAGCTAGGCACCTCCCGGCAGATCACCTCCGACCCACGGGGGTTCACGGGGTGCGTCGAACCTGACCTCCACCGGTTCGCCGCGAATGGCCGCAAAGGATTCGGCAGCCCACTCGTCGGCGAGGATCGTGGGCTGCGGCAGTTCCCCCTCCGCGAAGAAGCCCACATCCCGGCACTCCATCGGGTGGGGCGTGAGAGAACCCCCCGTCATCCGGCAGTGGAAGACCAGCGAATAGAGCGGAATGCCGGTGAAGCCCAGGCGCAGACCGTCAAGTATGGCGATCGGTCGGAGCACCTCGCAGTCGATGCCGGTCTCCTCACGGACCTCCTTGACCACCACCTCGGCCGGCGAGTAGCCGACATCCGCCCAACCCGTCGGGTACAGCCAGAGTCCCGAGTCGGCCCGCTGGACCAGCAGGATCTCGCCGTCGTCGTTGCCGACGACGGCTCCCACTGTGACCTTCGGCGTGACATAGCCGGGGACGCCAGAACCCACGGACTCCAGCCATACACCCAGCAGCGTCTCGCTGTCGAAGGCTGAACCGGCCGCCTCCCGAATGTCGGCGGCAACGTTGAGCACCTCCTCGAAGCGTTCCCGCTCGTAGACCACGTCGGAGAAGGCCAGCCCCGTGCGGGCAATGGCAGACAGGGCCTCGGACCAGCGCATCAGGTCGAGTTCGGAAGGTGCGCCTCGGGATTCCACGGACATCGACCGTAGGCGATCCCGCAGGCGACCCCGGGCGCCGGCTCAGAAGTCGACGTCGATCCAACGCAGGACCGCGAGTTCGATCTCGGCCAGGTGTTCCGCATCGACGATCTTGGAACCAGAGGAATCCCGGATGTAGAAGGCATCGACCACGTCGGAGCCCAGCGTCTGAACGCGGGCGCTCACGATGTCGAGGTCGAGTTCGGCGAACGCACGGGTGATCCGGTACAGGACGCCCACGCCGTCCGGGCAGGTGACCTCGAGGACCGTGGCCGAGATGGAACTCCGGTTGTCGACGGTGACCCTCGGCTTGGCCGGCCGGGCCGAAGTCGGTGCCGTTCGATACACCCTCGAGCGGTCTCCGAGCCGGGCGGACAACGCCAGGCGACCTGCCAACGCCTGTTCGATCTGACCACCCACCTGTTCCCAATCGGGATCATCGCCGAATGCCGCCCTCACCCGGAACACGGAAAGGGCCCGCCCGCTCTCCGAATGTGCGGCGGCTGCCAGGACGCCTGCACCGTTGAGGGCCAGCACACCGGCCACCTTCGAAAACACGCCGGGTCGGTCATCGGCGACGACGGTCAGCGTCGAATCCTCGCCCTTGACGACCAGGCCCCGGCGCTGGATCATCTCGCGTTGGCCCGCGTCCGGGAACGAGTCGCCGACCACCTCAGCCAGATCCTCTCCGGCAAGAAAGTGGTCGGCACGCCGCACCAGCTCGTGGACCAGCTCCGCCTTCCAGGTGCTCCAGGCCGACGGGCCCGTGGCGATCGAGTCGGCCTCGGTGAGCGCACCCAGCAGGGCCAGCAACTGGCGGCTCCCAACCGTTTCCGCCACCGACCGGATTGTTCCGTCGTCATCGAGGTCGCGTCGGGTGGCAGCATCCGGCAGCAACAGGTGGTGTTCGACCATGGCGACCAGGAGGTCGACATCCGCCGTAGGAAACCCCATCCGGGAGGCGATGGTCGCCACGAGTTCCCGACCCACCTCGGTGTGGTCGCCCGGGTACCCCTTGCCGATGTCGTGGAGCAGCGCCCCGACGAGCAGCAGGTCGGGCCGATCGACCCGGTCGACCAGCAGAGATGCTTCGGCGACGGCCACCAGCAGGTGTCGGTCCACCGTGAACATGTGGTAGGCGTTGCGCTGCGGGCGGGACCTGCAGGGCTCCCATTCCGGAAGGATCGGGACGAAGAGACCCGCCTGGTCGAGGTCCTCGATCACCGCCACCGTCGGCTCACCGTTGGCCAGCAGGTCCACGAGGAGGTGCCGAGCCTCGTCAGGCCAGGGCTCCGGCAACGGAAGTGCGTCGGCGGTCAGGCGCACCAGCGAACGGCGGGCCAGAAGTGCGCCGTGGCCTGCTGCCACCCGGGCACAGCGCAGCACAGCCAGCGGGTCATCGAAGGATTCCGAGTCTGCGAGGTGGATCAGGCCATCCTCGAGGATCATCCCCGGGGCGACCTCCCGGCGACGACGGCGCATGCGTGGAATCCGGCGCCCTTTGTTGTGCAGGTCCCGGCTGATGCGTCGCAACGCACCCTCACCGGTCCAGGCGATGGACCGCGCCGCCCCGGCAACGTCGGCCATCAGCAGGTCGGCGTCCTCGTATCCCAGCCTGGCGGCCACCTCGTCCTGGAGTTCCAACAGCAGGCGGTCGCTGAGCCGGCCCGTGACACGGTGGATCTCCACGCGTGCTGCGAGCAGGGTCTCGGATGCCTCCACGAGCGCGATCGATTCGGCCCGACGGAGAAGCGGCTCGTTCATCTCGAGCCAGCCCAGGGTGTGGACATCGCGGAGGCCACCACGGCCCTCCTTGAGGTCGGGCTCCAGCAGGAAGGCGACCTCACCGAACCGGGCGTGCCGCTCGGCCACGGCCGCACCGAGGTCCCGGAGGTGGCTCCGCCAGCGGGATGACCACTGGGCCCTCCCTCCGTCCACCAGGGTATTGGCCAGGGAGTCGTCACCGGCGACGAACCGGGCGCTCAACAGGCTCGTCGCCGTGTCGAGGCTCTCGCGGGCCACTTCGAGGATCTGGTCGACCGTACCCACCTGGTGCCCCAACTTCAGTCCGGCGTCCCACACCGGATACCAGAGGCTGTCGGCAATCGCTGCGATCTCCACGCCGGGTGCATGGACAAGTGCAACGTCCAGGTCGCTGCCCGGACACAACCTCTGCCGCCCGTAGCCGCCCAGGGCCACGAGAGCGGTGCCGTCCGGTGTGTCGACCACCGAATAGAGCGCTGCGAGGTACTCGTCGACCCGATCCGTCCGGGCCTCGCACCATGCGGCGCCGGTAAGCGAGCCGTCGGCAAGCAGGTCGTCGACCGAATAGGTCGGTGCATCTGGGGCGTCGACCGTCATGCGCCCATCATGTGTCGTCGCCCAGGTCGGGGAAGCGCCTGAAGAAGACGGACCGGACCAGCGCCTGGTCGCATCCGGCTTCAAGGGCTGCGGCAATCGCCTCTCGGTCGCCGTGCGGGGCGAAGCCCACGATGCGGCCCGGGTTGGCGGAGCCGCCGCAGATGGCCTCCAGGGCACCGGGCCGGGCGAGGTCGACGACGAACAATTCGGCTTCACCGTCGAGGAGCCTGGCCGGTTCGGATACGAAGTCGACGGAAACCCCCTGAGCGCGCAACCTGGACGCATCCATCAGGTCGGGGACGAAGGCACGTACCCGCATGGTCACGGATCCGATCGAAGGACGTCGTTGAGGTTGCCTGACCGCAGGCCGGCCAGGTCGAGAGTGACATGGCGGTAGCCGGCGGCCGAGACCGCTGCCACCACCTCGGACCGCTGTACCACGACCTCCGACAGGCGGTGCTCGGGGACCTCGATACGGGCCGTGTCGCCGTAGTGTCGTACCCGCAGTTCGTCGAATCCCAGTCGGTGCAGGCCCGCCTCGGCACGTTCCACGGTCGAGAGCACGGACACGCTGACCGGCGAGCCGTAGGGGACCCGGGAGGCGAGACACGGCCCGGCCGGCTTGTCCCAGGTTCGCAGACCCATCAGGCGGGACTGCTCCCGGACCTCGGCCTTGGTGAAGCCGGCATCGAGCAGGGGGAACCGGGCACCCCGACTGGCGGCTGCCTGCTGTCCGGGGCGGTGGTCGCCCATGTCGTCGAGCGTGACACCGAGCAGCACCGTCGAACCTTCGGCGTCGGCCATCGGCCCGACGGCATCCATGAGCGCTTCTTTGCAGTGGGAGCAGCGATCGGGGTCGTTGGCCCGGTAGGCGGCCGAGGTCATCTCGTCGGTCTCGACCGTGGTCCAGCGCAGGCCCCACTCGTCGGCCAGGGCGGCAGCCGCCTCCCATTCGGCCGCAGCAAGCGAGGGCGACACCGCCGTTACGGCCCGGGCCCGGTCAGGACCGAGGGTTTCATGTGCGACGCTGGCGAGGAACGCCGAGTCGACACCTCCGGAGAAGGCCACCACGACGCTTTCCATCGACTCGAGATCTTCCCGCAGGCGATCGAGCGGCATCGGCGGACGCATGGCGTCGCTATCCGGCTCGGCAGCCGACGCTGTCGAGGACCTCGTCGAGGGAACCGACCAGGCCCGTGTAGAAGGGCCCGAACTCCGCGTAGATCGCAGACGCCTCGTCGTAGCGCAGCGTGTAGACGACGTCTTTGATGTCGTCGGGTCGATGGCCGAATAGCGTGACGCCCCACTCGTAGTCGTCGATGCCGGTCGAGGCGGTGATGAGTTGCACTATGCGGCCGGCGAACTTCCGGCCCGATGTGCCGTGTTCCATCATCAGGTCGTGGCGCTCGTCAAAGGAGAGGGCGAACCAGTTGGACTGCTCACCCCGTCGCTTCGACATCGGGTAGAAGCACCAGGCCGACTTTCCCTCAGGGGGTAGCACGGGACGCAGTCGGGCCTCCTTCATCTCGTCGGGGATCCCGGCGGCGTACTCGGATACCTCGGTCAGGGAGACGTAGCTGTCGACGACCTCGAGGCCCGCTTCGGTGAGGCCGGTCTGGAGGTCCCGGAGGCGCCAGAGGTCGTCGCCCAGCACCATGAAGGCCAGGTCGGCCTTGTGCCCGAGGACCGCCACCGGCACGACCTGGTCGCCGGCCGACTCTGCGGCGACTACGACGGCCCGCACGGCATCGGAGTCCGCCAACGGGCCGACCCTGCAGAACAGGTGCATCACCCCGAGGCCCTCAGCGGGGGTGACCGGTGCGCTCATGACGCCGAGTGTACGGAACCGAGCCCGGCCGAGGTGCGGTGGGGAAACCGGTTTCCCGGGTTCAGCCGTCGGTGTACAGGTTCAGCCGGTCGCCGCGGGCGAAGCCCGCCAGTTGCAGGCCGGCGGTGCGGGCTGTCTCCACGGCCAGGGCCGAAGGGCCGCTCACCGCCACGAGTGCGGCGAAGCCAGCCGCCCATGCCTTCTGGGCCATCTCGAACGAGGCACGACCGCTGACCCACAGCCCGAGGTCGTTGGCGGGCAAATGCCCGTCGAGGTACAACCGACCCACCACCTTGTCGACGGCGTTGTGGCGACCGATGTCCTCCCGGAGGAGCAGGGGACGACCGGTCCGATCGAAGGCGACCGCAGCGTGCACGGCCCCCGTGGTGCCGAAGAGGGCCTGGTCGTCGGCGATCCGCTCCGTCATGCCCGCCAGCACATCCGGGCCGAACGGCTCGACGTCCAGGGGCTCGAGTCGTTCGACCAGTTCGTCGATGGCCACCGAACCGCATATCCCACACGACGAGGAGGCCGGCCCCAGCCGCGGCGTCGGTACCGGGGCGACCCCGCCGGTTTCGACGGTGACGTCGTTGTATTCGGCTTCGGCCGCTGAGCCCTGCCCGCAGTACCGAACGGTCCGGACCGGCGCTCCGTCGAGCATCCCCTCGGTGACGAGGAAACCGACGGCCAACTCGAAGTCGTCACCCGGGGTGCGCATGGTTGTGGCCACCAGTTCCCCGTCGAGGCGCACCGACATGGGTTCCTCGACGATCAGCTCATCCTGGAAGCGCCGGGTTCCCTCGGCGTCGTGCCGGCGCGTCAGCACCCTCTGGGTACGGCCCCGGCTCATCGTCCTGCTCCTGCGGTGGCCCACGGCCGGGTTCCCATGATGGTCACGCCCATCAGTGAACCGCCTCGGAGCCCCAAATCGGCGAAAGGGCGCCCCTGAGGGCGCCCGATGCGCTGAACCTACGGACAGTGCCCGTTCTAGAAATCCATGTCGGGCATGCCGCCGCCTGCGCCCTCGTCGGGTGCGTGGGCGATGACCGCCTCGGTGGTGAGGAACAGAGCCGCTATCGATGCGGCATTCTGCAGAGCTGACCGGGTCACCTTGGCGGCATCGATGATGCCGGCGGCGACCAGGTCCTCGTACTCGCCCGTGGCGGCATTGAGGCCGTTGGCGCCCTCGAGGCCGCGCACGCGCTCGACGACGACACCACCCTCGAGGCCGGCGTTCACTGCGATCTGGTGCAGCGGTCCCTCGAGCGCATGGGCCACGATGCGGGCACCGGTGGCCTCGTCGGTCGGGAGGTCGTCGGCGGCCGATCGGGCCGCTGCCTGGGCACGGAGAAGCGCCACGCCGCCGCCGGCGACGACGCCCTCCTCGATCGCAGCCTTGGTGGTGCTGACGGCATCTTCGATGCGGTGCTTCTTTTCCTTGAGTTCGACCTCTGTGGCGGCGCCTACCTTGAGCACGGCAACGCCGCCCGAAAGCTTGGCGAGGCGCTCCTGGAGTTTCTCGCGGTCGTAGTCAGAGTCGGTGTTGTCGATCTCGCCCTTTATCTGGCTGATCCGGCCGTTGATGTCGGCTTCTTCGCCGGCGCCCTCGACGACCGTGGTCTCGTCCTTGCTGACGACGACCTTGCGAGCGCTGCCCAGCATGTCGAGGGTGACGTTTTCGACCTTGAGGCCAACCTCTTCGGTGATGACCTGGCCGCCGGTGAGGATGGCCATGTCCTGGAGCATCGCCTTGCGACGGTCACCGAATCCGGGGGCCTTCACGGCAACGGCGTTGAACGTGCCGCGGATCTTGTTGACCACGAGGGTGGCCAGGGCCTCGCCCTCGACGTCCTCGGCGATTACCAGCAGCGGACGTCCGGCCTGCATGACCTTCTCGAGGGCGGGCACGAGGTCGCGCACGGCGGTGATCTTCGAACCGACGAACAGCACGTAGGGGTCTTCGAGGACCGCTTCCATGCGCTCGGGGTCGGTCACGAAGTACGGCGAGATGTAGCCCTTGTCGAAGCGCATGCCCTCGACTAGGTCCATCTCGATCCCGAAGGTCTGACCCTCCTCGACGGTGATCACGCCGTCCTTGCCGACCTTGTCGATCGCCTCGGAGATCATGGTGCCGATGTCTGGATCGGCGGCCGAGATGGCGGCCACGTTGGAGATCTGTTCCTTGTCGCTCGAGACGTCGACGGCGCCGGCGAGGATCGACTCGACCGAGGCGGCGACTGCGGTCTCGATGCCCTTCTTGACAGACATCGGGTTGGCGCCGGCGGCGACGTTACGCAGGCCTTCACGGATCATCGACCAGGCCAGCACGGTGGCGGTGGTGGTGCCGTCGCCTGCCACGTCGTCGGTCTTCTTGGCGACCTCCTTGACGAGCTCGGCGCCGATCTTTTCGAAGGGGTCCTCGAGTTCGATCTCCTTGGCGATCGAGACGCCGTCGTTGGTGATCGTGGGGGCACCCCACTTCTTGTCGAGCACGACGTTGCGGCCCTTGGGGCCCAGCGTGACCCGCACTGCGTCAGCCAGCTGGTTCATGCCCTTCTCAAGCGAACGACGGGCCTTTTCGTCGAAACTGATGATCTTCGCCATTGGCGGAAGCCTTTCTGTGGGTTCGAAATCGTCGAGAGCGGCGCTGGAACGTCATGGCCCAGTGCTTGGCACTCTCGATCGGCGAGTGCCAATCCAATCAGCACCACCGGTAAATCACAACGTCGACAGGGGAGGCCGTGACAGGGGAGGCCGTCGGTTCATGTTTTCAGCAACAAACCTGACCGCCCGGTAGGAATCCGCGCCTTCAGCCTCCGGCGACTGCCGGAACTATGGCGACGGTCGCACCATCGGGAATCGTGGTTTCGAGGCCGTCCAGGAAGCGCACGTCCTCGTCGCTCACGAACACGTTGACGAACCTGCGCAGGGCCCCGGATTCGTCGAGGATGCGGGAGCCGAAGCCCGGATGCGTGACTTCGAGGGAGACCAGTGCCTCGCCGACGGTCGCACCTTCGACCTCGACCTCACCGGCGCCGGCGGTGAGGGGGCGCAGCGTGGTGGGGATGCGGATGGTGACGGCCATTGGTTGCCTCCGTGGGCTGGCGCACGGCGGGTGCCGGCGGCGAACTGGTCCTGAGAACCTATCGACGCACACCCCGATCGGCGCCTGATACGACCCACTGCGGTCAGCCGACCTCTTCGGCGACGACAGCCTCCACGCACCCGACCGGGTCGGCAACGGCCCGCTCCTCGCCGAAGCGGTCAACCAGCGACACCGCATCGACCGCGCCTTCGACGTCGGAATGGATGCGCCCGACGATGACCAGGGTCGGCAGGCCGGCCGCCGACGCATAGGCCGACACTCCGCCCACGACCTTCCCCCTGAACGATGTGGCATCGAGCGTCCCCTCGCCCGTGACGACAAGATCGGCACCTTCCAGTACCTCGTCCAGCATCAACTCCTCGGCCACCAGGTCGAACCCGTCGACGAGCTCGGCGCCGATTGCGGCAAGGCCACCCGCCAGGCCACCCGCTGCCCCCGCCCGGGCAAGGCTCACCACGTCGATCCCGAAGTCTTCCTCGTACTGCTGGGCCAGGCGGACGAGTCGGCGGCGCAGCATCTCGATCTGGGGTGGAGATGCCCCCTTCTGAGGTCCGAAGACCTCTGCAGCACCGGTGAAGGGCGTCCGGACGTCACAGGCCACCAGCAGTTCGATGCCGCGGTAGCGGGCAGGCGACCCCATGGCCCTGAGTGCTCCGAGCCCGCCGTCGGTTGTCGCCGAACCGCCGACCGCCACGATCACCCGTCGGGCACCCGACTCGACCGCCTCGCGGATGAGCTCGCCGGTCCCTGCGGTCGTTGCATCGAGGGGCTCGTTGCCCTCGGCCCCACCGGCGAGAACCAGGCCCGATGCCTGCGCCATCTCTATGACCGCCGTCTGCCGGGTGAGGCGCCATTCCGCCACGACGGGGTCGCCGAGCGGCCCGGTTACCGTCGACCGACGGTTGCCGCCGCCCAGGACCTCGAGGGTTCCCTCTCCACCGTCGGCCATTGGAAACGCCTCGGCGGTCGCACCGGTGAGAACTGCGCCGCGCACGACGGCATCGGCGATCTCGGCAGCGGTGGCGGTCCCGCGGAACTTGTCCGGAGCGGCGACGACGCGCACGCCGGAAGACCGGTCTCAGCCGTTGTGGATGCGGCCGTCGGCGCCGAGGATCACGACGATGTCCGCCGTCTCGAGGCGGTCGAGGGCATTTTCGGAGACAGCAAGGCCGGTCGGCGGAATCTGTGCCAACAGGTCGGGGCTGTCCGGAGCGAGGAGGTCCATCACCGCCCGGGCCTCGGCCACCATCCCGGGCCGGAAGTAGATCATCGTGGTATCGGTGAGTTGGGCGTTCGCCGGCGGAAGCGTGGAGTAGCCCTTCGGCGCAAGGAGTTCGGTCACCGCCCCGGCCGCCCTCGCCGTGCCGGACCCGTTGGCGACGAGCACCTGGACATCGCTGGGGGCTTCGGTGACCGTGGGGAACAGGGTGGTGGGCGTGGTGTCGGTGACGCCGTCACCCGAACCATCGGCGGAACCATCATCTGAACCGTCACCGGTGACGTCGCCGGAACCATCATCTGAACCGTCACCGGTGACGTCGCCGGAACCATCATCTGAACCGTCACCGGTGACGTCGCCGGAACCATCATCTGAACCGTCACCGGTGACGTCGCCGGAACCATCATCTGAACCGTCACCGGTGACGTCGCCGGAACCATCATCTGAACCGTCACCGGTGACGTCGCCATTGCGATCGTCCGTCTGCTCCGTGGTTGTCGGGGAAGACAGGTCGTCCGAAATGCTCGCACCGTCATCGAGGCCCTTCCAGAGCAGCGCCGTACCGAGCAGGACAGCGACGACTATAAGCAGCAACGCACGCGGCGCCGTTGCACTGTTGCTGGGCCCGAGGCCCCCTCCACCACGACCTCCGGCCATCAGCGTCCGTCCCTTTCCTGTGCCGGCAACTCGAAGCGGGCCTTTCGGCGGCGGTCCCGCCGACGACGCAGACGTAGTACGACCAGTGGATCGTGCTCGAGCGCCTCCGGGGTATCCAGGAGTTCTCCCAGCAATTGGTAGTAGCGCGTGACCGACAACTCGAAGCGCTCGTTGATGAGCCCCTCCTTGGGGGCGTCGAAGGTCCACCAGGATCGCTCGAATTCGAGGATCTCACGGTCTCGATCTGTCATTGCCACAGCGCGATCATCCTCCGCCACCGGCCCGAGTGCAAGCACCCCCCTGCCCACCCACCATTTCGGAGCGCCCGGGACCGTACGCTCGCCTTTCGAAGGCCCAACGCCCGAGTAGCTCAGTTGGCCAGAGCAGGCGCCTTGTAAGCGTCAGGTCGTCGG
>JACNKQ010000028.1 GCA_014381945.1 Actinomycetota bacterium
CGGGCTGTCGGCATCGACGACCTCGATGCGCACCACGTCGTCGCCGGTGGCCCGGTCGTTGTAGGCGACGAAACCAGGAAAGGCCGGCTCGACCACATGGCGCAGGGCCCAGTCCGTGGTGAACAGCGTGCCGCCGGCGGCCACGAAGTCGCGGATGCGCACGATGGCGGCGGGCGACACCTCACCCGGACAGTTGACGACGAGCACCTGCTCGGGCCGCAGCATCAGCGTGTCGAGATGGCCGGGTTCGATGGTCCGGTACGGCACGTCGAGGGCGTCGAGCACCTGTTCGACATGGTCGTAGCAGCCGGTCACGACGACGACGTCCGAGGCCTCGACGGCCTCGAGGGCGGCGGCGGCGAGCGGCGCCTCCCGGGCCATACGGCCCTTCGTGATGGTGCCGGCCACCTGGTAGGCGGACTGGCGCGACGCCGAGGCGTCGGGGGTGTCGGTGATCTTGCTCATTGGGGAACCTCCGTTACTCCGGGCCCGGTCAACCGGGCGACGACGATGGTGTAGTGGTCGGGCGTGACGGTCATCCCAGCGGACCCTCGGCCCGACGGATCCGGCTGATGATCCAGCGGACGTCGACCGGGTTGTGCTCGTGCCAGCTCTGGACACGCAACATGGCGTCACCCACCGCCTCGGCCGACCAGTCCTGCAGGTTGCCGAACCACCGGATGGCGCTGTCGGCGTACAGGATCGCTGCGATGGGCCGGGCGTCACGGATGGCGTCGAGGCCCTCCTCGACGTCGAAACCCATCGCCAGCAGGGCAGCGAAGACGAGGGACGGCGCCCGGTTGACGCCCATGTGGCAGTGCACCAGGACCTTGGCCTCGGGGTCGGCCAGTGCGGCCCGGATGGCGGCCACGCCCCGGTCGAACCACTCGGTGCTCTGGCTGCCGCCGCTGTCATGGGTGCCCAGCCAGACGTACCCGATGTGGGGGTGCCGGTCGAGCACCCGGAACTCATCGGTCCACTCACCACGCAAGTCCACGATGGTGGTCACGCCGAGGCGCACCCACTCGTCGAGCTGCTCGATGAAGGCCCCGGGACCGTGCGGCAGGTCACCGCACAGGAAGATCCGGTCGGTCACCGGGCAGGGCCTGCGCCACCAGTCGGCGGGCTGAAGGCTGGGGGATTCTGGGGTGATGGTGTTTGTCATGGTGATGATCCCTTTCTGGAAGTGGTGTCGTCGTCTGCTGTGACCAGGTCCGCTCAGGCGAGCTTCACGGCCTCGATCACTCGACCTGGCGGCGGCAGGGGTCCGAATGCCTCGTCATAGAGAAAGTCGTCGGCGCCCGGCAGGCCATCGCCGTGCTCGGTCTCGTGGATCGTCTGCATCGATGCCCTCCTTGGGCTTGGCTGCTGGACACGTCGTTTCGTGCCCTTCACCCACAAGTCGAAGGCAGGCGTCCAAATCGGTCCGTAATGAACTCACGGTTGCGCAGCGACCCCGAGACAGTGACTCACGTAGGGTGAATGCCCGAGTTCCGGAAGATGACGACCGGGATGCCAGACCCCTGGATCCCGATCTCGACGATGTTGCAGCTACTCAGTCCAGGAAAGGATCCAGCGTCCCGCCAGCCCTCATTGCCCCCAGACCCATCGCACGTCTCACGGCGTGGAGCACCCAGTAGTCGTCCCGGAAGCCGCCGGGTCCCTCGTCCCATCGGACATCGTCGGGCAGCAGAACGTAAGCCGCCGCCGCCGCCACGAGCCTCCGCTGGGCGCGAGTCAGGCGCCCCACGCGCCCGCGCCCTCCGGCAACCTTGCCCCATGTGTTCCGGAGGTAGTGACCGACCACGACGGCATGGTCGTTCGAGGGGTCAGGGTGCCGATCGGCCCAGTCGGCTGCGCGGGCCACCTCGGCGCCGAAGGCCCCTTCGGGCACGCCGACCCGCGCCTCGAGGAGTCGGACCAGCAACTCGCTCGAGCCCGGTACGAGCTTTGAATGGCGGGTCACCCGAACTGCCAGTTCCCCGACGCCACCGCTCACGTCCCCGAGGAACTTCTTGAGGTTCGAGCCATTTGCGAAGCCCACTTCATGAGCGACGGTGCCGACCCGGGCGCCCTCTCCGAGGCGGCGGTGCGCCTCCCAGGCCCGACGGGCGTCATCCGGGCCAAGCATGGCGAACAGACAGCGAAGCACCCGAGCCCGTTCCTCGTCCCGCTCAGCGGCGACGATCTGCTCAGAAACGCTCTGAGGCCGCTGGACGACCTGCTGCTCGACCCGTTTGACGAGATCCAGAAAGCGTCCGTCAGACCTGACCAGATCCTGAGCCCGACGTTGCGCAGCCCGCCACAACCAGGCACGACGTTCGCGAACCTCCGTCCCCCTCTCCATGGCCTGGAGCATCTCCGTCAGGGCCCTCCCTGCAGCGATCCTGGCTGTGGTTCCATCTACACCACGGACACGCAGCGCTGCATCCACGGCGTGCTCGAGTAGACCTCGGGCCTCGTCCGGGCTGGTCGTGTCACCCATCTTGCAGTCCCGGTAGAGCCTTCTCGGCTCGGGCGATCGCGTCACGGACGTCCTCGCCGCGGTGCAGCGTGAACAACTCCGCCGCGCCCAGTGGGTTGTCAGCGTCGATCGACCCCAACAGTTCGAGGATCGACTCAAGCGCCGCCTCGCTCTGGCCGAGGTCCTTGAGCAACTCTTGCGAAGCCTTGACGATCTTGTCGACATGGCCGCGGACACCGAGGCAGCGCTTCACCTCGGTGAGGGCACGGGAGACCACGACCGCGAGCAGTTCCGGCTGCAGGTCAGGCCGGGCGGCGGCCAGCAGCAACGAGCGGGCAAACGTGTAGGCCACCACCAGGTTCCGAAAATCGCCCCGCTCGGCATCGACCATCACGACGAGGCCCGCCCCCTCGAGCCATGCCACGTCCTCGACAGCAGCAAGGACGCTCGACGACGCCGAACCATGATCAACCACGATCATGGCGAGACCGGCCTCCCGATTGGCCGCTGCCTCGACGATCTGGCTCCAGGCCGTGTCCGCCCGATTGTTCTGGTGCTTGGCGTCATCGACCTCGCCGAGGGTTACCTTCTTGTCGAACTTGACCTCGATGGCGAGACACGGGCCCTCGGGGCCACCGATCCTCGCCACCACGTCGCCGGTCTTGTTGGCTCCATCATCGAGTGCTCCGCCGATGCCTCCAGTCTCGGTGATCACGTCGTCCCAGCCTCGGCTGCCCACAACCGCCTCGAGCGCGGACGCAACGGCACTCTCGGCGATGGCCCCCTTCTCAGGAGTCAACATGGACCGCTGGTGCCGATCGAAGAGCAACTTCAGGTACTCGAACTCGGCGTTGACCTGGTCGGCGGTCCGGCCGAGGAACGCCCCGATCCGGTCCTCGAGATAGGCGTAGGAGCCGAAACGGATCACCCGGTCATACATGTCCGGACGGACGGCGTCAGCGGCCCCGTCGAACAACGCGATGACCAGAGGGTCGGTCACGACCGTCTCAGGAAACGTGATGGTCTTCTTGCCACCATCAATTCGGATCGCCTCTTTAGGCATGGTCGCTACCTCCCTGCTCTCTCGATCGTCATTGGTTGCCACCCACGGCCGCCAACCGCCCCGCCATTTCGGTGATCACGTCGGCCAGCTCGACACGTTCTCGCCAGTCGGGTCGCAGGGCCGAGGCGCCGTGGTGGGCGCCGACGAGGTTGCCGGCGATGGCACCGGTCGAGTCCGAGTCGCCGCCGTGGTTCACCGCCAACAACAACGCCTCGTTCGGGTCGGGCTCGGCGAGCACCGCTGCCACGGCGATCGCCAGGGCCTCCTCGCCAGGACCGCCGGGCCAGCGCTTGCCGAGCGACTCGAGGTCAGTGCCTCGAAGCGGCGCCTGCCCGGCCAGCGCAATCGCAGCGTCGATGGCGTCGACGACCTCGAAATCCGCCGGGTCGGCTGCTGCCACCGCACGGCCCGCATCGACTGCTTCCCATAGGCCCTCGTCCTCGAGGAGCCGGCGGACCATGACCGCCATCGCACCGGCCGAGATCCATCCGCTGGCATGCCCGTGGGTGAGCGCCGCCGTTGCGCACCCCAGTCGATACGCCCCCTCGTCACTCTTCGCCGCCAGACCGACCGGCGCCACGCGCATGATCCCGCCGCAGCCCTTCGAACCGTTCAGCGGCTCGTCAGTCGTGCCCGGGACGCCGTCACGCATCGAACCCATACAAGTGGTGCCCGGCCCTCGCCTTTCGAGTAACTCGGGAACCGCCAGCAGGCCGAACAGCGGGTTGACCCCCTCCGGCAGGTCCCCTCCCTGGGTGTGGTACCAGCGCCGGTACGCCGCCCAGACCTCTTCAACCGGGTCGGTGTCATTGGCCGCCGCCTCGGCCAGCCCCTCGGCGGTGAACAGCGTCATCTGGGTGTCGTCGGTGATCGGCGCCTCGTGGCCGTACCAGGGCGTGAAGTCGCTCACCCCCTCCGGGCCGAAGGTGGACTCGATCTCCGGCCAACTCATGAACTCGATCCCCGCCCCGAGGGCGTCGCCGATCGCTCCCCCGAGCAGGCAGCCGAGCACCCTGTCATCTCGATCAACGGTCATTGACCCTCCCTCCAACTCCGAACAAACTCCCACTGTTCGATCACCTGTGGTGACCGCCGATGGCCAGCCTCCAGATCACCGATTCGGATGCGGGCAAGTTCGTCAAACACTCCATCGGAATCCGTGTAGCCGTGCCTGATCAACCAACACCCGACCACCGTCCCCGTCCGGCCGGTTCCACCCCAGCAGTGCACATACGGGTTCCGGCCGTGCTCGAGGCAGTCGTCGATGAAGTCGAGGACCTCGACCATCAGATCGACACCTGGGATCGAAACGTCCCTGATGGCAAAGCGCTTCACGACCGCCGCGCCGTCGATGTCATCGTCGTAGTGGTTGAGGTGCCCGTCGGTTCCCCCGGGATAGTCCTGGGTCAGGTTGACGAATGTGTCGATGCCGGCCTCCAGCACCTTGGCGGTCACCTCCGGGATCTGGTCGAGTTCCCGACGGCCCGGCTTCCCCGGATACGCGCCAGCGGCGAAGCGTCCCTCGACGACCCAGTAGGAACGACCTGTCGGCCCGACCGAACCGTCGGGTGCCAATTCGAGACGCTCAGCCAATGTCCACCTCCACCCGGGTCCAGAGCCTGGCCTTCGCCGCAAGTCGTTCGAGCAGCATCTGGGGGCCGATGACCACCAGGCGGGAGATCGCCCGACTCATTGCGACGTACAGGAGGTGGTCCGATAGGTCGTCATAGACCGTCGCCAGGATCACGACGTCGCGCTCGAGGCCCTTGACGCGATACACCGTCTCGCAGACGATGTCGCCCTCGTAGCGACCCTCCCACGGAACGCAGGCAAAGCCCCTCGGTGCCTCCCGCCTGATCCGGTCTCGGAGCGACCTCCGACCGGTAGCCACCAGGATGTTCGCCCGATCGACCTGCTCCTCGGCCACCAGATCATCGAGCACGAGGCCTACCG
>JACNKQ010000031.1 GCA_014381945.1 Actinomycetota bacterium
CCTCATCGGCGAAGACCTCGACGTATCCCTCCGTGTCGCCGAGCGTCCGTGCCCGACCAGAGGCGGCGAACGGGAATCGGCCCGACGTGGTCGCGATCCCGGCCGCGGCTGCCGACTCCCGATCGAGGCCCACCGAGAGCACCTGCGGGTCGCCGAACACGATCATCGGCACGCAGGTGGGGTCGAAGCCGGCCGGTCGGCCACAGGCGGCGTCGACGGCCACCTCGGCCTCGGCCGTGGCCTTGTGGGCGAGGGCCGGACCGTCGGTGAGGTCGCCGATGACGAACACCCGGTCGGTCGCCCGGCGCTGTGCATCGACGACGACGAGTCCCCGTCCGTCGACGGTGGCGCCGGCGTCGGCGATCCGCACCGTGTCGCTGTTCGGTCGTCGGCCGACCACGACGGCGATCCGGTCGGCGGGCAGCACCAGGCTTCCATCGGGGCCCGTGACGGCGAGACCCTCGGCGGTTGCCCCGACCGCACGATGGCCGAGGCAGAGTCCAACCCCCAGGCGCCGAAGACCGCGCTCGACCGCTGTGCCGATGCGCTTCCCGAAGCCCGGTAGGACCCTGTCCTCCATCTCGACGACGGTGACGTGGCTCCCCAGCTTGGCGAAGGCGCAGGCCAGTTCGACGCCGACATAGCCGCCGCCCACGAGCACGAGCTGGTCCGGGAGGTCCCTGGTGAACAGCAGTTCGGCCGAACCCACGACCCGGTCCCCGTCGATCGGCAGGTTCGGCAACTCGACAGGGCGCGAACCGGTGGCGACGACGGCGTGCCGAAACTCGAGGTGCTCGAGTCGGCCCTCGTGTTCGACGGCCACACGGTTGGGACGGCTGAACGCAGCTGTCCCCGGCAGCACACGTACCCCCGCCCGGTCGAGGAGGCTGGCCACCCCGCTGGTGAGGTCGGCGACCACGGATGCCAGGTGGTCGCGTACGCCCGCCATGTCGACCTCGGTGGTGGCGCTGACCCCCCAACTCGCCACCCGACGGGGAGCGGCGGCTGCATCGGCGACCTCGATGAGGGCCTTGGAGGGGATGCACCCCACGTTGAGGCACGTGCCCCCGAGGGCGTCGCGCTCGACGAGGGTGACACGCCGGCCCAGACGGGCGGCGTGGAGGGCGGCGGCATACCCCCCGGGGCCCCCGCCGATGACGAGGAGGTCGACAGGCGATGCGACCTCCCCGACGACCATGCGGGTATCCCGAGGGTTCAGGCCCCGACGAGCAGCCTGAGCGGCTCGGTCAGGTCATCGACGACAGACGCCTTCAACGTCTCGAGCAGGTCGCCGTCGACCAGGCGGTGGTCGGCGCCGAAGGAATAGGGGAGCATCGGACGTGGCACGACCGCGCCTTCGTGGACCGCCGGACGGTCGGCGATCCGGCCGATGCCGAGGATCGCCGCCTGTCCGGGGGGAATGATCGGGGTCGCCCAGCGGCCCCCGAGCGACCCGTAGTTCGTGACCGTGAACGTGCCACCGGTCAGGTCGGCGGCCGTCAGTCGGCCCGCCCTCGCCCGTTCGGCCAGGTCGGCGATCTCGGCGGTGGCGCCGAACAGGTCGAGGAGGTCGGCGTCCCGTAGCACGGGGACGACGAGGCCCTGGTCGGTCGCAACGGCGACACCGACGTTCACCCGGTCGTGGACGACGATCTCGTCGCCCTCGACGCAGGCGTTCACGAGCGGGAGGCGACGCAGCGCACGGGCGGAGGAGACGACCGCCACGGCGAGCGGGGTGACCTCCCTGCCGATGGCGGTCATCCTCGTGCGGAGGTCGAGCAGGAGCGAGGCGTCGAGTTCGTCGAACGAGTGGATGTGGGGGATCTGGCTCCACGACTGCGCCATGTTGCGGGCGATCACCCCGCGTACACCCCGCAACGGGTGTCTGCCCGCCGCGATCCGGCCCAGTCCAGTGGCCCGGTCCCGGGTGGTGTCGCCGGCCCGGTTGGTATCTCCCGCCCGGACGGGGTCGTCGGCCCGCCCCGCCGTCGGAGCGACCGCAGCGACCACGGACGCCTGGAGGTCCGACTCCACGATGCGCCCGCCGGGGCCCGTGCCGCGGACCGTGGCGAGGTCGATCCCCAGCTCCCGAGCGCGCTTCCGGGTCGCCGGCGAGGCCTTGGGACGGACGGCGGGAGGTGGACCCCCGCTGGCCGGAGGTCGGACGGCGGGTTCGAGGGTGGCGGGTTCGGACGGTGCCGCCACCGGATGCGGCACAGTGGCGGGTTCGGACGGTGTCGACACCGGATCCGGCACAGTGGCGGGTTCGGACGGTGCCGCCACCGGATCCGGCACAGCGGCGGGTGTGCCGTCCTCGATCTCGATCAGGAGGTCACCGACCCGTAGACGGTCGCCCTCGCCACCGCCCAGGGCGACGATCACACCGGCGACCGGCGACGGCAACTCGGAGCTGGCCTTGTCGGTGAGTACCTCGACGAGCGCCTGGTCGCGTACGACGGTGTCGCCGGGGGCGACCAGCCATTCGACGATCTCGGCCTCCTCGAGGCCCTCGCCGATGTCGGGAAGGTGGAACCGGTAGGGCATCGTCTCGGAAGTCCCGTCGGCTCAGGCGACCTCGAGGACACGCCGGACCGCAGCGGCGATCCTGTCCTCGTCGGGGATGTAGCGGTCCTCGAGCATCCCGACCGGGTAGGGCACGTCGTAGCCCGAGACGCGCACGACCGGCGCCTCGAGGGACCAGAACGACTCTTCGACCACGGTGGCGACGATCTCGCCGCCGAAGCCGCCGGTCTGTACCGCCTCCTCGCTCACGACGACCCGGCCACAGGCGTCCACCGCCTCGGCGATCGCCGCCACATCGAGAGGCACCAGGCTCCGTAGGTCGAGCACCCTGATCGAGAGCCCCTCACCGGCCAGGCGGTCCGACACCCGGCAGGCCATCTCAACCTGGTGGCTCCAGGCGATGATGACGAGGTCATCGCCGGGACGAGCGGTGCGGGCCGAACCGAGCGGGACGAGGTGTTCTCCCTCGGGGACCTCGTCCCGTATGCCCCGGTAGCCCCGCAGCGGTTCGAGGAACATGACGGGGTCGGGATCGCGAATGGCCGAGGCGAGGAGTCCCTTGGCGTCGGCAGCCGTAGCGGGAGCCACCACCTTGAGCCCCGCAATGTTGGCCAACTGGCCCTCGAGGGAGTCGGAGTGGAGTTCGGGCGTCCGGACGCCGCCCCCGAACGGGGCGCGGATCGTGATCGCCGGGTCGAAGCGGCCCTGCGTGCGATAGCGGAGTCGGGCAACCTGACCGGCGATCTGGTGCATCGCCTGGTAGGCGAAGCCGAGGAACTGCATCTCGGCCACCGGCACCAGCCCGGCGATCGCCAGACCCACGGTCGCACCGGCGATGACGCCTTCGGAGAGAGGCGAGTCGTACACGCGCCGCTCGCCGAACTTCTCGTAGAGGCCCTCGGTGGCACGAAAGACACCCCCGTTGCGCCCCACGTCCTCGCCGAGGACCACGACGCGTTCGTCGCGGGCCATCTCGGCGTGCAGCGACTCGTTGATCGCCTCGAGCATGTTGAGTTCGGTCATCGGGTGCCCTCCACCTCGGCGAGCAACGCCAACCGTTGGCGGGCGAGACGCGGTGAGTCCTCGGAGACGCAGTGGTCGAGAAGTGCGTCAGGAGCGAGGGGCATCGTCCGTGCCCGCTCATGGGCGGCATCGACGGCAGTCAACGCCGCGGATTCGACCTCGGACTGGGTAGCCGCATCCCAGAGTCCCTCCGCCTCGAGTCGGGAGCGCAGGATGGCGATGGGGTCGTTCCGACGAGCCGCTGCGAGGTCCTCGGCGGGAACGTACCGGGTCGGGTCATCGGCCGTCGTATGGGCGCCGAGTCGATACAAGGCCGCCTCGATCAGTGTGGCCCCGAGTCCGGAACGCGCACGTTCACGGGCCCCGTGCACCGCCTCGTACACGGCATCGACGTCGTTGCCGTCGACCTTGACTCCGGGGATACCGAAGGCGGCGGCCTTTGCGGCGAAGGACTCGGCCGCCGTCTGGAGGTGGACCGGTGTCGAGATCGCCCACTGGTTGTTCACACACAGGAAGATCACCGGTGCCTTCAGGACGCCGGCGAGGTTGCCGGCCTCGTAGAAGTCCCCCTGAGACGAGGATCCGTCCCCGAAGAACGCGAGCACCACCCCCGGGTCGTCCTGGAGGGTCATTCCCCAGGCCAGGCCCACGGCGTGGGGGAGTTGCGTTGCCAGTGAGATCTGGTTGGGGAGCACCCGGATCGGTGCGGGGATGTGCCCGCCCGCCGGATGCCCGATGTTGTAGAGCAGGAACTGTTCGAGGACCTCGGGTCCGTAGCGGCGCAGCGCCAGCGGTTCGCGGTACTGCGGGACGACCCAGTCGTGGGCGGGATCGAGGGCATGGGCGGCGGCGACGATTGTGGCCTCGTGCCCGTCGATGGGCGCCACGGTCCCGATCTGTCCCTGGCGCTGGAGGTTCCACATCCGCTGCGACTGGGTCCGAGCCGAGACCATGTCCACGAGCATCTGGCGTCGCTGCCCATCGCTGGGTCGGGTCATGGTTGATGCTCGCCGGAAGGAACTTCCATGATGGCCGACACTATCCGAGCGGTCCTGAACGACGTGTCGGAAGTCACGAAATCCGATGTCGCAAATACGGATTCGGTGATCACGCGGTCGCTATTCTGGACTCCACAACGGTTCGAGACATTCATCTTTCGAACCTTGAGACTCCGGCCGAGATCATCCCCCCTGATCGGACAGCCGAGAGCGAGAGAACGTCCCGCCTCCCCCCAGGCGGGACGTTCCATTTTTCCGAGGATCAGCAGAGTCGGGAGACCGCCTCCCGGGGACTAATGTCCCGAGGGCAACCATCGACAGGAACGAGTCGCTCGAGCCAATGGGTACATCGCGTAGAGAGCTCATCCGCATGACCGACGATGAGGTCGAAGCGTTCATCGAGGCGAAGATGAGCCTGCAGGTCGGGACCATAGAGCGCGATGGTTCGATCCACCTGTCGACCCTCTGGTACGGGATCATCGACGGCCGAATCGTGTTCGAGACCTACACCCGGTCTCAGAAGATCGTGAACCTCCAGCGCGATGACCGCATCACGGTCCTGCTCGAGGATGGTGAATCCTACGAAACGCTCCGAGGCGTGATGATCAAGGGGCGGGCCATCCTCTACTCGGGCGACGACGACGTGGTTCCCGTCGCCGAGGCCGTGATCAGGCGTAACCAACCGGAGGTCCCCGAAGAACACGTTGCCGCAGCAGCGGTCCAGATGGCGGCCAAGCGGACCGCCGTAGTGGTCGTCCCTGAAAAGGTCGTCTCCTGGGACCACACGAAGTTGGGCGGCACGTACTGAACGGGTACGGGGCCTGAACGGGTACGGGGCCGCGTACCGACTCCGTCGGGACACGCCGCTGGTTCCTCCTAGAATGTCCGCCGTGGACGACCTCCTGGCGGTGCAACAAGAGGACACCACCACCGATCAGATCCGGCATCGCCTCGCCAACCTGCCCGAGCGGGCGACCCTCGAAGCCGTGCTAGCCGAGCGTGAATCGACCGAATCCGATCGCGACGCCCTGCGCCTCGAGCGCCTCGAGCTCGACCGTCGCCAGAAGAGGGTCGAGGCCGATGTCGAGGCCGTCGTCTCGCGCATCCAGGAGTTGAACGACCGCCTGTACGGAAGCGGCATCAGTTCTCCAAGGGAGGCGCGTGAAATCCAGGAGGAGGTCGACCGGCTCAAGCCCCGTCAGGACAACCTCGAAGAGCGAGTGCTCGAGGTCTTCGAGGAGATCGACCCGGTCGATGCCCGGCTGGGCGAACTGGATGCAGCGGCTGAAGCCGGTGATGAGGTGATTGTCGAGGCGCAGGCAGCACTGAACGCCACCGAGGCTGATCTGGCCGAAGAGCTGGTGGGGGTCCGGGAGCGCCGCGATGCAGCGGCCGCCGGAATCTCAGCCGACGTCCTGGACCGCTACGACAGGCTGCGGCGCACGTTCGACTCCAGCACCGTTGTCGGATTCGACGGTTCCGGATGCAGGGGCTGTCCCTCGGCGATGCCGGCCGTCGAGGTGGACCGCGTGAAGCACCTCGAGGCCGGCACCCTCACCGACTGCGCGGAGTGCGGCCGCCTGGTGGTCCGCTGACCGGTGCTCCTCTGGTTCGCCGCCCTTTCGCTTGTCCTGGTGGCAGGTGTCTTCGACAGCCCCAACCTCGACTATCGGCTGGTCGTCGTCGGGGCGGTTCTGCCTGTCGCCGAAGGAGCCGTGGGGGGACCCTGGTTGTTGCACACGCTTCCCTTCTGCGTGGCCGCCCTGTTCGGCGTGATGCTGGTCGCCCGTGGGCGGCGCTTTGCCCAGCGGCGCTGGCTGGGAGTACCGATCGGCCTCTTCGCCCACCTCTTTCTGGACGGGACATGGACGAGGACCGAGGTGTTCTGGTGGCCCTTTGCCGGAATCGACTCACTCGGCGGCTCCTCGGTGCCCGAGTTCAGCCGCTGGCCGGAAGGTCTCGCCTTCGAGGTCGCCGGCGCCGTGGTCGCCCTGTGGGCATGGCGGCGCTACAGGCTGGGGGACCCCTCCTGCCGAGAGGCCCTTCTGCGGCAAGGCCGCCTCACCGGGATGCGATCCTGATGCTCTATGTCGTCCGCCACGGCCGGACCGAGTCGAACGCCTCCGGGCTGCTCCTCGGCAGGGGCGACCCCCATCTTGATGATCTCGGCGTTCTCCAGGCGCAGGCTGTCGCAGATGCGATCGGGCCCGTCGACCGCATCGTTTCCAGCCCCCTGCTCCGGACCCGGCAGACCGCTGCTGCGTTCGGCTCGGACATCGAACTCGACGACCGTTGGATCGAGCTCGACTATGGGGAGTTTGAGGGCCGCCCCGTGGCTGACGTTCCCTCCGGGACCTGGGCGGCCTGGCGGAACGACCTCGACTGGGCGCCACCCGGGGGGGAGAGCCACCGGCAGTTGGGCGCACGCGTTCGAAAGGCATGTGACGACCTGTTGGACGAGGCGGCTATCCGCGACATAGTGGTCCTGACACACGTGTCTCCCGTCAAGGCCGCCATGGCATGGGCGCTCGGAGTCGGCGACGAGGTCGCCTGGCGCTGTTTCGTCGAGACGGCATCCGTGATGACCATCGGCACCGGCCGTGGGGGGCCCTCATTGCGGGGCTTCAACGACACGGGGCACCTCGATCACCTGGGCGGGCTCGGGCCGGCCGGCCGCTGAGCCGTCCGAGGACCAGCTCCTGCTATTCGTGGTCTCCGAGCCCTCCGGAGGAGGGCGGATCAAAGCCCTCGGGCCACACCGTCGTGTCATCATGGCGGATCCCGTCCAGCCGGACAGAATCGAGTTGGGCACCGGTGAAGTCGGTGCCGACGAGGTCGGCGAACGACAGGTCGGCACCGATCAGTGCGGCACCCCGCAAGACGGCACCCGACAGGTTGGCGGCGCGTAGGGTCGCACCGTTGAGGACCGCTCCCCGGAAGTCGGCGCCCATGGCGAAACAACCGGTGAGGTCGGCCTCGTGGAGGCATGTTCGGGACAACGTCGCACCGGCGAGGGTGGCCCCGCCGAGGAGTGCGCCCGTGAGGTCGGCGCCGGTCAGCCAGGCCCCACCGAGGTCCGCCGACCGGAGGTCGGCGCCGATCAGCCGTGCGCTCCCCAGCCAGCAGCGACACAGGGTCGCACCACCGAGGCGGGCACCGGTGAGGTCGGCGTGCCACAGGTTGGCGAGTCGCAGGTCGGCGTCGGCCAGCACGGCGTTCTGGCAGATCGCGTGCCGCAGGGAGGCACCCACCAGTCGGGCATCGGAGAGGTCGGAACCGTTGAGGACCGCACCACCCAGCCAGGCCCCCGAGAGGTCGACGGCACGGAGGTCGGCGTCGGTCAGATCCGCACCGGCGAGGTCGGCGCCGGCTTCGATCGCGTAGCCGTTGATCTCCACCGGCGCGAGCCTAGGCGCTTCCCACAGCAGGGGTCGTTCGTGGCGATCGAAACGGAGTGGACCTGCCTCCACCCCCTCGGGGGCGGGGTGACGGTGAGCCGGCCTGTAGGCGGGGTTCTGTCCACCGGCCCCTTGCGGGGATCCGGATGGGTGACCATCCATCTGTGCGGCCTACCTGGGAGTGTCCACGGACGGGTCGCCCTCTCCCTTTTCGGCCTTGCTCCGGATGGGGTTTGCCGAGCCGACCGGGTCACCCCGGCCGCTGGTGCGCTCTTACCGCACCGTTTCACCCTCACCTGTGCCCCGACTCCCGAAGGGAGCCGAGGCCATCGGCGGTCTGTTCTCTGTGGCACTTTCCTGCGGGTCGCCCCGACTGGCCGCTAGCCAGCATCCTGTCCTCTGGAGCCCCGACCTTCCTCAGCGAAACCCCCTGGGGGGAGACGCCGCGGTCACCCGGCCGGCTCACCGTCCCCTCCAGTGTGGCGGGTCAGGGGACCTGGAGCAACGGGAACTCGATCACCACGTTTCCGTGGCGAATCGGTCCCCGGCGAAATTGGGACTTGCAACGTACGTGTGTCCCGACTAGCACTACGCCGGAGATGCAGACTTCCCGAACCGCCGCCACTTCGTTGTTTCCGCCCACCGGTCGAGCCGGTTGCAACGACGCGGCGCTGCCGTGGGTGGACCGGAGTGCATGTCGGGGCCTCGACGCCACGATCTTCTACCCGGACCCCGACGACGAGGTGGGTACGGAGCGGGCACTGGCCGTGTGCGGAGGCTGTGACGTGCAGGAGCACTGTCTCGAACACGCTCTCTCCCTGCGGGAGCACACCGGCATCTGGGGTGGTGCAACCGAGCGTGATCGTCGACGCATCCTGCGTCGTCGCCGCCGTTCGGCCTGAGGGTCCATCCAGATGGGACTCCAGGGTCTCGGCGGGTGGCCGGGGCTGCTGAACCGGCTGTGCGCCGGCGAGGACCTCGGGAGCGACGAAGCCGAAGCGGTCCTCAGCGAGGTCCTCTCCGGTGGCGCCGAGCCCGTCCAGATAGCCGCATTCCTGGTGGCTCTGAAGGTCAAGGGCGAGACCACTGAGGAGACGGTCGGCCTCGTCCGGGCGATGCTGGCGGCCGCCGAACCCCTGGACCTGCCGGAAGACACGATCGACATCGTCGGTACCGGGGGCTCGCCCCGCAGGCGTGAGAAGGCCCTCAACGTCTCGACCATGGCATGTTTCGTGGCTGCCGGAGCGGGTGCCACGGTGTGCAAGCACGGCAACAGACGGGCCTCGTCGACCTCCGGTGCCTTCGACCTGCTCGACCAGTTGGGGCTCGACATCGACGTCGCTCCCGAGAAGGTGGCGGAGCAGGTGGCCCTGCACAACCTTGGGTTCGCCTTCGCCCGGACCTTCCACCCGGCCATGCGCTTCGCCGGTCCGGTCCGGGCCGGAATCGGAATCCCCACCGTCTTCAACGTGCTGGGGCCCCTCTCGCCTCCAGGTGGCGTGCGGCGCCAGCTCGTCGGATGTGCCGAGCACTCGCTCGGCAACCGCATGATCGAGGTCTTCCGGGCCACCGGCTCGGTGCACACGTGGGTGGTCACCGGACACGACAACCTCGACGAGATCGCAGTTACAGGTCCGACGAGGGTCCTCGAGCTCCGCGACGGTGAGATCGGCGAGTTCGAACTCGACCCCTCGGCACACGGGATCACCATCGTTGAACCCGACGACCTGCCCGGAGGCGACCCGGCTGAAAATGCTGCGATCGCCACCGCATTGTTCGCCGGGGAGGAGCGGGGCCCCGCCCGGGACATCGTCGTGCTGAACGCCGCCGCCGCCCTTGTGGTGGCGGGCGTGGCCGACAACCTCGACGCCGGCATCGAGGCCGCAACGGCTTCGATAGACGGCGGTTCGGCTGCGGCTGTTTTGGAGGCACTGCGCGCCTGACGCGCTCCCGCCGGGTCGCGGCCATGCTCACGTGGCGGGTGATCGGGGCGCAAACCGGGGAATGGGCCGGAGGGGTTCCGCCAGTGGACCTTCGACGTGGAGCGGCTCGAGGCGGTGGGCCTCCCGCTCGAACCAGGTTGCCACGCAGTTCAGCTCATCGGCCTCGTCCCGGGTGACGGGCCCCACCGGTGGCGCAACTTCGTCGAAGGTGGGCTCGTCGACTGGATCCGGTTCTCCGTCGCTCCAGGTCCGGTGCAACCTTCCGTTGATGACCTCGGCAATTCCGTGTCCGACTATCCGGACCCGGACCCGGCCGGCGTTCCGGAGGATGTCGATGCGGCGCTGGCGTAGGAGGGTGCTAGCCAGTGCCTCGGCGCCATTGCGGGCGTCGGCAGCCTCCTCGAAGCGCTCAGCGGCCGCCAACCCCTGCATCCGTTCCGCGAGGGGTCGGAGCAGCAGTTGGGGCTCGCCGGTGAGGCCCCGGTATGCGAGGTCCGCGATGTCGGCATAGTCCGACTCGTCGATCGATCCGGAGCAGGGGCATGCGGCTGCCCCCAACTGGGCCGCCGTGCAGGGCGAGGTGCTGGATGAGGTGCTGCGATCCCTGGGGACACGCCCCGTGCAGCGCCGCAGCGGGACGACCGAGTGGATCGCCCCGATCACCTGCCGGGCGAACGAGGTGGATCGGACGGGACCTATGTAGAGGGCGCCGTCGTCCCTGACCACGCGTGCCACTGCCAGTCGGGGGAAGGCCTCCCCGAGCGTGAGCTTGAGGTAGACGTAGCGTCCGCTGCCGGTCCCCTGGCGGTTGTAGCGGGGCTGGTGCCGGTGGATGAGCCGGATCTCGATGACCGCAGCCTCGAGCGGGCTCGAGCACACCTGGTGGTCGATGCGTTGGGTCTCGCGTAGAAGGCGCTGGACCTTGCGGCGTCCGTCGGTCGAGAAGTAGCTGCGGACACGGGACCGCAGGTTGGTGGCCTTGCCGACATAGAGGACGTCGCCACGACGGTCGCGGAAGATGTAGACGCCCGGCAGGCGGGGGAGGGTCTCGGTGAGGGGCAGCTTTCCGGCTTCGGCATGGCCCGCCATGGTCGGCAGGACCAGGAGGTCGTCGAGGCCGGTGACCCCGAGCGTCGCCGCCCGCTCGATCAGGAGGTGCAGCAGTTCGCCGGTGGCGAGGGCGTCATCGAGGGCACGGTGGTTGGGGGAGTGGTCGAGGCGCAGGTGCCTGGCGAGGGTGCCGAGCTTGCAGTCGGGGACCTGGTCGCGCACGAGGCGGCGTGCCAGTGCACACGTGTCGACGGATCTGTTGGTGAGGGGCGGCCGGTCGGCCCGCTCGAGCGCAGCCCGCAGGAAGGAGAGGTCGAAGCGGACGTTGTGGCCGACGATGACCGAATCGCCGACGAACTCGAGGAGGGTGGGCAACACGGCGTCGATCAGGGGAGCGTCGTGCACCATCGCCTCGGTGATTCCGGTCAGCACCGTGATGCGGGGTGGGATGCCGCAGCCCGGATCGACCAGCGTCTGGAAGGTGCCGAGACAGGCCCCTCCCCGGAGCTTGACGGCGCCGATCTCGGTGATTGCACACGTGGCCGGGGAGGTGCCGGTGGTTTCGAGGTCGATTACGCAGAAGGTGACGTCGGAAAGCGGCGTTCCGAGGTCGTCGAGGGAGCGCTGGAGGGGCGGGGCACGGGTGGTTTCGCGGGTGGTTTTGCGGGCGGAAACAGGCATCCCTACCAGTAAATCGAACATGTGTTCGTCTGTCAAGCGTGGTTTCCCGAAGGGCTGTCACATCCCATCGCGATAATGTCGCCATGGAAAATCCACGAATACCTGAACCATTCCCCCAGACCATGGTGATCGACTGCGCCACCTGCAGTGAGCAGCACACCGCCACCTGCGACGACTGCGTCGTGACCTTCCTGCTGGGTCGTCGGCCGGGCGAGGCCGTCGTGATCGACCTGGCGGAACACCGCAGCCTCCGCATCCTCGCCGACGCCGGTCTGGCGCCGCCGTTGCGGCACAGCGCCGACTGACCCGGGGCGCCTCTTCGGGCCCGATACCTGCGACGATGGCGCCATGGATCAGGGAGCGCCGCCGGGATCGATGACAGAACCTGCTGTGCTGGCCGACGAACTGTGCGAGTTGGGCCGTCGGTCCGGTCTCGATGCTGTGGGCATCGCCGACGCCTCGCCGTTCATCGAAACCCGGCGCCACCTCCTCGAACGTAGGGACCGCGGCCTCGCTGCCGACATGCAGTTCACCTACCGCAACCCCGAACGCTCCACCGACCCGCAACGCACGCTGCCCGGCGCACGCTCCCTCGTGGTCGGCGCCCTGCGCATTCCGGCGCCACGGCTGGCTGCGCCCGCACCCGACGAGGCCCGCGTCGCCGCCTACGCACGCGCAGACCACTACGGGGAACTGAGGCGCTCGCTCGAAACAATCGCCGATCGGATCCGGGAGCGTGGCTGGCATGCCCGGGTGGTCGCCGACGACAACGCCCTGGTCGACCGGGAGGCCGCCGTTCGGGCCGGCATCGGCTGGTACGGCAAGAATGCCAACGTCCTGCTTCCCGGACGCGGAAGCTGGTTCGTCCTGGGTTCTGTCGTCACCGATGCCCGGCTGCCCGCATCTACCGAGACCGTCCGTGACGGCTGCGGAACCTGCGACCGCTGCATCACCGGTTGTCCGACAGGCGCCATCATCGAACCGGGAGTCGTCGACGCACGCCGTTGCCTGGCCTGGTTGGTACAGGCACCGGGGTCGATTCCGGTCGAGTTCCGGCGGGCGGTCGGTGATCGCCTCTACGGCTGCGACGACTGCCAGGAGGTATGCCCTGTCGGTCGTGCTGAACGCGACGGCGACCCCGACTCGGGGGCAGGTGCCAACGAGTCGGCCGCATGGATCCTCGGGGCGTCCGACCCCGACCTCCTGGACCGCTTCGGCCGCTGGTACATAGCCGAGCGCGACCCCGGGTACCTGCGCAGGAATGCACTCATCGTGCTCGGCAACGCGGTGGACGGATCCCCGGAAATCGACGCCCTGCTCCACGGCTACACAGCGTCCCCGGACCCGATGCTCCGGGAACACGCCGAGTGGGCCATCCTGAACCGCTCCCGGGCCACCCAGCCTTGCACCAGGATCGCTACGCCGTGAGATCCCACCTGCTGGTCACCAACGACTTCCCACCCAAGGTGGGAGGCATCCAGTCCTACCTCTGGGAACTGTGGCGCCGCCTTCCCGCCGAGGACGTGGCCGTCCACACCACCCCCCACGAAGGGGCGGCGGCGTTCGATGCCGGGCAGCGGTTCGCCATCACCCGCTCGCGGGAACCGTGGCTGCTTCCGTACCCGTGGCTGTCGCGACGTGTGGACCGACTTGCCCGGGAGCATGCTGCCGAACTGGTGGTCTGGGATCCGGCGATTCCCGTAGGCCTCACCGCCCCACGTGTCGAAATGCCGTACGCCGTCGTCCTGCATGGCGCCGAGGTCACGATTCCGGGCAGGTTGCCAATCCTGCGGCCCCTTCTGGGGCGCGTCCTGCGTGGTGCATCGCTGGTCATCAGCGCCGGCGGCTATCCCGCGGCCGAAGCCGAGCGAGCCGCCGGTGGACCCCTGCCGAGCCTCATGGTTCCGCCTGGCGTCAACACCGACCGATTCGTTCCACTCGATGGGGGCGAACGGGCGTCGGTGCGCCGCCAACTCGGCCTGCCGGTCGATGCTGCCCTGGTGGTCAGCGTCAGTCGGCTCGTCCCCCGAAAGGGCATGGACACCCTGGTCCGAGCGGTGGCCCGCCTTGCCATCAGCGAGCCGGACGTGGTCCTGGCGATAGCCGGAGCGGGTCGTGAGCGTGCCCGTCTCGAGGCGCTCATCGAGCGCACCGGCGCTCCGGCGTTCCTGCTCGGACGGGTCGAGGAACGCCTCCTGCCCGGCCTCTACGGGGCAGGCGACGTGTTCGCATTGCCCTGCCGCACACGCCTCGGTGGCCTCGAGCAGGAGGGGTTCGGCATCGTCTTTCTGGAAGCGGCCGCCGCCGGTGTACCTCAGGTGGCCGGCCGCAGCGGGGGAGCGGCAGAAGCAGTCGAACATGGGAGGACGGGCCTCGTCGTGGACGACCCGGACGACATTGTGGCCGTTGCCGAGGCGATCGGCGGATTGCTCTCCGACGAGGATCGCCGCAGGTCGATGGCGAAGGCCGGGCGGCTCCGTGCTGAGAGCGAGTTCTCCTATGACGTGCTGGCCGACCGCCTTCGGGAGGGCATCGACGCAGCAGTTCTTCGCCCCGCCTGATGAGCCTCTCTCTACGATGAGGTACCGCCCATGCCTCACGCGGTCCGGTGACGTGCTCGGGTAGTGTCGGAGGCGATGAGCGACCATGCCAGCCAACACACCCACATCCAGGCTCCACCTGAACTGTGCTTCGCCACGGTGCTCGACGTCGGGCGGTACCCCGAATGGGCCGTCGACATCAAGGAGGCGAACGTCCTCGTCTTTGATGAGGAAGGCAGGGCCGGCGACGTTCAGTTCCGGGCGGCTGCGATGGGACGCAGCAGCAGTTACACGCTGCGCTACACCTACGGCTCCAACCCGCTGCGCGTGTCCTGGCGCCTGATCGAGGGCGACGTGATGCGTCGCATGAGCGGCGAATACGAGTTCGTCCCAGTGGAGGGCGATCCCAACGCCACCCAGATCCACTACGACCTCGACGTCGACCTCCTGGTCCGACTGCCCGGCTTCGTGAAGCGCCGCCTCGAGGCCAAGATCGTGCACACGGCGATCGACGACCTCAAGGCCCATATCGAGGCGCTGTCCGCCCGGCACTGAACATCGGGGCCCCATAGCCCGAACAACCCCGGGATCCGCCCCCACCGTGCCGGGTACGCTCAACGCCGATGGAGTATCGGCGCATCACCGCACTACCTCCCTACGTATTCACGATCATCGACACGCTCAAGGTAGAGGCGCGGCGGGCCGGCAGGGATGTCATCGACCTCGGCGTCGGCTTCGGCCCAGGCGGGGAGGGCCATGTCCGGTTCGCCCTCATCGAAAACGAACAGCGGATCGCCCAGGCTGTGCGTAGCCTGCGCGGCTGCCTTGATCGCCTTGGCTGAGGAGGAGCAGACGTGCGCATCGGAATTCTGACCGGAGGAGGTGACTGTCCGGGTCTCAACGCCGTCATCCGGGCTGTCGTCAGGCGCGTCGAACGGGGTCATGCCGGAACCGTTCTCGGCTTTCGCGATGGATGGAACGGTCTCATCGAGGACGATGCCGTCGACCTGGACGTGGAGGCCTGCCGGGGGTTGTTGCCGCGTGGAGGGACCGTGCTGGGCACTTCGCGGATTCAGCCGTTCGGGGTGGATGGGGGGGTCGATGCTTGCCGGAACACGCTCGAGGTACGGGATGTCTCGGCGCTCGTGGTCGTCGGCGGCGAGGGGACCCTCTCGTGCGCTCTCGAGATGCACAGCGAGGGGTTTCCTGTAGTGGGGGTGCCAAAGACGATCGACAACGACATTGCCGGAACCGAGATGACCTTCGGCTTCGAGACTGCCGTTGAGATCGCAACCGAGGCGATTGATCGACTACACACGACAGCCGAGTCGCACGATCGGGTCATGGTCGTCGAGGTGATGGGCCGCCACGCCGGACACATCGCCGCCTGGGCGGGCCTTGCGGGTGGCGCCACGGTCACGCTTGTCCCCGAGGAACCCTTCGACATCGAGGATGTCTGCGAGCGGGTTCGGCGCCGTCATGACCGTGGACGCTATGCATCGATTGTCGTCGTCGCCGAGGGAGCGCTTCCGGTCGAGGGAACGATTGCCATGCCCGAACCCGAACACGACCGCTTCGGACATGTTCGGCTCGGAGGGATCGCCCATCCGATCGCCGCGGAGATCCGAGCCCGCACCGGCTTCGAGACCCGGGTCACGATCCTCGGCCACGTCCAGCGGGGCGGCACGCCCACAGCGTTTGATCGGGTGCTGGCCACCCGCCTGGGCGTGGCAGCCGCCGACGCTGCCGTCGAGGGAGACTTCGGAACCATGTCGGCGCTACGTGGAGGCGACATCGTGAGGATCCCGCTCGAGGAGGCGGTGGGACACCTCAAGGTACTGGACGACGACCTGTGGCAGACCGCCAGCGTGTTCTTCGCCTGACCCCCGCTACCCGGACCTCGACCCTGACCTTGACACTGGCCTCGACCCTGGCCTTGACACTGGCCTCGACCCTGGCCTCGACTCTGGCCTCAACCCTGGCCTCGACTCTGGCCTCGACTCTGGTCTCAACCCTGGTCGAGTTCCCGGTAGCGGGGATCAAAGCTGGCGTAGTTGGCGCAGTAGACGGGGGCACCCTCCTCGGTCGGATCGCCGTCGCTCACCGGGATGTTGATGGGGATCAACTCCCCTTCCCTCTCTACGAGGATCTTCACCAGTTGGATCTCGGCGCCTACGATCAACTCGGTAGCCGTGCAGACGAGCATGGCGTAGGCAAGGCGGTTGCTCGTCGAGTCGTCCTGCGGGAACCCCTCAAGGCTGTTCAGGTGGATTTCGAGCAGGGTTCCGTTCAGGATCGTGCCGATGATCGTGCTGCCCTCAATGAACGGTGAGACATACTTCTCCTCCTGTTCCTCCAGGTTCGGGCCGGCCAGCACCTGCTCGAGGATCGTGTTGACCGTGCCGTCCGGGTCGATGTCGCGGGTGACCTTGGCCAACTGCATGCGGTCGTCGATGTTCTGTGCGAGGAAGATCTCGACCTGCTCGGTGTCCGGCGAGGCGATCGTCGTCGTGGTGGCGTCCGGTTGCAGTGCATCAGGGATGGACGCAGAGACCGACCGCGGCTGGCTCTCCACGGTGATCCCGCATGCGGCGGCGAGCAGCGTCAGCCCGAGGAGCGCCGCCAGGGTCGAGGGTGGTATCCAGCGACTCACACGGTCACCGCCGCGTGGTCGTCATCTGGGAGCGGCAGTTCGATGACGAAGCGGGCGCCGGACCCGCCATCGCTCCGGTCCTCGACCCAGACCCGCCCGGCATGGAGGCGAATGTCCTCCCATACGAGGCTGAGGCCCAGGCCGACCCCGGAGCCACCCCCCCGACTGCCAGCGGAGGATCCTCGGGAAAATCGGTCGAAGATATGTTCCCGCTCAGCCGGGGGAACGCCCGGTCCGTCGTCCTCGATCCCGATGCGGACGACCCCGATGTCGCGTTCCATGGAGACCCCGGTGAGGCCACCACCGTGGCGTGTCGCATTGCGCACGAGGTTGGCCATCACCCGTGCAAGACGGCGCTTGTCACCGTCGATGAATACCGGTCTGCCACCAAAGCCATCGGCAACGGCGACATCTTCGAGGTGGACGGAGCGCAACGAGGCGTGGACAAAGTTGGCAATGTTGATCTCGGTCAACTCCAGCGAGGCTGCACCGGCGTCGAAGCGCGAGATCTCGAGCAGGTCCTCGACCAGGCGGCTGAACCGGGCCAGGTCCTGGGAAAGCAGGTCCAGGGCGGTCCGGGAACGCTCTGAGAACTGGTCGCGGCGGGCTTCCAGAACACCGACCGTCGTGGTGAGGGTCATCAGCGGGCTGCGGAGTTCGTGGCTCACCTCCGAGGCGAAGCGGGCGTCGCGACGAATACGCGCCTCTAGGGCCTCGGCCATATCGTTGAACGAATCTGACAGAAGATCGAGGTCGGGGTCGGCCTGACGCTCGAGGCGTGTGTCGAGGCGACCACCGGCGATGGCCTGGGCAGCAGCGCTTACCCGTCGCAGCGGGCGCAGGGTGCGGCGGCTCGCCCACCAGCCGAGGACCGCTCCGAGCAGCGTGGTTGCAGCTCCGGCCGAGAACAGGATGAAGCGGATGGATCCGAGTGTGTCGGCGACACCATCGAGGTCGATCACCTCGTAGTAGTCGGCGTCGAACGAGGTCAGCGGGAGTCCGATCACCAACTGGGGTCGGCCGGCGACGATCGTCCGGATCTGCCCCGGCTGGCCACTCTCGACGAGTGCCGTGAGAACGCCGGGGATGTCGCCGCGACCGAACTCGGGAGCGAGAAGCCATTCGGTCCTGAGGCGCACCAGGGGCTGGCTGCCCTCGAGGTTCGTCAGGGAGTCCACGATTGAGGGAAGCCCCTCGACAGTGGTGTCCGGCGTGAGCTGGTTGTTGAGGCGGGCGGCGTTGCTGACGGCAACGGCGGCGGCGCTCTTCTCGCGGGTCTCGATCAACTGTTCACGTGACAGCACCATGGTGACGCCGGCGAGCACCACCGAGAGCACGAGGCCACCGATGGCGAAGGCCATCGATATGCGTGCACGCAGGCCGACCGGTCGCAGGGACTTCGTATCTGTGGTGCCGGCGGTCATGTCAGGGCTGGAGCTTGTACCCCATGCCGCGGACAGTCACGAGGAAGCGAGGGTTGGCGGCGTCGGGCTCGATCTTTGTCCGAAGGCGTCGGACGTGGACATCCACCAGGCGGCCGTCGCCGAAATAGTCGTACCCCCAGACCCGCTCGAGGAGCTCCTCCCGGCTGAGGACCTTTCCGGCGTGCTGTCCCAACTCGACCAGCAGTTGGAACTCGGTCCGGGTGAGGTGGACCTCGATGCCACCCAGGCGGACGACCCCCTCCTCAGGGGCCACCTCCAGTTGGTCGAAGATCATGGTTTCCGGCATGGTTTCGGATGAGCGGTACCGGCGGAGCAGTGCACGGATGCGCGCCGAGAGTTCCTTTGGGGCGAACGGCTTTGTCAGGTAGTCGTCGGCACCCGCTTCGAGCCCGGCGACCACATCGTGGGTGTCGGCCCGAGCCGTGACCATGACGATCGGCACGGCGCTGGTACGGCGGATGCTGCGGCAGACCTCGAAGCCGTCGACGCCCGGAAGCATGATGTCGATGAGCACTACGTCGACAGGTGTCCGGGCGAAAGCCGCCATGGCCTCCTCGCCACTGGCCGTCTCCTCCACCTCCCAGCCCTCGTCCTCGAGGGCGAGGCGGACTGCGGCGCGGATGCGTTCATCGTCCTCGACTGTCAGGATTCGAGTTCCCACGTGCATCATCGTGCCCTATTTGCGCCGCCGATGCTGAACATCGCTCGGAAATGCCATTTCCTGGAGATCGTGCCCTCCGGTCAGACCCTGTCGGCCTCCACCGATCGGAGCAGTTCGGCGAGCGCATCACGTAGCCCCGGAGGGGCGGCAAGGACGAAGTCGCCGTCCGTCGGGTTGCCGTCGAGGTCTCCGATCGTGCCGCCGGCCTCGCTGACGAGGACTGTTCCAGCCGCAATGTCCCAGAGGTTGAGGCCGCGTTCGTAGTAGGCGTCGAGCCGTCCGGCAGCCACGTTGGCGAGGTCCATGGCGGCGCCACCACCGCGACGGATGTCGCGGATCCGGGGAAGCACCTCGACGAGTCCGATCGCCTGCCTGCGTCGGCGATCCGGGTGGTAGCCGAACCCGGTTGCCACGAGCGCCTGCGAGAGTTCCATCTGGTCGCTCACCCGGATCGGTTCGCCGTTACAGGTGGCGCCGGCACCCCTGGCGCCGGCGAACTCGTTGCCCAGAGCCGGGTCGACGATCACGCCGACAGCAGGTTCACCGTCGATCTCCGCTCCGATGGAGATCGAATAGCCCGCGAGTCCGTAGACGAAGTTCGTGGTGGCGTCGATGGGATCGATGATCCAGCGAACTCCGCTGGATCCCTCCAACGTGGTCTCCTCTTCGGCCAGGATTCCGTCGTCCGGTCGGGCATCCAGCAGCCGGGCGACGATCTGGGATTCGGACCAACGGTCAGCGGCGGTCACCAGATCCGTAGGGGTGCTCTTGGTGCCCTCGGCGGGGGTCCTGCCGGCGAGTTGCCGAAGTTCCGGGGCCACGGCGCGGGCCACTTCCAGGGCAAGGTCGCGCAGGTCTGTCGGATCAGCCACGGGAGTTCGATCTCAGCAAATCGGATGGTGGTCCCGAGCGGCCTGCTGGAGTTCCCTGGTACGCCATTCGGCCATTGCCCGAAGCGTGAGCGTTGCGACGATGCCGACCCCGGTTGCTGCACCTACGGCACCGAGCACACCCATGGAACCTGCCAGCGTCGTGCAACCGTCGGTGCACTGGAGGTCGGTGACGGCGTAGCCCACCAGGCCGCCACAGGCTCCGGCGATGAGCACGGCGATGAACGCCAGTACTCGGGCGATGGGCGGCGGGGCAGCCGATGCCAGGGGATCGCAAGACGTTGTTCCCACAGGGGGAAGGCTACGTTCCCACAGGGGAAGGCGACCTTTTGATGCCAACTGGCCCCGGCCCGTTCCAAGTGGGCGTTCTGGGCGCGAGAATGGCCGGATGCGCGACTGGACCGTTGCCGGGGCCCTCATCGTGAGGGACGATCGTCTTCTCCTCGTGGCGAACCGTCGCCGGGACGGTCGCATCGAATGGACACCGCCGGGTGGTGTGATCGACCCCGGCGAGACCAGCCTCGAGGCGCTCGGCCGGGAGGTTCGTGAGGAGACGGGTCTGGCGGTGGCGTCATGGTCCGACCTCGTCTACCGCGTGTCGGTCGACTTTCCGGACCGGGGAATGCGCCTGGGGGTCGAGGTATTCCGGGCAGAGTTGTGGTCCGGCGACCTGACATTCGAGGACCCGGACGGCATCGTCGAGGACGGGGTCTTCGTAGATGAGGAGCACGGAGGCACCCTCCTCGAAACGGCGCCGCGCTGGGTGTGGGAGCCGGTCGGCGACTGGTTGGCCGGAGGGGTGCCATTCGGCGCCGGCTACGAGTTCCTCGTCCGCGGCACACGCCCAGGGCACCTCGACGTCACACGACGGTGAGCAGCGCAGGCTCCTCCGACACGGCTGCACCGTCGGCCGAAGGGGCGGCGTCGATACTGCACGTCGACATGGACGCCTTCTTCGCGTCGGTGGAGTTGGTGCGCCGCCCGGAGTTGCGCGGGCGGCCGGTGCTCGTCGGCGGAACTGGAGAGCGGGGCGTGGTTGCAGCGGCTTCGTATGAGGCACGCGTCTACGGAATCCACTCGGCGATGTCGTCGGTCGTAGCGCGTCGGTTGTGCCCCGACGCCGTGTTCCTGCCAGGCGACCATGCCCACTACGGGGAGGTCAGCCGACGGGTGATGGCGATCTTCCGGCGGTTCACCCCGCTGGTCGAACCGCTTTCACTGGATGAGGCGTTTCTCGACGTCTCGGGCTCGGTGGCCCTCCTCGGCACGCCCCTAGAGCAGGCGACGGAGATTCGTCGAATCGTCAGCACCGAGGAGGGGCTGGGTTGCAGCGTCGGCGTCGCCCCCAACAAGTACCTGGCGAAGCTCGCCAGCGAGCAGGCCAAGCCGCGTGTCGGCGAGCGGGGCCCGGAGGCCGGCGTCGGCGTGCTCGTGGTGCGATCCGGGGAGGTCGGTGGCTTCCTCGAACGACTTCCCGTCTCGGCCATCTGGGGTGTGGGCCCCAGAACCGACGAGCGCCTGCAGCGCCTCGGCATCCGGACGGTGGGCAAGTTGGCCGAGGTCCCCGAGCACACCCTGGTCGAACTCTTCGGTGAAGTGCTCGGGCGGCACCTCTGGCGGCTGGCGCGGGGCATCGACGACCGTCCGGTCGACCCGGCCCAGTCGGTCAAGTCCGTGAGCCATGAAGAGACCTTCGCGGTGGACCGGACCGGCCGGGAGGATCTCCACCACGAGCTGGTCCGGCAGTCGAATGCCGTGGCGGGGCGGCTCCGGGCGGGTGGCATCGCCGGGCGTACGGTGACCCTCAAGGTGCGGTTCGTCGACTTCACGACCGTGACCCGGTCGCACACCAGGGTCGATCCCACCGATGTCGCCGCCGAGATCGTAGAGACCGCCGGCGAGCTCCTCGACGGGCTCGATCCGACGCCCGGCGTGCGCCTGCTGGGGGTGGGGGTGAGCGGCCTCCAGGATGCCTCGGTCCGGCAACTCCGCTTCGAGGACCTCGATACCCGGACCCGGCGTCAGGCGGAGAGGACCGTCGACGAGATCAGGAAGCGCTTCGGGAAGGAGATCATCGGGCCGGGGAGTGCGTTTTCTTCTTCGGATGAACCCCGGCCCGACGCCGGAAGCCGTCCATGGGGACCCGACAACATTTCTCAAGGACATGAAGGACATGAAGGACATGAAGGGCGTGAAGGGCGTGAAGGGGCGTGAAGGGGCGTGAAGGGCGTGAAGGGCGTGAAGGGCGTGAAGGGCGTGAAGGGGCGTGAAGGGGCGTGAAGGGGCATGAAGGGCATGAAGGGCATGAGTGCGCCTGATGAGTCTCGACGCGCGTTGTGGTAGCGCTCCTGCTGTGAGAAACTGGAGGACACCAGTGTCGAGCCGGAGGGCCGTGTGCCACTGTCCAAGGATGAGGAACGGATCCTCAGCGAGATCGAGCAGCAGCTCTACGAATCCGATCCCCGCCTTGCACGCGAGGTGGCAGAGACGACCGTCTACACGGATGCGTTGCATCGGCTGAAGTGGTCGGTATTCGGCTTCGTGGGGGGAGTGGCCCTGATGATCGTCACCCTGTCGACGTCATACCTCCTGGCGTTCGTCGGCTTTCTCGCGATGCTGGGGTCGGCGCTGGTCCTGGAGCGGAGCATCCGCCACCTCGGGAAGACAGGCCTCGAACAGGGTCGTCGCTCCCGAAAGACAGTGTCGTTTCGCGACGCCTTCGGGAGCACCCGCCAGAAGATGCGCGAGCGCTTCGAGCGCGGCGAATCCGGCCGCAACTGATCCCAGAAGCGACTGCATCGTGGCCAATGTCCTGGCCATCGACATCGGTGGCACCAAGATCGATGCCGGTGTCGTCGACCGGTCCGGTGAGGTGCTCGTACGGTCCCGGATCTCCACCCGTGCCGGGGCCGGTGACGATCTCTTCGGGTGTGTCGCCACCCTGGTGGAAGGGGTCCTCGAAGCGTCTTCCGTGAGGCCTGACGTCATCGGAGTCGGTTGCGGCGGGCCCATGCTCGCCGGAGGTGTCGAGGTCTCGCCGCTCAACATTCCCGAGTGGCGGGCCTTCCCGTTGCAGGGCAGTCTCGGCGACCGCTTCGGCCTGACGACCTTCGTGGACAACGACGCCAAGGCGTTGGCGCTCGCCGAGGGCTGGCGGGGTGCCGCGGTCGGTGAGCGCGACTACCTCGCCATGGTCGTCTCGACGGGGGTCGGCGCTGGGATCGTGCTCGACGGACGCCTGCTCGACGGGGCGGCCGGCAACGCCGGTCACATCGGACATGTCGTCGTCGAACCGGGCGGTCCCCTGTGCGCCTGCGGCGTACACGGCTGCCTCGAGGCGGTGGCGTCCGGATCGGCCCTGGCCGCGGAGCTCGGACATCCGGCGGCGCAGGCCCCTCCCGAGATCCGTGAACGTACGGGACGGTATGTAGGTCGTGCAGTCGCGGCGGTTGTCAACCTCCTCGACCTGCGACTGGCGGTGGTGGCCGGATCGGTGGCGCTCGGCTTCGGCGAGGTGTTCTTCTCGGCGGCAGGCGATGAGCTGGCGGCCGGGTGTGGCCTCGAGTTCACAGAGGGGGCCAGGATCGTCCCGGCAGGGCTGGGGGCCGACGGCCCACTGGTTGGTGCGGCCGCTGTGGGCCTGCGCGGCCTGGGAATCCTGGAGGGCGTGCGGTGAGTGCCAGTCTGCTGGTTCGGATCACCGCAGCTGTTCTGGTCCGCCCACGCCTCTGGGTCACGGCGCTTCGGCAGGCCCATCGCCTTGCACCCCGGGGATGGTGGCGTCGACCACCGTTCCTGCCGCTCCCGGATCGTGGCTATTCGGCGTTCCGGCAGGTCACCCAGTACGGCGACCCCGGCCACCCGCCGGAGGTCGGGGACATCCTGGTATGGCTCGACTGGTGCCGCTCCCTTCCGGCGGCGGTCGCTGCCGGAACTTGCGAAGAAGGCGCATGGGGCGACCAGTAGGGTTCGGATGTGGCCAACTCACTGATCCTCAATGCCACCTATGAGCCGCTTTCGATCGTGTCGACCAGGCGGGCGATCGTCCTCGTGCTGGGAGAGCGTGCGGAGACGGTGCATACCACCGGGCGGGTCGTCCATTCGGAGTTCCTCGAGATCAACGAACCCTCCGTGGTCCGCCTGTCGCGATACGTGCACGTTCCCAGGTACCGGCGCCGGGGCTTCAGTCGGAGGGCGGTCCTCCACCGTGACGAACACCGCTGCCAGTACTGCGGCTCGCGGGCTGAAAGCGTCGACCATGTCGTGCCGAGGAGCCGTGGGGGCGCCCACGATTGGGAGAACGTGGTTGCCGCCTGCCGTCGCTGCAACACGCGCAAGAGCGACCGGCCCCTTGCCGAGTCCGGGCTGTGGCTGAGTCGGGAGCCGCGGGTGCCCCGCCTCTCGACCTGGTTCGTGATGATGGCCGGTTCCGTCCCCCGGTCCTGGGAGCCGTATCTGGACCTGGTGGCCGGCCAGACGGCGTGAACGGCTGGGAGTGCGATCGGCCCCTCGGAGGTGTAGCCGAGCGCCATCTCCGGGACCCCTGCTTCGCCACGCGGCGGGTCCTCATCCACGAGGTCGACCGTCCGACGCTGGTTCTCGGCAGCGCCCAACGGGATGGACGGTGGGCGCCGGACGAGGCCCGGCTGCAGGCTGCCGGATGCGATCTGGTCAGGCGCCGCTCCGGTGGCGGTGGCGTCCTCCTCCGTCCGGGTCACGTGCTCTGGGTGGATGTCATCCTCCCGCGTGGCGACGACCTCTGGGACGACGACGTGGGGTGCTCGGGCCTGTGGCTGGGCGATGTCTGGGCGGCAGTGCTGGAAGGCATGGGCCTCGTTGCCGAAGTGCATCGGGGCGCGCTGGTCGGAGGTAGGTGGTCCGGGGCCGTGTGCTTTGCCGGACGCGGGCCCGGTGAGGTCTCGGTAGGCGGCCGCAAGGTGGTCGGCATCAGCCAACGCCGCACCAGGGAGGGTGCCTGGTTCCAGTGTGCGGCCCTGCTGGAATGGCGGCCCCGGGAGATGGTCGACCTGCTGGGCCTCGAACCGGTGGGTCAGGTGATGGCGGAACTGGAGGCGTGTGCCGTCGGCCTGGTCGACCTGCTGGCGGGAGATTCGCCGGGCGCCGAGGGCCTGTCGGCGGCTTTGTCGGCGGCTTTGTTGGCCGAGTTCTCCCGAAGCTCCTGACCCGTCAGGGCCGACAACTCCTAGCCGGGGATGTGCGCAGTTTCTCGGGTGTCTTTCGGATCCTGCGCGTCCTGTGGGGCGGTGACTTGCTTATGGGGGGCAATTACCCATAGAGTGGGTCGTTGTGGAGTGAAAGGGGGAACAGTTGCTTCCTCCTTCCACCCCGAACCGACAAGCCAGCACCACGATCCGGAGAGGAGGGGAGAGCGACATGGACTTCGACTTCTTCGTCGGAACATTCGAACACACGCTCGACGAAAAGGGACGAATCGTCCTTCCCGCCAAGTTCCGGTCCCACTTCACCGACGGCGTGTACCTCACTCCGGCCGACGACTGCGTGGTGCTGCGGACCCGGGCGGAGTTCGAGGGAATGGTCGAGCGCATCCAGGCGAAGGTGCGCTCCGGCGAGGTCGACCACCAGTTGAGAACGGCGCTTGGGTCGGAGTCCGTCAACGTGCAACCGGATGCCCAGGGCCGCATCACCCTGACGGCACGGCTCCAGGAACTTGCCTCCCTGGAGCGCGAGATCGTCCTCATCGGAGCCTTCGACACGATCCAGATCTATGCGGCGTCCACCTGGCGCCAGGTGGAACAGGCAAGCGCCAGCGTCGTCGCCGAGGCATACCGCCAGGGCATCGGAATCTGAGGCAGAAGGACAAGGGGGTGGCACGGCGCAACTCGACCACGAGGACGAGGGATGGCGAACCCGGCCGCCCTTCGACAGTCCCCCGATCGGCAGGATGGGAGGTCCCTACTCCGCCCGCTTGCCATCCAGCCCGACCGGGAGAGAAATCCCGGCGTGCGCCCGCCGATCGGGGGACTGTCGAGGGACGGCGGGGACGTTGTCGAGTCGCCGCCGCATTCACCATGGACACCTCCGATGCAACTCCCGAACCGATCCCGGAAGCGACCCCGGAGAACCCCTTCCGTCACCTGCCGGTGATGCTCGACGAGGTGCTCGCCGCACTCGAGCCAATGCCGGCCGGTGCCTTCCTCGACGCCACCGTGGGCGGTGGAGGCCACGCCGCCGCCCTGCTCGATGCCCGCCCCGACTGTCGCCTGATCGGCATCGACCGTGACGCCGAAGCCATCGAGGCTGCTGGGCACCGCCTCGCCGCATTCGGGGAACGTGTCCACCTCGTACACGCTGCCTTCCGCGACCTGTCCGGTGTCCTCGCCCACGTGCTCGGAGGAGACCCCCTGGTCGGGTTCCTGTTCGACCTTGGCGTGTCCTCCCCGCAGCTCGACCGCTCCGAACGCGGCTTCAGCTACCGGGAGCCGGGTCCGCTCGACATGAGAATGGACCGCCGGCAGACCCGGACCGCAGCCGACCTCGTCAACGGCTCGACCGAATCCGAGCTCGCCGCCATCCTTCGAACCCACGCCGACGAACGGCATGCCGGGCGGATCGCCGCCGCCCTGGTGGCGGCCCGACCGGTCACCGACACCAGACAACTCGCTGATCTGGTCCGTGATGCGATTCCGGCCCCCGCACGGCGCCGTGGTGGGCACCCGGCCAAGCGCACGTTCCAGGCCCTGCGCATAGCGGTCAACGACGAACTGGCCCAACTGCCCGGCACCCTCGATATGGCCATTGAACGCCTGGTCACCGGCGGTCGGGGAGTTGTCCTCGCCTACCACTCGGGCGAGGACCGGATCGTCAAGGAGCGCTTCGACCAGGCGGCGACCGGTGGATGCACGTGCCCGGCCCGACTGCCCTGTGGCTGTGGGGCCGTGTCGACAGCCCGCACCCTCCGACGAGGCGCCCGCCTGCCCTCCGATGCGGAACAGGCACGCAATCCCCGGGCGGCGAGTGCCCGCCTCCGGGTCCTCGAGCGGACGAATCCGGAGAAGCGCCCATGACCGCCGTCCTGCGCCTGCCCCGACCGCTCCGCCGACAGGCGCCCGGCTCGACTCCCACGGCTACTCCTGATGCGGGAATCGTCGCCGATGCCCGTGCAGTGATCGGGCCCTTGGCGATCTTCAGCGTCGCCGCAGTCTTCCTGGCCTCCCTGCTGCTGGCGGGCTTCCACAGTGTCCTCGTCGACACCCAGTTCGAGGTCGACCGCCTCCAACGCCGACTCGACAACGGACAGGAGCAGTCCCAGATGCTCAGGATGGAGGTCGCCCGCCTCGAGAGTCCTGAACGGATCCTGAACGTGGCCCAGGGGCGCCTCGGCATGGTGCCACCACCCGAGCGGGTCTACCTCCCCTCAGTCCTTCCCGGCGACCCCGCCCACCCGATCCCGGCGCCGGTCGGAAACCCGTTCGGGACACTCCACCGATGAGCCGACGCCCGGATCCTGTTGCCACACGTGGCCGGGGGTCGCGGCGTGTCGTCCCCCTCCGCAAGACAGCCCGCAGCCTCTGGTGGCGTTGCATGGTCACCGGTCTCACCTTCCTACTGATCGCCGGAGCGCTCGTCTGGCGCCTCGTGTCGCTTCAGATCCTCGAACCCGACCGCTACCTCGCCCACGGAGCGAGACAGCGCATCAGCACGATCGAACTTCCGGCAGCCCGGGGCGCCATCCTCGACCGGAACGGAGTGGATCTGGCACTCTCGGTGCCGCTCCAGACCATCGCCGCCAACCCCCGGCTCATCGAAGACCCGATCCGTGCAGCCCGGGCTCTCGCCCAGATCGCCGACACCGATGTCGAGATCCTCGAACAGCGGCTCGCCAACGGCAAGGCCTTCGTCTATGTGGAGCGACAGGTATCCGAGGACGTGGCCGAAGCGGCACTGGCACTGGACCTCAACGGCGTCTTCACCATCCAGGAACGGGCCAGGGTGCGACCGGGAGAGGACTCGGCGATCGCCCTCCTCGGACGCACCGACATCGACGACACCGGCGTCAGCGGGCTGGAGTTCGTGTTCGATGAACTGCTCTCCGGTACCCCGGGAGAGCTGATCGTGGAAACGGGGGCACGGGGTTCCACCATCCCGGGCGGTGAGTACCAGATCGAACCGGCGGCCCTCGGCAACGACCTGGTCCTGTCGATCGACCGGTCGCTGCAGTTCGAGGCAGAGCGCCTCCTTGCTGAAGGAGTCGAGGTGGCAGGCGGCGAGGCGGGAATCCTCATCGCCATGGACCCGAAGACCGGCGAGATCCTGGCCTCGGCTGCGGTGGTGCGTGAAGATGGGGAGATCAATGCCTCCAGCGAGCACCGTGCCGCCACATGGAGCTACGAGCCCGGTTCGATCATGAAGCCGCTGACCTTCTCCGCCGTTCTCGACAGCGGTCTCGGCGCACCGTCTTCGGTGCGCGAGGTGCCGGGCTGGGTCCACGTCCACGACAGCGACTTCAAGGACTCCTTCCCACACGATGAGGAACAGTGGTCCATCGCCGACATCCTCCACCGATCCTCGAATGTCGGAACGATCCTCTGGGCGGTCGACCTCGGCGAAGACCGCCTCTACGAGCGCCTGCTCGACTTCGGGTTGGGCCGCTCCACCGAACTGGACTTCCCCGGAGAGGCATCGGGCATCCTTGCCGCCGTCGGCAAGTGGTCGGGCACCTCGCTACCGACCATCGCCATCGGCCAGGGGGTCGCCGTGACACCCGTCCAGATGGTCACGGCGTTTTCGACGATCGCCAACGGGGGACAACGACCCGCGCCCACCCTGATCCTCGGAACGCGGGACACTACGGGTGTGTTCCAACCCGTCGACCGTGCCCCAACAGAGCAGGTCATCCAACCGGAGTCGGCCCGACAGCTCCTCGAGATGCTCGAGCGGGTGGTCGAGTCGGGTACCGGTACCAGGGGCCAGGTGCCCGGCTACAGGGTGGCCGGCAAGACCGGCACCGCATGGAAGCCCCGCCCTGAGGGCGGATATGGGGAGGGCACCGGCAACATCGACTACGTCGCAAGCTTCGTGGGAATGCTTCCCGCAGAGGATCCGGAACTCGTTGTGCTGGTGGTCGTCGATGAACCGGCGCTGAGCACCTATTCGGGTGGCCGGGCCGCAGCGCCGATCTTCGCCGAGTTCGCACAGTTCGCGGTCCGACAACGCCGGATTCCATCTGAAGCCGAGCGCATAGGCCTCGAGGATGCAGGCCGGGTGATGGCGGCGACGCCTGCCCAGATTGTGGCCCTCGAGGCAGCCGAGGCTCTGGCACGCGAGGAAGCCGAGCGGAGCTCCGACGAGGTCGCAGCGGCATCGACCGGGGGTTGACATGGACCTGGGCGAGCTCATCGAGGCGGCGCGCCAAGAGTGGGATAACGGGCTGGATGCGCACAGCATCGGAGCGATCGGCCCGGGAACCCAGATCACCGGTATCGCCTACGACTCGCGCCGGGTTGCCCCGGGGGACCTTTTCTGCTGCCTGCCGGGCATCGCTGCCGACGGCCACGACCACGCACGGGAGGCGGTGGCCGCCGGCGCTTCTGCGCTCCTCGTCGAACGCCACCTCGACCTGGGCATCGATCAGGTGGTTGTGCCGGACGCCCGCCGATCCATGGCGCTGCTCGCCGCCGTCCTCCACGGCTTCCCCTCCCGTCGGCTCGCAGTGGTAGGGGTGACGGGAACCAACGGCAAGACCAGCGTCGTACACATGCTCGCCGATGTCCTCCGCCGGAGCGGTCGGCACGTCGCAGAGTCGGGAACCCTGACCGGAGACAGGACCACACCCGAGGCCCCGGACCTGCAGGCTCGGTTGGCGTCCTGGGCGGACGATGGCGTGGACATCGTGTGTATGGAGGTTTCCTCCCATGCCCTGGCACAGCACCGGGTGGACGGCATCGGGTTTGCCGCAGTGGCGTACACGAACCTGACACGGGACCACCTCGACTACCACGGGTCGATGGACGCCTATGCGGCGGCCAAGCAGCGCCTCCTCGCAAGGGAGTTCTCCGGCCATGCGGTTGTCGTCGTGGACGACGACTCCGGAAGGGAGCGTGCGGCTGCAGGAAGGCACTCGGGCCTCGAGGTTGTCGAGGTGGCGACATCGGATGCATCGGTCCTTGTCGGCAGGAACGGATCCCGGTTCACATGGCGACACGGGGAGGTCGACCTTGCACTCCCGGGTCGCTTCGCCGTGACGAACGCACTGGTGGTCGCCGAGCTCGCTGTCCTCGTCGGCACGCCTGTTGCGGACGTCCGTGAGGCACTGGGCCTGCTCCAACCCGTACCCGGCCGTTTCGAGTCCCTTCCCGAGGCGGCCGGCATCAGGGTGGTCGTCGACTATGCACACACACCCGATGCGCTCACGGCCGCCCTCGCTGCGGCCCGTGAAGTGTCGACCGGCAGGGTCATCTGCGTGTTCGGCTGCGGCGGTGGACGGGATGAGGGGAAGCGTCCAGAGATGGGCCGCGCAGCCGTTTCGGGCGCCGACGTGGTCGTGGTGACATCCGACAACCCGAGGTATGACCCACCTGGGGGGATCATTGAGGACATTCTTTCCGGTATGGACCTTTCGGGCACGGATCAATCGGAGGTGATCGTCGAACCGGATCGACGCGAGGCCATGACCATGGCGATCGGCCTGGCGCACTCTGGTGACCTGGTCCTGGTCGCCGGCAGGGGCCATGAGGCAACACAGCATGTCGGTGCCGACCTCCTGCCGTTCGATGACCGCCTGGTCGCCGCAGAGATACTGGAGCTTCGCTCGTGATCCGCCTGCTCATCGCAGCAGCAGTGGCGATGTCGTCCTCCCTCATCGGGACGCGGATCCTGATCCGGTGGCTGTCCCGCCTGCACATCGGCCAACCCATCCGGGACGACGGACCCGAGGGCCACGCCACCAAGGCCGGCACCCCGACGATGGGTGGCCTTGCGGTCGTGACCGGCGCCGTCCTCGGCTATGTCCTGAGCGACCTGTACCACGGCATCTACACGCGCACCGGCATCTTCGTGATGCTGGCGATCATCGGTGGCGGGACCGTAGGCCTCATCGATGACTGGATCAAGGTCGTCCGGGAGCGCAGCCTGGGGCTCAGCAAGCGGGCCAAGCTTCTCGGCCTCCTCCTGGTCGCCGTGGGCTTCTCGGTGCTGATGCTCCGCTTCACCGGGGCCCACACCGAGCTGTCCTTCACCCGCATCGCCCAGCCCGGCATAGACCTGGGCGACACGCTCTGGACCGTCTGGGCCGTGCTCCTCATCATCGGCTCCTCGAACGCGGTCAACCTCACCGACGGCCTCGACGGCCTGGCGGCCGGCGCCGGCACGTTCTGCTTCGCCGCATTCACCTTCATCGCCTTCTGGCAGTTCCGGTACCCGCTGGCCTACGAGGTGCCCCATGCACTCGACCTGGCGGTGGTGGCCGCATCGATGGCAGGCGCCTGCCTCGGCTTCCTGTGGTGGAACGCCGCACCGGCACAGATCTTCATGGGCGACACCGGCTCCCTGGCGATTGGCACAGGCCTTGCCGCGCTCGCCCTTGCGACCAACACGCACCTGCTGCTCCCGATCGTGGCGGGCCTGTTCGTGATGGAGACCGTCTCGGTGATACTCCAGATCGGTGCCTTCCGCCTGTTCGGCGGCCGCCGGGTGTTCCGAATGGCACCCGTCCACCACCACTTCGAACTGGGCGGCTGGCCCGAGACCACGGTGATCGTGCGCTTCTGGATCATCTCGGGGCTCTGTACCGCCGTGGGCCTGGGGTTGTTCTATGCCGACTCGATCGCAGCGGGCGTCACGGAGATGGGTCGATGAGCGGAACGGTCCTTGTACTCGGACTCGGGTTGACAGGGCGTGCCGTGGCAGAGGCGCTTGTCCGTCGGGGCGAGGACGTGCGCCCCGTGGACGATCGACCCGAAGGGGCGGTCCGGACCGCAATCTCGGACCTGGGGCTCGAGTTGGTGGCCGCCCCGGGAGTTGAGGACTGGCCAGGGCTCCTCGACGGCTGCGACCGTGTCGTGCTCAGCCCGGGAGTGCCCGATGCACATCCGATCTTCGGAGCAGCCCGGGGGGCAGGCGTGGCTCTGCTCGACGAGTCGGACCTGGCCGCCGACTGGGATGCACGTCCCCGCTGTGCGGTGACCGGCACTGACGGCAAGACCACCGTGGTGACCCTGGTCGCCCAGATGCTCGAACGTTCCGGAATCCGTGCACTGCCCGCGGGCAACAACGAGACCCCTCTTGTCGTGGCGATAGACGATGCAGAGGCCGAGGTGTTCGTGGTAGAAGCCTCCTCCTTCAGGTTGGGGCATGCGCGCTCGGTTCGCCTCGGACCCGCCGCATGGCTCAACTTTGCACCCGACCACCTCGACATCCACGCCGACCTTGCCGCCTACGAGGCCGCCAAGGCGCGGATCTGGGAATCGATCGACGACCCGGCCGATGCAGTTGCAAACCTTGCAGACCCCGTCGTCAGGTCCCATGCGCCCGTGGGGGCCACCGGATTCGGCAGTGCCGGCTCAACGTGTCGCATCGATGACGGCGAGCTGTTGCTGGAAGGACAGGTGATCTTGGCGGTAGATGAAATCTTGCGTCGGATGCCCCATGACCTGCTCAACGCGCAGGCTGCGACTGCGCTTGCCGTCAGGGCCGGAGCCTCGTCTGCGGGGTGCGCCGATGTCCTGCGTTGCTTCAGCGGCCTCCCGCACCGCATGCAGTTGCTGTGCGAGGTGGACGGCACCCGCTTCGTCGACGACAGCAAGGCGACCACACCGCATGCCACCGTGTCGGCCCTCAACGCACTGCCTGGTGCAGTCCTCATCGCAGGTGGTCGGAACAAGGGCCTCGACCTCACCCCGCTGGGTGCCTCCGCACCCCGGGCGGTGGTGGCCATCGGCGAGGCCGCCGACGAGATCGCAGCAGCGTTCAGCGGCCGCTGCCCGGTTTCGGTAGCCGATTCGATGGAGTTGGCAGTCGCCCAGGCCTGCCGGGAGGTCGAAGAGGGCGGGGTGGTGCTGCTCTCGCCCGGCTGCAGTTCCTTCGACTGGTACTCGTCCTATATGGAGCGCGGGGACGACTTCGCCCGCGTGGTCACGGAACTGGAGGCGACCCTATGAGTCCGGTGGCGACCAGGGGCAGCAGCTCCGAGGGACAGGCGGAGGCCGGAAGTGCGAAGGTCGCGAGGGGTACACGTCGGCCTCCCGGTCGCCGGTCCCTTCGCTTCGTGGTGCTTCTCGTCGTGGCTCTCATCCTGTGCCTGATGGGGGTCGTCATGGTGCTGTCTGCCTCGTCGGTCAACGACCTGCGCGCATACGGCGATGCCTGGCACCACCTGAAGCGCCAGGTGCTCTGGTTCCTGTTCGGCCTGATCGCCATGTCGACGATGATCCGGATCGACTACCGGCGACTGCGGCCCCTGGCCGTTCCCGGCCTCTTCGGTTGCATCGTGCTGTTGGTGCTCGTCCTCATTCCCGGCCTGGGGCTGCGGACGAACGGGTCGGCCCGTTGGCTGGATCTAGGGGTGGTCTCGCTACAACCATCCGAGTTCCTCAAGCTGGCGTTGGTGCTGTACTGCGCCGACCTGTTGTCACGGAGCAGGCGTCCCCTCACGGACAAGAAGCTCACGCTGTATCCCATCGTCGGCCTGGTCGGTGTGATCGGTGTCCTCCTGATGCTGGAGCCGGACCTGGGTACCTCGATGATCGTGGGTGCCATCGCCGTGGCGATGCTCTTCTTCGCCGGCCTGCGCCTTCGGCTGCTGGCAATGCTCGTCGGGGGCGGTGCCCTCGGAGCGTTCGGCCTGACGATGAGCGCCGGCTATCGGCGGCAGCGGCTGTTGGGCATGCTCGACCCCTGGACGGATCCGCTCAACACGGGTTGGCAGACCATCCAGTCCGGAGTGGCCATCTCCAACGGCGGCCTGTTCGGGATCGGGCTGGGCGCAAGCCGCGCCAAGTGGGGTTTCCTGCCCTTCGCACACACCGACTTCATCTACGCGATCATCGCCGAGGAGTTCGGTCTCGTCGGAGCCGGGCTGGTGATCGTGGGCTTCCTGGTCATCGGCCTTGTCGGACTGTCCACGGCGTTGCACGCCCCTGATCCGTTCGGCCAGCTCCTGGCAGCGGGGATCACCACCTGGATCATGATCCAGGCGTTCGTCAACATCGGTGCCGTACTCGGGAGGCTTCCGATCACCGGGGTCCCGTTGCCGTTCGTCTCGTTCGGCGGCTCGGCCCTGATCGTCACGATGGGCGCATTCGGCATCCTGCTCAACATCGCCCGCCAGACGCCGTGACCGCACGACCACGGCGTGGGGTGGTGATCGCAGGGGGTGGAACGGCGGGACATGTACTTCCCGGACTGGCCATTGCGAACGCACTCGTGGAAAGGGGAGTGGTCGAGGCACCAGATGACGTCCTCCTCGTTGGCAGCCGACGCGGCATCGAGCGCACCCTTGTCCCAGCGGCCGGCTTCCCGCTCACCCTCCTGCCGGGACGTGGCATCCAGCGTCGCCTGGCGCTCGCAAATGTGGGCGCCGTGCTCGGGCTGGGCCTGGCATGCATGCGTGCCGTGGTGTTGCTGCTGCGTCGGCGCCCCCGGGTTGTGGTTGCGCTGGGGGGCTACGCCAGCATCCCCTGCGGGCTGGCCGCCGTTCTCCTGCGGATCCCGATCGTCGTCGCCGAGCAGAACGCAGTACCCGGGGCGGCCAATCGCCTCCTCGGCCGATTCGCCAGGGCGTGCGCCGTGCCGGCGGATGGTTCCGGGCTACCCAGGGCGGTCGTGACAGGGAACCCTGTCCGACCGGAGATCCGTGGGCGATCGTGCGGCGCCGGTCGCGAGGCAGCCCGCCGGACGCTCGGGCTCGACGATCGGCCGTTCGTCGTGGTCTTCGGCGGCTCGCTGGGGGCGCGCCGCATCAACCGGGCCGTCTTCGAGGCGATGCGGGACTGGGATGGTGTCGAGATGGTCGTCCACCATGTCATGGGCAGCAGGGACTGGAAGGCCACCGACGTCGTTCGGCACGCTGCGGCACCCACCGTCGAGCATCGTGTCGTCGAATACGAGCACGACCTGCCCACGGTCCTCGTAGCCGCCGACCTGGTCCTTGCCAGGTCGGGAGCCACGACCGTGGCCGAACTCGGTGTGGTGGGCGTGCCCTCCCTCCTTGTGCCCCTGCCGGGGGCTCCGGACGACCACCAGACCGCCAACGCCCGCCTCCTGGCCGACGCCGGCGGGGCCCGAATCCTCGCCGATGGGGAGCTCGACGGTAGTCGGCTCCGGGTCGAGCTGGCAGAGCTCCTCGGTGACGTGGATCGCCGGCAGTCCATGGCAGAGGCTGCTGCAGGCGTGGGCATCCCGGATGCCGCCGACAGGGTCGTCGACCTGATCCTGGAGCATGCCGATGCCTGAGGGCCCGATCGACCTGTCGGTACCCCGTCGTGTTCATGTCGTCGGTGTCGGCGGCGCAGGAATGAGCGCCATTGCCGAGGTGCTTGCGGCAATGGGACACGAGGTGACGGGTTCCGACCTGAAGTCATCAACCGGCATGGATCGGCTGGAAGCACTGGGCATAACCGTGACCGTGGGCCACGCAGGGTCGAACCTCGGGCGGGCCGAGATCCTGACGCGCTCGACGGCCGTTCCGGACAGGAACCCGGAGTGCCGGGCCGCCGTAGAGGCCGGTATTCCGGTGCTGAGCCGTGCCGATGTCCTGACCGCCATCTGTGCACAGCGAAGCACCATTGCCGTCGCAGGGACCCATGGCAAGACGACGACGGCATCGATGTTGGCCCTTGTCCTGCGTCAGGCCGGGGTTCGGCCGTCGTTCATCATCGGTGGCGACGTGAACGAGATCGGCACCGGTGCCGCCTGGGACAGCGGCGACCTCATGGTCGTCGAGGCCGACGAGAGCGACGGGACCTTCGTTCGGCTGCCCCGTACCGCAGCCGTAGTGACCAACGTCGAACCCGACCACCTCGACCACCATGGGGGCTACGGGGACCTCCTGGCAGAGTTCTCACGCTTCGTCCAGGAGACCGACGGCCCCGTGGTCGTCGGGGTCGACGACCCGGACGGAGCGCGGCTGGTCGCCGAGTTCACCGGCGCAGGTACAGGTACGGGTGCAGGCGTATGTGTAGGCGTTGGGACGGAGCGAGGAGCCGACTGGGGGATCACCGAGGTCGAAGAGTCGTGGGCGGGGGTTCGCTTCGCCCTCCTGACGCCCGGCGGAGGCCGGATTCCCCTTTCCCTCCCGGTGCCCGGCCTGCACAACGCACGAAACGCCGCCAGTGCCGCCGTCATCGCCATGCTCGTGGGGATTGCGCCCGATGCGATCGCCGAGGGCCTCGGGAACTTCGGTGGCGTGGCCCGGCGCTTCGAGCATCGCGGCACCTCCGGCGGCGTCGAGTTCGTGGACGACTACGCCCACCTTCCGACCGAAGTCAGCGCGACCATCGCAGCGGCGTCCAGTGGAACATGGCGCCGCCTGGTGGCTGTGTTCCAGCCCCACCGGTACAGCCGAACCGAGGCCCTCTGGTCGGACTTCGGCGGTTCGTTCGAGGGGGCCGACAGGGTCTACATCACAGATGTGTATCCGGCGGGGGAGGCACCACGTCCGGGTGTCTCCGGGCAACTCATCGTCGATGCGATCCAGCGGTCGTCACCGGGCATCGACGTCCACTACGTTCCGCGTCGCGAAGACCTTGTCGAGGCACTCGCAGGGGAACTGGAGGCTGGCGACCTGTGCCTCACGATGGGAGCAGGCGACCTGACCTCTGTGCCGGACGAGGTCAGGGGGCGACTCGATGCCTGACGGAGACCTTTCCGGACACCTGGACGACCTGGGCGGGTCGTTGGACGGTCTGCGCCTGGACGAGGGCTGCCGACGGTGGCATCCGATCGGTCCCATGACCACCTACCGGGTCGGGGGAGCAGCGTCCCTGTACGTCAGGCCACAGGGTCTTCCGGAGCTGGAGGCGGTGGCTGCCGTCCTGGCCGGCTCCGGTGCACCGGTCGTCGTGATCGGACGCGGATCCAATCTCCTGGTCGCCGACGGCGGCTTCGAGGGCGTGGCCGTGCAGCTCGGCGATGGATTCGAAGAGGTGCTCGTCGATGGTTCGGTCGAAGGTGGCGTGAACGTGGTTGCGGGAGGCGGCGCCAGCCTGCCCGTGGTCGCACGCCTGACCGTGCAGTCCGGCCTGTCGGGCTTTGAATGGGCAGTCGGCGTCCCCGGCTCGATCGGTGGTGCCGTCCGTATGAACGCAGGCGGACACGGATCCGATATGGCGGCAGTACTCGGCTGGGCCGATGTCGTCGATCTCTGCGATGGAACCACGAGGCGCCTGCAGGTGGACGAACTCGAACTCGGATACCGGCACTCGGTCCTCACGGCGACACAGGTCGTGTCGGCAGCAGGACTGGAGTTGGGGACCGATGGTGCCATGGAGGGCGAGGCAATGTTGGCCGAGATCATCCGCTGGCGCAGGGAGAACCAGCCAGGCGGTTCGAACGCGGGATCCGTGTTCACCAATCCACCGGGTGACTCGGCCGGTCGTCTCATCGACCTGGCCGGGGCGAAGGGCCTGCGCATCGGCACGGCGCAGGTGTCGCCGAAACACGCCAACTTCATCCAGGCTGATGTCGGCGGGAGTGCCGAAGACGTGCGCCTTCTCATGCGGGAGGTTAGACAACGTGTTGCCGATGCTCACGGTGTCGTCCTGGAATCCGAGACGGTGCTGGTCGGCTTCGACACGCCCGGCCCATGAGCGACCACGACGATGCGCCGACCCGGGGCCCCCTCAGGCGCTTCTGGTGGTTGTGGGTGCCGGTCGGGCTGCTGCTGCTCGGAGCCCTCGCCTATGCATCGACCCGGTCCGCACTCCTCGACATCGACAGCATCGTGGTGGAGGGGGCCGGCGTCAGGGTCCCCGAGCAGGCTGTCCGAGAGGCTGCGGCAATAGAGGTCGGCCTGGCATTGATGGACCTGGACCTCGATGCTGTTGACGGTCGGCTCACGGCTCTGCCGTGGGTGGCAGAGGCGACGGTGCGACGTGAGTGGTCGGGAACCGTGTACCTGCGGATACTTGAACGGACGGCTGCGGTCGTGGCGGTCGACCCGGTGGGAGCGCAGGTGCTGCTGGACGCAGTCGGGGCGGTTCTGGAGGAGGTCGATCCGGCATCAGCCGCCGATCCGGATCTGCCGCACATCCGTGTGGACGGATTCGGGCCTCCCGGCAGCCGCATCTCGGGTATCGGTCCGCTGCTCCGCGCCGCAGAGGCCGTGCCGCCGGACCTGGGTGCCTGGATCGTCGCCCTGGTGCCGACGGGGGACGGAATACGCGCCGAGTTGGTCGGCGGTGCCGTGGCAGAGTTCGGGATCAGCGACGACTACCGGGATCAGGCCCGGGCACTGGCCACGGTGTTGACCAAGGTCGTCCTGGGCTGCCTGCGCGAGGTCGATGTCTCGATTCCGGACAATCCGGTGGTCCGGCGCGGCGCCTGTTGAGGGGGACACTCCTACTTTGACGTCAAGCGGTCTCGGGTGAATTTCGGCGCCGGGTTGACGTTTGGTGACTACTCCGCGTAGTCTCTCGACCACAACTAGAGGTTGAGTCTTCAAACACTGACCCTCCACTTCAGGGTGTGGGTTGGTGTTGGGAGTCGCCCGGCCTGTAACCGGACCGATCCGACAACCGGATCGGCAGAGAACACCAGGAGAAGCGATGATGTCGAATCCCCAGAACTACCTGGCGGTGATCAAGGTGATCGGTGTAGGTGGCGGCGGTGTGAACGCCGTCAACCGGATGATCGAATCGGGGCTGCGGGGCGTCGAGTTCGTCGCCGTAAACACCGATGCACAGGCTCTGCTGATGAGCGATGCCGACGCAAAGCTCGACATCGGTCGTGACCTGACCAGGGGCCTCGGCGCCGGCAGCGATCCGGACATCGGCCGCCAGGCGGCCGAGGAGCACCGTGACGAGATCGAGCAGGTACTCGAGGGCTCCGACATGGTCTTCGTGACCGCCGGCGAGGGCGGCGGAACCGGAACCGGCGCCGCTCCCGTCATCGCCGAACTGGCCAAGTCGCTCGGAGCGCTGACCATCGCCGTGGTGACACGCCCCTTCGGCTTCGAGGGTCGCCGCCGTGCCGTTCAGGCAGAGAACGGCATCGTGAACCTCAAGGAGAAGGTCGACGCCCAGATCGTCATCCCCAACGACCGGCTCCTCACCGTGTCGAGCGAGAAGACGGCGATGCTGAACGCCTTCGAGATGGCCGACGAGGTTCTGCTCCAGGGAGTGCAGGGCATTACGAACCTGATCACCACGCCCGGTCTCATCAACACCGACTTCGCCGACGTGAAGATGGTTCTCGAGGACGCCGGCTCAGCGCTGATGGGCGTGGGCCAGGCCACCGGCGAGAGCCGGGCTCTCAACGCAGCCCGGAACGCCATCTCCAGCCCGCTGCTGGAGGCATCCATCGAGGGCGCACGTGGCATCCTCCTCAACATCTCCGGTCCGAGCGACCTGGGCCTGTTCGAGGTCAACGAGGCCGCCGAGGTGATCCACGGCGTCGCCCACCCCGACGCCAACATCATCTTCGGCACCGTCGTGGACGACGAGATGGACAACGACGTCCGGGTCACGGTCATAGCCGCAGGCTTCGACCGTTGGGACGGCGAGCGTCCGGCCTCGCGCACCCATGTAACTGCCACCACCTCCGACCCCCGTACACCGGACAGCGACCCGTTCGCCGTCGGGGACGACGACGAGCTCGACGTTCCGAGCTTCCTGAAGTAGGGACCTCCCGCGCCAGCCGGCGTCGGCGAACCGACCGGTCCAACGATGGCCCGGAACCTGTTCAGCCGACTCCGGCCGTCGGGGCGGATGGTCCGGGTGCTGGTCTCCGAGGGCATCGACGGCGATCTCGCCGTGGATGGCCCGACCGGTGCCCTCTCCCAGCGCCGCGAGGCGTTGCGGCCCGGACCGTGGACCTGGCTTCGCCAGGTCCACGGGCCCCGGGTGATCCTGGTCGAAGGACCCGGTGACGGTGCCGGATCCGAGGCTGACGCCTCGGTGACCGCACAGACCGACACGGCGCTCAGCATTCAGGTCGCTGACTGCGCCCCCGTGGCGCTCGCCTCCCCGGGGGGACTTGCCGTGGCACACGTGGGTTGGCGAGGCCTCCAGGCGGGAGTCCTCGAGCAGGCCTCGAACCTCCTGGCGCAGGTGGCGCCCGGACCCCAGGAATCGGTTGTGGGTCCCTGCATCCGTGCCTGCTGCTACGAGTTCGGCGACTCGGACCTCGAGGCCCTCTGTGAACAGTTCGGTAACGATGTACGGGCCCTGACATCCGATGGCAGGCCTGCGCTGGACCTGCCGGAAGGTGTGCGCATCGCCCTCGAACGCTGCGGTGTGGTGGAAATCGTGTTCGACGGGGTGTGTACCGGCTGCGACCAACGGCACTGGTCGCATCGAGTGGGCGGCACGAGGCGCCGGCAGGCGATGGTGGCCTGGATGGAGGCACCATGAACGGGTCCATCGACCTGGCCGCCGCAGTGGAGCGCATCGAAGCACTCTCGGCCGACCTGGCGAAGCGGAGCTCCGGTCGTACCCGGCTGCTCCCCGTCACGAAGGCATTTCCGGTCGCAGCGGTCGAGGCCGTTCGGCGGGCCGGGCTCCAGGAGGTCGGTGAGAACTACGCCCAGGAACTTCTGGTCAAGCATGAGGACCCCGTCGGTGGCGGACCCGGGGACATGGCCTGGCACCTGATCGGCCGCCTCCAGCGCAACAAGGTCCGGCGGCTCGCCGGGATCGTGGCCCTCTGGCAGACCATCGACCGGGTCGAGTTGCTCGACGAGGTAGCCCGACGGGACCCTGCGGCGAGGGTCCTCGTCCAGGTCGACGCAGTGGGGCTTCCCGGCCGCGGGGGCTGTACCCCGGGCGAGGTCGAGGGGCTGGTCGCGCATGGCACAGACCTCGGGCTCGACGTCCGAGGCCTGATGACCGTCGGGGCTCCGGGAGAGGTCGATGCCACCCGCAGGGTGTTCACCACCGTCGCGGACCTCGCCGAACGCCTGGAGTTGCCGGAGGTCTCGATGGGAATGACCGACGACTTCGAGATCGCCATCGACTGTGGATCAACGCTGGTGCGTGTGGGTCGTGCCCTGTTCGGGGAGCGTCCCACCGCCTGGCAGCACACCTAAACCCGGCTGCCGGTCCCGAACCTCCCGACATGCCCCCCGGCAGGGCTTCGGTGGCAGTACGCTCCGCTGGATGCTCAAGAAGTTCATGCTCTACCTCGGCCTCGGGCCCGACGAGGCATACGAGGAGTTCGACACCGGAGAATCGGTGCCGCGTGGGCCGCTCTCGTCCAGCGAGTTCGTGGAGGCCCGCTCCGATGCCGCCGGCCGTTCGCTGTGGGCGGTGGATGGACCATCGAACACAGTGCGGACCGTCGCTCCGGTGGCGACCGGAACCGTCAAGCGGATTCCGCCACCCGTTGCCTCGCGCCCCCATACGGTTGCTCCGACCTCGTTCGAGGACGTCCAGGAGATGGCTGACCGCTTTGTCTCCGAGCAGCCCGTGATCGTCAACCTGCAGGGAGTCGAGAGCGAGTTGTCCCGGCGCATCATCGACTTCGCCAGCGGCGTCTGTTACGGCGTCGGCGGCGAGATGGAGAAGGTAGCCAACCAGGTGTACCTGCTCACACCCACGAACGTCGAGGTTTCTGCAGCCGACCGTCTCCTCCTCGAGGATCCCGACAGCGCCGGCTGAGCCGGCGGAGTTCGGAGTTCGACCATGGGAATCGTCTGTCTTGTCCTGACCCTGTACTGGTGGATCCTGCTCCTGCGCGTCATCTCGAGCTGGTTCCCGATCTCTCCCCACGGAACCGCGGCATCGGTCGTCGGCTTCCTGCTGTTGGTAACGGATCCCGTGCTGGTGCCCCTCCGTCGGATCCTGCCCCCGGTGCGCCTCGGCAACGTAGGCCTGGACCTGTCGCCCCTGGTCGCCTTCTTCGGGCTGATCTTCCTTCGACAGATGATCTGCTTCTGATCGAGTCCTGCATCTGATCGAACAGGTTCGAGGGTGCCCCCATCGGGGAATGTCGCGGCGGTACGCTCGTGTCCATGGACGGCTCCGACATCCTCCGCGAACTCGAGGACACCCAGTTCCCCCAGAAGTTGCGGGGTTACGACCCTGCCCAGGTCGATGCGCTGATCGATCGTGCTACCAGGGAGATAGCCGACCTCCGTGCCGAGCGCCGGGCTGCACTCGACCGTGCGGAGATGGCCGAGAAGCGCATCGAACAGGAGTTGGACGCCACCCAGAAGGCACGGGCCACGGCTGAAGCCGAGATCGCAACCGCCGAGGCCAAGGGGCGGCGTTTCGTGGCCGAGGCCGAGGCCGAGGCGGCGACCCTGCGGTCGGCGGCCGAGGCGGAGGTCCGGGCGGCCATCGAGGAGGCTCGCCAGCGCCTGCTCGACGAGACGACGGTTCTCGAGGTTGCCCGCGATTCCGTGAGGGACGACATCAGCATCATGGAACGCCACATCGATGCCCACCGGGAGCGACTCCTGGGAACGCTGGGCGACCTTCGCAAGTTGGTCGAGGCTGCGCCTGCACGGCCGATGGCGGAGAGGCGGGCCTCCGGTGACGAGCGACGTCCGGTGGAGCCGGAACCCCCCGAGGCGAAAGCCGCGCCGACCCGGGTCGAGCCCGGCGAGGTGCAGGATTCCGGCGGGCAGGAACCTCCGGCACCCGTGGCGGCGGCGAAGCCTCCGCCGTCGAAGGTGGTGCCCGGGGAGCGTCCTGCTGACCTGCCGACGCTGGCGGTGCCCGGCGGAGGGCTTCTGGACGAGCTACGGCAGTCGGTCGGCAGCGAGGGTGCGGCCATGGACGCCTTTTTCACTGACGACGGGTGATCTGTGCGGGTGCCCGCCCGGATGTGGCACCCATCACGTAGACGGAGGGATCGATCACCCGCAGCGGCGCTGCCCCCCGGTACCATGCCCCCGCTCGGCGCACGGTTGATCCGGTGATCCGGGGGCCTGTCGGGGCTCCCGGGGCGGGCAGACGATCAGGAGATTCCCATGGCCACGAACAAGACGAGCAGGACGGCGAAGAAGCCTGCAGCAAAAAAGCCTGCAGCAAAAAAGCCTGCAGCAAAAAAGCCGAAGTCCCCGTTCGGCAAGGTGTTCCTCGCCGAACAGAGACAGCGCCTCCACGAGGAACGGGTGCGCTACCTCCGGAGCGCCGACACCCTCGAAGCGGAGGCCGACTCCCTACTCGACGGACGCGAACCCGGCGACGTCCAGTTCGACGAGGAGTCCGGCGAAGGAGACACCTTTGCCGTGGCCCGCGACCTCGACCTGGCGCTCAGTGCCCAGGCCCGTGACGCCGTCGACCAGATAGATGCAGCCCTGGAGCGGATCCGAAAGGGCGTCTACGGCGTGTGTGTCCAGTCGGGGAAGAACATTCCGAAGGAACGCATGAAGGCGATTCCCTGGGCGGCCGAGCGCGTCGAGTACAAGGCCGGCGGGCTCGGCCGACGGTGACTTCTGGCGTGGCCCCCTGGAGGGGTGCGCTGTTAGTGGGGACCTCGGTCCTCGTGCTGGACCAACTCACCAAGTGGTGGGCGGTCGAGAACCTCGGCTCCGGTCGCACGGTCGACCTGTTCTGGACCCTCCGACTACGGACGGTGTTCAACACGGGTGCCGCATTCAGCCAGGGCGAGGGGCTAGGTCCTATCTTTGCAGTGCTCATCCTCGCCGTGGTTGTTCTGCTGGTACGCCTGGGTGCACGGGCGGACGACCCGATCGCCCGGGTCTGCGTCGGTGGGATCGTGGGCGGGGCATTCGGCAACCTCGCCGATCGGGCCTTCCGTTCCGGGGACGGGTTCTTCGGTGGTGGCGTGGTCGACTTCGTCGACCTCCAGTGGTGGCCGGTGTTCAACGTCGCCGACTCGGTGATCGTCGTCGGTGGCCTCCTGATAGTCCTGCGCGGCGTGCGCACCGACGCGATCCGATGACAGGCCTCCACGAGCCCGTTCCCCCGGCACTCGATGGCGAACGGCTCGACCGGGTGGTCAGCCTCCTGACGGGAATCAGCCGGAGCCGTGCAGCGAAGGCGATCGAGGAGGGCCTGGTCCTGATCGACGGCGAACCGGTGCTGGTGCGGTCCCGTCGGGTACAGGAGGGGGATGAGTTGGCGGTACCTGATGTCGCAGAGGGAGAGGCCCAGGGGCTTCGACCTGATCCCGGCGTCGAGATCGTCGTCGTCCACGAGGACGAAGACGTGATGGTCGTGGACAAGGCGGCCGGCATGATCGTCCACCCCGGTGCGGGCCGCGACGAGGGCACCCTCGTCCACGGCATCCTGGCCCGCTATCCGGAGGTGGCGTCGGTGGGTTCGGCGCTGCGTCCGGGGATCGTCCATCGCCTCGATCGTGGAACCTCCGGTCTCCTGATGGTTGCCCGCACCGCAGCGGCGTATGCCTCGCTTGTCCGGCAACTCTCAGATCGCCGTGTCGACCGTCGGTACCTGGCGCTCGTCCACGGCTGCGTCGAGGCCGACGAGGGTCGCATCGAGGCACCCATCGGCCGCTCGCCCCGCGGCCGCACGAGGATGGCGGTAGTGGTCGGGGGGCGGGAGGCACGCACCGCCTACACGGTGCAGGAGCGATGGGAGCGGCCGTGCACGACATTGCTGGAGTGTCGCCTCGAGACGGGTCGCACGCACCAGATCCGGGTCCACCTGACGGCCATCGGCCACCCGCTGGTCGGCGATGCCGCCTACGACTCCTCACGCGAACACCTCGGCCTCGATCGGCCGTTCCTGCACGCCGGGCACCTCGGCTTCGCACACCCCTCGACCGGCGTGGCGATGGCCTTCGACTCGTGCCTGCCCGCCGACCTGTCAGGGGTACTCGAGTACCTGGCGGAGGGACCGGACTGATCCCGCCCGCCTGCCCGGCCAACCTCGGGCCTCAGGCCTCGGGCCAACCCTCCTGCCCGCGGGCCATTCTGGCGATGTCCTCGAGGGTGAACGAATCCAGATAACGCTGCATGTGCGAGCCCGCACTGGCCCAGATCGTGAGCAGCACGCACTGCCCCTCGTGGTCACAGGCGCCGTCGGTGTGGGGTTCGACGAAGTCGCCGGCCACGATCGGCCCGTCGACTGCCGACACGATCTGCGAGAGCAGGATCGTTCCGGGCTCGCGGGCGAGCACGTAGCCTCCGCCGACACCGCGCTTCGAACGCACCAGGCCGGCTCCCTTGAGGGCCAGCAGGATCTGCTCGAGGTACGGCTGCGGAAGGCTCGTCTGGTCGGCGATGTCGCGGACAGACCGGGGCGTCTGCCCGTCGCCGTGGAGTGCAAGGGAGAGCAGCGCCCGACTTGCATAGTCGCCACGGGTCGAGACCTTCACGGCGTCCGATCCTAGACGGCCGCTCCGGCGCTACGTTCGAGTCGTGACGATCGACGACACCCGCCCGTACGACGAGCCCCTCCTGCCCGACTACGGCGGCGCCTGCGTGACCGGACTCGTCCCGGCGCTCCTCGAGGGATCCCACGAGCCCGACTGGCTTCCGCACGACCTGCTCGCCGCCCGCCGGGTACTGCTCCTCGTGCTCGACGGGCTGGGCTGGAATCAACTCCGGCAGCGCCGGGACGTGGCGCCCGTACTTGCCGCCCTCGACGGTCAGGCGATCACCACCGTTGCGCCGACCACGACTTCGGCCGCCCTCACCTCCATCTCGACAGGACTTCCTCCCGGCGAGCACGGTGTCGTGGGCTACCGGATCGCCGTCGACGGATCGGTCCTCAACGCACTCCGGTGGACGACAGCTGACGGGGATGCCAGGGGGAGTATCGATCCGGCAGAGTTCCAGCCGTGTCCGGTCTTCGGCGGCCAGTACCCGCCGGTCGTCACCCGGGCCGAATTCGCCGGATCGGGTTTCACCCGCGCCCACCTGTCGGCGACCCGGCTCGTCGGCTACACGGGGCGACACGACATGGTCGACCGAACGGTCGGCCTGCTGTCCGCAGGCGAGCCGTTCGTCTACGCCTACTGGGACGGCATCGACCGCATCGCCCACGAGCACGGCCTGGCCGAGCGCTACGACGAGGAGCTGGCCGACTGTGATGCGATGGTCGCCGCCCTCATGGACCGGGTGCCTCCCGGAACCGCTGTCGTCGTCACCGCCGACCACGGACAGGTACACGTAGGGGAACGAATCCTCGACCTGCCGCCGGAGGTGACCTCCTGCCTCGATGGCCAGAGCGGCGAGGCCCGCTTCAGGTGGCTCCATGCCCGTCCCGGTGCCGCATCGGACCTCCGTGCTGCAGCCATCGGTGCGTTCGGGGAGCAGGCCTGGATAAGAACCCGTCACGAAGTCGAGGCCGAATGCTGGCTCGGGCCCCGCCTCGACGCGGCGGCCCGTTCCCGGCTCGGCGATGTGGCCCTGGTGGCAAGGGGCCGGGTCGCCTTCCGGGACCCAGCCGAGGTGATGTCTATCGACCTGATAGGGCGCCACGGGTCGCTCACCCCGGACGAGGTGCTGGTGCCGGCGGTCGGAATCGTGACATGACACCCAGGTGTCCGGCACCCTCCGCAATGGTTCCTGCGAGCGTCCCCTCGTCGGCGTAGAGTCGGATCGATGGAGGCGACAGGTAGATCGGGTGGCGACGAGCCGGAAGTGGAGCAGCCAGAGGTTCTCGTTGTCGACGACCCGCAAGCTCAGGATGACGACACTCTCGAGGAGACCATCGGGCACCCGGCCAAGGTGATGCGGGTCGGAACGATGATGAAGCAGCTGCTCGAGGAGGTCCGTTCCGCCAGCCTCGACGAGGCCAGCCGCGACCGCCTGAAGGCGATCTACGAGACATCCATCGACGAGCTCGGATCGGCACTCTCCGAGGACCTTCGCAACGAGTTGGATCGGCTGGCCCTGTCGTTCGGCGAGGGCGAGGCGCCGAGCGCAGACGAGCTCCGCATCGCCCAGGCACAGCTCGTCGGGTGGCTCGAGGGGCTCGTCCAGGGCATTCAGGCGACCCTGTTCGCCCAGCAGATGGCCGCCCAACAGCAGTTGGCCGGCATGCGTCGCGGCGAGTTGGGCCCCGGGCAGGTTCCACCCGGCGTCGACACCCGTCCGGGCACCTACCTCTGAGCCCCTGATCCGGACGCAGCGGTACCCGTGACCGACTCCTTCAGCCACCTCCACGTCCACACCGAGTATTCGCTGCTGGACGGAGCGGCCCGGATCGAGGACATCGTGGCGGCGGCGGTTGCCGATGGCCAACCGGCGATCGGCATCACCGACCATGGGAACATGTACGGGGTCGTCGACTTCTACAGGGCCTGCAGGGAGCAGGGGATCAAGCCGGTGCTGGGTACCGAGGCGTACATGGCACACGAGTCACGCAGCGAACGACCCACCCGTCGTGGTCGACTGGACGACTCCGGTGGCGAAACGGATGGCGGACGCAAGCTCTACTACCACCTCACCCTCCTCGCCGAGAACGCCACCGGCTACCGCAACCTGATCCAGGTGGCCAGCCGGGCGTTCCTGGAGGGCTACTACTACAAGCCCCGGGTCGACTGGGAGGTCCTGGCCGACCACAGCGAGGGGCTGATCGCAACCACCGGCTGTCTCGGCGGCCAGGTCCTCCAGGCGCTCCTCAGGGACGACTACGAGGGTGCCAGGGAACGGGCCGGACGCCTTCAGGACATCTTCGGCAGGGACAACCTGTTCGTCGAACTCCAGGACCACGGCATCCCCGAACAGCAACGCACCAACCCGCAGCTCATTCGTCTCGCCGAGGAACTGGGTGCGCCGTTGCTGGCCACCAACGACAGCCACTACACCTGCGAGGACGATGCCGTGTCCCACGATGCACTCCTGTGCGTCCAGACAGGCTCGCTCATGAGCGACGAACAGCGCTTTCGGTTCCACGGCACCCAGCACTACGTCAAGTCGGCCGGCGAGATGCGCAGCCTCTTCCGCGATGTTCCGTCTGCCTGCGACAACACCCTCTGGATCGCTGAGCGCTGCGATGTCGAGATCGAGTTCGGCAAGCCGCAACTGCCGGACTTCCCGCTGCCCGACGGGTTCCGGAACGACGATGCCTACCTCGAGCACCTGGCTTTCGAGGGAGCCCGGGAACGGTGGGGCGACACGTTGCCCGACTCGGTCGTCGAGAGGCTGGCTTACGAGCTGAAGATCATCGGCGACATGGGCTTCTCCTCGTACTTCCTCATCACCTGGGACCTCATCCGGTACGCCCGGGAGCGGAGCATCCGGGTAGGCCCCGGTCGGGGTAGCGCAGCGGGCTGCGCCGTGGCCTATGCCCTCGAGATCACAGACCTCGACCCGATCAGGTACGACCTGCTGTTCGAACGCTTCCTGAACCCGAGCCGGAGCAACATGCCGGACATCGACATGGACTTCGATTCCCGTCACAGGGACGAGCTGATCCGCTATGCAGCCGAGCGTTACGGCCGGGACCACGTGGCACAGATCATCACGTTCTCACAGATCAAGGCACGCGCCGCCGTCCGCGATGCCGCCCGGGTGCTGGGGCACCCGTACGGGCTGGGCGACCGGGTGGCCAAGGCGATGCCGCAGCTGATCATGGGCCGCGACACCCCGCTGGCTGCCTGCCTGGTGGAGACCGAAGAGCATCCCGACGGCTTCAAGATGGCCGCCGACCTGCGCCAGATGTACGAGACCGACAACGACGTTCGCGAGATCGTCGACGTGGCCCGGGGGCTCGAGGGCCTCCGTCGCCAGGACAGCATCCACGCTGCCGCCGTGGTGATCACCAAGGAACCCCTCACCGAATACCTGCCCATCCAACGGAAGCCCGAGTCCGGCCAGGATCCCGCCGATGCACCGGTGGTCACCCAGTTCGAGATGCACGCCGTCGAGGACCTGGGTCTCCTCAAGATGGACTTCCTGGGCCTTCGGAACCTGGATGTCATCACCGACACCCTGGCCCTCGTGGAAGCAACCCGGGGCGAGGCAATCGACATCGACAACGTGCGGCTCGACGACGGGGCCACCTTCGACCTGCTGGCACGCGGCGACACGATCGGCGTGTTCCAACTCGAGTCGGGGCCGATGCGTTCCCTCATGCGCTCTTTGGCCCCGACCGGCTTCGAAGACGTGGCGGCCCTCGTTGCGCTCTACCGGCCGGGTCCGATGGCCGCCAACATGCACAACGACTACGCCGACCGTAAAAACGGCAGGAAGCCGGTCTCCTACTTCCATCCCGATGCCGAAGAACTCCTCGCCGACACGTACGGGCTGATGATCTACCAGGAGTCGGTCATGCGGGTGGCACAGAAGTTCGCCGGCTACTCGTTGGCCGACGCCGACAACCTGCGCAAGGCCTGTGGCAAGAAGGACCGCGAGCTCATGCAGAAGGAACGCAAGGGCTTCGTCTCAGGCTGTGAGGCGACCGGCTACGGCGGCGCCATGGGCGACGACCTCTTCGACACCATCGAGCAGTTCGCCGACTATGCGTTCAACAAGAGCCATTCATACGGCTACGGATACATCGCCTACCAGATCGCATTCCTGAAGGCCAACTATCCGGTCGAGTACATGGCTGCGCTGCTCACCAGCGTGAAGTCGAACCTGGACAAGGCGGCTGTGTACCTGAACGAGTGCCGGATCATGGGCATCGATGTCGGGGTGCCCGACATCAATGCGGCCCGCAGCGACTTCCATGCCGTCCTGGGTGACGAGGCTGGTGCCAACGGGTCGGGTTCCGGTCCCCGCATCGTGTTCGGGCTGTCGGCGGTGCGCAACGTGGGGGAGGGGCTCGTCGAACTCCTGCTTGCAGAGCGGGATGACCGAGGGCCGTTCGTGGACTTCTACGACTTCGTCGAGCGCTGCGACAGCACGGTGCTCAACAAGCGGACGGTCGAGTCCCTGATCAAGGCCGGCGCCTTCGATGCTCTCGGCCATCCCCGGCAGGGGCTCCTCCTCGCCCACGAGCAGGTCATCGAGCACACCCTTGCCCGTCGCCGGGAGCACGACATGGGCGTCATGTCCCTGTTCGGCGAAGGCGATTCCGACCCCCTGTTCGACGAGCGGACGGATATCAGCGATGTCGAGTTCGACAAGTCGGTCCGCCTGGCCTTCGAAAAGGAGATGCTGGGGCTCTACGTGTCGGACCATCCCCTGTCCGGCTACGAGGTGGCCCTGCGGCGCCGGTGCGACATGGCGATCGCAGACCTGGCCGATGTCGATGACGGCCAGCAGCACACGATCGGAGGAGTCGTCACCAACCTCCAGAAGAAGTGGACGCGCAAGGGTGACCTGATGGCGGTCTTCGACCTGGAGGACCTCGGGGGCAGCGTCGAGGTCATGGTGTTTCCCAAGACGATGACAGAGCACGGCCACAAGCTCGAGGAGGATGCCATCGTGCTGGTCCGCGGCCGCCTGGATGGCCGACGGGGCGATGTTCCGAAGATCCTCTGCCACGATGTCGAGGTCGTCGAGATGGGAGACCTTCCCTCCTCGAGGCCCGTGCGGGTGCGGCTCCCCATCGAGCACGTCAGCAGGTCCACGGTCGATGAACTCAAGGCGCTGCTGTCGGCACACCCCGGTGATGCCGAGGTCTACCTCCATCTGGGGGACCGGCAGGTACTGCGGTTGCCGGCCGACTTCTGCGTGAACCCCTCGGGGGGCCTGGTCGGGGAGTTGCGTGTCCTGTTGGGTGCCGAGGCCGTGGTGACGGGCTGAGGTTCATCTCCGGTTCGACCACGCGGCGCGCCCGGGTTGGGATCGAACAGTCGTGACGGCAGGCTGTATGTACGTGAGCGGCAGTCGCCACGACCGGTCGGCGCACCCCATTTCGTGACCGGGCCGGTGAATCGTCCGAGAGCAAGGGACCTGAATCGATGGCGATCGAGGTCGAGACGAAGGATTGTTCGATGCTCGGCGATGCCGAGATCGAGGAGATGGCTGACCTCTGTGGCGATGGCCCTAACCCCCTGGGTATCGGCCTGCTCTCCAAGGAGAGCGAGGAATGGGTCCTGGCCACCACGGCCCGCGACGGTGGTCGCCTGAAGGGCTATTCCTTCTCGACCCTCGAACGGATCGGCGGCACCCCGAGCGTGATCGTCGGGTTGGCGTCTGTTCGCAGGACCAGCAAGCGCGACACCGTCCTGCGTGCCATTGTGACCGAGTTGCTCCGGCGCGCCGTCCTCGCCTTCCCGGATGAGGATGTGGTCGTCGGCACCCGCTTCAACAGCCCGGCCGGCTTCGAGGCGTACCGGTCTCTCGAGAATGTAAACCCCCGCCCCGGTCACCGGGCCTCGGGCGAGGAGCGGGCATGGGGGCGTCGCTTCGTGAAGCGCTTCGGACTCTCCGTCCTCAACTACGACGAGCACGCCTTCCGCTCCAAGGGGACCGGCAGCCCGGCCTGTGTGTTCGACCACTGCAGCCTCAAGCCCGAGTCGATCGATGCCGAGGTGGCGGGCCTGTTCGACGGACTCGACTCCGGGCGTGGGGACGTCCTCGTGGCCTGTGGATGGGCCATGGCCGAGGACCTCGAGAAGCTTCTCTAGGGAGCGTCGGCCGTCCCGGCTGTCGTGATCCCGGGATTTCCAGGCCATGAACGTCCGGGCAGCACTGGAGTCCCGACGGTCCTGTCGCTCCTTTCTGGATCGTTCCCTGCCGTCGGGTCTTGTCGATGACCTCGTCGACCGTGCCCGACGAACTCCGTCAGCCGGCAACGCCCAGGGCGTGGAGTTCTTGGTCCTGGAGGGTCCGGAACAGACAGGCGCCTACTGGGACGTAACCCTTCCCGAGGCGGACCGGAGGGCGTTTCATTGGCCGGGCCTGCTGCTCGCCCCCGCCATGGTCGTGGTCTACGCAGACGCCGGCCGCTACCTGGAGCGCTACGCGGAGCCCGACAAGGATTCGACGGGGCTCGGCGGCTCCGCGGGAGACTGGCCCATCCCGTACTGGTATGTCGATGCAGCCTTTTCGGCACTGGCGTTGCAGCTCCTGGCCGTCGACGAGGGCCTCGGCTGCTGCTTCTTCGGCCTGTTCGGGAATGAACCTGCGGTCGCCCGCAGGTTCGGTGTCCCGGAGGGCCGGCGGGCGATTGGTGCCGTGGCCATTGGCCACCCGGCTCCCGACGACCAGCGTCCCTCCGCCTCGACCGGGCGTGGTCGTCGGCCAATCGGCGATGTGGTGCACCGGGGCCACTGGGGGTTTCCCGATGTCAGCCCGCCTGATGCCCGGCAGTAGGGTCGCTTCGGCGCCCAGACCCACCGACGAGGAGACCCGACGCGACCATGCCTGAAGCAACGCCAGCCAACCAGGTGCCGATCGTCGGCTACCTGCAACTCGGCGACGATCCGTACCTCCTTGCCAACGAGTGCGCCGGCTGCGGGGCCCGCTACTTCGACCGGCGCAATGCCTGCGCCAGGTGTGGGGAAACCGGGTTCGCCGAGGAGCGTGTAGCCGGTGCCGCCGTCCTGAAGGCCTTCAGCGTGGTCCACAACGCTGCGCCGGGCATTCCGGTCCCGTACGTGTCGGCGATCGTCGAGACCACCGACGGCACCTCGGTCCGGTCGAACGTGGTCGGCCTGGATGATCCGATGAAGGCCGAGTTGGGCATGCAGGTGGAGTTGACGACCTACGTCTGCGGCACCGACGACGACGGCACGGAATGCGTGGCATTCGGCTACGCCCCTGCCTGAGCGGCCAGGCCGGGGAACACACACGACAATCGACTGACAACGACGAAGGAGACCACCATGTCCGGAGATTCAGTCTGGGTCCTCGGGGCCAACATGACCCGCTTCGCCCGCTACCCGGAGCTCGACGCACTCGATCTGGCCTCTCAGGCGTGCCTCGATGCCTTCGCCGACGGCGGCGTGGGCGTCCACGACATGGACATCCTCGCCGCCGGCAGCCTCTTCCAGCCTCCGGGGTTCGGCCAGCGCCTGCAGAAGCAGATCGGCCAGACGGGCATTCCCGTGTTCAACGTGACCAACGCCTGTGCGACCGGTGCCACTGCGATCCGGGTTGCATACATGGCTATCAAGGCAGGTGAGGCCGAGATGGGCCTTGCCGTCGGAGTCGAGCAGATGGGCAAGATGGGTCTCCTCGCCGGCGCCAGCCGGTCGGAGCGCAAGGTCTACGAGCCGTCCGGCCGCCACGGCTCCGTGACGTCCGTCGACGGGATCCTCGGCACCGAGACCATGCCGGGGGTGTTCGCCCAGGCGGGCACCGGCTATGCCTACGAGAACGAGGGCGTGGGTTTCGAGCAGTTCGCCAAGGTCGCCTACAAGAACCACCTCCACTCGACCCTGAACCCGCTGGCGCAGTACCAGAAGGAGTTCAGCCTCGAGCAGATCATGGGGTCTCCGGTCCAGAGCTATCCCAATACGACGCTGATGTGCTGCCCGACCGGCGATGGCGCTGCAGCGGTCGTTCTGGTCTCACAGGAGCGCCTCCGGTCGTTGCCGAAGGATGTGCAGCAGCGTGCGGTCAAGATCTCTGCATCGGTCCTGACGAGCGACCCGTGGGTCGAGAGCGGCCAGGTCCAGCCCGACGTCAACACGCTGACCCGCAATGCGGCTGCACAGGCCTACGAGGCGGCGGGGGTCGGTCCCGAGGACCTGGGTCTGGTCGAACTCCACGACTGCTTCGCCACGGCCGAACTCATCCACTACGGCAGCCTCGGCCTCTGCGAGCGGGGGGGTGCCGGGGAGTTCATCGACTCGGGCGCACCGTTCCGGGATGGTCGTATCCCGGTGAACGTCTCGGGTGGCCTCATCTCGAAGGGCCATCCGATCGGGGCCACGGGCGTGGCCAACGTATACGAGGTCACCACCCACCTGCGGGGTGAGGCCGGCGACCGCCAGATCGAGGGAGCGAAGGTCGGCCTGGCCCACGTCATCGGCCTCGGCTCAGCCTGCGGCATCCACATCCTCGAGAAGTCGTCGATACCTCAGGCCGCATGAACCTCGGACGCATCCTGCCGAGGCTGCACCGCACGAGGGGCAGCGCCTCGCGAAATATTCGAGGAGGACAATTCCCATGACCGTCGCGCTGCTCCACGGCAATCCGGAGACGGACGCCATCTGGACTGACCTGGTCGGCGAGTTGGCCGATCGCGGAGCCGCCGACCTCGTCCTGCTGTCCCCACCCGGGTTCGGAGCGCCGGTTCCCGACGGGTGGGGAGCCACCCGGATCGAATACCGGGACTGGCTCGTCACCCGCCTGGAGGAGGTGGTGGTCGGTAGCGGGCCGGTCGACCTGGTGGCACACGACTGGGGTGCCGGCCACGTATTCGGTTTGCTGGCCATCCGGTCCGACCTGGTGCGCTCGTGGGCGTGCGACTGCACCGGCCTGCTGCACCCCGACTACGAATGGCATGACCTCGCCCAACTCTGGCAGACCCCCGACGTCGGCGAACAGGTCGTCGACGGCATGCGCGCCATGTCGCGCGACGACTGGATCGCACAGATGGCCGGGCAGGGCATGGGCGGGTCGGCGGCCGCAGGCATGGCCGACTCGTTCGAGACCATGGCGGGTTGCATCCTGCCGCTCTACCGGTCGGGGGCCCAACCGGTGATGGCCGATCTGGGAGCAGTGCTGGCCGCCTCCGAACTCCCACCCGGACTCGCCCTGGACCCGACGGGGGATCCCTTCGTGGGACCGGTCGGCCGTGCGGCCGAGGTGGCCAGGATGTTGGGCGCCGGTCACGCCCCGATGGACGGTGCGGGCCACTGGTGGATGATGGAACGCCCCGCCGAAGCGGCCGCCCTCCTCATGGAGTTCTGGGCCTCCCGGTAGCCGGCCCTTCTCAGAGTTCGGCGAGCAGCGCTTCGACGTCGTCGACGGGGGCGTTGCAGGTGAAGTTGCGACACACCCAGGCTCGGTCGCCGTCGCGGCCATCCCAGAGGGGTCCCGGCCGTGGTTCTCCCCATGCCAGGACCAGGTTGGGTCGGTAGGCGGACTGCACGGCTGCGACCAGTTCGGGGCGCTCTCCGGTGACCACCACCTCGGTGATCCCGGTGTGCAGCAGGTCGACGGCGCCGAGGAGGTGGCCGAACGCCGTCGGATGTGCGGCGACGAGGCGCCCTAGCAGGCGCAGAACGGTTTCGGCTGCGTCGGTGTAGCGCTGATCGCCGGTGAGCGCACCCAGGCGGAGAAGCGCCGCGGCGGCCAGGCTGTTGGCACTCGGCTGCGCATTGTCCATCACGTCCTTGGGGCGCGTGACGAGCTTCTCGGCGTCGTCGCCGGTGGTGAAGAAACCGCCGTTCACCCGATCCGTGAACAGGTCGATCAGGAGGTCGGCCGAGCGGACCGCCTCGTCGATCCAGCGGGCCTCCCCGGTTGCCTCGCCGAGGCGGGTCAGTGCGTCGACCATGGCAGCGTGGTCAGCGGCGTACCCGAGGTGGCGGGCTCCGACCTCGGACTGCCAGGAGCGCATCCAGCGGCCGTCCGCGTTGCGCAGGTTGCCAAGCAGGAACTCGGCGTTCTGCCTTGCGGCCTCCAGCCAGTCGTCGCGACCGGTGGCGGACGCCGCCTCGGCAAGGGTGGCCAGCATCAGCCCGTTCCATTCGGTCAGAACCTTGTCATCGAGTCCGGGCCGCACCCGTTGCTCCCTGGCATCGAAGAGGGCCTGGCGGGCCCGCTCGACGCCTGGCGGGCGCAACAGGTCGCCACGGACGGGGCGATGCAGGATGTTGGCCCCCTCGAAGTTGCCCGCCGGCGTGACTCCGTACCAGGCGATCGCCTCCTCGGCATCGGACCCGCAGACAGACCGGATCTCGGCTTCCGACCAGACGAAGAAGCGGCCCTCGACGCCCTCCGAGTCGGCGTCCTCGGCAGCGGCGAACCCGCCATCTGGCATGCGTAGGTCCCGGAGCACGTAACCGATCGCCTCCCCGGCTACCTGCAGCCACCGGTCGTGGCCGTACACCTGCCAGGCGTGGAGGTAGGCCCGGGCCAGCAGGGCGTTGTCGTAGAGCATCTTCTCGAAGTGGGGGACCAGCCACCGCTCGTCCACCGAATAGCGGGCGAACCCTCCTCCCAGATGGTCTGCCATGCCGCCGGAGGCCATCGCATCCATGGTGGTCGTAAGCACCGCGTCGAGTTCCGGGCCGGGCTCGGCAACCTGACGACGGAGCAGCGCCTCGAGGCTCATCGCCTGCGGGAACTTGGGGGCGCCTCCGAAGCCTCCCCAGGCCGGGTCGTGCTGGCCGCACAGCACCCCAGCCGCACGTTCGAGGGTGTCGGCGGGGGGGAGGTGATCGTCGGGTTCGAGGGTGGCGTGGACGGCCATGCGGTCGAGCATCCGGTTTCCAACCTCGGCCAACTCGTCCGGACGCTGGACCCAGGCCTCGTGTACTGCGGTTAGGACCTGGGTGAACGACGGCATGCCGCCGCGGGGATGATTCGGCCAGTAGGTGCCGGCGTGGAAGGGACGGCCCCCGGGGTCGATGAATACGGTCATGGGCCAGCCGCCACGACCTGTCAGGGCGGTCACGGCGTCCATGTAGATGGCGTCGACGTCGGGCCGTTCTTCCCGGTCGACCTTGACGTTGACGAACCAGCGGTTCATGAGTTCCGCCGTCTCCGGGTCCTCGAACGACTCGTGGGCCATGACGTGGCACCAGTGGCAGGCTGAGTAACCCACGGAGAGCAGGACCGGCCGGGAGGTGTTGCGGGCCTCGGCGAACGCCTCTTCGCCCCAGGGATGCCAGTCGACCGGGTTGTCGGCGTGCTGGCGGAGATACGGGCTGGACTCGCCGGCAAGTCGGTTCACGTCGGCGACCCTATCGACAGGCGCCCGACGGTGGCCTGTCGGTTCTGCTCCCGGTGGCAGACTGCACCGATGCAACGCTGGATCCTCGGTGCCCGTCTGCGCACGTTGCCGGCGGCGGTGGTTCCGGTGATGGTCGGGACCTCGACAGCGGTGGGTGTCGGCGACGGCATCACCTGGTGGCGGGCCGTGGCGGCGCTGGTGGTGTCGCTCGCCCTGCAGGTCGGCGTGAACTTCGCAAACGACCTGTCCGACGGCCTCCGGGGCACCGATGGCCTCGACCGGATCGGACCCCGACGCCTTGTGGGGTCCGGTCTCGCCACCGCCGAAGAGGTCCGTCGGGCGGCGTTCGCAGCCTTCGGCGTGGCGGGGGCAGTGGGCCTGGTCCTGTCGCTGGCAGTGGCTCCGTGGCTGCTCCTGGTCGGCGCAGCAGCCATGGCCGCAGGCTGGCTGTACACGGGTGGACCGAGACCGTACGGCTACCTGGGCCTCGGCGAGGTGTTCGTCTTCGTGTTCTTCGGCCTCGTGGCCACCGTCGGAAGCGCGTACGTGCAGGCCGGCCGGATCACCGGCCTCGCCATCGTGGCCGGAAGCGCCGTCGGGTTGCTCGCCTGCGCCCTCCTGGCGGTCAACAACCTCCGCGACATCGCCGGCGACACGGCTGCCGGAAAGCGCACGCTGGCGGTGCGCATCGGCGACAGGCGGGCACGTTGGCTCTATGTGGTGTTCCTCGACGGGGGCCTCGTCCTCGGCTCGTTGTGTGCCCTGTCCCGACCATGGTGCCTGCTGGCCCTGGGCGGTGCGCTGCCTGCGGGAGCAGCGGTCCGTGCCGTCCTCGGGGGTGCCGCCGGGCAGCGCCTCATCGGTGTGTTGGCGCTCACGGGTCGGACGCAGTTGGTGGCGGGAACCCTGCTGTCCCTCGGACTGGTGCTCTCCGGCTGAGGATCGCTGTCGAACCAGGCGAACGGCGACGCCCTCAGGCGCTGCGGGTCGCCGTGAGGAGTTGGGCGATGCCGCCCGTGAGGCGAACCTTGGCGACGTCGGTGAATCCGGCATCGGCCATCTGGCCCAGGAGATCGTCCTCGTCGGGCAGGTAGACGACCGACCGCGGGAGGTACCTGTAGGCGGTGCGGTCGGAGAGCAGGCCCCCTATGAACGGGACCACCCGTCCGAAATACACCGAGTGGCCGAACCGGAGCAACGGGTTGAGCGGGCGGTCGACCTCGAGGAGGGCGATCCGGCCTCCGGGACGCAGGACCCTGGCCAGCTCGTCGAAGAAGGGAGGGAGGGCCGCCAGGTTCCTGAGGGCGAACCCGCAGGTGACGCCGTCGACGGTGCCGGCAGGTGCCGGGAGCAGCAGGGCGTCGGCGTGCACCAGGGGGGCGTCGGTGCGTGCGGCTGCCAACATCCCCCATGAGAGGTCGATGCCGATCGGGCGGTGGCCGGCGCTGTCGAGTTCCCTGCAGAGGTCGCCGGTGCCGCAGGCGAGGTCGAAGACGGTGGAGCCGGCGGGCAGGTACAGGTCCCGGACGGTGCGACGGCGCCAGCGGACGTCGAGCCGGAAGGTCAGAAGGCGGTTGAGGAGGTCGTAGCGGGGGGCAATGGCGTCGAACATCGAGCGCACCGCCGCAGCCTTGTCGCCCGCCGGGAGGGGGTCGTCCTGCTGCCCGGTCGGATCCGCCACGGTCTCAGTCGAACCAGATCCGCTGGTGTTCCCGGCTCATCGGATGCAGGAGGAGCGCCAGGAGGACCCCGGGGAAGAGAAGGGCGAGCAGCAGGCTGCTGTCGAGGCCGTAGATCCGGACACGTGCGACGATGGCGAGGGCTGACACGACGACCGCCATCTGCCAGCCGACCTTCTTGTCGTTGGCGACGAGGTAGCCCGAGGGGAACATGAGCAGGCCCAGCAGCAGCAGGAGTTCGGACCCCCGGATGAGGCTGAAGAAGCCCTCCAGGTAGAGCAGCATCGTGCCTGTCGCCAGTGTCTGTGGCTGGTGCCGGTTGACCCAGCGCCGCTGTGACTCCATCGGGTCAGTCTGGCAGGGCGGTGGCCGCTTGCCGCCGATCCGGCGCCGCCACCGGGGTGTCCAGACGGTCGGCGCGCAACTGTCCGCAGGCTGCGTCGATCTCGGTTCCCCGGGTACGGCGGACCGTCACGTTGGCGCCGTGGGCCCGCAACTCGTCGGCGAAGTCGGCCACCCGCTGCGCCGATGACCCGCGGGTCGGCCAGCCGGGCGTCGGGTTGAGCGGTATGAGGTTTATGTGTGCACCCAGGGACCTGGCGAAGGAGGCGAAGCGCAGGGCATCCTCGGGACGGTCGTTGGTCTCGTGGATCAGCGCCCACTCCAGCGAGAGGCGACGGCCGGTCGAGTCGATGTGGCGACGACACGCTTCGGCCAGCTCCGCCAGGGGCCACCGACGGTTGATCGGCACCAGCTCGTCCCGCAGGTCGTCGTCGGCTGCGTGGAGGGAGACGGCCAGGTTCACGGGCAGTTGCTCTCCGGCAAGGCGCACAATCCCGGGTACCAGGCCGACGGTGGAGATGGTCAGGTGCCGTGCCGAGAGCCCCAGGGCACCGTGGATGCGTTCGACGGCGCCCCAGGTGCGCTCGTAGTTGGCGAGCGGTTCTCCCATGCCCATGAACACGACGTTCGACACGCGACGCCCGCCGGCATCCCGCTGGGCCCGGACGACCTGCTCGACGATCTCACCGGTGGTCAGGTGGCGGTCGAAGCCCATCTGCCCGGTGGCGCAGAAGCCGCACCCCATGGCGCACCCCGACTGGGTGCTGACGCAGACCGTGGACCGCTCCTCGTAGTGCATGAGCACCGTCTCGACCAGAGCGCCGTCGGTGAGGCGCCACAACCACTTGACGGTCTCGCCCCCGTCGCCGACCGACCGGGTCTCCTCTGCCAGGCCGGACGGGAGGCTTTCGGCGAGGCGCTCCCTCAGAGCCGAAGGGAGCGTCATGATCTGCATCGGATCGGACAGGTCTACGTAGAGACCGTGCCAGAGTTGCTCGATCCGGTAGGAGGGCTGCTCGCCGAGCAGCGATTCGAGCAGCGACCCGAGTGCCGCCCGGTCGTGGTCGTAGCGGGTGACCGGGAGTCCGGGGAGTCCGGCGCTGATCACCGGACTATGCGCTGGAAGGAGCGGTTGATGCTGGTGCGCTGGAATCCGAGCGCCTCGTAGAGACGGTTGGCATGCCGGTTGTCGGATTCGACGTAGAGCATCGAGTTGCGCAGTCCCTGTCCGCTGAGCCATGCCAGGCCGTCCAGGACCAACTCCCGACCGAGCCCGCGCCCGTGGAAGTCGGGGTCCACGGCAATGGCGTAGATCTCTCCGATCGGAGGCTGCTCGTCGGCGTGCACCTTTGTCCAGCAGAAGCCGGCGAGGCGGCCCTCGATCTCGAGCAGGCGGAAGCCGTCGGGGTCGAACCATGGTTCGGCACACTTCCCGGCGAACTCAGCGGGGGTGAGGTCGCCCTGTTCCGGGTGCCAGTCGAATGCCCGGTTGTTGACCTCGAGGAAGGCGTCTTCGTCGGCGGTGGTGAAGGCGCGCGTGGCGAGGTCGGTGTCCGGGGCCGGCAGCGGGCGCTCGAGCCGCCACAGGTCCCGGTAGTGGATGAACCCGGCTGCAATCGGTACCCGGTCGCTGGTGGGCGTGGCATTTTCGATCCAGAACTCCAGACGGCCTCCCTCGTCGAGCATTACTGCCTGCGTGGCGGCCTCGAGCAGGCGCTGCCGTCGGACGTCGTCGTCTCCCTCCACCCGGAGTTCGACCAGCCAACCGTTGCGGGCGGTGGTGAGTACGACGGTGTCGGTGCCGTCGGATACCTCGAGACGCTCGGATTCGGTTGCCATCGGCGGCGAGGCTAGCCGGATGCGTACACGGACCCGCATGCCCTGCACAGGCGGTACCTTCGACGGGATGGGACGACCGAGATCACCTGCGGGTCGCGCACGGGAGGCCAACCGACGCCTGACCGACGAGTACCCGGACGCCGAATGCGAGCTCACCCACGACAACCCCTACGAGCTGCTGGCGGCGACGATCCTCTCGGCCCAGTGCACCGACAAGCGCATCAACATGGTCACGCCGGTGCTTTTCGCCCGCTACCCGACGCCATGGGACCTCGCCGAGGCCGTCCCGTCCGAACTCGAGGAGATCGTCCGGTCGACCGGCTTCTATGCCAACAAGGCCCGGAGCCTGCTCGGGATGGCGCAGAGGCTGGTCGAGGCCTACGACGGTGAGGTGCCGGGCTCCATGGCCGACCTGACCTCACTTCCCGGGGTCGGTCGCAAGACGGCGAACGTGGTACGCAGCGTGGCCCTGGGCCTGCCCGGCCTTCCGGTCGACACGCATGTGGGTCGCCTGTCGCGTCGCCTGGGCCTGACCGGGGAGACGGACCCGGTGAAGGTGGAATACGAGCTCAACCCGATGATCCCGGCGGATGACCGGGGAGATTTCAGCATGCGCCTGATCCTGCACGGCCGGCGGGTCTGCCCCAGCCGGAAGCCCCGCTGCGGCGAGTGTGTCCTCAACGACTTCTGTCCCGCCTCGGAGGTCTGAGCGGTACCTGCCGCCTGTCGGGAAGGTTGGGGCGGGAGGAGGGAGATTTCGGCATTTCGACTTTCCCTCGTGCGTTGGATGGACTAACTTGCGCCTGTCAGGTTCCCGCCACCTGACCCGCGAGGATCGGGTTCCCGCCACCCACCTCGCCGCTCGGCGCCCCTTTCGAGGGGCGTCGAGCACTTTTTGGGCGCACGTACGACGCCTGTCGGGCGTACGTGCGTGTCGTAGGGTCCTTCATCGAAGCCGGCGGCGGGTGCGACCCAACTCCCTCCTGGCGCCCTGGAGGTGGCGCTCGACCTCCAGCAGGCCGGCGGTGTCGTCGGTGCGTTCTCCGTCGGGCCCGTTGTCGAGGAGTTCGCCGATCCGATCGAGGAGGGCATCCAACTGGCCTACGACCGACGAGAGTTCAGCGTCAGAGGGAGCGCCCCCTCCTGGGGGTGGGGTGTACCCGGGTGCCATGCACAGAGTCTGGTGCAGAACGAGGGCGCCGGCCACCTCATCCGGGGGCCGGGTGGTGCAAACCCCACCGAGCGGCAGGGGAGTGACCGCTAGCGTGGCGGGGTGCTCCGACGAATCGACCTGCGTGGCTACGAGGGGGACCTCGTCGACGTGCTCCCACGCCCCATCCCCGGCGAGGACGGGCCCCTCGAAGCCGTCCGGGCCATCATCGACGATGTGCGTGTCCGCGGCGACGAGGCGATCCGCGAAATGGGGGAACGTTTCGACGGAGTCCGCCCCGGGTCCCTCGTGGTCGGCCCCGACGAGATGAGCGAATCCCTGTCGGCGATCGACATACCGCTGCGAACGGCCCTGGAGGTGGCTGCCGGATCGATTCGCCTGCACCACGAGGCCCAGGCCCGAACCGACCACGAGTGGGAGCGTGACGGCCTGTCCGTCAGGTCGCGGGCCGTACCCGTCGACCGTGCGGGCTGCTACGTCCCGGGGGGCCGGGCCTCGTATCCGTCGACGGTCCTGATGACGGCCATCCCGGCCGGCGTGGCCGGCGTCGGTGAGGTGGTGGTCTGTGTGCCACCGGGACCAGACGGCCGCATCGCCGACGTGACGCTGGCGGCGGCGGCTGTGGCAGGGGCCGATGTCGTCCACCCCGTGGGTGGTGCCCAGGCGATCGCTGCACTCGCCTACGGCACTGAGAGCATCCGGCCGGTCGACGTCGTGGTGGGCCCCGGGAACGTCTACGTAGCCCTGGCCAAGCGCGAGGTGGCCGGTCGTGTGGGCGTTCCCTCTGCCTTCGCCGGGCCCTCCGAGGTCGTCGTCGTCGCCGATGCGACGGCGCCAGTCGGGTTCGCAGCCATCGACATGGTGGTGCAGGCCGAACACGGTCCGGACGGGCTGGCCTGGCTGGTCACCTTCGACGAGTCCGTGGCCGACGCCGTCGAGGCCGAGATCGCCGCCATCACCGAGGCATCCCGGCGCCGCAACGACATCGAATCGACCCTGGCCGTGTCCGGGCTCGTGGTGCTCGTGGAGGACGTCGGACAGGCGGCTGCGGTGGTGAACCACATCGCCCCGGAGCACCTCCAGCTCATGGTCGGGGATCCACAGGAAGTGGCGGCACAGGTCCGCCACGCAGGGGCCGTGTTCTGCGGGCCATGGTCGCCGGCATCGCTCGGCGACTACGTGGCGGGCCCGAGCCACGTGCTGCCTACGGCGGGGACGGCGCGCTTCGCCGGTGCTCTTTCGCTTGCCGACTTCACCAGGGACGTCCACGTGGTCACCGCCGACCGCTCGGCGGTAGCGGCCCTGGGGCCCCATGTGGTCGTCCTCGCCGAGGCCGAGGGCCTCGACGCACACGCAGAGTCGCTCCGGAGGCGTCTCGCCGCCATCGAAGGAGGCGACGATGTCTGAGCTCCCGTCCGCCAGGGGCGAGATAGCCGGCCTGGCGGGGTACCACTCACCCCAGGTCGAGGTCGAGGTGCGCCTCAACACCAACGAATCGCCGGTGCCGCCACCGGCGGGGTTCCTGGGCGCCCTCGCCGATGCCGTGCCCACCCTGGGCCTCAACCGCTATCCGGACCGTGCCGCCACCGGCCTGCGGTCAGCCCTGGCACACCGTTACTCAATCGACCCGGCGCAGGTCTTCTGTGGCAACGGCTCCAACGAGGTCCTCCAGTCGGTGCTGTTGGCATACGGGGGCGCCGGCCGTACAGCGGCGGTGTTCGAGCCCACCTATGCGCTGCACTCCCAGATCGCCCGAGCCACCGGTACCCGGGTGGTGGCCGGCCGGCGCGGTGACGACTTCCTGCTTTCTGCCGACGTCGTCAGGTCGCTCGTCGAGTCAGAGCGACCCGACGTCGTGTTCCTCTGCTCGCCGAACAACCCCACCGGAACCATCGACACCCCCGACCTCATACCGGTTGTGCTCGAGTTGCTGGGGGAGTACGGCGGGCTTCTCGTGGTCGATGAGGCATACGGGCAGTTCGCCGCCACCTCGGCCGTGGACCTGATAGCCGAGGACCGGGCACTGGTGGTCAGCCGTACCTTCTCCAAGACCTGGGCGTTGGCGGGCCTGCGCCTCGGCTACCTCATGGGCCCATCCTGGTGCCTGTCCGAACTGGACAAGGTGGTGCTCCCGTACCACCTCGATGCCATCAAGCAGGCGGCCGGGGTCCTGGCGCTCGGGTACGCACCGGAGATGGAGGAGCGGGTGGCCGCCCTGGTCGCCGAACGCGAGCGGGTCACGGCGGCCCTGCAGGAACTGCCGGTGGAGGTGTGGCCGTCGTCGGCCAACTTCGTACTCTTCCGCCCCGGGGATCGTGCCGCCAGCGAGGTGTGGCAGGGGCTTCTGGAGCGCTCCATCCTCGTAAGGGACTGCTCCTCCTGGGACGGGCTGGCGGGCTGCCTGCGGGTCACGATCGGAACCGAAGAGGAGGACGACCGCTTCCTGGTCGCCCTCAGGGAAGTGTTACGGGAAGGAACACCGGAAGATGGGATCTGACATGGACAGGACGGGTGAGCGGCAACGCACGACCAAAGAGACGCAGATTGCGGTCTCGGTCGACCTCGATGGTGGCGCCAGCGGCGCAGGGGCCTCAGCGGATACGGGCATACCCTTTTTCGACCACATGCTGGAGCAGTTGGGTCGCCATGGCGGCCTCGGGCTCGACGTCCGGTGCAGTGGCGACCTCGAGATCGATGCCCACCACACGATCGAGGACGTCGGAATAGCGCTCGGCGAGGCGATCGCCGATGCTCTGGGTGACAAGGCGGGCGTGCGGCGCTTCGCGTCGGTCAGCGTGCCCCTGGACGAGGCACTGGTCGATGTCGCCATGGACCTTTCCGGACGCCCCTACCTCCACTACGAGATCGACTTCCCGGGCGAGAAGATCCTCGGGGATCCACCCTTCGACCACCAGTTGGTCGAGGAGTTCTGGCGGGCCTTCGCCGTGGCGGCACGGTTGACCCTGCACATTTCGATGGTCCGGGGAAAAAACACCCACCACATCATCGAAGCAGGATTCAAAGGCGTTGCGCGGGCCCTTCGTGACGCCGTGAGAATCGAGGGCGCCGGGGTGCCCTCGACCAAGGGGAGCCTGTGACCCGACCGGTCGTCGCCGTTCTCGACTACGGAATCGGCAACCTCCGTTCTGCGCAGAAGGCGCTGGATCGCGTCGGAGCCGACGCACGCCTGACCGCGGACGCCTCGGATATCGCCTCGGCTGCGGGGGTCGTGCTGCCCGGCGTGGGTGCATTCGGCCGCTGCACCGAGGCACTCGGCGAGTCGGGACTCACCGAGATCGCCCGGGCGGCGGCGGCGGAGGCAAGCGACGGAGGACGCCCCTTCCTCGGCATCTGCGTCGGCCTGCAACTGTTGTACACGGGCAGCGACGAGTCGCCCGGGGTCGACGGCCTGGGCATCGTCGAGGGCCGGGTGGAAGCCCTGTCCGGTGACGTCAAGCGCCCACAGATGCAGTGGAACCGCCTCGACCACGTCGTCGGCCACCCCCTCTTCAGGGGCATCGAAGAGGAGGCGTGGGCGTACTTCGTGCATGGCTATGCCGCACCGGTCGGTCCCACCACCGTGGCCACCTGCGAGTACGGCAGCACGGTGTGCGCCGCTGTCGCATGCGGCAACCTCTGGGCCACGCAGTTCCATCCTGAGAAGTCCGGCGAGGTCGGGCTGCAGGTCCTGCGGAACTTCGTAGATCGGCTGGCAGCGTGACCGCCGATCCGGCCCTCTCCCCGGCTGTCTTCCCGGCTGTCTTCCCGGCTGTCTTCCCGGCCATCGACCTGCGGGGTGGTCGCTGTGTCCGCCTCCTCCGCGGCGACTATGGGCGGGAGACCGTCTACGGGGACGACCCGGTGGCGCAGGCTCTCGCGTTCCAGGAGGCGGGGGCACGGTGGGTACACGTTGTGGACCTCGATGCAGCACGGACCGGTGACCCGGTGAATCGACCCGTCGTCGCAGCGATCGCTGGCGCTCTCGACGTACCAGTCCAGACGGGGGGCGGCATCCGCAGCGTCGACGATGCGACAGCATTGTTCGCTGCGGGCGTGCGCCGCGTCGTCCTCGGGACGGCCGCCGTGGAACGTCCGGACCTCGTGGCCGAGGTGGCATCCCTGGGCGCTGTCGCTGTCGGGCTGGATGTCAGGGGACGCGAGGTGGCGGTCCGCGGCTGGACCGAGTCGAGCGGTCTCCTTCTCGGCCCGGCACTGCGGCGCTTCGAGGGCCTGGGCGCCGAGGCCCTGGTGATCACGCAGATCGAACGGGACGGCACCCTCGAGGGTCCCGACATCGGGATGTACCGGGAAGCGCTCGGGTCGACCCACCTCGATGTGTTGGCGTCGGGCGGTGTCGGGATCCCGGAGCACCTCGACGAACTGGCCGCCCTTGATGTCGCCGGTCGGAAGGTCGCCGGCGTCATCGTGGGACGGGCCCTCTACGAGGGCACGGTCGACCTGTCAGAGGCCCTGGCGAGGCTGGGGCAGGAACGATGAGATCCGTGCGCGTCATCCCGTGCCTCGACGTCGAGAACGGCCGCGTCGTCAAGGGTGTCAACTTCGTGGGCCTCCGGGACGCCGGCGATCCGGTCGAGTTGGCGGCCCGCTACGACCGGGAGGGCGCCGACGAGTTGGTGTTCCTCGACATCACGGCCTCGTCCGACGCACGGGACACGATAATCGATGTCGTCCGCCGGACTGCTGAGGAGGTGTTCATTCCGTTCACCGTGGGCGGCGGCGTCCGGTCGGTCGACGACGCCCGTCGGATCCTGCGGGCCGGCGCCGACAAGGTGTCCGTGAACACGGCAGCAGTCGAGCGCCCCGCACTGATCGGTGAACTGGCCGCCGAGTTCGGAAGCCAGTGCGTTGTCGTGGCCATAGACGCCCGTCGGAGCGGGGCCGTGCCGAACGGATTCGAGGTCTTCACCCACGGCGGCCGGACACCCACGGGCATCGACGCGGTCGGGTGGGCGGTCGAGGCGGAGCGCCTGGGTGCCGGCGAGTTCCTGCAGACGTCGATGGACCGGGACGGGACCAGGGACGGCTTCGACCTCGAGATGCTTCAGGCCATCGGGGCGGCGGCACGCGTTCCCCTGGTGGCCAGCGGCGGGGTCGGCGGGCTCGAGCATCTGGTCGAGGGGGCACAGGAGGGCGCCGCCGATGCGGTGCTGGCGGCCTCGATCTTCCACTTTGGTGAGTACAGCATCGCCGAGGCCAAGCGCCATATGGCCGCAGCAGGCATCGTGGTGCGGCCGCCGCCCGGCTGACCCCGGCTCCCGGCCCGCGCCTTGGGCTCCACCGACCGATACCGTCTCCAGACGTGAGCACCTCCCACCTTGCATCCGTGCCCGGCCCCGAGGATTCCGAGGTCCTGCCGATCAAGATGCTCAACGACCGCATCCTGGTCTGCACCGACTCGCCTGAGGGCGAGCGCCGCTCGTCGGGAGGCATCCTGATCCCGGCCACCGCCCAGATGGCCAGGCGCCTCATATGGGCCGAGGTGGTCGCCACCGGCCCGAATGTGCGGGCCATGGAGGTCGGCGACCAGGTGTTGTTCAACCCTGAGGACCGCTACGAGGTAGAGGTCCGGGGCAGCGACCACATCATCCTCCGCGAACGCGACATCCACGCCGTCGCCGCCAAGCGCCTCGAAGAGGGCAGCACCGGCCTGTACCTCTAGGTGGTGACGGAAACCAGACACGGTGGGTGCAACCGCCGCCCCTAGGCTTTCCGCCATGCCGGAGAGCACGCCCATCACCGTCACCGACGCCCAACTCGACGCCGTCGCCTACAACGGCGACGGGCTGGTGCCCGCCATCATCCAGGAGGCTGGCACCGGCCGGATCCTGATGATGGCCTGGATGAACGACGAGTCCCTGCGCCGCTCCCTCGAGACCGGGCGCACCTGGTTCTGGAGCCGCAGCCGGCAGGAGTACTGGTGCAAGGGCGAGACCTCGGGGGATCGCCAGTACATCCGGGAGGCCTACCTCGACTGCGACGGCGACACCCTGCTGTTCACGGTCGAACAGGAGGGGAACGGCGCCTGCCACACCGGCGAGTACAGCTGCTTCTTCCGGGCCCTCGGGCCCGAATTCCCGGCGGGCTGAACCGGTGGGAGCGCTAGTCGCATCCCCCGGGCGCGAAGAGTTCCGCGATCTGGCCCGTTCGCACACGGTCGTCCCCGTGTGGAGCGAGCTGCTGGCCGACCTCACGACCCCGGTCAGCCTGTTCGCCCGCTGCATCGGCGACGGAGAGGGCTTCCTCCTCGAGAGCGTGGATCGCGGCGAGACCTGGGGCCGGTGGTCGTTCATCGGTCGAAACCCGTCCCTGACGCTGCGCCTGACGGCCGGCGAACTCCTGGCCGAGGGGAAACTCCCCGATGGCATACCTACCGACCAGGGGATGCTGGCGGCGCTCGAGGCGCTCCTGGACCACCACACAACCCCTCTGATCGGGGAGTTGCCTCCGCTGCACAACGGCCTCATGGGCTACCTGGGGTACGACGTGGTGCGCGAGGTCGAGCACCTGCCCGATGCTCCACCAGACGACCGGGGGTTTCCCGATGCCGTGATGTCGGTAATCGGTGAGTTGATCGCCATCGACCACTGGCGCCAGCGGGCAATCCTGATCGTCAACGTCGCCGTGCCCGCCGGTGCGGACGACGATGCCCTCGATGCCCTCTACGGCGAGGCGGTCGACCGCATTCGACGGTTGGCCGCCGATGGCGCCCGCCCTCTGGACGAGCCCCTGATGGTGCCTCCACGCCCGGACGACGAACCGCCAGAGGTGACGTCGACCATGGACGCCGAGACCTACGGGGAAGCCGTCGAGGCAGCACGCGAGTGCATCTTGGCCGGCGACATCTTCCAGGTGGTGCTTTCGCAGCGCTTCGACGTGGAACTGGGGGCCGAGCCATTCGACGTGTACCGGGTCCTGCGCCAGATCAATCCGAGCCCGTACATGTACTTCCTCCGGGACCGGGACATCACCGTCGTAGGAGCATCCCCCGAGCCGATGGTAAAGCTCCTCGAGGGGCGGGTCATCTCGCGCCCGATCGCCGGCACACGCCGCCGGGGCCGAACCGGGACCGAGGAGCGCAGGATGGCCGCCGAGCTAGTCGAGGACCCCAAGGAGCGGTCCGAGCACCTCATGCTCCTGGACCTGGCGCGCAACGACGTGGGCAGGGTGGTCACCTTCGGGACCGAACAGGTCGACGAGATGATGACCCTCGAGCGGTACAGCCACGTGATGCACCTGACAAGCCAGGTTTCAGGCGAGTTGGCCGAGGGTCGGACGCCGATAGACGTCCTGCGGGCAACGCTGCCGGCGGGCACCGTCTCGGGGGCGCCGAAGGTGCGGGCCATGGAGATCATCGACCAACTCGAACCGTCACGTCGGGGGCCCTATGCGGGCGTGGTCGGATACTTCGACTTCTCCGGGAACATCGACACGGCGATCGCCATCCGGACGATGTTCGTCCGCGACGGCCTGGCATCGGTGCAGGCCGGCGCCGGAATAGTGGCGGACAGCGATCCGGCCCTGGAGCACCTCGAGTGCCAGAACAAGGCCAGGGCACTCCTGGTGGCGATACCGGCCGCCCGCCGCATGACCGCCCAGCGGCTCGCAGGTTCCTGAGCCCGCCGATGCTGTACCGCCGAAGCCGCGATGTCGTGGCGGTCCGGGGCCCGGATGCCGAGGCCTACCTCCAGGGTCAGCTCAGCCAGGATGTCGCCGCCCTGGCCGACGGCGCCTCGGGGTGGTCCTTCCTGCTGCAGCCGACCGGCAAGGTCGATGCGTGGTTGCGGGTCACACGCCGGGGGGAGGGGGACTACATCCTCGACGTCGACAGTGGATTCGGAGGAGCGGTACAGGACCGCCTGCGCCGCTTCCTGCTGCGAACGGATTGTGTGGTCGAGGCGCTCGGCTGGGAGGTGGCGACCCTCCTCCAGGCATCGCCCCCCGACACGCCGCCGGGCGGGGTCGTCATCGAACTCGACTGGCCGGACCTGGCCGCATTCGACCTCGTCGCCCCGGAGGTGTCGGTCCCTGCCGGCCTGCAGGTCGGTGATGCGGGCCCCTGGGAGGAAGTACGGATCAGGGCCGGGATTCCGGCGATGGGAAGCGAGATCGACGAGAACACCATTCCGAACGCCACCGGACAGGTCGAGCGCTCGGTGAGCTTCACCAAGGGCTGCTACACGGGCCAGGAGCTGGTCGCCAGGATCGACAGCCGCACCGCCGGAGCGCCGACGCGCCTGGTCCGGGTCGATGGCACCGGCGAGGCGCCACCTGTCGGAGCGCAACTCTGGTCGGATGGCGGGCAGGTCGGCCACCTCACCAGCGTGGTGTCCACCGACGGGGGATTCCATGCGCTCGGATACCGAAAGCGCTCGGCGCTCGAGATCGACTCAGCTGAGGCCCACTGGGAGGGCGGACGGGGAAGCGTCGTCCTCCGGTCCGCCTGAGGTTGCAAATGCCGCAGAGTCGGCGGCTGGGCGCTGGGTAGCCTCCGCCTGTGGCCACCTACCTGGATCGGATCCTCGAAGCCCACCGTGCGTCGGCTTCAGCGGACCGGCGCAGCCTCGAGGGCCTCCTCGTCGATGTCCACGCCTGTCCGCCGGCCCGGGGCTTTGTTGCGGCGGTCGATGCCCGCCCCGAGGGTGAGTTGGCGGTCATCGCCGAGGTGAAGCGTCGCTCGCCGATCAGGGGCGACCTGTCGGCCGACCTGGATGCGACCGAGGTCGGTTCCGCGTACGCCGAGGGGGGCGCCTCGTGCCTCTCCGTCCTTACCGACTCCGAGTGGTTCGGCGGTTCGCCTGAAGACCTCCGGACGGCCCGGGCAGCCAGCGGCCTGCCGGTCCTCCGCAAGGACTTCACCGTCGACGCACGCGACGTGTGCGACGCCCGCCTCATGGGCGCCGATGCGGTCCTGCTGATCGTTGCGGCGCTCGACGATGCCGAACTCGGCGATTTCACGGTTCTTGCGGCTGAACTCGGGCTGGATGCCCTCGTCGAGGTGCACGACGAAGCCGAACTGGAGCGGGCGCTGGCGGTCGGGGCCACGCTGGTGGGTGTGAACCAGCGGGATCTCGCCACATTCGAGGTCGACACCGCCAGGGCCATGAGGCTGGCCGCTGCGATCCCGCCGGAGGTGCGTTCGGTGGCCGAGTCGGGAATCACGGGTCCGGAGGATGCAGCGGTCCTCGCCGCAGCCGGGTACGACGCCGTGCTGGTGGGCGAGTCGGTGGTCACGGCGGGAAACCGGAGGGCAGCGGTGGCAGCACTGCGCCGTGCGCCCCTGGGGCCTCCGGACCTCAGGGCCGGGGAGTAGCGTCAAACCGTGTTCGTCAAGATCTGCGGGATCACCAACCAGGAGGACGCACTCCTCGCCACGGCGCTCGGCGCCGATGCCGTCGGCTTCGTCTTCGCCCCGTCCAACCGCCAGGTGGCGGCACCCATTGTCCGGGACATCGTCCGCCAACTGCCCCCAGAGGTCATGACCGTCGGGGTCTTCCGGGACCAGGGACGGGACCGGGTCGTAGAGGTCGTGAACTCGATCGGCCTGCGGGCGGCGCAGCTCCACGGCAACGAGTCGACGGAGACCTGCCGCTGGATCGCAGACCGGGTGCCCATCACCATCAGGGCGCTGCCGGCCGGCTCCCCCGACCTGCGCCGCATCGACGACTTCGGAGCCGACCTGCTGCTGCTCGACTCGCCTCTTCCCGGATCCGGCACTGTGTTCGACTGGTCGTTGGCAGAGGGGGCGCCGAGCAACCGGCCGATGATCCTCGCCGGTGGCCTCGATCCCGGAAATGTCGCCCGGGCAATCGCCAAGGTGCGACCGTTCGGCGTCGACGTCGCCAGCGGCGTGGAGGCCGAATCGGGCCGCAAGGACCCCCGACTCCTCCGGGCCTTCCTGGAGGCGGCACACTCGGTCGAGTTCGAGGAATACGACGGCGGCGAGCGCCGCCCGTTCGACTGGGAGGAGCACCAGTGGGGTTGAGGGATCCGACGCCAGAGGGTCGTTTCGGCGACTTCGGAGGCCGCTACATTCCCGAAACCCTCGTGCCGGCGTGCGAAGAACTCGAGGAGGCGTTCCGCGAGGCCTGGGCGGATCAGGGGTTCCGGCAGCGCCTCGACGGCCTGTTGGCGGACTATGCGGGGCGACCGTCGCCGATGACCGAGTGCGAGAACCTCTCCACTGAGTTGGGTTGTCGCCTACTCCTCAAGCGCGAGGACCTGAACCACACCGGTTCCCACAAGATCAACAACGTGTTGGGACAGGCCCTGCTGGCCCAGCGAATGGGCAAGACCAGGCTCGTTGCCGAGACCGGGGCGGGCCAGCACGGGGTGGCGACCGCCACGGCGGCTGCCCTGCTCGGCATGGAGTGCTGCGTCTACATGGGCGAGGTCGACATCGTGCGCCAGGAGCTGAACGTATTTCGCATGAAGCTCCTAGGGGCCGAGGTCAAGACGGCGATGAGCGGAAGCCGCACGCTCAAAGACGCCATCAACGAGGCCATGCGTGACTGGGTGGCCACCGTCGAGGGTTCGCACTACTGCCTCGGGTCCGTGATGGGCCCGCACCCGTACCCGTGGATGGTGCGCAGGTTCCACGAGATCCTGGGCAGCGAGGCGCGTGAACAGAGCGAGGCGATCCTGGGCGTGGCACCGGACGTGGTTACCGCCTGTGTGGGCGGTGGCTCGAACGCAATCGGGATCTTCTCGGGGTTCGTGGATGCAGACACGGAGCTGGTCGGTGTCGAGCCTGCCGGTGGGGCAGCCGTCGGGCGCGGCATCCCCGGCGTGGTGCACGGTTCACAGTCGTATCTCATGCAGGACGAGTTCGGCCAGGTCCTCGAGGCCGAGTCCATCAGCGCCGGCCTCGACTATCCGGGCGTGGGCCCGGAACACAGCCATCTGGCTGCGACGGGCCGTGCCCGGTACGAAAGCGTCACCGACGCCGAGGTGGTCGAGGCCTTCCAACTACTGAGCCGCACGGAGGGGATCATCCCGGCGCTGGAGCCCGCACACGCCCTTGCCTGGGTATCCAGGGACCGTGCCTCCCTCGAGGGGAGGTCCGTGGTCCTCAACCTTTCGGGGCGGGGCGACAAGGACGTGGCCCAGATGATGGACATTCTCAACGGAGAGATCCTCGATGGAGAGGAATGCTCCTGATGGCCGGTGCTGTCGAGATCGCCCTACGGGGCCGCTGCGATGCCGGTGGCAAGGCGCTCGTTCCCTATGTGACGGGCGGCCTTGGCGACGACTGGACAGACACCGTGCGGGCCGTGGCCGATGCCGGGGCCGATGCGGTCGAGATCGGGATTCCGTTCTCCGATCCCGTCATGGACGGGCCGACGATCCAGGCGGCCAACGACCGGGCGCTTGCCTCGGGCGCCACGCCGATGAGCATCCTGGACCAGGTCGACGGGCTCGACGCAGGGGTGCCGCTCGTGGTCATGACGTACTACAACATCGCCTTCCGGGCCGGCCTTGAACGCTTCGCCGCTGCGCTGGTCGATGCCGGCGTGTCGGGGTGCATCCTCCCGGACCTGCCGTTGGAGGAGACCGGTCCGTGGGTCGCCGCAGCCGACGAGGCCGGCATCGAGACGATCCTGCTGGCAGCGCCCACCGCCTCCGATGAGCGCCTGTCCCGGGTCTGTGCCCGGTCCCGGGGGTTCGTCTACGGCGTGGGGCTCCTCGGGGTGACAGGCGTCCGTGCCGAGTTGGCCACCGGTGCGTCGGTCATCGCCACGCGCCTCAAGCAGTTGACCGACCTGCCTGTGCTCGTCGGCGTCGGCGTCGGGACTCCCGGGCAGGCGGTTGAGGCTTCTGCGGCCGGCGACGGTGTAGTCGTGGGTTCGGCGGTGGTCCAGGGCATGCTCGACGGTGCCGGTCCGACCGGGGTGGGGGACCTGGTAGCGCAGTTCCGGGCCGCCATGGACGCCGCCTGAGGGCTCCGGACGCCCTCTCGGGGGTGCTTGTGATTCGTTTCGGTGGTTCTGCAGGGGTCGGGAAGCCTGTAGTTCCAAGGGTCCGGAAGTCGGAAATGCTTGACATTGGGCCGAAAACAGGTTCGTATGTCATTTGACCACGATTGCCGACGGGACCTCCGGCGGCATCGAGAGTCCCAGGAAGGGAGCAGGTCGATGAACAAGAGCGAACTGATCGCTGCAATCGCCGAGCAGGCGGGGGTTTCAAACAAGGATGCAGGCGCATGCCTGGACGCCTTCTGCGACGTGGTGGCCTCCGAGGTAGCAGGCGGCGGAGAGGTGAAGGTGCCAGGTTGGGTGTCCTTCTCCCACACGATCCGTGCGGCCCGCACGGCTCGCAACCCGCAGACCGGCGCACCGATCGACGTACCCGCCAAGGCGGCCGTAAAGATCAAGGCCGGTGCCAAGCTCAAGAGCGCCGTCGCCGAGGGGAGTGCAGCGCCCGGCGCCGCACCGGCCGCACCTGCCTGGTAGGTCGGCAACCGAACACCCGCTCCCGCCTCGACCGGCTGGTGGCGCCATGCGTCGCCCCGGTCTGAGGCGGTGGGGGATCCCCGATGGTCGGGGCAGATGATGGAGCCCCTGCTCCCTCCAGAACAGCCCCTGCTCCCTCCAGAACAGCCCCTGCTCCCTCCAGAACAGCACTTGCTCCCTCCAGAACAGCACTTGCTCCCTCCAGAACAGGTCATCCCGCACCGGCCGCCGTTCCTCTTCCTGACCGAGGTCACCGACCTGGAGGTCGGTGTCGCCGCTACCGGCTTCTGGCATCTCACGGGCGACGAGGACTTCTTCGCCGGACACTTTCCCGGTCGCCCGACACTTCCGGGGGTGCTCCAGTGCGAGTCGATCGCCCAACTCGGTGCGTACGCCCTGCTCAGCGATCCTGCCTTCGCCGGTCGCCTGGCCCTCTTCGGTGGCATCGACAAGGTGCGGTTCCGACGCCAGGTGCTGCCCGGCGAGCGACTCGACCTGCACATGCAATTGGGCCGCGTGTCGGCAAGGGCCGGCAGGGGATCAGGGCGGGCATCGGTGGGAGGCGAGACGGCCTGCGAATGCGAACTCCTCTTCGTGTTCGCCGACTCGCCGTAGGGCTCTGGCCGGGATCTGGAGCGCTTGCGCCTAGGCGGGGCCCATCACGATGGTGCCGTTGTGGCCACCGAACCCGAACGAGTTCGAGAGCGACGGCGATGGCTCCCATTGGGCAGGGCCGCCGAGCACCAGGTTGACCGGCGGCATGTCCGGGTCGGGGGTGGCGTATCCGGCGGTCGGAGGGATGAGCGCCTTCTGGAGGCTCAGAGCGAGCGCCACGGCCTCGAGGGCCCCGGCAGCCCCCAGGGCGTGTCCTGTGATCCCCTTCGTTGAGGTCACGAGCGGTCCGGGCGTGCCGAATACCTTCTCCATGGCCCGGGCCTCTGCCATGTCGTTGAGAGGGGTAGAGGTGCCGTGGGCGTTGATGTGGCCGATGTCGGCGGCCGTGACGCCGGCTTCCTCCATGGCCAACTCCATGCAGGCGATTGCACCGACGCCGCCGGGAGACGGTGCTGTGATGTGGTGTGCGTCGGCCGTGCTGGCTCCGCCCAGCACCTCGGCGATGATCGTGGCCCCACGGTCGAGGGCGGTATCCCACTCCTCCAGCACGAGGATCCCTGCGCCTTCTCCCATGACGAAGCCGTCCCGTTCGGCGTCGAAGGGGCGGGAGATACCGACGGATGAGAAGGCGGTCATGTTGGCGAACCCGGCCAGGGCCGTCGGAACGAAGGCGGCCTCGCTGCCGCCGGCGATCATCACGTCGCAGCGGCCGGAGGCCACCAGGCGGGCGGCGTTGGCGACTGCGTGGGTGCCGGCAGCGCAGGCCGTGCAGGTGTTCTCCGCCGGGCCTTGGAAGCCATGTCGCATCGAGACTGCGGCGGTGGAGGCATTGGCCATCATCATCGGCACGAGGAAGGGGGAGACCCTGCGCTCGCCCTTGTCGAGGCGGGTGGTGATCTGGTCCTCGAGGGTATGGATGCCCCCGATGCCGGTACCGATCCAGACACCACGTCGACCGGGATCGGCGGTCATGGTGCCCGCCTGTTCCAGCGCCATGTCAGCGGCAGCGATGGCGAACTGGGTGCACCGGTCGGCTCGACGCACCTCCTTGGGGTTGTCGAACCAGGGGCTGGGGTCGAAGTCGTGGACACGCCGGTAGCCCTCTGGAGCCGGCCCGCACAGGCCCTCCCAGAATGCATCGATTCCGATCCCGCAGGATGCGATGACCCCCAGGCCGGTTACGGCGACACGTCGACCCTGCATCAGGCTTTCCGGATCAGGTTCCCTGAATCAGATCTTGCCGGTGATCATGGCGTAGGCGCCACCGACGGTCTCGATCCCCTCGAGTTCGGACTCTTCGACGGTCACGTCGAACTCTTCTTCCAGGGCCATGACCAGTTCGACCAGGTCGAGGCTGTCGGCATCGAGGTCGTCGCCGAAGCGGGCTTCGAGGGTGATCTGGGAGGCATCTACCGAGAGCACCTCCACTGCACACCTGGTGAATCGTTCGAAGTTGGCGTCACTCACCGTGGACTCCGTTCTCTGCTGGCGCCATCGGGCGACAGGTGGGCTTGATGGACGGCAACACCCTAGGGCGGAAGGAGACGTACCGTGACGATCTTGAATGGCTCCGGAGGCGTGATCAGCCCATGAAGAGCCCGCCGTCGACGGGGAGCACGGCGCCGGTGATGAAGCCGGCTTCGTCGGAGGCCAGGAACCGAACGGCTGCGGCAATCTCGTCGGGGTGCCCGAGCCGTCCGAGCGGTACGGCCTCCGCATAGGCATCCTGCTGCTCTTCCGGGAGTGCGCGGAGCATGTCGGTGGCGACAGGACCGGGGGCAACCACGTTGACAGTCACCCCTCGACTGGCGAACTCCTTCGCAAACGACCGGGAAAGGCCCACGAGGCCGGCCTTCGAAGCGGCATAGTTGGCCTGACCGGCCTGGCCGATACGCCCGGCGATCGAAGAGACGAACACGATGCGGCCCCAACGGGCGCGCATCATGCCCTTGGCCGCCCGCCGGGCGACACGGAAGCCGCCGGTGAGGTTGGCGTCGAGCACGTCGGTGAAGTCGTCGTCGGACATGCGCAGGATGAGGCCGTCCCTGGTGATGCCGGCATTGGAGACCAGCACCTCGACGGGGCCGAGCTCCTCTTCTATGTGGGCGAATGCGGTGTCGACCTGTTCGGCGACGGTGACGTCGCACGCCACGGGCAGGAGGCCCGCTCCGACCACCTCGGGTGGAGCCTCGCCTCGACAGGTCACGGCGACCCGGTCGCCCTGCTCGGCGAAGGCCCGGGCGCACGCCAGGCCGATGCCGCGGTTGCCGCCGGTAACCAGCACGGTTCGTTGGCTCATCGGGATCCTCGCTTTTCTGGTCGGAGTGATCGAAGTGGTTGCATCATGTGACCTGCAGCCAGGCGATGGGTTGGCTCGAGGTCACCCGCTCGGTGTCGAGCGCCAGCCAGCCCATGAGGGTTCCGGCGAACGATGAACGGACGTCCTCGCTCCCGATGGTGCCGAGGAGCTGTCCGGCGGCCACCGTTCCGCCGACGTCGAGGCCTTCGACAGGGGTGAACACCCCGGCGCAGGGGCTCACCACCAGGCGCTCGGTGGCGAAGAGGTGCTCTCCCTCGTGGTGCGCTGGTGGCGTGGCCTCCGGTGCGGTCGCCATCTCCTCGAGAAGGCGGTCGAGGTCATCGGGTGTGTTGACGGTGAGACGATTCGCCTTCCTGAGGGTGCGCTTGACGAGGCCGGTGAGGACGTTGCCGGGCCCGAGCTCCACGAACGTGGTGAAGCCCAGGTCGGAGAGCCTCTGGAGCGACTGGTGCCAGCGAACCGGCCTTGTCAACTGGGCGTTGAGGAGGCTGCGCCAGGCCTCGGGGTCGTCGTGTTCGAGGGCGTCGACGTTTGCCACCACGATGCCCTCCGGGGGACGGACGTCGGCGGCGTCGACTGCCGTCCGTAGGCGGTCGACGGCTGCCGCCATGAAGGGGGTGTGGAAGGCCCCGGAGACCTCGAGGCCGGTCACCCGCTTGGCGCCCGCCTCCCTCGCCGCGTTCCCAGCGACGGTGATGGCGTCGGGGTCGCCCGCGATCACCACCTGCCCCGGGGCGTTGAAGTTGGCCACCCACACGTCGCCGGCAGCGGCCTCACACGCTGACTCGACGCCGTCGTCGTCGAGTCCGAGTACGGCGGCCATGGTGCCGACCCGTTCGCCGGCCGCCTCCTGCATCGCCTCGCCGCGCTCTGCGACGAGGCTGACCGCCCCACCGAAGTCGAGGACGCCGGCTGCGGTCAGGGCGCTGTACTCGCCGAGGCTGTGTCCGGCATGGCCGGCGGCGTCGACGCCGACCCGTTCGACGGCGTCGAGGATCACCATGCTGGTCAGGAAGGTCGCCAACTGTGCGTTGCGGGTCTGGCGCAGCTCGTCGGCATCGGCTTCCAGCAGGAGGTGGGCCAGGTCCCGGCCCGCCACGTCCGAAGCCTCTTCGACTAGTTCCCAGGAAGGGTGCTCCTGCCAGGCTGCGCCCATGCCGGGTTGCTGGCTGCCCTGTCCCGAGTAGGTGAAGACGATCATCGAAGGGTTCCTCCTGCGGCGCACCGGCCGTTCCGGCCATTCCGGCCGCATGCCATTCCGGCCGCATGCCATTGTGGCCGCATGCCATTGTGGCCCACGTGCGGGCATTTCGTGGTCAGAAGGCACATGGCGATCCTGTCCAGCGGTGGCGGCTGGACGGCTTCTGTAGGCTGCCGGCCGCGCCCGGGTGGCGAAACTGGCAGACGCGGAGGACTCAAAATCCTCTGGCCGCAAGGCCTTGCGGGTTCGATTCCCGCCCCGGGCACGCGAAGTCCCCGCATGCGGGAGTCCACTCGTACGACAAAGGTTGCCGGAGGGCGCAGGCCCGTCTGGCGCCCGCCTGCGTAGACTGCCCGGCCCATGGCACGACCCCTGATCGAACGACGCCTGAGCGAGATCGGCGAGCGACTTCGCCGGCTGCGCGCCGATGTGGCCGTCACCGAGGAACAACTCAGCCACCTCGCAGACGAGGCCGACGACGCCAGGGTGCGCCACCTGGTATCCGAGACCCCGCTGTCCGGGCGTGAGCGTCGGGATGCGGACGGCCAGGTGCACGCCATGGCCAGACACCGCGAGGACCTCCTTGCCGAGGTGCTCCGGCTCGAGGTCACCCAGGACGAACTCCTCGACCGTATGACCGTCGAGCGCTGACGTGGTCGACGAGGTCCGCGTAGCGCTTGCCGAGGACGAGGCAATCATCCGGCTCGACCTGAGGGAGACCCTCGAGGAGGAGGGCTACACGGTCGTCGGCGACACCGGTCGAGGTGACGAGATGCTCGAGTTGGTCGCTGCCACCGACCCCGACGTGGTGATCCTCGACATCAAGATGCCGGGCATGGACGGGATCGAGGTCGCCCGCCGGATCGCCGAGTCGCACGATGCCGCCGTGGTGATCCTCACGGCGTTCAGCCAGCGTGAGCTCATCGACCAGGCAATCGAGGCCGGGGCGCTGGCCTACCTCGTCAAGCCCTTTCAGCGCAGCGAGCTGGTCCCCGCGGTCGAGATCGCCCGTGCCCGGCACCGGGAGATGCGGGCCCTCACCGACCAGGCACAGACGCTTGCCGACCGACTCGAGGCCCGCAAGGCCATCGACCGGGCCAGGGGCGTCCTGATGGACGAGGCCGGCCTAACCGAGGCCGACGCCTTCCGGTTCATCCAGCAGGCCGCCATGAACGAGAGGGCCAGCATGGCCGACGTGGCGCGCCAGGTGCTCGACGACGGACGGCGACCCGTTTCGTGAAGTGCTCCTAATCCGGGCTGTCGGTACCCCGGAGTAGGGTCGGCGCCGTGCCCCGACCGCTGCTGCTCATCGACGGCAACTCCCTGACGTACCGGGCCTTCTTCGCGCTCCCGACCGACCTCATGACAGCGTCGGGACAGGTCACCAACGCCGTGACCGGCTTCTGCGCCATGCTCGTGACCCTGCTCCGCGAGCACGAGCCGGACGGGATAGCCGTGGCCTTCGACCTTCCGGGCAGCACCTTCCGACACGAGCGCCTGCCGTCGTACAAGGCCAACAGGGACAGGCAGCCCGACATCCTGTACGAGCAGTTGGGCCTGGTTCGGGAGCTGGTCGAGGCATTGGGCCTGAAGGTGGTCGATGCCGAGGGCTTCGAGGCCGACGACGTGCTGGCCACCCTCGCCGCCACGGCCCGGGACGCCGGCAGGGAAGCGATCATCGTCACCGGTGACCGGGACAGCTATCAACTGGTCGAGGACCCGTACGTGCGGGTCCTGTACAACAAGCGGGGGGTATCCGACTACGCCCTCTATGACGAGGCGGGGATCGAGGAACGCACCGGCGTCAGTCCGGGCGACTACGTGCTCTACGCCGCCCTCCGCGGTGACCCGTCCGACAACCTGCCGGGTGTCCCAGGTGTGGGCGAGAAGACGGCGGCGAAGCTGGTCAACACCTACAGGGGGCTGGACGGCATCTTCGGGGCTGCAGCAGACCAGACGCCGAAGCTGCGCCAGAACCTCGAGGAGAACGAGGACCTGGTGCGGCTCAACACCGAGATGATGGTCCTGGTTCGCGACGTGCCGTTGGGGCTGGAGGCCGACGACCTGCAGCGGGGCCCGGTCGACGTCGATGCCGCAGTCGAGCTCTTCGACCGGCTGGAGCTCCGCACCGCCCGGGTGCGCCTGGGAGAGCTGCTCGGCGTCGACTTCTCCCCGGATGGGTCCGGTGGGTCCGGTGGAGCAGCGGACCGCAGCGACGGGGGAGAGATCCAGGTGGACGTTCAGCGGCCGAAGGATGCGGCGTCGGCGTGCGAGGCCCTCGCCGGGCTGCCTGCCGGTCCGATCGGCCTGGATGGCGGTGACCCGGACGGCGACGGTGGGGTCATGGGCGATGGGCTGGCACTGTCGGCCGGCGAAGGTGCGGTCGTCTGGCTCGAACGGGGCCTCCTCGGCTCACCGGATGTATCCGCAGCAATGATGGGCCTGATGGACGAAGACGCCGAAGGTTGCCCCGGCGTGGCATTTCACGACGGCAAGCCGCTGGTCAAGGCGCTTCGGGCGCTCGGTGTGGATGTCGTAGCCCCGGTTCTCGACACCCGTCTGGCCGCATACCTGCTGGACCCGGCCGATTCCAGCTTCGACCTCGAGCAGCTCCTCGAACGCCACTCCGGGCATCGGATTCCGTCGGGCGGGGCCTCCGATGGGCAACTCGACCTCGGCGGCGACACGACCGACAGTGCCGTCGGCGCGTCCCTGCGGGCGCGGTCGGTAGCGCTCCTGGTCGAGCCGATGCTGGCCGCCATCGACGCACAGGGCATCGCCCGGCTCAACACCGAGGTCGAGTTGCCCCTGCTCAGGGTGTTGGCCCGGATGGAGGAGGTCGGGGTGGGCGTCGACGTGGCCGAGTTGACACGCCTGCGCGACCAGCTCACCGCCGAATGCGAACGCCTGCGGGCCGCCGTCCACGAGGCCGCCGGGGAGGAGTTCAACGTCAACTCCACCAAGCAGCTCCGGGTGATCCTGTTCGAAAAGCTGGGGCTGACGCCCGGGAAGAAGACCAAGACCGGCTATTCCACGAACGCCGCCACCCTCGAGCGTCTCCGGGACGACCATCCAGTCGTCGAGTTCCTGCTGGCCTACCGCGAGGTCGAAAAGTTGCGTTCGACATACGGCGAGGGGCTGCTCGCCGAGGTGGGGGAGGGTGATCGGATCCGGGCCACGTTCAACCAGACCGTTGCCCGCACCGGTCGCCTCAGCTCCGACGCACCCAACCTCCACAACATCCCGGTCCGCACCGAAGCCGGCCGGGCCTTTCGACGGGCGTTCGTGCCGGCGGAGGGATACACGCTTCTCGTCGCCGACTACAACCAGATCGAGTTGCGGTGCATTGCCCACCTGGCCGAGGACCCCGGGCTGATCGCCGCCTTCGAAGCCGGAGACGACATCCACACGGCCGTGGCGGCGCGCACGTGGAACGTCGATCCGGCAGATGTGACCTTCGAGTTGCGGTCCCGGGCGAAGATGGTCGCCTACGGTCTGGCCTATGGAATGGAGGCCTACGGGCTCTCGCAGCGACTGGACATACCGGTAGAGGAGGCCACCGAGATCCTGGACGGCTACTTCGCCGCCTTTCCGGCCGTGCGGGAGTACATGGACCGGACCGTCGCCGAGGCCCGCGACCGCGGATACACGGAGACCCTGTTCGGCCGCCGCCGCCGCATCCCCGAGCTCTCGTCGCCCAACTTCAACATCCGCCAGGCGGGTGAGCGGCAGGCGATGAACGCCGGCATCCAGGGTCTGGCGGCCGACATCTTCAAGGTGGCTCTGGTCCGTCTCGACCGCCACCTCGAGGACGCCGACATGGAGAGCCGCCTGATCCTGCAGGTCCACGACGAGGTCATCCTCGAGGTCGTTCCGGATGAACGCGACGAGGCACTTACCGTCGTGCCGGAAATCCTGTCCGGCGCATTCGACCTGCGCGTCGAGCTGGCCGTCGACGTGGCCACCGGCGACACCTGGGCCGACGCCAAGGCATGACCGGGGTCGAGGGGGGTGCGGGGGCGGACAGGGTCACGGGCCACTGGTTCGAAGGGGTGGCCGACCATCTGGGAGAGGCGTACCTGCGCTACTCGTTCACCTACGGAACGGTCCAGGAGGTCGACTTCCTCGTCGAGGCACTCGGGCTGGATGAGGGCGCCAGGATCCTCGATGTGGGCTGCGGACCCGGTCGACACGCCCACGAGCTTGCCCGCCGGGGCTTCGAGGTGGTCGGCGTGGATGTCTCGCATGCGTTCATCGACCTGGCGACCCGGGACGCTCCCCCTGGTGCGACCTTCGTGCGTGGAGATGCCCGCAACCTGTCCTACCAGGCTGAGTTCGATGCGGCGATCTCACTCTGCCAGGGAGCGTTCGGCCTCGCAGGCGGGCCCGGCGCCGACCCGGTGCCCCTCGATCCCGACGGGGCGATCCTGGAAGGGATTGCCGCCGCAGTGCGTCCCGGGGGCCGTCTGGCCCTGAGCGCATTCTCCGCGTACTTTCAGGTGCGGTTCCTCGGAGACCTCGACGACTTCGATGCCGCCTCCGGGGTCAATCGGGAATGCACGGAGATCCGGGATCCGGAAGGGAACGTCTCGGAGGCGGACCTCTGGACCAGTTGCTTCACGCCACGGGAGCTTCGGCTCATGGCCGACCGGGCCGGCCTGGTCGTCGAGGGGATCTGGTCGGTCACCCCGGGGGACTACGGCCGCCGTCCACCCGACCTCGAGCACCCCGAATTCCTCGTCCTGGCGGCGCGGCCGGGATGATCGCAGGCCCTGAAGGGGTTTCCCGGCCCCGGGGATAGGCTTTTTTGGTCCGTGCCACCGGCATGGGCGCACGGCGAGTTCTTCGCCGACTGTTCCTGTCCCCGATCCCTGTCCCCGAGAAAAGCCACCGTGACCAACCTGACTGCCCCCGATTCCGCCCTCGACTCGCCCCCCATGGGCACATTTGATGCCAGCGGCGAGTACACCCCCCGCCAGATCGTCCTCGACGACCTGGGGACCCTTTCCCTCGACGAGGCCTACTCGGCCACGATGGTCGATGTCGCCGACGGACAGATCGTCGAGGGCACCGTCGTGCGGGTCGACCGCGACGAGGTCCTCCTGGACATCGGGTACAAGTCGGAGGGCGTCATCCCGCCCCGCGAACTGTCGATCCGCAACGGCGTGCACCCCGGTGAGATCGTTGCGATCGGTGAGCGCATCGAGGCCATGGTGGTCCACCGTGAGGACAGCGAGGGCCGTCTCGTCCTCTCGAAGAAGCGTGCCCAGTACGAACGCGCCTGGGGCCGCATCGAGGAGATCAAGGAAGGCGATGGCATGGTCGACGGCACGGTGATCGAGGTCGTCAAGGGCGGCCTGATCGTCGACATCGGCCTCCGCGGCTTCCTCCCCGCCTCTCTGGTCGAGTTGCGCCGCGTGCGCGACCTGCAGCCCTACATGGACACCACCATCCAGGCCAAGATCATCGAGCTCGACAAGAACCGCAACAACGTCGTCCTGTCCCGGCGTGCCTGGCTGGAGGAGACCCAGAAGGAAGAACGCGAGGACTTCCTCAACAACCTGCGTCCGGGCGAGGTCAGGTCGGGTGTGGTGTCCAGCGTCGTCAACTTCGGTGCATTCGTAGACCTGGGCGGCATGGACGGGCTGATCCACGTTTCGGAGCTCTCCTGGAAGCATGTCGACCATCCCGGAGCGGTGGTCACCGTCGGCGACGAGATCGAGGTGCAGGTGCTCGACATCGACCGTGGCCGCGAGCGCATCAGCCTTTCGCTCAAGGCCACCCAGCAGGATCCGTGGCAGGAGTTCGTCGAGGGTCACCAGGTCGGCGAGCTGGTCTACGGCCGGATCACGAAGTTGGTTCCGTTCGGTTCCTTCGTCCAGGTCGGAGACGGCATCGAGGGCCTGGTCCACATCTCGGAGATGTCGGCCCACCACGTCGAACTCCCCGAACAGGTGGTGACCCCGGGCGAGGAGCTCTGGGTGAAGATCATCGACCTCGACCTGCAGCGCAGGCGTATCAGCCTCTCGATCAAGCAGGCCGCCGAGGGCGGTGTCGTGGCCTCGGAGTGGCGTGACCACTTCGGTGAGGAGGCCTTCGACTCGGAGGGCAACTACGTCGGTGGCGGTGAGTACACGTCAGAGGATGCGGCGCCCTCCGAGCCTGCCGAGGATGCGCCTGTGGTGGAGGATGCGCCCGCGGCTGAGGATGCACTTGTGGTGGAGGATGCGCCTGTGGTGGAGGAAGCGCCCGCGGCTGAGGATGCACTTGTGGTGGAGGAAGCGCCTGTGGTGGAGGAAGCGCCTGTGGTGGAGGATGCGCCTGTGGTGGAGGATGCGCCTGCGGTGGAGGAAGCGCCTGTGGTGGAGGAAGCGCCCGCGGCTGAGGATGCACCTGTGGTGGAGGATGCGCCTGCGGCTGAGGAAGCGCCTGCGGCTGAGGAAGCGCCTGCGCCCGCGGCTGAGGAAGCGCCTGTGGTGGAGGATGCGCCCGCCGAAGAAGCGCCTGCCGGCGCCTAGCCGGCGCTCCGGGAGAATCCGGTGCTCGAGATCGGGCTGACCGGAGGCATCGGTTCCGGCAAGTCCACCGTGGCGTCGCTGCTGGTGCAGCGGGGTGCCGTTCTGATCGACGCCGATGCCATTGTCCGCGAACTTCAGGAACCCGGCAGTCCCGTTTTCGAGGCGATGGTCGAACGCTGGGGCCGGGACATCGTGGCCGGGGACGGCACGCTCGACCGCCGGGCCGTCGCCGATCGCGTGTTCGGCGACCCGGATGAGCTCCTCGCCCTCAACGCCATCGTGCACCCGGCCGTGGGCGACGAGATGACCCGCCGCCGGAAGTCTCTGGCGGGCACAGATGCAACGGTGGTGCTCGACATTCCCCTCCTGGTGGAATCGGGGCACGAGGGCTACGGCGGGGTCGTGGTCGTGGACGTCGATCCCGAAATGGCCGTACAGCGGCTGGTGGAGCACCGTGGCTTCGACGAGGAGGATGTCCGCCAGAGGATCGCCACGCAGGTTCCCCGCAGCGATCGCCTGGCGAAGGCCGACTTCGTCGTCTCCAACTCAGGAAGCCGCGAGGACCTCGAGGTCGAGGTGGACCGCTGTTGGGCCTGGATCGACACCCTCGAGCGCCCGGAACCGGGAGGCGAGGTGCGCCACATCGGCAGCAGGGCGGACCGCACGGCCGGCTGATGCCGGGCGTGGTGCCAAGCGTGGTGTCAGGGGCCGTCGCTACGCTGCGGCCGTGAGCCAACGATTCCGGGTCGAAGCCCCGTTCCCGCCGGCCGGCGACCAGCCCCGCGCAATCGCCGAACTGGCCGCAGGCATCCAGGGCGGCGAGCGATTCCAGACCCTGCTCGGAATCACGGGCAGTGGCAAGAGCGCGACAATCGCATGGGTCATCGAGCAGGTCCAACGTCCGACCCTGGTGATCGCCCCCAACAAGTCCCTCGCCGCCCAGTTGGCCAACGAGTTCCGGGAGTTCTTCCCGTCGAACCGCGTCGAGTACTTCGTGTCCTACTACGACTACTACCAGCCGGAGGCCTACGTGCCCTCCAGCGACACCTTCATCGAGAAGGACTCGTCGGTGAACGACGAGATCGACAGGTTGCGCCATTCGGCCACGGCTGCGCTGCTCACCCGACGGGACACGATCGTCGTGGCCTCGGTGTCGTGCATCTACGGCCTCGGCAACCCCGAGTTCTACGAGGGGAACCTGCTCGTCCTGCGGCAGGGCGAGGAGATCGACCAGCGGGCGGCGCTGCGTCGCCTGATCGACATGCAGTACGAGCGCAACGACATGGTCCTGGGTCGGGGGAAGTTCCGTGTCAGGGGCGACACGCTCGAGATCCATCCCGCCTACGAGGAGACCGCCGTGAGGGTCTCGCTGTTCGGCGACGAGATCGAGTCGATCACCGAGGTCGATCCGCTGACCGGCGAACACCTGCGTGAGCTGTCGGAGCTCGTGATCTTTCCGGCCACCCACTACGCCGCCGACAAGGTGGTACTGGCGAGGGCCATGGGGCTGATCGAACATGAGCTCCAGGAGCGCCTCGCCTTCTTCGCTGCCGAGGACAAGCTCCTGGAGGCGCAGCGGCTCCGCATGCGCACAGAGCACGACCTGGAGATGATCGGCGAGCTGGGCTTCTGCAACGGCATCGAGAACTACAGCGCCCACATCGACGGCCGTTCGCCGGGCGAACGCCCCTACACGCTCCTGGACTTCTTTCCCGACGACTTCCTGGTGGTAGTCGACGAGTCGCACGTGGCGGTCCCGCAGCTGAACGGCCAGTACCACGCCGATCGCAGCCGCAAGGAGACCCTCATCGAGCACGGCTTCCGCCTGCCCTCGGCGGCCGACAACCGCCCCCTGCAGTTCG
>JACNKQ010000064.1 GCA_014381945.1 Actinomycetota bacterium
GCCGACCAGTGGGTCGAGGCCTCCGTGGATGATGCTGATGCTGATGCTGATGCTGGTGCTGATGCTGCTGCTCCTGTCGGGGATGCTGCTGCTCCTGTCGGGGATGCTGCTGCTCCTGTCGGGGATGCTGCTGCTCCTGTCGGGGATGCTGCTGCTCCTGTCGGGGATGCTGCTGCTCCTGTCGGGGATGCTGCTGCTCCTGTCGAGGATGCTGTTGCTCCTGTCGAGGATGCTCCCGACAAGCAGGACTGAGCCGGTCCGTGCCCGAGCGCACGTGCATCGGGTGCCGGCGTCGGGCGCCGTCCACCGACCTGGTCCGGATTACCTGGTCTGCGTCCGAGGGGCGCCTCCTGGTCGGCTCAGGTCATCCCGGTCGAGGCGCCTGGCTGTGTCCGAACGCCCCGTGCGGCGGTGCGGCGATGCGAAGTGGTGCGTTCGGACGGGCCCTTCGTGTGGACGTACCGGCAGAGGTGATCGAGGCCCTCCTGGCCGGCGGCACCAACGGGTCGATCCGCCCGCCCGATTACAACGTGTGACCCCGGGGTGCCTCCTGCAGCCCAGCGGGTGAACCGGCCACCGCGGCGATAGCGTCGACCAGCGGCCCGAAGGGCCTGATCACCGCGTCACCGCGGACCCAACGACCAGAAACAGGACGTCGACCACACCGTGCCGAAGAACATCCGCGTGTACGAACTGGCACGCGAGCTGGGGATGGAGAACAAGGAGGTCCTGGACCTCTGCGAGGTTCTCGGCATCGGCGTCAAGAGCCACTCGTCGGGCATCGTCGAGGCTCAGGGCGACCGTGTGCGGCGTCGGGCTGCGAAGGATGGGCTCATCCGTGAGGTGGTTCCCGAGCCAGAGCCGGAGCCAGAGCCGGAGCCGGAGCCGGAGCCGGAGCCAGAGCCGGAGCCGGAGCCGGAGCCGGAGCCGGAGCCGGAGCCAGAGCCGGAGCCGGAGCCGGAGCCAGAACCGGAACCGGAACCGGAACCGGCACCGGAACCAGCACCAGCACCAGAACCCGAACGTCCGAAGCGGGTGTTTTCATCGAGCGGGTCGTCTGCTCCGCCGCGCCGAGTCGCTGAGCCGGAGCCAGAGGTTGCCCCCGTGTCGGTGCCGGTCGCCGATGAGCCGAACATCCCGGATCCGGCCGCCAGGGTCGATGCCCCCGGCGTCCAACTGCCCCCGCCCGGGGTTACGCCCCCGCTGTCCACCGAAGGCAAGCCGATTCCGCCGCCCCCCGGGGGCAAGCCGATTCCGCCGCCCCCCGGCCTTCGCCGCCGTTCCCCTGGGGGGCCGTCCGACGGACCCACGGGTCGCCGGACAGCACCGCCTCCCAGCAGTCCCGGTGGTGGCCCCGGAGGTCCAGGTGGTCCGGGTGGTGGCCCCGGAGGTCCAGGTGGTCCGGGTGGTCGCCCCGGAGGTCCAGGTGGTCGTCCAGGTGGCCCAGGTGGTCGTCGACCCCCCCGACGGGGGGGACGGCGCCGTCGCCGCCGCGAAGAACTCCAGCCGATGGATGTCCCGGCCTACACACCCGAGGATGCGGCCGTCCCGGAGGGCGAGGTCGTTGTCGAACGCTCCTCGACCGCGCAGGACCTCGGCCCGAAGCTGAACCGGACCTCCGCAGACGTCGTCAGGTTCCTCATGCAGCAGGGCGAGATGGTCACGGCTACCCAGTCGCTCTCTGACGACATGATCGAGTTGTTCGCTGCCGAGATCGGCGCCGAGGTCCGGCTCGTCGATCCCGGCGAAGAGCAGGAGATCGAGCTCCTGGCCCTGCTCGAGGTCGCTGAAGAGGAATACGAGGACGCACCGATCCGGCCGCCGGTCGTGACCATCATGGGCCATGTCGACCACGGCAAGACCACCCTGCTCGACAGGATCCGTGACGCCAACGTGGTCGACGGCGAGGCCGGTGGGATCACCCAGCACATCGGTGCCTACCAGATCGAAAAGGACGGCAGGCCCGTCACGTTCATCGACACCCCCGGCCACGCTGCATTCACCGCCATGCGTGCCCGCGGCGCCGTCGCCACCGACATCGTGGTGCTGGTGGTCGCAGCGGACGACGGTGTGATGCCACAGACCGTCGAGGCGATCGACCATGCCCGGGCAGCCGACGTGCCGATCGTGGTGGCCATCAACAAGATCGACCGTGACAACGCCGAGCCGCAGCGGGTGCTCACGCAGTTGGCCGAACACGAGCTCGTGCCCGAGGCGTGGGGCGGTGACACGGTCACCGTCGAGGTATCCGCCATCGAGGGCCTCGGCATCGACGATCTGATCGAGAACCTGAGTGCCATCGCCGAGGTCGAGGACCTCCGGGCCGACCCGGATGGCCGTGCACAGGGCGTCGTGCTCGAGTCGCATCTCGACATCGGCCGCGGGTCGGTGGCGACGATCCTCGTCCAGTCGGGAACGCTCCGGGTCGGTGAACCGGTGGTGGCAGGCGCGGCCTGGGGTCGTGTCCGGGCACTCATCGACGACCAGGGCCGGCAGGTCAAAGAGGCCGGTCCGTCGACTCCCGTCGAGGTGCTGGGCCTCTCCGATGTCGCCGAGGCGGGCGACCGGTTCGTGGTCGCCCCGAGCGAGAAGGTCGCCGGCCGCGTCGCCGAGAAGCGGTCGCACTACAAGCGCCAGGCCAACATCGGCCGTGACGCCCATGCTCTCTCCGGTGGCGCCCGTCTCGAGGACGTCTTCGAGCAGATCCAGAGGGGCGAGGTCGCCCAGCTCAACCTGGTGGTCAAGACCGACGTCAACGGCTCCCTGGAGGCGGTCTGCGACAGCCTCCAGCGGCTCGACCGTGACGATGTCAAGTTGGCCTTCGTGCACCGGGCGGTAGGTGGCATCACCGAAAATGACATCCAGTTGGCCGGAGCCTCGAATGCCACGATCATCGGCTTCAACGTGCGGCCCGATCGCAAGGCCCGCGAGTTCGCGGAAGCCGAGCAGGTCGAGATCCGCACCTACGAGGTCATCTACCAGTTGCTCGACGACATCGAGGCTGCCATGGTCGGCATGCTGACACCTGAGTTCGAGGAGGTCGTGACCGGCGATGCCGAGGTCCGTGCGATCTTCTCGGTGCCGAAGATAGGCAAGATCGCCGGTTGCCTCGTCCATAACGGCACCATCACCCGTGGCAGCAAGGTCCGCTTCCTGCGCGACGGAACGATCATCTGGAAGGGCGAGGTCAAGTCGCTGCGGCGCTTCAAGGACGATGTCCGCGAGGTCCAGTCCGGCTTCGAATGCGGCATCGGGCTCTCCGACTTCCAGGACCTCAAGGACGGTGACGTCATCGAGACCTACGACGAGCGGGAGATCCCGCGCACGTAGCGGACCATGGCACGCAGCCGGCAACGCAGCGGTGGCGCCCCCCGCGGCTTCGACCGCGCCGATCGCCTCAACGAACTCCTCACCCGGATCCTCGCCGAGGAACTCGAACGCATCGACGACGTGCGACTCGACCTGGTGACGCTCACCGGGGTCGACACCGATCGCACCCTCAGCCAGGCGAAGGTCTACGTGACCGGCGGAGCCGTCGACGACGAGGTGGTCGAGGCCCTCGAGGAGCATCGCCCCCGGCTGCAGCGGGCCATCGGTGATCAGGCCCGTCTGCGCCGGATACCGCCCCTGGTGTTCGAGATCGACGAGGCCGCCCGGTCGGCTGAGCGGATCGAGGACATCCTGCGTGGACTCCGGGCCGAGGATGGCTGACGGGCCCAGGGGTCCCGACGGGATCGCCGTCGTCGACAAGCCTGCGGGCTGGACCAGCCACGACGTGGTGGCCAGGTCTCGCAAGGTGCTCGGCACCCGCAAGGTCGGGCACTCGGGCACCCTCGACCCGGATGCGACCGGTGTGCTGGTCCTGGGCATCGGTCGGGCGACCCGGCTGCTCCGGTTCCTGACGCTGCTTCCCAAGCGCTATACGGCAACGATCGTGCTCGGTACCGAGACGACGACCCTCGATGCAGCCGGTGACGTGACCGCGGTCCACGACATGTCGGGTGTCGTGCCGGACGATGTGCGGGACGCAGCACGACGGCTGACTGGCCATATAGAACAGGTCCCCCCGATGTTCTCGGCCGTGAAGGTGGACGGGCGTCGACTCCACGAGATCGCCCGGGAAGGCGGCGAGGTCGAGCGTGCACCGCGCCCGGTCACCGTCCACCGCTTCGATGTGGTGCCGACAGGGGATCCCCTGGTCTGGGAGGTGGATGTCGAGTGCTCGTCGGGGACTTATGTGCGTACGTTGGCCGCCGACCTCGGCACGTCCCTCGGCGGCGGTGCCCACCTGACGGACCTGAGACGGTTGTCGGTCGGGTCGTTCACGCTCGACGAGGCCCGGTCGATGGAGTCGCCGGAGTTGCTGCCGCCGGCGGCCGGGGTTCGCCATCTGGCCGGCGTCGTCGTCGGCGACGAACTGGCCACCGACATCGGACACGGGAAGGTGCTCGATCGGGAACGCCTGGGCATCGAGGGAGGCGGACCGTGGGCCGTGCACGGTGCCGATGGCACCCTGCTGGCTGTCTACGAACCGTACGGGGACCGGACAAAGCCGGCCGTTGTCCTCGTCGGCTGAGCGGGTGTCACCGGGTGGGCGACCTGCGGCACCCCGGTCGGTAGCGTGGGCGCGGTGGATATCCGCCTGGCGCTGACGCCCGCCGATCCGAACTCGCCGGGGTCGGTGGTCACCATCGGGGCCTACGACGGCGTCCACCTTGGCCATCGTCAGGTCATTGCCGAGGTGTGCCGCATCGCCGACGAACGTGGGCTGCGGTCGGCTGTCGTCACGTTCGACCGGCACCCGGCATCTGTCGTACGTCCCGAGTCGGCGCCGCTACTGCTGACGGACCTGGACCAGAAGCTCGAACAACTGTCGACCACCTGCGTCGACACCACGGTCGTGGTCCCGTTCGACGAGGCACGGGTGTTGGAGACCGCCGAGGAGTTCGTAATCGAGGTCCTGATCGGCTGTCTGGGGGTAAGGGTGGTGGTCGTCGGCGAGGACTTCCACTTTGGCTACCAGCGGCTCGGCAACGTGGCGCTGCTGCGCTCGATGGGGGCCGAGCACGGCTTCGAGGTTCTGGGCCTGGGGCTTGTGGGACTCGACGGTGCGCCGGCCCGCGACCACGAGCAGGTCTCGTCCACCTTCATCCGACGGGCCCTGTCGCGAGGCGATCTCAGGCGGGCCAACGCAATGCTGGGCCGCCCCTACGAGGTCCGGGGGGAGGTCGATCGGGGTGACGGCCGTGGCCGGGAGTTGGGCTTTCCCACGGCCAACGTCAGGGTCCACGAGTCGATCCTGTTGCCCGAGGACGGTGTCTATGCGGGGTGGTTCGAGCGTGCGGACGGCTCGGTCCATGCTGCTGCGATCTCGCTCGGAACACGGCCGCACTTCTACGACGACGGCGACCTGCTCCTCGAGGCATACCTCCTGGACTTCGACGGGGACCTCTACGGTGAGTCGGCCCGGGTGCGGTTCATGGAACTGTTGCGATCGCAGATGGTGTTCGACGGCCTCGACGAGCTCGTGGCGCAGCTCCAACTGGACGTGGACGCCGCACGTTCCGTTCTGGCCTGACCGATGGACCCCTCGGACGTCATCCTTTTGCTGGCCGGCGGGCTGGTGGCCGGCACTGTGAACACGATGGCCGGGGGTGGCTCGATCCTGACCGTGCCGCTGCTTGTCCTGGCGGGTGTGCCGGGGAACGTGGCGAACGGTTCGAACCGGGTGGGGATCCTCGCTTCCACCACGATGGCGGCGGTGTCGTTCCGCCGGTTGGGCGTTTCCGGGGTGTCGCGCATGCTGCCGGTCCTGCTACCGGTCGTCGCCGGTTCGCTGACAGGGTCGATCCTCGTCTCCCGCCTGGCCGACGAGACGTTCGAGCGGGCATTCGGGATCCTGATGGTGCCGTTGCTGCTCCTCGCCCTGCGGCCTCCCAGGGTGCCGCAGGCGGCCGAGGGTCCGGCGGCCTGGTCCACGTCGGTCACGGCCATCGTGTTCTTCTGCGTGGGTTGCTACGGGGGTGCCTTCCAGGCGGGGATCGGGCTGCTGCTGGTGTTGGCATTGTCCCGGTCGGGTCTCGACCTGGTGGTGGCCAACAGCATCAAGGTGCTGGTGATCCTCGCGGTCACCCTCACGGCGCTGCCGGTGTTCATCGTCAGCGGCCGCATCGACTGGGGGCCTGCACTCGTCCTCGCACTCGGCTTCGGTACAGGCGGCGCCGTCGGAGCCCACATAACTGTCGGTGGTGGTGAACGGGTGGTACGCCCCGTGCTCGCCGTTGCCGTTCTCGGGCTGGCCGGTCGCCTTCTCGGCCTCTGGTAGGGCGGACAAGGCAGTCCCCGACCGGCGACCGGTAGGGTGGGTAGGGTCGGACCAACCGTCCGGCACCGACAACAGAGTCCTCGGGGTTGGGTGAAAGTCCCGACCGGCGGTGAGCCTCCGCCCCCTTTCCGGAACCCGGAATCGGGAGGTGGCACAGCCCGCGAACCCCTGTCCCAGCCTTCGGGTCGGGTCGGGGGCCGATCAGGTGCAAGTCCTGGGCCGACGGTCACAGTCCGGATGGGAGAGGGCACAGGAAGCGAACCGACGACGCCTCGGCCCCGCGGGCCGGTACGTCCGACCGTCCCTTCCCGCCGCTCCCGTCGTGTCTCCCCGGGGCACGACCATTCGAGGAACCTGCCACATGTTCACCGGCATCGTCGAGGAGACCGGCGTCGTTCGCTCAGCAGCCGACAACGGCGACGGCCGACGCCTCATCGTGGGCGCCCATGTCGTGCTCGACGACGTTGCCACAGGCTCGTCAATCGCCGTCGACGGCTGCTGCCTCACCGTCACCGAGTTCGGTGCGGACCACCAAGGTGCCTGGTTCGCCGCCGATGCAGTTCCCGAGACCCTCGACCGCACGACCCTGGGTGGTTCGGTGGAAGGCGATTCGGTGAACCTCGAGCGTCCGATGCCGGCCGACGGCCGCTTCGGGGGGCACATCGTCCAGGGGCATGTCGATGCGGTGACCCAGGTCGAGTCCGTCCACGAGCACGCCGACGGTTCCCGGCGGCTGACCTTCCGGCTTCCCGGCGCCCTGGCGGGACAGATCGTCGAGAAGGGCTCGGTGGCACTCGATGGCATCAGCCTGACCGTCGCCGCGGTCGAAGGTTCCACGTTCGATGTCGCCGTCGTCCCCCACACGCTCGAGGTAACCACCCTCGGTCGACGGGTGGTCGGCGACCGGTTGAACATGGAGGTGGACGTCATCGCCCGCTACGTGGCAGGGCTCATGGCAGCGAACCCGCCGCCCGACGACCGGTTCCCCGAAACGGGAGGTCGGACCTGATGCCGTTCACCCCGATAGACGTTGCCATCGAGGCGTTCGCACGCGGTGAGTTCCTGGTGGTCGTCGACGACGAGGACCGCGAGAACGAGGGCGACCTCATCATCGCTGCCGATGCGATGACGCCCGAGAAGATGGCGTTCATGATCCGCCAGACGAGCGGTGTCATCTGTTCCCCGATGTCCGACGAGCGTGCCGACGCACTCGACCTTCCCCTGATGGTGGTCGACAACACCGAGTCGATGCGCACGGCATTCACGGTCTCGGTGGACCTGGTCGAGGGGACCACCACGGGCATCTCGGCACATGACCGTTCGCTCACCGTCAACGCCCTCGCCGACCCGGATCGCGTCCGGGGCGAGTTCGCCCGTCCGGGCCACATCTTCCCCCTGCGTGCACGGTCCGGTGGTGTGCTGAAGCGGGCCGGTCACACGGAGGCCGGAGTCGACCTCTGTGCCCTCGCCGACCGGGAGCTGGTGGGCGTTCTCTGTGAGATCGTCAACGACGACGGCACCATGGCGCGCCTGCCCGAACTGGTCGAATTCGCCGGGGAGCACGGCCTCCACCTCATCTCCATCGCCGACCTGATCCGCTATCGACGCAGGCACGAGAAGCTGGTCGAGCACTTCGCATCGGCCCGCATCCCCACGAAGTACGGGGACTTCACCGCCCACGCATACCGATCCACGCTCGACGGTGACGAACACGTCGCCTATGTGCTCGGCGACGTCGCCTCCGTCGATGCACCGCTCGTGCGGGTGCATTCCGAGTGCCTCACCGGCGACCTCCTCGGTTCGATCCGATGTGACTGTGGCTCACAGCTCGATGCGGCCCTCGAGAAGGTGGGTGTCGAGGGGGTCGGTGTGGTCGTCTACCTCCGGGGCCACGAGGGGCGCGGCATCGGGATCGGCCACAAGCTGCGTGCCTACGAGCTCCAGGACGAGGGCCTCGACACGGTCGATGCCAACCTCAGCCAGGGCCTCCCGGTCGATTCCCGCGAGTACGGGGTGGGCGCCCAGATCCTCTCCGACCTCGGGCTCACGAAGATGCGGCTCATGACCAACAACCCGGTCAAGTACGGGGGCCTCGAGGGTTACGGGCTCGAGATCGTCGGCCGGGAGCCGCTGCGGACCACGCCCAATTCCGAGAACCTCCGCTACCTCGATACCAAGCGCAGCCGGCTTGGCCACCTGCTCGACGACGACCAGCAGGAGGTGGTCACGTGAGGGACCTCTCGGTGCCGCTCGACGGCTCCGGGCTCCGCATCGGCATCGTCGCAGCCCGCTTCAACGACGCGATCGTCGGCCAGATGCTCGACGGTGCCCACGCCCGCCTGTTGACGTTGGGCGTGGCCGACGAGGACATCAGCCTGGCCTGGGTGGCGGGAGCTTTCGAGGTCCCGTTGGCCGCCCGGGCGATGGCGTCCTCCGGTGACGTCGATGCCGTCCTCTGCCTGGGTTGCGTGATCCGGGGCGAGACCCCGCACTTCGACTTCGTGGCCGGCGAGGCCGCATCGGGGATCCTCCGGGTCGGCCTCGACACCGGCGTGCCGGCGGTCTTCGGGGTGCTCACCACCGACGACATGGCCCAGGCGGTGGAACGGGCGGCCGTCGGTCGGGGCGACAAGGGCGCCGATTGCGCCGACGCCGCCGTCGAACTGGTGCAGCTGCTCAGACGGCTGGGTTGAAGTCAGGCGCCCGGGTCCGGTGCCGATGCCCGGGTCGATATCGCGGTGGCCACGTCCTGACCGAACGAGAACTCCACGAGGTTGCCGTCGGGGTCGGTGAGGGCACAGATGTAGCCCACGGGCGGGGGCAGTTCAGCGGGTTCCCAGGCGAGGCATCCGTCGGTTCGGCCCCGTTGGGCCACTTCGTCCACCGCCGCTCGGCTGTCGAGTTCGATGCCGAGGTGCGCCAGTGGGGTGAGGATGGGCTGCGGTGGGTGTTCTCCGGAGGCGTCGGGGGGGCCGATCAGCACCAGCACGAACGGCGTCCCGGGTCGGTCGGGCTCGGCGATCCAGGCCACCTGGCCATCGGGATCGACGCGGCGGTGCACGACCAGCATCGGCGTGTGGGCCTCGTACCAGGCCGTCGAGGTGTCGAGGTCCCGGCACGGCAGGGCCAGGTGCGTCAGCCGACCGCTGTGGGGGGTCATGGAGTAAGCGTAGGCGTTGGATGATCAGCGACACCTACGGGTGGGCGTTCGTCGATGTACCGCTAGCCTTGCCCCCTGAGGACGACCCGACCGGGTCGTTCGGGTCGGATCAGGAACCCTCCGGCCCGCCGAATGGCTTCCGGCAGCGTATTGCGTGCCAGGAGGCCGGGTCCGATACCCGAGGAATCCATGCCGACCAACCTGCCGCCCAAGGGCGACACGATCATCGAGCACAAGTTGCACGAGACCGACACCGGTTCTCCCGAAGTGCAGATAGCGCTGCTCAGCGATCGAATCACCCACCTCACCGAGCACCTGAAGGTCCACAAGAAGGACCATCACAGCCGGCGGGGTCTGTTGCAGATCGTGGGTAGGCGCCGACGGCTGCTCGACTACGTCAAGAACAACGACGTGGAGCGCTATCGGGGGATCATCTCCAAGCTGGGGCTCAGGCGCTAGCAAAGTAGCCGCACCGGACGACCCGAGGTCTGTCCGCGATGCGTCGGGAACGTCACCACCCGGTTCATTCGAACCACCGGACTCACGGGGCCACCGACAACCTGATCGACGATGCCGGACGGCATTCACCGCCCGTCGTCATTGAACCGCCACGGGGGAGGGACCTCCGCGGCTCGAAACAACATAAGGAAAATTATCCATGAGCAACCCCCAGAGTGTCTCGCATACCTTCAGCGGGACCGAAAAGACGGTCTCGTTCGAGACCGGTCGCCTCGCCGGCCTGGCCGGCGGTGCCGTGCTTGCACAGCTCGGTGACACCACCGTCCTCGTGACGGCCACCGGCGCCAAGTCGCCACGTCCGGGAGCGGATTTCTTCCCGCTGACGGTCGACATCGAAGAGCGCATGTACGCCGCGGGCAAGATCCCCGGTTCGTTCTTCCGTCGTGAGGGCCGTGCGCCCGAGTCTGCGATCCTGACCTGCCGCCTCATCGATCGCCCGTTGCGACCGATGTTCCCGGACGGGTACCGCAACGAGGTCCACATCGTCGGCACCATCATGGGCGCCGACATGGAAAACCCCTACGACGTGCTTGCCCTAAACGCTGCCTCGGCCGCATTGATGCTGTCTGGCATTCCGTTCGACGGTCCGGTCGGCGCCACGCGCATCGCCTGGACGGCCGCCGGTGAGTGGATCGCCCACCCGACCTACGAAGAGGGCGCCGACTCGGCGTTCGAGATGGTCGTGGCCGGTCGCATCAACGACGACGGCGACGTCGCAGTGATGATGGTCGAGGCCGGTGGCACCGCTGCCACCTGGGACGTCTACGAGGCAGGAGCCCCCAAGGTCGACGAGGCTGTTCTGGCCGACGGCCTCGAGTTCTCCAAGCAGTACATCCGCGAGATCATCGAGCTCCAGCACGAGTTGGTGGCCCTGGTCGGCGCTCCCGAGCGCATGTCCTACACGGTCACCATCGACTACAGCGACGACATCCTCGCCGCTGTCGATGCTGCCGGCCGTGAGCGCATCGCCGAGAGCCAGACCATCGCCGACAAGACCGAGCGTGGCGATGCCGAAGCAGCCGTCAAGGCCGCCCTGGTCGAGGAGTTGGCTGCACAGTTCGCCGATGTCGACGGGGCCGAGCAGCAGATCAAGGGAGCCATCAGGTCGATCACCAAGTCCGTGGTGCGCGAGAAGATCCTGTCCGATGGCACGCGCATCGACGGCCGTGGCACGGGCGACCTTCGGTCCGTCTCGTCGGAAGTCGGGGTGGTCCCGACCGCACACGGTTCGGGTCTGTTCCAGCGTGGCGAGACCCAGGTGCTGAACTTCACCACCCTGGGTACCGGCCGCATGGACCAGATGATCGACGGCATCGATCCGATCAGCCGCAAGCGCTTCATGCACCACTACAACTTCCCGCCGTTCTCGACGGGCGAGACCGGCTTCATGCGGGGCCCGAAGCGCCGTGAGATCGGCCATGGTGCGCTCGCCGAGCGTGCCCTGTTCCCGATCATCCCGAGCTTCGAGGAGTTCCCCTACACGCTGCGTCTCGTCTCCGAGGTCCTGGCGTCCAATGGCTCTAGCTCGATGGGTTCGGTCTGTTCCTCGTCGCTGTCGATGATGGACGCCGGTGTGCCGATCAAGGCGCCGGTTGCCGGCATCGCCATGGGCCTCGTGTACCACGACGGCCAGTATGTGACGCTTACCGACATCCTCGGCGCAGAGGATGCCTTCGGCGACATGGACTTCAAGGTGGCAGGCACGGCCGAGTTCGTGACGGCGCTGCAGCTCGACACCAAGATCGACGGCATCCCCGCCGACGTGTTGGCAGCGGCCCTGAACCAGGCCAGGGAGGCCCGTCTGGCGATCCTCGAGGTCATGGCCGGCGCCATCGCCGAGCCTCGCCCAGAGGTCGGCGAGCACGCCCCCAAGATCAAGAGCTTCGAGATCCCGGTCGAGAAGATCGGCGAGGTCATCGGCCCCAAGGGGAAGATGATCAACACCATCCAGGCCGAGACCGGCGCCGACATCAGCGTCGACGACGACGGGATGGTCGGCATCGTGTCGATCGCCTCGTCCGACATCGCCCAGGTCGAGGAGGCCACGCGCCAGATCATGCTGATCGTGGATCCGCCCACCGCCGAGGTCGGGGCGGTGTACCCGGGCAAGGTGGTCAACATCACCAAGTTCGGTGCGTTCGTCAACATCCTGCCGGGCCGCGACGGTCTGGTGCACATCTCGAAACTCGGTGGCGGCAAGCGCATCGACAGGGTCGAGGATGTGCTCGAGTTGGGCCAGGAGATCGAGGTGGTGGTCGAGGACGTCGACCCCAACGGCAAGATCTCGCTCAAGCCCGCCGGTGACGCACCCGGACTCGAGGAGAAGCGCAGCGAGAAGCCGATCGCCGAGAAGGCCGAGGCGACGCCCGCCGAACGCGACGAGGCCCCGTCGGACGAGGTCCCGTCGGACGAGGTCCCGTCGGACGAGGCTCCCGTCGTCGAGACGAACGGCAGCGACGACGCCGGAGACGACACCTTGGTCGTCGAGGCCAGCTTCGAGGACGCCTTCGCCTCCGAGCTCGAGGCCGTACACGGTGAGTTGGGCAACGCAGCCCCCGCCAACCGCGGTGGCGGTGGCCGCGGCCGTCGCCGGGGACGCTGAGCGTCTTGACCGAGGGGGCCCGTACAGCGGGTCCGACCGTAGGGGCCGTGGATACGGGGCAACCCGCTCCCACGGTCCGTACGACACATCTCGACGACGGCCCGACGGTCGTTTCCGAACGCTGGGATGGAGTGCACTCGATCTCGGTCGGCGTCTGGGTGGGTGTAGGCAGTCGCGACGAGCCGGTGGCTGACGCCGGCGCATCGCATTTCCTCGAACACCTCCTTTTCAAGGGGACCGAGCGACGTTCCGCCCGTTCCATCGCCGAACTGGTCGACGGTACGGGCGGCGAGATGAACGCCGCCACAGGCAAGGAGTCCACGGCGTTCTACACGCGCCTTCCGGCCGATTCCCAGGACCTGGCCGTCGACCTGTTGGGTGATGTGCTCTGTGGCCCCGCACTGCGTGCCGCCGATGTCGAGACCGAACGTCGCGTGATCCTCGAGGAGCTCCACCTCCAGGAGGACGACCCTGCCGACGTGGTGGCGTCGCTGCTCGACGAGGCGCTGTTTCCAGGCCATGGGCTGGGCCGCGAGGTGTTGGGCACGCGCGGGTCCGTCGAGGCACTCGACCGGGACGGAATCGCCGCATTCCATGATCGCTGGTACCGGTCGCCGAACCTGGTGCTGGCTGCGGCAGGCGTCGTCGACCACGACCGCCTGGTGGAGCAGGTCGCCGCTGCGTTCTCTGGTCGCGGTGGGGGAGAGGTTCCCGAGCGATCCGCACCGGAGGATCTGCCGTGCAGGGACCGGAGGCTGCAACGACCCACCGAGTCCGTTCACATGGCCTGGGGCTGGCGGACCGTCCACCGCCACGATCCCCGTCGTAGGGCGCTCGGCCTGGGCGTGCACATTCTGGGCGGTGGTCTGTCGAGTCGGCTGTTCCAGGCCGTTCGGGAGGACCGGGGGCTGGCCTACAACGTGTTCGCCGGAGCGCACCTCTACAGCGATGCCGGGGCGTTGGTGGTCCATGCGGCTACCGAACCGGACCGGGCCGAAGAGCTCCGGCAGGTCGTCGAGGCCGAGGTGGCGGACGTGGCCGAACACGGCATCACCGCCGACGAACTCGAGATCGCACGGCGGGGGTTTGAGGGTGCCCGCCTCATGGGCCTCGAGGACTCCGGCAGCCGCATGACCCGCCTGGGCAACGGGCAGAGTCTCTACGGGCGGGTCGAGTCGCTGGACGAGTTCGTGGCATCGCTGCGGGCGATCCGCCTCGATGAGGTAAACGCCGTGCTGGCCGAGGCGCTGTCGCCTGCCGCCACCGTGGCCGTGGTGGGCCCTGCTGCCTGACCGTAGGTAACCACCCCGGCCGGTCACGGGCCGGGCGCTAGCCTCGCCGCTATGGACACGCCTGGATCCCGAGGTTCCGGTAGCCGACGCGTCGGCGTCCTCGGGGCGGCCGGGCGCATGGGTCGTACCGTCTGCGAAGCGGTCGACTTTTCTCCCGACCTGGAGCTCGTCGCCGTGGCCGATCCGTCGGCGGTGGGCGAGGAGATCGCCGGCCGCCCGGTCCTCGAAGGCGTCGCCGACCTGCTCGAGGTCGGTGTCGACGTGGTCGTCGACTTCACGGTCGCCGACGCCTCCCGGACGAACCTTCCGGTGCTGGCGGCTGCCGGTGTCCATGCCGTGGTCGGCACCAGCGGCCTCGATGATGACGACAGGGCTTCGCTGGATGCAGCATTTTCGTCGAGCGCCTGCCTGATCGTGCCCAACTTCGCAATCGGTGCCGTGCTCATGCAGCGCTTCGCCGAGTTGGCGGCACCCTGGTTCGACACCGCCGAGGTCATCGAACTGCACCATGACGGCAAGGTCGACGCCCCCTCGGGCACCGCGCTCGCCACGGCCGGACGCATGGCGGCTGCATCGTCCGACTGGGCCGAGGATCCGACGCAGCACGAGACCGTCGAGGGCGCCAGGGGTGGCGCCGGACCGGCCGGCATTCGCCTCCACGCCGTGCGCATGCGGGGGATGGTCGCCCACCAGGAGGTGCTGCTCGGAACCGCCGGCCAGACCCTCACGATCCGCCACGACCTGATCGACCGCGATGGCTTCATGCCCGGCGTCGTGGTGGCCGCACTCGGCGTCGACGGCACCGGGTGCACGGTCGGCCTCGATGCCCTGCTCGGCGCCTGAGCCGTCGATGGGCGGGTGGCCGGGGGCCCGGAGGCTGCTGCGCCCTGCGTGGCTGTTGTCGCATCTGGCCATCGCCGCCCTGTTGGTGGCCACCGTGAACCTGGGCTTCTGGCAGCTCCGCCGCCTCGACGAGCGTCGGGCCTACAACGCCCTGGTCGAGGAGCGTGCCGGGGCACAGCCGGCTTCCCTCGGGGATCTGCTGCCGGGGGCCGATCCCGGGGGGCTCGCCTACCGGACCGCCGAGGTCTCGGGCGTGTTCGACGTCGACAGCGAGGTGTTCGTGGTGAACCGCACGCAGGCCGGCCTGCCGGGCGTACACGTCGTCACCCTGCTGGTCGGCGATTCCGGGGCTGTTGCGGTCGATCGGGGCTTCGTGCCGCGCCCCGTGTACGTGGCGGGTGACGCTGGTGCCTGGGCGCCGCCGGATGGCGAGGTAGTCGTGGTGGGTCGGGTCCGCAGTGCGGACACCAGCCGGGGGGGCAACGGCGCCGAGGTCGAGCGTGTCGACGCGGCCGACCTCTCAGCCAGATGGGGAGTGGTGCTGCCATCCGTCTACGTGGAGTCAGGGTCCGGCGCCGGGGCAGGGACGATCCCGTTCGGCATCCCGGCACCGGCGCTGGACGAGGGTTCGCACCTGGGCTACGCGGTGCAGTGGTTCGTGTTCTTCGTGATCGGCCTGGTCGGCTATCCGTTGGTGCTGGTCCGCCTGGCACGCGAGGAACCGGAAGCCGATGACGGCTGAGCGACCAACCCCCACTGGTACCGTGCAGGGCGTGTCCGTGAACAGCGATCCCGACCTGCGCGTCGTCCATGCGCTCCGGGTGCGGGGCCTCACCGACATGCCGGAGCTCGCCACTGCGGTAGGGCTGGGGCAGGACGAAGTTGGTGACAGGCTGGTCGCCCTCGCCGATGCGGGCCACGTACAGCACCGGGACGGGCGCATGCCGGGGTGGATGCTCACACGGGACGGGCGTGCCCACGGCGAGACGCTGGTCGCGGCCGAGTTGGACGTTGCGGGGGAGCGGGAGGCCGTTGCCGACCTGTATCGGCGATTCCTCGGGGTCAACTTGGGCTTTCTCGAGTTGTGCACCGACTGGCAGCTGCGTGGGGCCGACGGCGAACAGGTCGTCAACGACCACAGCGATGCCGCCTACGACGCTGCCGTCATCGCACGCCTCGTTGACGCAGACGGGGTCGTCCAGCCGATCTGTGGCGAATTGGCGGAGCTCCTCACCCGCTTCGACGGCTACGGTCGGCGTTTCGGCGGTGCACTCGGTCGGGTCCGGGCCGGCGAGGTCGAGTGGTTCACCAGGCCGATGATCGACTCGTACCACACGGTGTGGTTCGAACTGCACGAGGACCTGCTGGCCACGCTCGGGATCGAGCGGGCCAGGGAGGGGGAGCAGGCGTGACGACAGAAGCCAGGTTCGGGCGGGTCCTGACCGCCATGGTCACGCCGTTCTCCGAGGACGGTTCCCTGGACCTCGACGGTGCCGCCACGCTGGCGCGCTGGCTGGTCGAGCAGGGCAACGACGCCCTGGTGGTCGTCGGAACCACCGGCGAGGCGCCGACCCTCACGCACGACGAGCAGGTCGAGGTGGTGGCGGCGGTCGTCGAGGCGGTAGACGTGCCTGTGATCGCCGGTGCCGGCAGCAACGACACCCGTTCGGCCGTTCGCAACACCGAACGCTGCGCCGGGGTCGGAGCTGCCGCCATCCTGACCGTGACGCCGTACTACAACCGGCCATCCCAGGCAGGCCTGATCGAGCACTTCACGGCCGTGGCCGAGGCGTCGGACCTACCGGTGATCCTCTACGACATCCCGCCCCGCACCGGTCGCAAGATCGAGACGGCCACCCTGCTGCGCCTGGCCGACGAGGTCGAGACGATCGTGGCCGTCAAGGACGCCGCCGGCGACGTGGCCGAGACCGCCCGGTTCATCGCCGCCGCCCCCGAGGGCTTCGAGGTCTACAGCGGGGAGGATTCCCTGACGCTGGCCCTGCTGGCCGTCGGCGCCGTCGGCACGATCAGCGTGGCCTCCCACTGGATCACGCCCGAACTGGTGCGCATGTTCGAGGAGTTCTTCTCCGGTGACCACGCCGCCGCACAGGCGTCGAACCGGCGTCTGATCCCGTCGTACGACTACGAGTCGGGCGATCTGCGGCCCAACCCGGTGCCGAGCAAGGCCATGATGAAGGTCCTGGGCCTTCCCGGTGGCGACTGCCGCCTGCCGATGGGCCCGGAGCCCGACTACCTCCAGGACGAGGCCCGTAGGCTGCTTGCAGACCTCGGCCGCGGCTGAGCCGGACAGGATCCCGAATTTCATGGCTGCTCCCGTAACCCTCACGTTCCTCGGCGGTCTGGGGGAGATCGGCCGCAACTGTGCGGCACTCGAGTGCGAGGGCCGCATTGTCCTGCTCGACTGCGGGCAGCTTTTCCCCGACGACCTGCCGGGCGTCGATGCGGTGCTTCCCGACTTCACCTGGCTGCTCGAGCGGGCCGACCGGCTCGAGGCCTGCCTCGTGACCCACGCCCACGAGGATCACATCGGCGGCCTGCCGTACCTGCTGCGCCACATCGAGGTGCCGATCTACGGTTCGCCGTTCACGCTGGGCATGGTGTCGGGCAAGCTCAAGGCGGCGGGCATCCGCCTACCCGAGTTGGTGGCGCTGGGCGACCACGACCGACGGCAGGTGGGGCCGTTCGACTGCGAGTTCCTGCCGGTCACGCATTCGACGCCTAGCGGCCTCATGACGTTGTTCGGCACCCCGCAGGGCCTCATCCTGCACTCCAGCGACTTCAAGCTCGATCCGACTCCCGTCGACGGAAGGGTCACCGACCTGCCACGCCTGCGGGAGCTTGCGGCCGATCCGGGGATCCGCCTCCTGCTGGCCGACTCCACCAATGCGGACTCGGCGGGTTCGTCGAGCAGCGAGTCTTCGATCGGGCCGGTGCTGCGGGGCGTGTTCGACGACAACGAGGGACGGCGTCTGATCATCGGTGCATTCTCCAGCCACGTGCACCGAATCCAGCAGATCGCCGACGCTGCTGCCGCAACGCGCCGGACCCTGGTGGTGCTCGGACCCTCGATGGTCCGCAACGTCACCCTGGCCCGCGAACTCGGCCTGCTGCGGGTGTCCGACAAGATGATCGCCACCGCCGACGACATCGACGACCTGGACCCCGAACGGACCTGTGTGGTCTGTACCGGTTCCCAGGGCGAGCCGAGGGCGGCCCTTGCGCAGATGGCACAGGGGCGACACCGGCACCTGACGATCGGCGAGGGCGACACCATCGTGTTTTCGTCGCATCCGATCCCCGGCAACGAGGCGGCCATCTCTCGTCTCCACAACGCCCTGGCACGGCGGGGTGCACGGCTGGTCCACAGCGGCCAACTCGGGATCCACACCACCGGGCACGGCAAGCGCGAGGAGTTGCGCGAGCTGCACGAGTCGGCCGACCCCGAGCTGTTCATTCCTGTCCACGGCGAGTACGCCCACCTGGTCGCCCACCACGGGCTGGCCCTGGAGCGGGGAATGGCGCCCGACCGGGTCGTGCGCTGCACCGACGGAGACCAGATCCGGCTGACAGACCAGGGCCTGGAGCCGGTCGGCCGGGTGTCCGACGAGTACGTGATGGTCGACGAACGCGGCCAGACCCTGGGCGAGGACCTGGTCGACGAGCGACGCGCCCTGTCAGGCGAGGGTTTCGTGCTGGTGCGGGTCGTCGTCGACAAAAAGCGGGGTCGCCTCGCCGAACCCCCGTTCGTGGAGAGCCGTGGCTGGGTCGATGCCGACGAGCGGGGAAGGTGGCATGCGGAGGTGGCGTCCGCCGTCCGGGATGCAGTCGAAGCGGCCCTCGCCGACGGAGTGGGCGATCCCGTCGAACTGGCCCGTCGTTCCCGTCGGGCCACCGGCAAGTTGGTGTCGTCGCGAACCGGTCGCAGGCCCTCGCTGGTGCCGGTGGTCGAGGTGCGCTGAGGCCCTACGGGGCGTCTGGCGTTGTCGGAAAGGCTTGCTGACCTGCCGCGACGCGTATCGGGGCACCCCGATTCTGTCACACCCCGGTGGTACGTTGACGGTGCCATGAGCACCAAGCCAGCGCGCCCCGGGACGGGCGCCAAGGCCCGCAAGGGCAAAGGGTCTGCTTCGCCAACGACCCGAACCGAAACCGATCCCCTTGCCCGCCGCATGCTGCGTGCCGCGTTTGCCGACCGCGGCAGCGAGCTGCTCGGCCTCTGTCTGGTCCTGGGCGGCCTCCTGGCCGGCCTCTCCATCTACTTCGACCGGGCCGGTGTCGTGGGCCGCCTTGTCGACGACGCCGCCAGCTGGTCGGTCGGCCTCACCAAGCTGGTGCTGCCGGTGGCGATGGTGCTGCTCGGCTTCGCCATGTTCCGCGAGCGCTACGAGTTCGGCGAGATCACCAGGCGCATGCCCGTGGGTGGCATCCTCTGCCTCGCCGGGCTGACCGGCCTGTTCCACCTGGGTCGCGACACGCCCGGCATCGACGACGGCGCCGATGCCCTTGGGGGTGCCGGTGGGCTCATAGGCCTCGGCGTCGGCGGTGGGCTGGATGCCGCCGTGGCCACCTGGGGTGCCGTGCTCATCCTCGTCGGCCTTGTGCTGGTGGGTCTGGCGGTCGTCACCCGCACAACCGCCCGCCAGGCGGCGGCCGGCACCGTCCGGGGCCTCCGACCGGTCGGTAGGGCCATCGGCGATGCCTTCAGAAGCCTCCTGACACCACCCGGCGATCCCGATGCACCGGTATTGCACGTGCCCGAACCGACGCCCCTCCCGGAGCCGGTGCCCGAACCTGAGCCAGTCGAGCAGCCCGTCGAGGAGGCACAGGCCCCGAAGAGACGCAGGAAGAAGCAGCCTGCGGCTACGGATGGCGGCCACGGCGGTGAGCAGCTCAGGATCGAGCTCGGACCGGCCACCGCCGGTTCCCCCTGGAAGTTGCCGAGCGTCAAGGCGCTGGCGCTTTCCACCACCCACGATGTCGATGCCAAGGCGGTCGAGGCCCGGGGGGTGCGCCTTGTCGAGGCCCTGGCAGCCCACGGTGTGGAGACCCGCCTCGTAGACATGACCGTCGGGCCCACAGTCACCCGCTATGCGCTCCAGGTTGCCGAAGGTGTCAAGGTCGGGCGCATAGCCAACCTGGCCAAGGACATCGCCTACGAGTTGGCGGCCGCCGACGTGCGGATACTCGCCCCCATCCCCGGTCAGCGGGCGGTCGGCATCGAGGTGCCGAACGAAGAGCGCGAGATCGTGGCGCTGGGCGACATCCTGGCGTCGCCGGAGGCGGCCAAGGCCACCCATCCGCTCGAGGCGGCCATAGGTCGCGACATCAACGGCCGACCGGTGATGCTCAACCTGGCGACGATGCCCCACATCCTCATCGCCGGCGCCACCGGTGCCGGCAAGTCGTCGTGCATCAACGCCCTTGTCACCTCGATCCTCGTGCGCTCCACCCCGGACCAGGTTCGGATGATCCTGATCGACCCGAAGCGGGTCGAGATGGGCCAGTACGAGGGCGTGCCCCACCTGCTCACTGCGCCGGTCACCGACCCCAAGAAGGCCGCCAACGCCCTCCACTGGGCTGTCAAGGAGATGGAACGCCGCTACGACGTGTTGTCGGAGTGCGGGTTCCGCGACATCACGGGCTACAACGCCGCCTTCGACCGGGGTGACCTCGAGGCCCCCCTGGGGCTCACCGACGATGATGGCGAGCCCACCCGTTACGAGCGGATGCGGTTCATCCTCATCGTGGTCGACGAGCTCTCCGACCTCATGATGGTCGCCGCCCGCGATGTCGAGGACTCGATCTGCCGCATCGCCCAGATGGCGCGTGCGGTCGGCATCCACCTTGTGGTCGCAACCCAGAGGCCGTCGGTGAACGTGATCACGGGCGTCATCAAGGCCAACATCCCGGCACGGCTGGCGTTCGCCGTCTCGAGCCTCGCCGACAGCCGTGTCATCCTCGACCAGCAGGGCGCCGAACGTCTGGTCGGCAAGGGCGACATGCTCCTGCTGGGTCCCAGTTCCAGCACGCCCCAGCGCATCCAGGGTGCCTGGGTGGGCGAGGAGGAGGTCCGCCAGATCGTGCAGGCCTGGCGTAGGCAGGCCAAGGCCCTCGGGGACGACGCCGGGCAGGTCGAACAGGGCGAGCAGGTCACCGACGAGACCCCGGTGGTCGACAGCACCGCTGCCGGTGGCTTCATGGGGGAGGGTGACGGCAGGTCGACCGCCCCCGCTGCACCGGCTGGCCCCGTCGACATCACCGCCGAGCATCAGCGGCCGGCCGTCGGCTCGCCCGACGACGACGAGTTGCTCGAAGAGGCCCGTCGGCTGGTCGTGTCGAGCCAGTTGGGTTCCACGTCGATGTTGCAGCGCAAGCTCCGGGTCGGGTTCGCCCGGGCGGGACGGCTCATGGACCTGCTCGAGGAGGCCGGCGTGGTCGGGCCCTCCACGGGCTCCAAGGCCCGCGAGGTGCTCGTCGACGCCGAGGAGTTCGAGAACCTCTCCGAACAGGGGCTCTAGGCCAATAGGCCTTGGTCCGGTGGCCGGTAGCGTCGGGTCGTGGTAACCGACCTTCTGCTTCTCGTGCTCGGCCTGGCCGGTTTGGCGCTTGCCGCGGACCGGTTCGTACTGGGTGCGGCGGAGGTGGCGGCTCGGATGCGGGTTTCCACGGTGGTCACCGGTGCCCTGATCATCGGCTTCGGCACCAGCGCACCCGAGTTGGTGGTGTCGACCCTGGCGACGCTCACAGAGGGATCCGAGGGCACGTCGCTGGCGATGGGCAACATCGTCGGCTCGAACGTCGCCAACCTGACCCTGGTGCTGGCCATCCCGGTGTTGGTCGTCGGGAACCTCAGTCTGGAACCCGGAGCCAAGCGACAGGTGGCGTTCTCTGCAGCGGGGGTCACGGTCTTCGCCCTGATGGCCGGTCTCGGCGGGCCATCGATCTGGAAGGGTATTGGTCTGGTGGTGCTCGCCGTGGCGGCCCTCGTCGTCATCGTCAGCCTGCGGGACCACTTCGGAGGCGTGCCGCCCTCGGACACGGCGAAGGGCGCCGAGCCCTGGATCCTGACGGTCGTCGGGCTGTTGGGGACTGTGGCCTTCGCCTGGCTGGTCGTTCGATCGGCTACTGCGATCGCTGAGGAACTGGGGTGGACCGGAGGCTTCGTGGGCTTCGCCCTGGTGGCGGTGGGAACCTCGTTGCCGGAGTTGTTCACCGTATTGGCCGCTGCCCGGAGGGGCGAGACCGGGCTGATCATCGGGAACCTGCTGGGTTCGAACCTGTTCAACAGCCTCACCGTCGGTGCTGCGGTGTTTCTGGTGAACGGAGCCACCCCGTACGACGCTGCCACCGGACTGGCCGATTGGGCGCTTCTGGCGATGGTGGTCGTGTGCTGGGGGGTCATCCTGTTGATGAAGACAGGCAAGCGGATCGGGAAATGGGAGGCCATCGTCCTGTTGTCCGTCTACGCGGGTGTTCTCGGCGGGTTGGCCGTTACGGGGGCCACGGTCTGAACCCGGGAACGGGAGGCCGGGCGCCCAGCCCGTAGCCTGAACCGATCATGGGCGCCGGCACCTACCACCTCGTAACGCTCGGCTGTCCGAAGAATCAGGTCGACTCGGACAAACTCGAGGGCGTGTTCGCCGCCGACGGCCTGGCGCCGGTGGGGGAGGCGTCCGACGCAGACCTGATCGTGGTCAACACGTGTGCATTCATCGACGAGGCCCGCCGGGAGTCGGTCGACACGGTGCTGGCGCTGGCCGACGAGCGCCGTGAGGGCGCACGGCTGGTGGTGACGGGTTGTCTGGCCGAGCGCTACGGGGACGACCTTGACGCCGTCCTGCCGGAGGTCGACCGGGTGGCCGGGTTCGGTGTGCCGGTCACGCTGGGTCGGCGCCCGGCGGCCGACGGGCCGAGCGTCCCGTCGTTCGACCTGCTGAACCTGCCCCGGCCTCCGTCGAGCCGACCGTGGGCCTATGTGAAGGTGGCCGAGGGATGCGACCGGGCGTGCGGGTTCTGCGCCATTCCGAGCTTCCGGGGTCCGCAGCGCAGCCGCTCGGTCGACTCGATCCTCGAGGAGGTCGACGCACTCGCGGTGAGCGAGATCGTGCTGGTGGCCCAGGACCTGGCGTCGTTCGGCCGCGACCAGGGCGTGGGGGAGCGGGCCATTGTGCCGCTGGTGTCGAAGGTCGGCGAGCGGGTCGACCGGGTGCGGCTGCTCTACCTCTACCCGTCGGACCTGACAGACGGGCTCATCGACGCTGTGCTGGGCACCGGCGTGGCGTACTTCGACCTGTCGCTCCAGCATGTGTCCCGGCCATTGCTGCGCCGGATGAGGCGGTGGGGCGACGGCGACCGCTTCAGGGAGAGCATCGGTCGGATTCGCAGCATCGAGCCCGGGGCGGTGTTTCGCTCCAACTTCATCGTCGGCTACCCGGGTGAGACCGAGGAGGACCACGATTCCCTGCTGGCGTTCGTGGAGGAGGTCGGCGTCGACTGGTGCGGGTTCTTCGCCTACAGCGAGGAGGAGGGCACCTGGGCCGCCGACCTCGACGGTGGGGTCCCGGAGGGGCTGGTTGCAGAACGCCTGTCCGAGTTGGGCGAGTTGCAGGACGGCATCACCTCGCGTCGGCGCGACGACCTCATCGGCGCCGAGGTGGAGGTGCTCGTCGACGAGCCCGGGGTGGGGCGCACCTGGCGTGAGGCCCCGGAGATCGATGGCATCGTCGTGGTCCCGACCGACCTTCCTGTGGGAGGATTCAGCACCGTGACCGTGACCGGGGCACTGGGGCCCGACCTGGAGGCGGCGTGAACCTGACCAAGCATCTCGGAACGGTGGTGAGCCCCGCCAACCTCGTCACGCTGCTGCGCCTGCTGCTGTCACCGTTGCTGTTCGCCATGGTTCTGGCCGCCGAGGATCGGGGCGGTGTGTCGTGGGGGGCGTTCCTGCTGGGCGCCGTGCTGGCCGCCTCCGACCTGGCCGACGGGATGCTCGCACGTCGTCGTGGCACGGTGAGCCGCTGGGGGGCGTTCCTCGACCCGTTCGCCGACAAGGTCGTGGTGATCGGCGTGGCGGTGTGCCTCGTGATGGTCGACCGCTACGGCTGGCTGCCTGTGGCGCTGCTGACCGTGCGCGAGGCCGGCATCACCCTCTACCGGCTGTGGTTCGTGCGGCGTGGGCTGGCGGTTCCGGCCCGCAGGTCGGCCAAGTGGAAGACCACCGTGCAGGGCGTGGCGCTGCTGCTCGCCGTGGTGCCGCCGCTCGAGGATGCGGACCTGGTGGTAGGGGCATCGCTGTGGCTGGCGGTTGCGTTCACCCTGGTCACCGGCGGCCAGTACCTGGTCGACGGCAGCCGCGCTACCAGCGCCACCGGCGCCTGAGCGACCGGTTCCGGGAACAAGCGTGCGCTGCGAGGTCGTTGCCGTCGGGACGGAGCTGCTGCTGGGACAGATCGTAGACACCAACTCGTCGTGGATCGGTGGGCAGTTGGCCCTGGCCGGGATCGACTGCCATCGCCACACGGCCGTCGGCGACAACCGCGAGCGCATGCTGGCGGCGTTACATGAGGCGCTGGGGCGCTCCGATGCCGTGATCGTGACCGGCGGTCTGGGCCCCACCCAGGACGACATCACCCGTGAGGTCGTGGCCGAGGTCATGGGCGTCGGGCTGGAGCGCGATCCGGGGATCGTGGCCGAGATCGAGAGACGGTTCTCGGGGCGGGGTCGGCAGATGCCGGCAAACAACCTGCGCCAGGCCGACGTGCCCGTGGGGGCGATGGCCATCCCAGAGATGCCGGGTACCGCCCCGGGCCTCGTGTGCCCGATCGGCGGCCCGGCCGGTGAGAAGGTGCTCTATGCGGTGCCGGGGGTGCCGTGGGAGATGCAGGCCATGCTCGAGGGCACGGTGCTGCCCGACCTGCGTCGTCGGGCCGGTGGCGACGCCGTCATCCGTTCGCGGGTCCTGCGCACGTGGGGCCGTTCGGAGTCGGGGCTGGCCGAGGTGCTGGCCGACGAGATCGACCGCCTCGACGCCGAGGGTGGACCGACCCTGGCGTTTCTCGCCAGCGGCATGGAGGGACTCAAGGTCCGCATCACCGCCAAGGGCGCCGACGAGGACGAGGTGGCGGCGATGCTCGATGTCGAGGAGGCCCGGGTGCGCGACATCATCGGCCCGATCGTGTTCGGCGTCGACGATCAGAACATGGAGTCGGTGGTGCTCGACGAACTGGTGGCACAGGGCCTCACGCTTGCAACGGCCGAGTCGCTCACGGGCGGGATGATCGGCACCCGGCTCACGGACATCCCGGGTGCCAGCCGGGCCTTCAGGGGTTCGATCGTCGCATACGACGGCGACGTGAAGCGCGACCTGCTGGGTGTGCCCGAGGGTCCGGTGGTGTCGGAGGCGGCCGTGGTCGCCATGGCGGAGGGGGCCTGCCGGGTGCTCGGCGCCGACGTGTCGGTGGCCGTCACGGGCGTGGCCGGCCCCGACCCGCAGGACGGTGAGAAGCCCGGCACGGTCTGGATGGCCACCAGCGTCGACGGTGTGGTCGAGGCGACGAAGGTCGTGTTCCCGTTCGACCGCAACCTGATCCGCCAGTTCACGGTGATCACGGTGCTGGACGCCCTCCGCCAACGCCTGGTGTCCCGCCGGGGGGACTGAAAAGCGGCGCCGTGCGGCTGTTCGTGGCGGTCTGGCCGTCGGACGAGTTGGTCTCTGCCCTGGCGGCGTTGCCGCGTCCTGAGGCTGCGGGGCTGCGGTGGACCCGGCCTGACCAGTGGCACGTGACGCTCCGGTTCCTGGGCGAGGCAGACCCGGATGAGGCGGCAGTGGCGCTCGGTGCGTTGGCCGCTGCACCGGCGGTGGGCGAGGCGGGACCGGCGAACCGGCCGCCGGGGAAACGGGTCGGGATGGGGGCGGGGGGCGGGGTGGGCAGACTGGCGGGGGCGGGGGGCGGAGGGGGGGGAGGGGGGGGGGGGGCCCCCCGGGGGCGGGGGGGTCACCGGGGTCCCCCGCCTGGGGGGGGGGCGGGGGCGGGGGCCG
>JACNKQ010000072.1 GCA_014381945.1 Actinomycetota bacterium
GGAGGCGGGCTGAGGGGTGAGGAGTGTGCGGAGGGGGTGGGGGTCAGCGGGAGGGGAGTGGTGTGGTGGCTGGGTGGTTGAGAGTGATGGGGGGGGTGGGTGGGGGGTTGGTGGGGGGGGCGGTGGGGGGGGGTGTGGGGGGGGGGGGTGCGGTGATGGGGGGTGCGGTGGTGGCTGGTGCGGCGGGGGGCGGGACTTCAGTGTTCCTGATCAGTTGGAGATCGGCCTCTGAGACTTCGAGGTCCAATGTGTCGCTACTGCACTCGGAAATGCTTTCGGTCATGTGGAAACTGGAAACGCTTATCGTCAGGTCCCCAGTGACGGCGGACAGGTCGACATAGAAGACGAGGATGTTCGTTCCGGTCAGGAGATCGATCAGTTCCCCTGATCCCGGTTTTATGTCCATCCAGTCTCGATCTGCGTACTCACCGGTCTCCTCAAATCCATCGTGTTGGCTGTAGGCCTGCCCCGGGGTTTCTTCATCGGCCCCGTACGATCCGAAGTTGGTGATCGCGAAACTGAAGTGTTCGATCGCCTCAGCCGGAGATCCGTTCATCTCGATCACCAATGGGTGGCGTTCTGGGAACGGACCGAGCCAACCGGGCGGTAACAGACCGGCTGCGCTGATGTCCACCGACGGATCGTCGATAGCAGTCTCCATGCCACAAGCGACAGCGTCGCTGTCTTCGTCTTTTATGAAGAGTTGAGCGAAGCCGAATAGTGGTTCGTCATCGAACCCGGTGGCCTGAGCCATGAGCAGGGAGACACACAGCGCCCTGTCGGCCGGAGGGATCCCCTCACATTCTGGAGGAAGCCCGAACACGTTGGCCGGGAGGCGCATGGATTGGCTCTGTCGGATGGCCGTCCAGGCGCCGGGCGAAGTACTAGGCGTGAGCGCCGAGGCGGCAGGGCCGACCAACGTGGCTACAAGCACTGTGAGAGCCAAGGCCGGCGCCCACTTTGAACTAGGCACGTCGGCCATCATGGACATGCCAACGGCTGGATGTCAAGTGTGAACCGCCCCGGGCAATGAGCAGATTGCTGCCGCAAGGGCTCTGAAACCAGAGCTCTGATACAACCGTTTACCCGAGGCGGACAACGTGCGAAGGATTCCGTGTCGAAGGATTGACCTGCCGTTTTCTCCGTTTTCTCGGCAGCGATGTCGGCGTGGGCTCTGGTAGGCAGGAGAACTGCCACGACGATCGAATGGTTCCTCTGGTCTGGTCAAACCATCGTAATCCGAGCACAAGGCTGCCATGCTCCGGCGCCTCGCGCAACGGGGTTCCTGTGCTCTGAACCACCGCACTTCCATGGGCACCAGCTAGCCCTCAATCTGCGAGCAGGTAGTGCTCCAGGTCGGGCGCTGCCAGGCGGTTGCGGTACTCCTGGAAGTTCCAGGGCCAGGCCATCGGCACGCCACGGTCGTCGAGGTACCAGCTGTTGCAGCCGGTGGCCCAGACGGTGTTGCCCGCCTGGATCGTGCGCTCGTCCTCGAACTCCGCGGTGGCGGCGCTGGTCACGCAGACCGACCCGGCCCGGCCGTCACGCAGCAGGTCGAGCAACTGGGCGATGTAGCCGAACTGCACCTCGGCGACCTCGATGAGCGAGAAGTTGCCGACCGGTCCGTTCGGGCCGTTGAGCATGAACAGGTTCGGAAAGCCGGGCGTCGAGATCGACAGGTAGGCGCTGGGGCGCTGGGACCACGCCTCGTCGAGCGACAGCCCGTCGACGCCCGTCACGTCGATGGGGCGCAGGAAGCGGTCGACGCGGAAGCCGGTGGCGAGCACCAGCACGTCGAGTCCATGGAGGCGACCGTCGGCGGTCCGAACACCCCCCGGCTCGATCCCTTCGATGGCCTCGGTGACCAGTTCGGCGTTCGGGCGCTGAATGCCCTCGTAGAAGTTCGGTGAGATCACGAGCCGCTTGCAGCCGGCCCGGTAGTCGGGGCGGAGCCGATCCCGGAGGTCCGGGTCGGCCACGCTGTCAACGAGGTTGGCGAGGCAGGCGGCCTCGATCAGCTTCATGCCCTCGGAGTCGGCGTCGACCACGGCGTTTGAAAAGCCGTTCGAGAACAACTCGGAGATCTCGTCGTGCAGCGAACGAAGCAGCCCGGGGTCGTTTCGGAAGGCGGCCTTCTCGTCCTCGGTGTAGGCAGGGTTGTCGGCGGGCATCACCCACTGGGCGGTCCGCTGAAACAGCGAAAGCGACGCCACCTCGTCGACGATCGTCGGCACGGTCTGAACGGCAGAGGAACCGGTACCGATGATGCCGACCCGCAGGCCGGCCAGCGACAGGCCCTCGTCCCATCGTGCGGTGTGCATCGTGACCCCGGCGAAGTCGCCGAGCCCATCGATGGCCGGGTAGCTGGGGTGGTGGAGCACGCCGGTTGCGGCGATGACCACGTCGGCCTCGTCGGTGAGGCCAGAGGCGGTGCGGAGCTGCCAGCGTGCGCCGTCCCAGCGGAGATCGGTGACCTCCTCCCCGTAGACGACATCCCGTTCGACATCGTGTTCGGCGGCGACCGCCTCCAGGTACTGCTGGATCTCAGGACCGGGGGAGAAGCGGTGCGTCCACTCGGGGTTAGGGGCGAATGAGTACGAGTAGAGGTGGGAAGGCACGTCGCAGGCCACGCCCGGGTAGCGGTTCTCACGCCAGGTGCCGCCCAGGCGGTCGGCCTTTTCGTAGACGGTCACGTCCGACAGGCCGATCTCCCGGAGGCGGATCACCGACAGGATCCCGGCCATCCCGGCCCCGATCACGATGACGCGCAGGTCGCGGAGGTCGCGGAGGATCGAAATGTCGAGGGGATCGACGGCTTCCACGGGGGAGTCCTAGCGCAGTTGGCGCAGGCTTGGGAAACGGGGCGGGTGGATCCCTTCGCCCGGGCAGGCATCCCATCTACCCTCCTGTCATGGCCGGATTCGATGACAGGGTCCTCTCCGGGGGACCGGGGTGCCGCATTCCGGCGGGCGAGGTCTCATGGCGGTTCGGCCCGTCTGGAGGCCCCGGCGGTCAGCACGCCAACCGGGCGCACACAAGGGTCGAGGCTGAACTGAACCTTGCAGATGCCCGGGGCGTTGAAGACGAGGTCCGCACGCTGCTGCTCAGCAGGCTGGGGCCGATCCTGCGTGTGGTGGTAGACCGCACCAGGTCGCAGGACCGCAACCGGGAGTTGGCGCTCGCCAAGATGGAGGAACGCCTCCAGGAGGCACGTGTGGTGCGGCGAAGCCGCCGACCGACCAGGCCCGGGAAGGGGGCCGTAGAGCGGCGTCTGACAGCCAAGAAGCAGCGGTCCCAGCGCAAGTCTGAAAGACGGCAGGACTGGCATTCCGACTAGAGCGCAGCTTCTCAGCCGCCGATGCCGATCAGAAACACCATCAGCACGGCGCCCACCTTCTGCGCCTCTGCTGGGGAGAGACCATACGCGTCGGCCACACGCATCAGCACGATCTGGTCAGCGGGGCTCCATGTGCCGGTGACGGCAACCGGCACCCCGTCACCTTCGACGACAGGGAGCGCCTCGGCCGGCAGGGGCTCGAGGACCAGCCGACCGGCCATGGCATGGAACCAGTCGAGGGCGTAGACCCCGAAGCGTTGCAGCGACTCGGGGGTGTGGCCGGCCCGGGCGGCCATGGCGACCAGGTCGGCGTACTCCTGTTCCGTGTAGCCCACGGCGTGGGACAGGGAACTCCCGTAGATGCTGTCGTCACAGTTCCAACCGGTGCCGGTGCCGGTGGTGACCGCATCGACGAACGCCTGCTTGAAGCCGGTGCCGGGATCGTCGCTCGTCAGGAAACGGTCGATTGCCCGGACGATCGCATCTGCTTCTGCCTGCAGGACCTCGACATCGGCAAGGAGGTCCGCCTCGGGGGCGTTTGAGAGGTAGGCGGCCTCAACGATGGCCGAGTCGAGGTCCGGGGTGAGGCGCAGGATCCCGTAGACGTCGAGGCCGTTGTTGCGGATTCGGGCAGAGGTTCCCTGATGGACCGTGTCGACCCAGCGGATGTCCCACGCCGACAGGGCTGCGTGGACCTCCTCGTAGAGCAGGCCGGCCAGCCGACGGGACCCGTCGTCGCCGTTCTGGTGGAATGCCTCGGTGCCGGGATCGGAGGAACGCCGAACGGCACCACCGTTGTGATGGATCGACACGAAGGCTCCGGGGGAGAGTGCGTTGGCGATGTTCGCCCGTTGGACGATGCCCATGTGCAGGTCGCGTTCGCGGGTCATGGCGACCGTGTATCCGAGGTCGAGCAGTCCCAGGCGTGTCAGGTGTGCCACGCCGAGGTTTAGGTCACGTTCGACTATTCCGTTTGGTCCCACCGACCCGGTCTCGGGGCCGCCGTGGCCCGGGTCCAGGACGACATCGACACGTTCGACATGGGTTCCCTCGCCGAGGAAGACCTCGGTCCGGCAGGGGGTTGTGACGACCCAGCCATTCCCTAGTGCGTCCAGGACCGGGAAGGCGGCGCCATCGTGGACGACAGCGCCAAGTGCATCGGACGGGCCGTCGGCGGCGGCGCCCGGGGCGAGCCCGAGGATGACCATCACCGTTGTCGTCTGGAGCCAGAACCGCCGCACGGCGTGACGGTAGGCGCAGGAAGGGGCCGTCCGTGGCGATACCTGTCAGCACCCCCGGGAGGAACCCGGGAGCGGGCCTGAGCAGGGAAGAGCGCCCGGTCTCTAGAACTGCTCCTCTTCGGTGGAGCCGGCCAGGGCCAGCGTCGAGGCGGCACCCCCGGCGACCGTCGTGGCAACCAGGTCGAAGTAGCCGGCGCCGACCTCGCGCTGGTGGCGGGTTGCCGTGTAGCCGTCGTCCTCCATGCCGAACTCGCGCTGCTGCAACTCGACGTATGCGGTCATGTCGTCGGCGTTGTATCCGCGGGCAAGGTCGAACGCCGAGGCGTTGAGTGCATGCCAGCCGGCCAGCGTGATGAACTGGAACTTGTAGCCCATGGCGCCGAGTTCCTTCTGGAACGTGGCGATGGTGGCGTCGTCGAGCGCAGCCTTCCAGTTGAACGACGGCGAGCAGTTGTAGGCCAGCATCTTGCCGGGGAACTCGGCATGGATCGCGTCGGCGAACTTCTGGGCCTCGTCGAGGTCCGGGGTCCCGGTCTCGCACCAGATCAGGTCGCAGTACGGGGCGTACGCCAGGCCACGGACGATCGGCGCCGGCAGTCCGGGGGTCGTGTGGTAGAAGCCCTCCGGGGTGCGTTCACCGGTGACGAACTGGCGGTCCCGCTCGTCGACATCGCTGGTGATGAGCGTTGCGGCCAGGGCGTCGGTGCGTGCCAGGACCAGGGACGGAACACCCAGGACGTCGGCGGCCAGACGGGCCGAGATCAGGGTGCGGATGTGCTGCTGGGTCGGGATCAGGACCTTGCCGCCCATGTGTCCGCACTTCTTCTCGGAGGCCAGCTGGTCCTCGAAGTGGACGCCGGCGGCGCCGGCACGGATCATGCGCTTCATGAGCTCGTAGACGTTGAGGGCGCCGCCGAAGCCGGCTTCGGCGTCGGCGACGATCGGAACCAGCCAGTCCCGGACCACGTCTCCGTCGTTTTCCGACCACTCGATCTGATCTGCCCGCCGCAGGGCGTTGTTGAGGCGCTCGACGAGGGTCGGCACCGAGTTGACCGGGTAGAGGCTCTGGTCCGGGTAGACGTGGCCGGCCGTGTTGGCGTCGCCGGCCACCTGCCAACCTGACAGGTACAGGGCGGGAAGGCCTGCCTTGACGTACTGGATGGCCTGGCCGCCGCTCATGGCACCGAGCGCATGGACGTAGTCCATCCCGTGGAGGCGCTCCCACAGGGTCTCGGCGCCGTGGCGCGCAAGTGAACACTCGGGCAGGTACGAGCCGCGCAGGCGCACGACGTCGTCGGGCGAGTAGTCGCGCTGGACGCCGTCCCAGCGAGGGTTCTGGGCCCAGTCCTGTTCCAACTCCTCGACCTGCTGGGCGAAGCTCTTGCGCATGGGGTGCTCTTTCTGTCGTGTTTTCTGGTTTCCGTGACGCCGCTCGGCGCCCGGGGTTGGATCTACCCGGATTCCTGTGTGCTCTGTTCAGTCGAGCAGTTCGTAGGCCGGGAGGGTCAGGAACTCGGTGAAGTCGTCGGCCAGGGCGACCGACTCGAACACGCGACGTGCATCCTTGAACGGCAGGTCGATGAAGGCGCTGGTTCCGAGTTCGTCCTCGATGACCCGGAGTTCCTCGTCGATCATGGTGCGCACGAGGTTGGCGGTGATCGTCCGGCCGTCGGCGAGGTCCTGGCCGTGCCTGACCCACTGCCACACCTGCGCCCGGCTGATCTCGGCGGTGGCGGCGTCCTCCATGAGGTTGTGGATGCTGACGGCGCCCGTGCCGTCGATCCAGTGGGCCAGGTACCTGAGCCCGACATGGACGTTGGTGCGCAGCCCGGCCTCTGTGACCGAGCCACCGGACTCCGACACGGCGAGCAGGTCGTCGCCGGTTACATCGACGTCAGGGCGCTGGCGGTCGAGTTGGTTGGTGCCCCTTCCGAGGACGGCGGTGAACTCCTTCATGGCGACAGGGATGAGGTCGGGGTGGGCGACCCAGGTCCCGTCGTAGCCGTCGTTGGCCTCGCGTGCCTTGTCCTCGGCGACCTTGGTGAGGGCGTTGACCGTGATCTCGGGTTCGTGGCGGTTCGGGATGAAGGCCGACATGCCGCCGATGGCGTGGGCGCCGCGCCTGTGGCACGTGGCGACCATGAGCTCCGTGTAGGCGCGCATGAAGGGAACGGTCATCGATATGTCGGAGCGGTCGGGGAGGACAAACTCGGGGTGGGCGGCGAACTTCTTGGCGACGCTGAAGATGTAGTCCCAGCGGCCGGCGTTGAGGCCCGCCGAGTGCTCGCGCAGCTCGTAGAGGATCTCGTCCATCTCGAAGGCGGCGAGGATCGTCTCGATGAGGACGGTGGCCTTGATGGTGCCCCGTGGGATGCCGAGTGCGTCCTGGGCATGGCAGAACACGTCGTTCCAGAGGCGTGCCTCGAGGTGCCCCTCGAGCTTCGGCAGGTAGAAGTAGGGGCCGCTGCCCCGGTCGAGTGCCTCGCGGGCGCCGTGAAAGAAGGCCAGTCCGAAGTCGACCAGGGAGGCAGAGGCGGGACGGCCGTCGACCTGGACATGGCGCTCGGGGAGGTGCCAGCCCCGGGGCCGAACCACCAGCGTGGCGGTCTCGTCGTTGAGGCGGTAGTGCTTGCCGCCCTGTTCGAGGGTGAGCTCGCGGCGGTGGGCGTCCCGGAGGTTCAGGTGCCCCTCGACGACGTTGTCCCAGGTCGGGCTGGTGGCGTCTTCGCAGTCGGCCATGAAGACCCTGGCACCGGAGTTGAGGGCGTTGATCATCATCTTGCGGGATGTGGGACCCGTGATCTCGACCCGACGGTCAAGCAGGTCCTTGGACACCGGGTCGACGGTCCAGGTGCCGGAGCGGATCTCGGCTGTCTCCGGCAGGAAGTGCGGTCGGGCGCCGGCATCGAGGCGGTCCTGACGCTCCCGACGGGCACGGAGGAGGTCGATGCGCTGGTCGCGGAAGGTGCGGACCAGGTCGGCGACGAACTCGGTCGCCTTCGGGGTGAAGAGCTCTCCCAGGCGCGGGTGCCCGCTGACCTCGATATCGGGTTTCTCGGTGATCTTGTCCTGATGTTCCATGCTGCCCTCAGCTGGCTTCCCGGCTGGCGACAATTATTGACGTACTTCGGGCCCATATCGGGGACCGAGGCATCGAAACTTCGACGTGGATAGCCTGTAGCCGGAAGAACGCGCAGTATTTGAGCACGATTCGGGCCTGTATCCCACAGCGAGGCCAGTTGCCGACAGTGCTCCAGGAAGGAAGCATCCGTGGACACTCAGAAGGCTCAGAAGGCTCAACAGGCTCAGAAGGCTCAACAGGCTCAGAAGGCTCAACAGGCTCAACAAGGCTCGCAGTACGACCCGGTCGTGCTCGGCCATCGGGTCCGGCACCATCGCCGACGCTGCAACCTCACGCTGTCGGAACTCGGAAAGCGGGTCGGACGCCCTCCCTCCTACCTGAGCCAACTCGAAAACGGCCGCCTCGAGCCCAAGTTGGGGGCCCTCGCCGACCTCGCCGCAGCACTCGGCACCACCAGCAGCGACCTGCTCGACCCGACGCCCCCCGATCGCCGGGCCGAGCTCGAGATACGCCTCACCCGCCTCCAGTCTGGCAGGTGGCGCAAGACCCTCGGTCTGCCGACCATCCGGGCGGGCGCCCGCGTCGACGACGAGATGCTCGAGACCCTTGTGGGCCTCTACGAAGCGCTTCCCAGCGCCGAGGTGAGCAGGGTCGGGCTTGCCCGGCAGCAGGCCGATGCCCAGGCACGGACCGCCAACCTTGCTCTCCGCACGGAGATGCGTGAACGGGGCAACTACTTCACAGAGGTGGAGGCGGTGGCCGTAGACACGCTTGCCGCCTCTGGCTACACGGGCGAGGGGCCACCCTCCGACAAGCACCTCACCGACCTCGTGGCGTACCACGGTTTCAGCGTCGAACGGGTTCGTGGCATGCCGATCACCGCCCGGTCGGTCACCGACACGGCACGACGAATCATCTACATACCCCAACGCGACGACCTGAACGTCCGGGCTGCCCGCTCCGTGATCCTCCAGACGCTTGGACACTTCGCCCTCGAACACGCTGAGACCACCGACTTCGAGGGCTACCTCCGCCAACGGGTCGAATCGAACTACTTCGCAGCAGCGGTGCTGATACCCGAGCAGGCGGCTGTGGGGTTCCTCGAGACGGCTCACGCAGAGGGCGACCTCTCGATCGAAGACCTCAAGGAGCGCTACTACGTCTCGTACGAAATGGCAGCCCACCGGTTCACCAACCTGGCGACACGGCATCTGGAGCTACCCGTGCACTTCCTGCGCACCGACACGGCGGGAACCATCACCAAGGCCTACGAAAATGACGGCCTCGTCTTCCCCAGCGACGAGGGAGGAAGCCTCGAGGGCGTCAGGGTGAGCCGACTCTGGGGTGCCCGGCAGGCGTGGGCATCGTCCGAGGTCGTCCATGAACAGTTCACTGCCACCGACGAGGGTGACTTCTGGTGCGCCACCTACGTGGAGAACGTCGCCGAGGGCACCCCGTTCGCGATCACGATCGGGTGCAGCGCCGATGATGCCTCATCGTTCCGGGGAGGCGACACGCTGCGGCGGTCGAGTGCACGCACCGAGGACCTCGCTGCCGATCCTGAACTGATGAAGCGCTGGGATGGGGTTGCCTGGCCGTCTGCCTCGGAGCGGAGCTTCGTACTCACAGCGCTGCCGCCGGCAGGCCGCGAGTTCTCGCCGTTCCCGGGCATCGACCTGGTGGACGTGTACCGGTTCCTCGAACGCCAGTAGCCGGGAGCCGGTGCTTAGGCCTTGGGAAAGCCCTCTCCCCGCTCGGCCCGGCCGAGCACGGTCTCGACGAAGTCGGTGATGTCGATTCGGCGGCCCTTCCGGACCATTCCGGTGTGGGTGACGAAGCGCCTGCCGTCCCACCGGTGGAGTTGGAACCCGGGGGGCTCGTCCACTGCGCCCCCACGGGCGGGGTTCAGGTCGAGGTCGAGCTGGAAGCCGGTCGACGGGCACACCGAGACCAGGGTGGATGCGATCACCGCATGGATCGAACGGTGCAGGTGTCCGGCCACGACGAGCACCACCTGCGGGTGTGCGGCGATGACGTCCTGGAAGCGATCGGCGCCGGCGAGGCCGGCGACGTCCATGTAGTCGAGGCCGACGGCGAAGGGCGGGAAGTGGGTGAATACCAGCGTGGGTCTATCGGGGGCTTCGGCAAGCGCAGCCTCCAACCAGTCGGCACGCTGGTCGTCGAAGCAGCCGTCGTGGTGGTCGGGCTTCGAGGTGTCGATGCCGACGAGGCGCACGGGGTGGTCGTCGACCACGTAGCTGCAGTGCCGCTCGGGGAGGCCACCCGGGTCGCCGGGCAGCAGGTCGGCGAAGGCCTGCCGGAAGTCGGGGCCGCTGTCGTGGTTGCCCGGGAACGGCAGCAGGGGAGTGGTGAGCGGTTCGACGATCTCACGGAAGCAGGCGTACTGCTCGGGAGTGCCGTCGTCGGTCAGGTCGCCGGTGGCAAGTACGACATCGGGCGCTGGGTCGAGGCCGTTGAGGTGGTCGACCACGGTGGCCAGGGTCTCTGAGGTGTCGACCAGCGACGAAAATGCGCCGTCGTCGCAGCGGACATGGCAGTCGGAGATCTGGGCGACGAGCACGAAGCCAGCGTAGGGCGCGGCATCGCCCGTGTGGCCATGTGCCCGTGTGCCCGTGTGCCCGTGTGCCCGTGAGCCCGGGCACGTGCACTTCGGGGGTTCGAGCGGGTGAAGGGAATCGAACCCTCATCATCAGCTTGGAAGGCTGAGGTTCTAGCCGTTGAACTACACCCGCGGCGCCGCCGAGCGTACTGGCCGGGTCGTGACGACAGCCTCAACCTCCGGGCATAAGGCTTTAGCCTCCCGGGCATGGGAACGACGGGCATGCACGAGTTCGACCAGAAGGGCGAGGAACTGATCCAGTCGGTGTTCCGCTACGCCCTCGACCGGATCAGGAACGAGCCCCCGCTCGACGGCCCGATGAGTGCCACCGAACTCCAGTCCCTGGTGGGCGAGACGGTCACGCCCGAGGGGCTCGGCGGCCCCGAGGCGTTGCGTCGATACACCGAGCACCTGGCCCCTGCCTGCATCTCGGCCGACCATCCCCGCTACCTCGCATTCGTTCCCGGAGCCCCGACCAAGGCCGCTGCCGTGTTCGACCTGATCGTCGGCGCCTCGTCGCTGTGCGGTTCGACCTGGCTGGACGGCGCCGGCATGGTCTACGCCGAGAACCAGGCACTCCGATGGATCGCCGACCTTGCCGGAATGCCCGAATCGGCAGGTGGCTGCTTCGCCACCGGAGGGACGATGGCCAACCTGTCGGCCCTGGTGGCCGCCCGCCACGGCGCCGACGCGAAGCGGACCGCAGCAGGGCTCGACCGGCCTGCACGATGGGCCATGGTCGCCGCCGAGAGCGCCCACTCGTCGGTCGACTCCGCTGCCCGCGTGATGGACGTCGATGTCCTCCTCGCCCGGGTGGACGGTGACCGGAGGCTGCGGGGGGACGCTGTCGCCGAGGCCATCGCCGGCCGACCCGAGGGCACCGAGGTGTTCGCAGTGGTCGCCACGGCCGGCACGACGAACCTCGGCATCGTCGACGCCCTCGACGGGATCGCCGACGCCTGTGCCGACGCCGACATCTGGCTACACGTGGACGGTGCCTACGGCGGCGCAGCGATGGTGGCACCGTCGGTCCGGCACCGGTTCGACGGCATCGAGCGGTGCGATTCGCTCGTCGTCGACCCGCACAAGTGGCTGTTCTCGCCGTTCGACTGTGCGGCGCTGCTCTACCGCAACCCGGAGATCGCCCGGGCCGCCCACACCCAGCACGCCGGCTACCTCGACCCGATCATCGATGCCGACGTCTGGAACCCCTGCGACTACGCCCATGTGCTGACCCGTCGGGCACGTGGCATGCCCTTCTGGTTCTCGTTGGCGGTCCACGGCACCGACGCCTATCGCGATGCCATCGAGGGCGCCCTCGAGGTCACCCGGGCGACGAGGGAGATGGTCGTGGCCGCCGACCACCTCGAACTCATCGTCGAACCGGAGCTCTCCGTCGTTGCATTCCGGCGTGTCGGTTGGAAGCTCGACGACTACCAGGTGTGGTGCGATCGACTGCTTGCGGACGGCACGGCGTTGCTGACCCCGACTACGGTCGACGACGGACCGGCCATGCGCGTCTGCATCATCAACCCGCGCACCACGGTCGGGGACCTCGAGGAGATCCTCGCCACGCTCGCCTGAAGGATCGATCGCCACGCAGGCTCTCTTTACGCAGGCTCTCCTTTCTTCTCGCATCATTTCCTGACCTGCCTGTCGCGGGCCGCCAGTACACTCGCCCAACTGTGAGCCTGCTCTCAAAACTCCGACGCAAGAACCAGGACGCCTCGTCCAGTGGAAAGGGCGTCGGATCCGGTTCCAGAAGCGAGGGCGTGACAAGCACGGTCGAGTCGCTCGACGGCGACCAGGTCCGACTGACCGTCACCGTCTCGGAGGCAGAGTTCGAAACAGCGGTCGACAGGGCGTTCCGGGGGCTGGCCCAGGAAATCAGGTTGCCGGGCTTCCGCCCGGGCAAGGCACCCCGCCAACTGCTCGAGGCCCGGCTGGGCACGTCGGCCGGTCGCCACGAGGCCATCCAGGAGGCCGTCCCCGGCTATTACAGCAAGGCGCTCATCGAGCATGCCGTCGACGCAATCGATTCCCCGTCGCTGGAGATCACCGCGGGCGAGGAGGCGGGCGATCTCGTATTCGACGCAACGGTGCCCGTCCGGCCCCGGGTGTCAGTCAGCGGCTATGCGTCCCTGTGCGTCGAGGTTCCAGCCCCGAGTGCCAGCGAGGCCGACATCACCAGCCAGATCGATGCCCTCCGGGAACAGCACGGCACCCTCGAGGTGGTCGAGCGGGCTGCCGGGGACGGCGACCGGGTCACCATCGACATCGAGGGGAGCCACGAGGGGGAACCGGTCGAGGGGCTCACAGCCACCGACTACCTGTACGAGGTCGGAACCGGCGCCGTAGTCGACGAGATCGACGAGAACCTGCGCGGCGCATCGGCAGGCGACACCATGGAGTTCAACGCCGAGCATCCCCAGGAAGAGGGCAGCCTCCAGCTCCGCATCGTGCTCAAGGAGGTGCAGGCGCTGGTCCTCCCCGACGCTGACGATTCCTTCGCCTCAGACTCCTCCGAGTTCGACACCATCGCCGAACTCACCGAAGACCTGCGATCCCGCATCACCTCGATGAAGCAGGCCCAGGCGGTTGGCATGGCCCGGGAAAACATCGCCCGTGCGGTGGCAGAGCTGGTCACCGTCGAGATTCCAGCAGTTCTCGTCGAGTCGGCGATCGACGACCGCATCCGCGACATGGCGATGCGCATGGCCCAGCAGGGCATCGATTTCGCCCGCTGGATCGAGGCCACCGGACAGGACACGGGAACCATGCGCGAAGGCTTTCGGACCGAGGCGGGGATGGCGGCCCGAGCCGATCTCGCCCTGCGCTCGGTCGCCTACGCCGAGGGGATCCGGCCCGACGACGCCGATGTCGAATCCCACCTCGGCCTGATGGCGGTTCAGGCCGGCCAACCCGACACCGACCTCGACGAGCTCCGGGACCGAATGGCCGGCAACGGCCACCTCCTCGAGCTTCTGGCAGACCTGAGCAAGCAGGCGGCCATGGACTGGCTGTTCGAACGGGTCGAGTTCGTCGACGAGGACGGCAACGCCATCGAACGCGACGACCTGCGACCATCCGAGCCCGAGATCGTGCTCCCCGACATGGAGGCGCTCACCGACAGCGGAGCAGACCCTCAGGCCGATGGCGAAGTAGAACCTGAGGCAGGCACAGACCCCGACAGTGATGCCGACAGGGATATCCACAGCGAAACCGACCAGGAACAGGAAACCAGCGCATGACCTTGGCCGACCTTGACGTGCAGAACTACCTCGTGCCGACCGTCGTCGAGCAGACGAACCGGGGCGAGCGGGCCTACGACCTCTATTCGCGACTGCTGAAGGAGAACATCATCTTCATCGGCACCCCGATCGACGACATCACCGCCAACCTGATCTGCGCCCAGATGCTCCACCTCGAGTCCGAGAACCCCGACCGCGACATCAGCCTCTACATCAACTCGCCCGGTGGCGACATCAACGGCCTGTTCGCCATCTACGACACGATGCAGTACATCAAGCCCGACATCACCACCATCTGCTTCGGCCAGGCAGCCTCCGCCGCTGCGGTGCTGCTGGCGGCAGGCACCAGGGGCAAGCGCCTCGCCCTGCCGCACGCCCGGGTCCTGATCCACCAGCCCTACGCCGGAGCCCAGGGTCAGGTGTCCGACATCGAGTTGGCCTCGAAGGAGATCCAGCGCCTCAAGGCCCAACTCGAGGAACTGCTCGCCCTGCACACCGGACAAAGCGTCGAGCGCATCAACAGCGACACCGACCGCGACTATGTCATGACCGCCGAAGAGGCCAAGGAGTACGGCCTCATCGACGAGGTCATCGAGGCCCGCACACCGGCAGACAAGAGCGGAGCAATCGCTGCTGTGAAGTAGGGAAGCAGATCGCCGGGGCCGTACCCGCAGGCAGGGCGACAGGCAGCTCGACAGGAAGTGTGCCGGGTGCCAGACGATTGTCGGCCAGTTTCCGCAAACGGGTCCCGATCGGCTGGGCCGCAGCAACTACAGTCTGAGCCTGCCCACAGGGGTGGGCCGCTCAGGTAGATCCACGACAGGAGAGATGGCACGTGGCCAAGTTCGGAGATGGGGGCGAGTTCCTCAAGTGCTCCTTCTGCGGCAAGACGCAGAAGCAGGTACGCAAGCTCATTGCGGGCCCCGGCGTCTACATCTGCGACGAGTGCATCGACCTCTGCAACGAGATAATCGAAGAAGAGTTCTCCGAGCCCAGCGATGTCTCGTTCGGCGAACTTCCCCGGCCACGGGAGATCTTCGCATTCCTCGATGACTACATCGTCGGCCAGGAGCAGGCCAAGAAGATCCTCTCGGTAGCGGTCTACAACCACTACAAGCGTGTACAGGCCGACCGGTCGCCCGGCGACGACGTCGAACTGTCCAAGTCCAACATCCTGCTGATCGGTCCGACGGGCTGTGGCAAGACCCTGATGGCCCAGACCCTTGCCCGGATGCTCGACGTGCCGTTCGCCATCGCCGACGCCACGGCCCTGACCGAGGCCGGCTATGTGGGGGAGGACGTCGAGAACATCCTCCTGAAGCTCATCCAGGCGGCCGACTACGACATCAAGAAGGCCGAGAACGGCATCATCTACATCGACGAGATCGACAAGATCGCCCGCAAGAGCGAGAACCCGTCGATCACCCGCGACGTCTCCGGAGAGGGAGTCCAGCAGGCCCTGCTCAAGATCCTCGAGGGCACGACTGCGGCCGTGCCACCGCAGGGGGGGCGCAAGCATCCCCATCAGGAGTTCCTGCAGATCGACACCACCAACATCCTGTTCATCTGCGGCGGCGCCTTCGCCGGCCTGGAGCAGTTGATCGAGAGCCGGCTGGGGGGCGCCAGCGTCGGCTTCGGAGCAGACATCAGGGCACGTGGCGACAGGGACCTGGGGGCACTGTTCGCCGGTGTGCGGCCTGAGGACCTTGTCAAGTTCGGCCTCATCCCGGAGTTCGTCGGTCGCGTGCCGGTGATCGGCACAGTCGACAGCCTCGACGTCGAGGCGCTGATCCAGATCCTGGTCGAACCCAGAAACGCCCTGGTAAAGCAGTACCAGAAGATCTTCGAGTTCGAGGACGCCGAGCTCGAGTTCACGACGGATGCACTCGCTACCGTCGCCGCAGAAGCCCTCGAGCGCGGCACCGGTGCGCGTGGGCTGCGGGCGATCCTCGAAGAGGTCCTCCTCGACGTGATGTTCGACCTTCCCGGTGAGTCCGATTCCTTCCGTGTCGTGGTGGACGGGTCGTGCGTCAGCGAGCGCGGAGCACCCAAGTTGGTGCCGGCAACCGAGCAGCAGTCCGAGCAGCAGTCCGAGCAGCAGTCCGACCGCGCTGCTTCCTGAATCGGCTTGAGCCCTCGGGCCGCAACACGCAGATGGACTACCGCGGGGCCCTGCGCTTCCTCGATCGGCATGTAAACCTCGAGGCGACCGCAGGGAGGGTCCACGGCCTGAGCCTCGATTCCATGCGCGGGCTCGTTGCCTGCATGGGTGATCCGCAGCAGGACGTGCGCACGATCCATGTCACCGGGACCAACGGAAAGGGATCGGTTGCCGCCATGGTGGCGTCGCTGCTCGATGCGCTGGGTCTGCGCGTCGGCATCTACAGCAGCCCCCACGTCGACACGATCCGTGAGCGACTCGCCATCGGTGGAAAGATCATCGAGGAGGAGGAGTTCGCCGAACTGATCGGCGATCTCGCCCACTACGTCGAAGCGGCACCCGGGGCACCTCAGGACACGCCTTCATACTTCGAACTCCTGACCGCTGCGGCCCTGCTCTGGTTCGCCAACGAGGCGGTGGATGTGGCGGTGGTCGAGGTCGGGATGCTCGGCCGCTTCGACGCGACCAACGTGGTTGAAAGCGACGTTGCCGTCGTGACCAACATCGGTCGTGACCACACCGACGGTCGGGGTGACTGGCGGCGGGCGATCGCCGGAGAGAAGGCTGGGATTGTCCGGGCAGGGCGGCCGCTGGTCCTGGGCGAGACCGCCATCGACGTCCGGGACCTGTTCCTCGCGGAGCATCCCGATCCGCTGTTCGAACGTGACCGGGACTTCGGCGTCACAGCGACGCAGGTTGCCGTCGGAGGGCAGCAGGTCGACCTGTTCGGTCCGCACGGCCGGTACGACGAGGTCTTCGTGTCGCTGTTCGGTTCCCACCAGGCGGACAACGCCGCCGTCGCACTGGCAGCGGTCGAGGCGTTCGTCGGCGCCCCGTTGGGAGAGGAGGTGGTGGAGCAGGGGTTCGGAGCGGTTCGGCTGCCCGGCCGCCTCGAAGTCGCTGCCACCGGGCCGTTGGTCCTCCTCGACGGCGCCCACAACCAGGACGCTGCACGTGCGGTCGCCGAGGCGGTGCCGGAGCTGTTCTTCGAGGGAGGTGGCGCCGGTCGAAGGATCATCGTGTTCGGCGCCCTCGGCCCGAGGGAGCCTTCGGAGATCCTCGAGGAGTTGGCCGTGCTGGCACCCGAACTGGTCGTGACCTGCACGGCGCCATCTCCGCGGGCCGTGCCGGCCGACCGGTTGGCCGAGTTGGCCAGGGGGCTGGGGCTGGATGCCGAGCCGGTGTCCTCTGTGGGCGATGCCCTACGCCTGGCCGTGACCCTTGCCGACGAGGACGACATGGTCCTCGTGACAGGATCGTTCTATGTCCTGGCCCCGGCCAGGGAGGCGCTGGAGTTCGTACGCGAAGAACCCGGCGAAGAACCCGGGTGGGGCTGAAGTCGTGGCGCCTGGTCAGCCATGAATCCCGACTTGCGCCCGTAGCCTCTGCGCCCATGGACCGCACCCTCGTCATCTGCAAGCCCGACGCCGTCGAACGTGGACTCGTCGGAGAGATCATCAGCCGCCTGGAGCGCAAGGGCCTCCGGTTGACGGCCGTCGAACTGCGCACTCTCGACGTCGAGACTCTCGGCCGGCACTACGCCGAGCACGTGGACAAGCCCTTCTACGGGGACCTGGTGGCGTTCATGTCCCGGGGGCCGGTCGTGGCAATGGTCGTGGAGGGCCCCGGTGACACCTTCGCCGTGGTGCGCACGCTCATGGGGGCCACCGATCCGACCCAGGCGGCGCCGGGCACGATCCGCGGCGACTTCGGCCTGCTCGTCACCGAGAACCTGGTGCATGGCTCCGACGCCGTCGAGTCGGCAGAGCGCGAGATCGGAATATTCTTTCCCGAGGGCTAGCTCGGGCACTCTCACGGAGCGGACCCTGTTTCCGGACGCGCCGACTGTTTTTCTGGACGCGCCTACAGGCATTGTTTGACACCGTGGCGTGGTCACATGTGCGCTGAGAGTGGCATTTACGTGACGAATGCGTTACGTTTCTCGACAGGACCCCCGGGGGAACGCTGCACGGCATGAACCCGTGGTCCGTCACGCGTCCCAACGCGCAGTGAATTCCAACCAGCGCCAACCAGCCACCACCAGGAAGACCAGGGACTGAGCATGCCCGGAGGGAACAGGCGAGGAGGCGGGCCGGTCCTCGGAGGCCGCGACATCGCCGTCGACCTCGGCACCGCCAACACCCTCATCTACGTCCGGGGTGAGGGCATCGTGCTGGACGAACCCTCGGTGGTGGCCATCGACGTGATGACCGGAACCCCTCTGGCCGTCGGCTACGAGGCCAAGCGGATGATCGGCCGCACGCCCAGCAACATCCAGGCATCGAGGCCCCTGAAAGACGGGGTCATCGCCGACTTCGACGTCTGCGAGAAGATGCTCCGCTACTTCATCCAACAGGTGCACCGGCGGCGCTGGTCGAAGCCGCGCATGGTGATCTGCGTTCCATCCGGCGTCACCGGCGTGGAACGACGTGCGGTTCAGGAGGCAGCCGAGTATGCCGGAGCACGGGCACCCGCCTACATCATCGAAGAACCCATGGCAGCGGCTATCGGCGCAGGGCTCCCCGTGGCTGAACCGATCGGGAGCATGATCGTCGACATCGGTGGCGGAACCACCGAGGTGGCGGTCCTGTCGCTTGGAGGAGTGGTCGCCAGCCAGTCCTCACGGGTGGGTGGCGATGAGCTGGACGAGGCCATCCTCCAGCATCTCAAGAAGGAGCACGGCATCGCAGCAGGCTCCCGTACAGCCGAAGAGATAAAGATGGCCCTCGGATCGGCCTGCCCACTCGTCGAGGAGGAGCGCGCAGAGATCAGCGGCCGCGACCTCCTCACCGGCCTGCCGCGGACCCTCGAGATCAACACCGCTGAGATCCGCGAGGCCATCGAGGAACGGGTCGCCGACATCATCGACGCGATCAAGGTCACCCTCGACCGGACGCCCCCGGAACTGGCTGCCGACATCATGGAGCGGGGGATCACCCTCTCCGGAGGTGGCTCGCTGCTCAACGGGCTCTCACAGCGCATCCGGGACGAGACCGGAATGCCGGTCTGGATGGCCCCCGATCCGCGACTTTCCGTCGTCCTGGGGGCCGGCAGGGCCCTGGAGGAGTTCGGGACCTTCGGCGAAGTCATCTTCGACGACACCCCCGAGTAGCCCGTGGCCGCGACTCGGCCCGCCGATCGGCCCCGCCCCACCCTGCTGCTCCTGGCCGCAGCGGCCCTCACGCTGCTGACGTTGCACATCCGCGGAGCGGCACCCCTGGATGCCTTCCAACAGGGTGTCCGCGACATCCTCGAGCCCCTTCGAACGGTCACGGACACCGCCACCGACCCCATCCAGACTGTCTGGAACGGGATATTCGGCTACGAGGAACTGCGTGCCCAGAACGAAAGGCTGGCCGAGGAACTGTCCCGCCTGCGGGGAAGGTCGGTGACCGATGATGCCGACCGGGAACTCCTCGAGCGCCTCCTCGACGAGGTAGGCATCGACTACACGCAACTGGACACCATCGTGGTCCGCATACTGGGCACGCCGCCCGGCAACTTCGGCACCCACCGCATCGAGGTGGACGCCGGGAGCGACGACGGGCTGACAGAGGGCCTGGCGGTCGCCTCCGGGGCCGGCCTGGTCGGCCGCCTGGAGCAGGTCGACCGGTCCCGTTCCACGGTGATCCTGGCAACGCACCCTGAGTTCCTGGTGGGAGTGCGCCTCGTCGAATCCCAGGACGAAGGCCTTGCCAGGGGCACCGGACGGGGAACCCTCAGGATCGAGGCTGGAATCCGACCGGACGCCGACATCGCCTGGAACGAGGCGGTCGTCACGAGCGGGGGACGGAGCCTCCTGCCGGCCGACATCCCCGTAGGGAGGGTGATCGACCCCGACGAAAGCGCCGAGTACGAGCGCAGCGTCGTGATCGACCTGGCTGCCGACCTCGAGAGCCTCAGCTTCCTCAACGTCCTGCTGGCTCCCTCCGAGGCGGACCCGCTCGGAGATACGCGCAAATGACCCCCCGCCTACGGGTGCTCCTCGTTCTCGTGACAGCCGTGGCCCTCGAGGGGACCCTCCTCGACGAACTCCGGGTCGGCGGCGTGTCCGTCGAACTCCTCCTGCTCGTTTCGATACTTACCGGCTACCACGGCGGCCCCGAACGGGGCGCCATAGCGGCATTCTTCGCCGGGCTGCTCCACGATTCGATCGTCGGCGCCCCGCTCGGCCTGCACGCCCTGGTCTATCCTCCCATGGCTGTGGCGGTCAGCAGCCTCGAACTCCGCATGCTGCGTTCAACGCCCGTCACAGACGGCCTCGCCGTCCTCGCCGCGGTGGCGGCCGGGCAGGGGCTCGCCTCCGCCGTCGGGATGCTGTTCGGCGTCCTTGGCCCCTCCACGGAGGAGTTCGTCCGACAGGCCATCCTGGCCGGCATCCTCACCGCAGTCGTCTCGGCACCGGTGAACCGGGTCGTGCGCTGGGCTGCGACCGGGGGTCTCCCCGGCACCATCGAACTGCGTCGCGGCGACGCCTGAGCACGGGCCAGGATCGGATTCCGCTCATGGACGACCTCACCCGCTACCGGATGCGGGTCATCGCAGTGGTGGCGATCTCGTTGTTCGCCGCACTCGTTGCCCGCCTCTGGTACCTGCAGGTCATAACGACCGAGCAGGCGGTCGCCGTCGCCGAGCAGAGCGTGACCCGCCACATCCGGGTCCCTGCACCACGGGGGAGGATCCTCGACGCCCAGGGGCGGGTGTTGGTAGGCAACCGGATCACCACGATGGTCACCATCAACCAACGGGAACTCGAGCAGGCCGACCTTGCCGATGATCAGCGCCAGCAGATGCTGACCCGTATCGCCATCGAGGTGAACCGATCCGGCAACAAGTTGCTCAAGACCACCGACATCGAGTCGGCGCTGAACGATCCCGCCTACGGCCTGTACGACGACGTGCCGGTGGCGGTCGATGTCGGCGAGGACCTGCTGATCTTCTTCGGCGAGCGCACCGACGAGTATCCGGGCGTCCGGGTGGTGGACTCGACGGTTCGCAGCTACCTCTACGGGAACCTCGCCAGCCACCTTCTCGGGTGGGTGGGGCCACTAAACGACACCGAATACCGGACCCGCCGCCCCTCGGAGGGCAAGGAGTACGCACTGCGCGACGAGATCGGCAAGGCGGGCATCGAACTGCTCTTCGAGGACGACCTGCGGGGGGCCGCCGGCGGCCGTGTCGTGGAGGTCGACCGTCTGGGACGGATCGTGCGGGAACGCGACGACCTGTTCGTCGCACCCGTCACCGGTGACGACGTGGTGCTGACAATCGACATAGACCTGCAGTACCTCGTCGAGACCGAGTTGGAGCGTTCTGTCTTCGCCGCACGATCCCGTGAGCCCGAACGCGACCCGGATGCCGACGAGGATCCACCGGACTTCGACGCTCCGGGAGGGGCGGTGGTGGTCCTGGCTCCCGATTCCGGCGATGTCCTGGCCATGGCCTCGTATCCGACCTACGACCCGAACGAATCCATCGGCGGGTTCCGGGTCGATCGTTGGAACGAGTTGAACGATCCGGCCAACGACCTGCCGATGTTCAATCGGGCCATTCAGGGCGAATATGCACCCGGTTCGACGTTCAAGCCGTTCACGGCGCACGCCGCCTGGCATGAGGGCGTGTTCGGAACCGGACGGGTGAAGCCGGCGGACGAGGCCTGGGACGATCCCGGTTTCTACCTGCTCCAGAGCTGCACCGGTACCGATGCCGAGGAAGTGGAGGCCGGCGGCTGCGTGTTTCGAAACGCAAAGAGCGCCCCCAACCCCCAGGTGGACCTCGAGCGCAGCCTCACCGTGTCGAGTGACGTCTACTACTACACGATCGGGGAATCGATCTACATCAACCCGATCCACAACGAGACCGGGATCCAGGATGCAGCCGGCGACTACGGCATGGGCCTCCGCAGCGGCATCACCCTGCCCTTCGAGCAGGACGGCTTCCTTCCGACTCCCGGGAACCGCCAACAGCGCCACCTCGACAATCCGATCGCCTTTCCCAACGGCGTCTGGTACCCGGGCGACAACGTGAACGTCGCCATCGGCCAGGGGGATGTGCTGGTCACGCCCATCCAGCTGGCGAACGCCTTCGCCACCTTCGCCAACGGAGGGACACTGCGTTCACCCAACGTCGTGTCATCCGTGCGCACCAGGGAGGGGGACGAGGTCCGCGACTTCGGGCCCCGTCAGATTGGAGTCGTGGAAATCGACCCGGAGTTCCGGAGCATCGTCATGGCGGGGCTCTCGGGAGTTACCAGCGACGAGCACGGCACGGCCTACTGGGCGTTCAACTCCGAGGCGACCGGCGGCGTGTCATTCCCCCTCGAAGAGATTCCGATCGCCGCCAAAACCGGTACTGCGGAGGTCCGCGGCAAGGCCGACACATCACTGTTCGCCGCATTCGGTCCTGCCGATCAGGCAACGCACACCTTCGTGGCTGTCGTCGAGGAGGCCGGATTCGGAAGCCAGATCGCCGCACCGCTCGTGGCCCGACTCATGAAGGCGGTCCTGGTCGAGGGCATCGCAGAGGCGCCGACAGCGGCGGTGAGCTATGCGCGGTCTGTTGCCCTGCCCATGTGCGTCGACTGGTACCAGTGGATCACAGGGGAGGATTCGCTCGGGCGCCTGAAGGGATCCGACCCGACCGCCGATCCGACCTCCGGGCCGGTCCTCGACGCCGACGGGAGGGTGAGGGTCCGCGGTGAGGTCGTCGACTGCACTAGCCTGCTGCGCGGCGTGGCCCAGGCGCTCGATGGCCTGGACGCCCTCCGGGAAGGCGGATGATGGCTGCTGTCCGCTATCCCTTCCGGGAGGCCCGTCCTTCGCTCGCACGGCACATCGACATCGGCGTGCCCCTGTTCTCGCTGCTTCTTGCCGCAGTCGGGGTCGTCATGGTGTATTCCGCCACGCGTGGCCCGGCGACCGATCTACGCCCGGCCGACGACACCTTCCTGAAACGCCACCTCGTCTTCGCAGGCGTAGGCGTGGTCGCAATGGCCCTGACGGCCCTGATCGGGCATCGTTGGGCCCGTCGCCTGATGGTCCCCGCCTACCTGGCGACCCTGGGGCTGCTGCTCGCGGTGCTTTCGACCGGGGTCGAGGTGAAGGGCTCCCGTGCCCGGTTCGACATGGGCGGCTTCCAGATGCAGCCCAGCGAGTTCGGCAAGGTGGCGGTCATCGTGGCCCTGGCGGTGATCCTCAGCTCGGGGGACCATGTAGGCGTCTGGCGCCTGTTGGTGGCGGGTGCCACCGTGGCCGTGCCGGTGGTCCTGATCATGGCCCAACCCGACCTGGGGACCATCCTCGTGTACGGCGCCATATTTTCCGGAATGGTGCTCGTGGCCGGTGTGCGCGGCCGGCACCTGGCGGTTCTGTGCCTGTTGCTGCTGACCGGCACGGTCGCAGTCCTGCAGTCGGAGCGACTCGAGAAGTACCAGCTCGAACGGCTGCTGGTCTTCATCGACGAAGATGCGGACACGGGAGCGCGCTACAACCTCGAGCAGGCGGAGGTGGCGATCGGTAACGGGGGGATCACGGGGAAGGGCCTGTTCAAGGGCACCCAGAACGTCTCGGACATGGTTCCTGAGCAGCAGACCGACTTCATCTTCACGGTCATCGCCGAAGAGACCGGCTTCGTCGGAAGCGTCGTGGTGCTCGGCCTGTTCGGCCTGTTGCTCGCCCGGATCTGGCGCATCGGCCGGATGGCCGACGACCGCTTCGGCCTGCTCGTCACCGCAGGGGTGTTCTCGATGCTGCTCTTCCAGGTCTTCCAGAGCGTGGGCATGTCCACGGGAATGATGCCGATCACCGGGATACCCCTGCCCCTGATCAGCTACGGCGGCTCGTCGGTGGTGGCGGTCTTCCTCGCCCTGGGCCTGGTCCAGAGCGTTCACATGCGGCGCCACCAGGGGAGGGACAGGGGAAGGTTCTGAGGCGCGTGGCGAGAGGCGCGTGTTCCCGGCCGGGACACGGGCGCTTCTCCCCGAAGGGGAAGCAGCGTCGTGGGTGGGTAGAGTCCCCTCACCATGAGTTCGCTCTGGCCCGAGCTCGAGAGACTCCTCGGCGAGGTCCAGAAGCCGGCCCGCTACATCGGCTGTGAAGACGGGATGATTCTCCCGGCGCACCACCCTGACAAGGCGGCCTGGCTCCTGATCTACCCGGACACCTACGAGGTCGGGCTTCCCAACCAGGGTCTCCAGATCCTGTACGAAATCCTCAACGAACGGCCCGATTCCGTGGCCGAGCGGTCCTACGCGCCCTGGACCGACCTCGCCTCCGTGCTGCGTCGGGAGGGCCTGCCCCTATTTTCGCTCGACACACACCGGGCGGCGGGAGACTTCGACCTGCTTGCGTTCAACCTGTCCGCCGAGCTCGTCTACACGAACCTGCTCGAGTGCCTGGACCTGGCCGGGGTTCCGATCCGGGCCGCCGACCGTGGGCCCGAGCACCCGCTGGTCCTCGTGGGTGGTCACTGCTCGTACAACCCGGAGCCGCTGGCCGATTTCATCGACGCCGCCGTCCTGGGCGACGGCGAGGAGGTGGTGTCAGAGATCAGCGAGGTGGTGGCGGCCTGGAAGGCGCAGGGCCGGACCTCCCGCGAAGATGTCCTCCTGGCATTGGCCGGGGTAACCGGCGTGTATGTACCGGGCCTCTACTCGGTTGGCTTCCGAGACGACGGGCTTCTCGATGTCGTCCGTCCGCTCCACCCGGAGGTCCCGGAACTCGTGGAAAAGCGTACGGTCGCCGACCTGGCCGACTGGCCGTACCCGAAGAGCCAGTTGGTGCCGCTGACCGAGGTCGTCCACGACCGCCTCAACGTCGAGGTGTTCCGGGGCTGCACCCGGGGCTGCCGGTTCTGCCAGGCGGGCATGATCACCCGCCCGGTGCGGGAGCGTCCGGCAGATCAGGTGCGCACGATGGTGGCCGAAGGCCTGCGTCGGACCGGCTACGACGAGGTGGCGCTGACCTCGCTCAGCACCGCCGACTTCAGCGGCATCGAAGAGGTGGTTGCGGCCACGGTCTCCGACGACGCCTGCGCCCAGGTCTCCGTTTCGCTGCCGAGCCTCCGGGTGGATGCCTTCACAGTCGGCATCGCTGCCCAGATCCAACGGGCCCGCCGAACCGGGCTGACGTTCGCCCCCGAAGCCGGCACCTGGCGGATGCGCCAGGTCATCAACAAGTTGATCCGCGAGGAGGACCTGTACGGGGCCGTCGAATCGGCGTTCTCACAGGGTTGGCGCCGGATCAAGCTCTACTTCCTGACGGGCCTGCCCACGGAGACCGACGAGGACACGTTGGGCATCATCGAGATGGCGAAGAAGTGCGTCGAGATCGGCCGCCGTCATCAGAAGGGTGCGTCGGTCACGGTCTCGGTCGGGGCGTTCGTCCCCAAGCCGTTCACGCCATTCCAGTGGTTCGGCCAGAATACCGAACAGGAACTCAGCCGCAAGGTGGGGCTGCTCCGCGATGCCGCCCGGAAGACGAAGGGCGTGCAGCTCAAGTGGCACGACACGCGAGCCTCGGTGGTCGAAGGGCTGCTCAGCCGGGGCGACCGGCGCATGGGAGCCGTGATCGAAGATGTCTGGCGTAGCGGCGGGGTATTCCAGGAATGGGGTGAGCACTTCGACCTGGGTCTCTGGACCGACGCCATGGACCGTCACGGGCTTTCGTTCGAGGACCACGTGTACCGTCACCGCCGCGAGGACGAGGCGCTGCCCTGGGACCACCTCTCTGCCGGGCTGCACAAGGACTTCCTCTGGCAGGACTGGCGCGATGCGCTCGAAGAGGTCGGCCTCG
>JACNKQ010000024.1 GCA_014381945.1 Actinomycetota bacterium
CACGTTCGGCACCTAGAAACCCCTGATCCGCTCCGGGCCGCCGCCCGCGGCCGCCCCCGGATGGCGCCGCCCCACCTGGTCGGCGATCGGCCCGCGGCCCGTTGCCCTCAGACGGGCCAGATAGTCCGGCAGTTCGCCCCAGACATGGAACGGCCCGCCCTCCTCCATGACGATGTCGTGCGGATCCCGGCCGCCCGGCGTCGTCTCGAGCATCGATGACTCCCACGCTTCCAGACGGGATCGCGCCGCAGCAATTTCATCGACATGATCTCCGGCAATGTCGCGCTGAAGATGCGGATCGCTGCTCAGGTCATAGAGCATCTCGTCCGGGTAGCCGTGGTAGCCGTCGTGGCGGGTGCGGACGTAGAGCCGGTCCTCCCAGCGCAGGCTGCGCTGCACGGTCCACGCCGCCGCCGAGAGCACGAGTTCTTGTCTTCCAGACGGGCCGACTCCGTCCTGGAGTTCCGACGCGAAGCTCTCGCCGTCCCAATGCCCTGGCACCTCGGCGCCGGCCAGTTCGAGCAGCGATGCGAACAGGTCCAACTGGTAGTGCAGGCCGGGGTCAGCAGTGCCGGGCGCGATCCCCGGCCAGCGCACCACGCCCGGGATCCGGTGCGTGTACTCGTCGGCGGTGTGGTGGTCGCACCAGACGCCCAGTTCGCCGAAGTTCTCGCCGTGGTCCGACGACACCACCACGACCGTGTCGTCGGCCACCCCCTGCGCGGCGAGTGCGTCCATGAGGCGGCCCACCAGTGCGTCGGCCCGTCGGATGCCGGTGTCGTAGCCGTCCAAGATGAGCGCAATGTCGTCGAGCGACTCCAGGGACTCGGGCAGCAGCGGCAGGCCGCGGAACAAAGCAGCATCTCCACCGAAACCGAGCACCTCGCCGGCCGAGTGCGGGCCGCCCTGTGACCGATGGCCGGCCAGGATGTCCTCGGTGACCCAGTCGGGGCGCCCGTCGCCGAGCAACTCGGCGTCCTCCAGCGTGCCGGTGTAGGGGGTGTGTGGATCCCAGACGTGCACGTGGAGGAACCAGCGGTCCCGGTCGGCGTTGCGGGACAGCCAGTCGAGGGCGTGTCGGCCGACCCCGTCGGCGGACCAGGTGTTGTAGCCGTCCTGGATGGCCTCGTTGAAACCGGCGTACCAGTGCAGCGCCGAGTGGTGCTGGCCGAACACCGAGATCGTGGTCGTCCAGAGCCCCGCCCGGGACAGCACGGCGGCGAGGCTGCCATGGGCCCGCGGCGACCGGAAGCCCCGGCGCAGCCCCTCGGAGAACGGGTCGGCGGCGGTGCCACCGTGGCCGACGGCCCCGTTGTGGATCCCGAACAGTCCCGTCTGGAGCGCCGAGCGGGACGGCAGGCACGGCGAGTCCGAGGTGTAGAGACCATCGAACCGGATCCCCTCTGTAGCCAGGGCGTCGATGTTGGGGCTGGTCGGCCGGGGGTACCCGTAGCACCCCAGGTGGTCGGGTCGCAGCGAGTCGATGTCGACCCAGAGGATTCGGAGTGGGGGCGGCGAGGTTCCGGACATGGCACGAGTCTGGCAGGAGTCTGGCAGGAGGTCCCCCGTGGGGGAGAATGGGAGCATGGAAGCCGAGATGCATGAACTCCATTCCCTGGACAGCGAGTCCCCTGAGGCGCTGTATGCGTTCCTGGCCGAACGCGAATGGGGCGACGGCCTGCCGGTCGTGGCGCCCACGGAGGCGAGGGTCGAGGCGATGCTGGGAGGAAACGCCGGCCTCGGTCCCGACGAGGTCCTCGCGGTCCTACCTCCCCGCGGTGGCGCAGCCACCCGCCGGGCAGTGGCCGTCAACGCCGTCATGGCCGGCTGCCCGCCCCAGGTGTTCCCGGTCGTGGCCACCGCGGTCCGGGCACTCGGCGAGCAGCGCCTCAACCTGCGGGGCGTCAACGCCACCACGCATCCGGTGGCGCCGCTGGTGATAGTGCACGGCGACGCCGTCGCCGATCTGGGCTTCAACGCCGAGGTCGGTGCCTTCGGACCAGGCAACCGGGCCAACGCCACCGTCGGCCGGGCGGTGCGCCTCGTGCTGCTCCACGTGGCCGGGGCCCGTCCCGGCCCAGGCGACGCCGCCACCCAGGGCCAGCCGTCCAAGTACGCCTACTGCACCGCCGAGAACCAGGCGGCCAGCCCGTGGGAGCCCTACCACCACTCCGTGGGCGTCGACGCCCCGAGTGCCGTCACGGTCCACTGCGGCGAGAACCCCCACAACTTCCACGACATGGAGTCCGACGACATCGGGCGCATCCTCGACAAGGCCGCCTCCGCCATGGCCACCTTCGGGGTCAACAACGCCTGCATCTCGGGCGGGGAGTGGTTCGTCGGCCTCTGCCCCGAGCACGCTGCCACCGCCGACCGGGCCGGCTGGGGCCGGGACGATGTCGCCTCCTACCTGTTCGCCCACGCCCGACGCCCCGCCCGGGAGTTCCGCCGGCAGTTCGACCTGCTGGCCTGGGCACCCTGGATGAACGACGCCGCAGACGACGAACTTCTCCCCATGACCGAAGAGGTCGGCAACATCCGGGTATTCGTCACCGGCGGCGCCGGGAAGCACTCGTGCGTGATCCCATCCTGGGGCATGACCCGCAGCGTCACATTGCCCCTGGAACCATGAGAGTCTTTCTCCTGTGACCATTTTGATCCAGGATCCAGCGGGCCCCCTAGCCGTGGGCGGTGTGCAACTCGCCCCCGCCGTCCCGGCTCTGGTTTCCGGAAAGATCGGCGTGCTCGACAATGGCAAGCCCAACGCCCGGCTCCTGCTCACGAAGGCCGCCGAAGGACTGGCCACCCGCATCGGCGGCGAGGTGGCCAGCGTGATCGGCAAGTCGGACAGGTCGGGCAAGTCGGGCAGGGGCGCCCCGGGGAACAACGCCGCAACAGCGTGCGAGTCGCAGGTGCTGGAGGGCCTCAGCAAAGAGGTCCGGATCGTGCTGACGGGATCGGCCGATTGAGGATCGTGTACGTCGTGGAGTGTCCACGACCTCGTCGAACTCGAAAGGGCCGGCATCCCGACCGTGGTGCTCGCCACGACGCCGTTCGCCCACCTCGCCGCCGCCTCGGCGAAGAACCTGGGCCTGCCCGATGCCCGTATTGTCGCCGTCCCGCATCCGCTGGGCGGCACGGACGAGGAGACCGTCATCGCATGGGCTGAGGCAGCCGTCGACGGAATCATCGAGGCGCTCGAACGATGAGCATCGCCATAGACCTGAGCGGCAGGACCGCCATCGTCACCGGTGCGGGTGCCGGCATCGGCAGAGAGATCGCCCGTTGGCTGGCCAGGGCCGGCTCATCGGTCGCTGTCGCCGACATCCGGGCCGACAGGGCCGAGGAGACCGTGGCACTCATCCTCGACGAAGTGGTCGAGGTCGGAGCGAAGAGCGAGGTATTCGCCGTCGTAGCCGACGCCCGCGACGACGCTGGACTCAAGCGCATGGTGGAGTCGGCGGCGTATCAGCTCGACGGCCTGGACATCGCCGTCAACAACATCGGCATGCTCGGACCGAGGGGAAGTGCACCCCTGCTGGACCTTGATGGCGAGGCATGGCGCGACGTCCTCGACCAGAACCTGGTGCTCACGGCGCTGTCCATGCGTGCGGAGGCGAAGGCCATGCTGGAATACGGATCCGGTGGGGGGGACGGGCAGCAGGTGATCGTCAACGTCACCTCCGGCGAGACCACGCGGCCTGCGCCGGGGCTCGCCGGCTACGGCGCTGCCAAGGCCGCCATCAACCACGTCACCGACACCGCCGCCGTCGAGTGGGGGCCGCTCGGCATCAGGGTGGTGGCGATCGCCCCCGGAACCACCCTCACCGAGACCGTCGCCGAGGCGCTGCCGCCGGACTACATCGACGCCGTAGTGGCCTCGACGCCGCTTCGGCGCAGGACCGAACACGACGAGTTGGGTCGCCTCGTGGTGTTCCTGGCCTCGGACCTTGCCCGTTGCATCACCGGTGGCCTCATCCTGGCAGACGCCGGTGCCAGGCTCGCGCGCAACCGGCCGGGGATCCCGGGGGGACCGGACTAACTGCCCACCGGCGCGTGCCTGAGCACCGCACGGACGGCATCGGTGTCGGCGGTGCGCAGCAGAATGTCCATGGCCCGGCCGATTTCGTCGAGCCCGACAACCTCGCCGAGCAGGGGCCCGGTCGGGAAGTCGCCCTCGTTGAGAATCCGGCAGGCCTCGGCCACCGAATCGTTGGTGCCGCCGGCGCCACCGTGGATGGTGAGCGAGCGCATCACTACATGGTCCGAGACGACCGGCACGGCAGCCCGGTCCTTGAGCCCCGCCCAGATCACCTGGCCGCCGTGGTGGACCAGGTCGAGGCAGAGGCCCGGAGTCGAAGGCGCCGACGCCAGGTCGACAGCCACCGAGGCGCCGAAGCCGCCGGTGAGGTCGTGCACGATCTCGACCGGGTCGTCGACGGTCACGTCGATCGTGTGGTCTGCGCCGACCTCACGGGCCACCTCGAGGCGCATGGCGTCCTCAGCGGTGCCGGTCACGACCACGGTGGCCCCCAGCGACCTGGCGTAGGCGGCGCACGTGAGGCCCATGTGGCCCGGCCCCTGAATGACGATGGTCTGGCCGGCCTGCAGGTTCACCTTCGCCAGCCACGCCACCATGTTCGACAGCGGCTCGAACAGCGTCAACTCCTCGGCGGAGACGTCGTCGGTGAGCCGGACCAACTGCGTGCCTGGCAGGATCGACATGAACTCGCCGTAGCCGCCCCACAGGCCCTCCCGCTCGTCAAGGCCGAACGAGTAGCCGTAGCAGCGGACACCGAACGGGTTGCCCTCGTAGGGCGCTCCGTAGGTGACGATGTTGACCGCCACCCGGTCGCCGACTACGACACCCAGGTCGGCGTCGTCGTCGAGGGCGTGCACCCGGCCGACGATCTCGTGGCCGGGCACCGTCGGCGAGACCTCGCCCGGCACGTGCTTGTGGCCGTTGAGTTGGGCGACGTCGCTGTGGCAGAGCCCGACCGCCTCGACGGCCAGCACGGCCCCGCCCGGAGGAGCGGTGGCGACGGCGAAGTCGTCCCGACGCTCCCAGGTTCCGTCCCCCGAAAAGACGACGGCGCGGCAGGAGTTGGTCATATCTCGGCTCCTGCCGGTACCTGTATCAGATCCTCTGCAGGAGGGTGCCTGTGCCGAGGCCGCCGCCGCAGCACATGGTGACGAGGGCGTGCTCGCCGCCGGTGCGCTGCAGTTCGTGGACGGCCTTGGTGGTGAGGATGGCTCCGGTGCCGCCCAGCGGGTGGCCGAGGGCAATGGCGCCACCGTTGGGGTTGACGCGCTCCATGTCGGGCCCGATCTCCTTTTCCCAGGCCAGCACTACCGAGGCGAAGGCCTCGTTGATCTCGACGACGTCGATGTCGTCGATGCTCATGCCGTTGTCGGTCAACAGCTTGCGGGTGGCGCCGATCGGGCCGGTGAGCATGAACTCGGGGTCGGAGCCCACCAGGCAGGTGTCGACCACCCGGGCCAACGGCGTCACGCCGAGCGCCGCAGCCTTGTCGGCGGTCATGAGCAGAACGGCGCCTGCGCCGTCGGAGATCTGCGATGAGGTGGCAGCGGTGTGCGCCCCGTCGGGACGCCCTGTGGGCTTGAGTTGCGCCAGCCCCTCCATGGTGGTGTCCCGCAGGCCCTCGTCGCGTTCGACCATCACGGTCTCGCCGGTGGGGTTGCCCTCATCGTCGAGCACCGGGACCTCGACGTTGACCAACTGGGTCCCGTAGCGGTCCTCCTGCCAGGCGCGGGCCGCCCGGTCCTGGGACATCTTGCCGAAGACATCGCAATCCTCGCGGCTGATGCCCCAGTGGTCGGCCATGCGCTCGGAGCCCTCGAACTGCGAGGTGAACTCGAAGTGGTCGAAGTAGTTGCGGTTGATCGGGCGTCCGGAGTCCGGGTCCGCCGGCGTGGTTGCACCGAACTTCACCCGGCTCATCAACTCGATGCCGCAGCCGACGGCTACATCGACGGTACCCGAGGCGACGAGGGCGTAGGCGAGGTTGGTGGCCTGCTGGGAAGAGCCGCACTGGGCGTCGACCGTGGTGGCCGGTGCCTCGAGCGGCAGCCCGGCGGACAGCCACGCCGTGCGGGTCACGTTCATGGACTGCATGCCGACCTGGCCGACGCAGCCGCCGACCACCTGGCCGACCTCGAGCGGGTCGACGCCGGTGCGGTCGAACAGGGCACGTTGGACGGTGCCCAGGACGTCGACTGAGTGGCAGGACGACAGGCCGCCGTTACGACGACCGATCGGGGTGCGCACGGCATCGACGATGACGACTGGATTGTCAGAACTTGCGGGGCTTGCAGGCATGGATGCTCCAGGGATCGGGTGGACCTACCCTCACCCTACGATCATCAGTAGGCCGACGTGAGATCGAGCGAGAAGGGCACCATGGGACAGGCGCACGATCACGGGAGATCCGGCCGCGTGCTGGGCTGGGCGCTGTGCGCCAACAGCGTGCTGCTGGTCGTGCAGGTGTTGGGCGTGCTGGCCTTTGCGTCGCTTGCCCTGGTGGCCGACGCAGTCCACCAGGGCTCCGATGTCCTTGCCCTGACCGTTGCCGTAATCGCCATGGCGGTGGCCCGCCGGGGGCCGATCGGCCGCTACAGCTACGGGCTCCGTCGGGCCGAGGTCATGGGTGCCCTGCTCAACGCCGTGCTGCTCCTGGCTGCCGCCGGCTGGATCGTGGTGGAGGCCTCCCGCCGCATCGGCGATGCGCCAGACGTCGACGGCTGGGGCGTGGCCGCCGTGGCCCTCGCCGGCCTGGCCGTCAACGGTGGCAGCGCCTGGCTACTTGGTCGCACCGGCGACCGGAGCCTCAACGTGCAGGGGGCCGCCCTCCACCTGCTCGGTGATGCCGCAGGATCCTTCGGTGCCCTCGTCGCAGGCCTGTCCATGGTGTTGTGGGACGCCGCCTGGGTCGACCCGGCGGTCTCGTATCTCATTGCCGCCCTGCTGCTCTGGTCCGGCATCGGCCTGATCCGCCGCACTACCCGGATCCTGCTCGAGGGTGCGCCTCCCGGCATCGACACCGAGGACCTGGCAGCGCTGATGATCGCCCACGACAAGGTCGACGACGTCCACCACCTGCACGTCTGGGCTGTCGACTCGACGCTCGTGGCGTTCAGCGCCCATGTTGTGGTGGCCGCCGACACCCTCCATGACGCCCAGGGGGTCGCCACAGAACTCGAGGCCCGCCTGGCCGAACGCGGCGTCGCCCATGCCACCCTCGCCCTCGAGTGCCACCCCTGCGACGAGGGAGCAGGTTGTTAGGCGAGGGTTGCCGGACGAGAGCCCGCTGAACCCCGACACGCACGATGCGTGTGGTCAGATCGGCAGGTTGCCGGTGGCGGTAGTCGTCGGCCCCGTCCCCGGATCACACCCGGGTGCGTTGGCCACAAGTGATAGGAGGCCCGTCCCCGGATCACTTGCGTCCCCGGATCACTTGGGCGGGTCAGATCGGCAGGCTGCCGGTGGCTGCTGCGGTCGAGCCGCTGTCGGAGAACGCCTTGATCGCCCGTTGGGCGATTCTCATCTGGTGGACTTCGTCGGCACCGTCGGCGAAGCGGGCCCAGCGGGCGTGCTGGTACATGTGCGCCAGGGGCGTGTCGGTCGAGTAGCCCAGCGCCCCGTGCACCTGGATCGACCTGTCGATGATGCGCCCCAGTGCGTTGGCCACGAAGTGCTTGGCCATCGACACCTCTGATTTGAAGTCGTCGCCCCGGTCGATCTTGTAGGCGGCGTGGAGCACCATGAGCTTCGACTGGTAGAGCTCCATCGTCGAGTCGGCGATCAGCCACTGGATGCCCTGCTTCTCGGCCAGCAGCGAGCCGTGGCTGAACCGCTCCAGCGAGCGGGCGACCATCATGTCGAGCGCCATCTCGGCCTGGGCGATCCAGCGCATGCAGTGGGCCAGGCGGGCCGGGCCCAGCCGGTACTGGCCCAGCAGGTGTCCCTGACCGCGGCCGCCCAGCATCTGTGACTCGTGGAGCCGCAGGTCCTCGATGAGGATCTCGGAGTGGCCGGTTCCGCCGTGCATGGTTTCGATCTGGCGCACCTCGTTCCAGCCGTCGTGCGGAAGGTCGACGAGAAAGGCGGTGTTGGCGGCCTGTGGCAGGTCGGGGTCGTCCTCGGTGCGGGCGATCAGGATGGCGAACGACGCCCGGTGGGCGTTGGAGATGAACCACTTGTGCCCGTTGAGCACCCACTCCTCGCCGTCCTGATAGCCGTTGGTCTGGATCAGGGTCGGGTCGGAGCCGGCCACTTCCGGCTCGGTCATGGCGAAGCACGACCAGGTGCGGCCCTCGCAGAGGGGCTTGAGGTACCTGTCCTTCTGATCGTCGGTCGCCCAGTGGAGCAGAGTGTGCATGTTGCCCTCGTCGGGGGCCTGGCAGTTGAACACCCACGGCCCGTAGTACGACCTGGCCGCCTCGGCCTGGACCATCGCCAACTCGACGTGACCCAGCCCCATTCCGCCCCACTCCTCGGGCATGTGCGGCAGCCAGATGCCCGCCGCATGGGCCTCCTTTCGCATGCCGATGAGCTCTTTGAGGCGTGCTTCTCCCTCGCCGGCTTCTCCCTCTCTGGCGAGCTCCTCGATGCGTGCCTCGCCGGGCCGGATGACGTCGTCGACGAACGTCCGGACCCGTAGGCGGATCTCCTCGAGTTCGGGTGACAGGCTGAAATCGATGGACATGGTGCTCTCCTGCTTGCTGCCGGCGTGCTGGTCGGCTTCGGTTCAGATCCCGGGGCCGGGACGGCCGGGGCCTTCGGTGGGCAGGCCGTGCATGCCGGAGTTGAGCTGCGCTGCGGCCATGAGCTCCGCCATGACATCTGTCAGGTCGGCCGGGTCATCGGGCTGGGTGGCGCTCGGTCCGAGGTGCCACTGTTGCGAGATACCCAGTTGCTCGCCGCGCACGTCGAACACCCGACCGGTCACGTTCTGGGCGGCCTCGCTGCAGAGCCACACCGCCGGCACGGCGATCCAACGTGGGGACATGGCCTCCTGTGCCTCGTCGTCCATCTGTTCGAATCCCGGCAGGTCGGAGGTCATGCGGGTGAAGGCGCCGGGTGCGAGGCAGTTGACGGTGACGCCGTACTTGACGAGCTCCATGGCGGTGATGATGGTGAATGCGGCGATGCCGGCCTTGGCGGCCCCGTAGTTCGACTGGCCGACGTTGCCGTAGATGCCCGACGGTGAAGACGTGTTGACGATTCTCCCGAACGCCTCGCCCCCGGCCTTGACCTTTTCGCGCCAGTAGGCGGCTGCGTGGTGGGTGGGGGCGAACGTGCCCTTGAGGTGCACGTTGATCACGGCATCCCAGTCGGATTCGGCCATCGAGAACACCATGCGGTCCCGCAGGATCCCGGCGTTGTTGATGACGATGTCGCAGCTGCCGAACGTGTCGATGGCCTGGTGGATCATCTGGCCTGCGGCGTCGAAGTCGGCGACGTTGGCTCCGTTGACGACGGCCTCGCCGCCCATGGCCTCGATCTCGGCCACGACCTGCTGGGCGGGCGAGATGTCGGATCCGGCGCCGGCAGCGTCGCCGCCGAGGTCGTTGACGACCACCTTGGCGCCGTTTTCGGCCAGCAGCAAAGCGTGTTCGCGGCCGATGCCCCGTCCCGCACCCGTCACGACCGCAACGCGGCCCGCACATAGTCCTGTCATGGGTTGCCTGCTCCTGAGTGTCCGTCGTCGGGTCGTGTGTCCGCACCGAGCCTGCCATCCGGGCGATCCGGCTGACCAGACGGGACGCGTGGGTGTCGACGCCGAATAGGGTCGCGCCCGTGAGCGGTCGAGTCAGCTACGAACAGGGCCTCCATGAGGTGGCCGATGGTGTGTTCGCCTACCTGCAGCCAGATGGTGGCTGGGGTTGGAGCAACGCAGGCCTGCTGGCAGGCGACTGGTCGTCGCTGCTGGTCGACACGCTGTTCGACCTCCGCCTCACCCGGGAGATGCTCGAGTCCATGGATGCGGTCACCGCCGGACGACCGATCGACGTCGTGGTCAACACCCATGCCAACGGCGACCACTGCTACGGAAACGGGCTGCTGGTGGAGGCAGGCGCCCAGGTGGTGACGACGGAGGCTGCCGCGAACGAGATGGGTGCCGTGCCGCCGTCGGCGATCGAGGCGCTGCTCCACGCCGACCTGGGCGAGCCCACGAATCGCTACCTCCGGGAGGCGTTCGCCCCCTTCGACTTCGCGGCGATCACCGAAGCAGGAGGTGTGCCCGAACCCGACCGCACGTTTTCCGGCGAACTCCAGCTCGACGTGTGCGGCCGCACGGTAGAGCTCCTCGAGGTCGGCCCCGCCCACACCGCCGGCGACCTGCTCGTTCACCTACCGGACGCCTCCACGGTGTTCTGCGGCGACATCCTGTTCATCGGTGGCACCCCGATCATCTGGGACGGGCCCGTCTCCAACTGGATCGGCGCCTGTGATGCGATCCTGGGCCTCGACTGTGAGGTGATCGTTCCCGGCCACGGACCCATCGCCGACGACGCCGGCGTGCTGGCCGTACGCGACTACCTGGCCTTCGTCGAGGAGGAATGCCGGGCCCGCCACGCAGCGGGCCAGGGTGCCGAGGAGGCCATCGCCGAGATCGACCTGGGTCCGTACCGGGAGTGGGGCGAATGGGAAAGGATCGTGGCCAACGTCCACGCGGTCTACCGTGAGATCGATGACGGGCACGCCGCTCCGGGCAACATCTTCGGTGCCATGGCGGCGCTGAAGTACGGAGAAGTCGGATCGTGAGGAAGCGATGAAATGCACATGTGCCTTTGCGGGGCTCGGGGTGATGGGGTATCCGATGGCCGGACACCTGCAGGCGGCCGGGCATGCCACCACCGTCTACAACCGGACAGAGGCCAAGGCCGAGGCCTGGGTCGTGGAACACGGCGGCGACCGGGCCGACACGCCTGCCGCCGCCTCGACAGGCGCCGACGTGGTCATGGTGTGCGTAGGCAACGACGACGACCTCCGCAGCGTGGTGTTCGGGGACTCCGGCATCCTGGCCGGCATGTCCGAAGGCGCCACCCTGGTCGACCACACCACAGCTTCAGCGGAGGTTGCCCGTGAGATCGCCGAGGCGGCTGCGGCGCAGGGCGTGGGGTTCGTCGATGCACCCGTTTCGGGCGGTCAGGCCGGCGCCGAGAACGGCCAACTCAGCATCATGTGCGGTGGCGACCCCGAGGTGTTTGCCGCCATCGAGCCCGTGATCGACGCCTATGCGAAGGCAACGGTGCTCGTCGGCCCTGTCGGCCACGGGCAACTCACCAAGATGGTCAACCAGATCTGCATCGGCGGGCTCATCCAGGGCCTCTCCGAGGCGCTCGACTTCGGCCGTCGCGCCGGGCTCGACGAGGAGAAGGTGCTCGAGGCGATCAGCAAGGGGGCCTCGGGCTCCTGGCAGATGGACAACCGCGCCCGCACCATGCTGGATCGCAAGTTCGACTACGGCTTCGCCGTCGACTGGATGCGCAAGGACTTCGGGATCGTGTTCGACGAGGCAGGCCGCATCGGGGCGACACTGCCGGTGACCGCCATGGTCGACCAGTTCTATGCACGCCTCCAACGCCTCGGCCACGGACGCTCCGATACCTCGACGCTCATCGAACTCCTGCGAGACGACTGAGGGTCCGGCCTTCCGGGAGACACCAGGGCACAGGCTCAGGCAGCGGGAGCGCTTCCTGCGACGGTGGTGCGCGTCATCTCCCTGCGCTGGCCGCCGTAGTCGTTGAGCGCCACGTGCTGCGTCGATCGGTTGTCCCATATCACGACGTCGCCGGCTGACCAGCGGTGCCGGAAAGTGAACCTGATGTGGGTGGTCCAGTCGTGGAGCCAGCTCATCATCGCTGCTTCCCCGTTCGGACCCTCTTCGCTCTCGAATCCCGGACCCTCGAGGGCCCGCACATACGTGCCGTTGAAGTAGAGGCTGCGCCGGCCGGTCTCGGGGTGCGTGCACAGCAGCGGATGGCGCTCCGTTTCGAGGGCATCGTCGGAGGTGCGGATGTCCATGCCCGACAACTGCGAGTGGAGGCCCTGCTGGGCGGGGGAGTACGAGGCGCTGGCCGAATGGATAGCTGTGACGGTGTCGAGCCGCTCGCGGGTTGCGTCGTCGAGGGCGTCGTGGGCGGCGGTCATCGATGCCCAGACCGTGTCGCCCCCCACATCAGGTACCTCGATGGCGTGGAGGACCGTGAAGGCCGGCGGTGCTGGCAGGAAAGAGAAGTCGCTGTGCCAGACACCGCCGAAGTTGAACGCCTCCGACTCTGTGGCTTCCTTGACCACCCGGATCACCTCGGGGTGACCATCGACCGGTTGCACGAACGGCACCGGTGAGTAAGGCCCCATGAGGTGGCTGAAGTCGGTCTGGTCGCCGGGGGAGAGGTCCTGTCCGGGCACCACGAGCACCTCGTGTGCACAGATCGCAGCGCGCAGTTCCTGTACCCGGGCCTCGTCGAGCGAACGCAGGTCGACATCCACCAGCCGTGCGCCGAGGACCCCCGTCAGGCGCTCGAGGTGCACGGTCGGGCGGATCCCGCTAGAGGATCTGCGACAGGAAGAGCTTGGTGCGGTCTTCGGTGGGGTTCTCGAAGAAGTGCTGAGGTGTGCCCTGTTCGACGATCTGGCCCTCTTCCATGAAGATGATCCGGTCGGCCACCTCTTTGGCGAAGCCCATCTCGTGGGTGACGACCATCATGGTCATACCGGAAAGTGCCAGGGTCTTCATGATGTCGAGCACCTCCTTGACCATCTCCGGGTCCAGGGCAGAGGTCACCTCGTCGAACAACATGATCCTGGGTTCCATGGCCAGCGCCCGGGCGATCGCCACGCGCTGCTGCTGCCCGCCGGAGAGCTGCCCCGGGTACTTGTGGGCCTGTTCGGGTATGCCGACCCGCTCAAGCAGGGCCATCGCCTGTTCCTCGGCCTCGACGCGGGGCTTCTTGCGGACCCAGATCGGTGCCAGCGAGACGTTGTCGATCACCTTGAGGTGGGGGAACAGGTTGAACTGCTGGAACACCATGCCGACCTCGGAACGGATCTGTTCGATGTTGCGCAGGTCGTTGGTGAGTTCGACGTCGTCGACGACGATGCGACCCTCCTGGTGGACCTCGAGGCGGTTGATGCACCGGATCCACGTGGATTTGCCGGAGCCCGAAGGACCGAGGACCACCACGACCTCCTGCTCCTTGATGGTCGTCGAGATCCCGTCGAGGGCCTGGAAGTCGCCGTACCACTTCGACACGTCCTCACACACGATCATGTCGCGGGCGTTGGACAGGTCCCGGGTCTGGCCGGCCGCCGGCTCGGACATGGGTTCGGCCGTGGGTTCAGTTGCTGCGTCGGTCATGACATCACCTCGTTGTGGCTCGGGGCTTGCCCCGTATCGGGCGGGTTTCGGTCATCTAGCGCTCACCGAGTCCGGTGCGCTGTTCGAGTCGTTGGCTGGCTTTGGACATCTGGTAACAGAAGAGCCAGTAGATCAGCGATACGAAGAGGATGTTCTCCTTGGTGCTGCCCATGAACTCGGTCTGGTTCGGCATAACATTGCGGGCGATGTAGAGCACGTCGAACAGGCCGATTATGGCCAGCAGGGAGGTTTCCTTGAACACGCCGATGCAGTGTCCGACCAGCGGCGGGATCGAGACCCTCAGGGCCTGGGGCAGCACGATGAACATCGTTTTCTGCGAGGTGGTCATGCCGACCGCCTCGGCAGCCTCGTGCTGGCCGCGGGTCACCGACTGGAGGCCGCCGCGCACGTTCTCGGCGAGATACGCCGCCGAGAACAGGGAATAGCCGATGATCACGGCGGCCACCTCGCTCAGGTGCATGCCCGGCGGCAGGAACAACGGCACCATGATGGAGAAGAAGATCAGGATCGTGATCATCGGAACGCCGCGCACGAACTCGATGAACCATGTCGCCAGCAGTCGGAAGATCGGCATGTTCGAGGTGCGGGCCAGGGCCAGGGCCAGCCCCAGCGGAAATGAGATCACGATTGTGAAGATGGCCACCATGAGCGTGAGCGAGAGCCCGCCTAGGAAGAACTGGCCGGGCACTTCGATTGTGGAGGGCGTGTTGACGGCCGTGACCAGCCAGGACATGACCCCGAGGAGGCCCAACCAGCCGATCACATAGTTCCTGCGGGCACGGGGTCCACCGCTGAACGTGGGTGCTGCCAGGGCGAAGGCGGCGAGCATCAGCAGGTCGAGGCGCACGATCATCCGCATCGGTGTAAGGAACGTGGCGAATGCGGCGATCAGCACCAGTGCAGCGACGATCCGGCCGATCTCGCCGGTCGACGGCCGGGCCAGCCAGTTCAGCAGGGCGCCACCGAGCACGGCACAGGCCAGGAAGATCGGGATGTCGGTGCCGAACACGTGGCCCATGTCGAAGTCCGGGTCGCGCAGCACCAGGTAGAGCAGGACCGGCGGCATCAGGAGCCAGAGCAGCGCCAAAGTGGTGCGTGTCGCATTGAGCGACCCGCGGTCGCGCAGGTACGTGCCGAGGAAGTACGCCGCCACGGCGATGAGCAGCATGATCGTCCACGGAAACTTGGTGCTGAGGGCCACGGTTCCCGGTTCGGCTATCACCCGCGGGGTTCGGTGGAGTTCGAAGGTGTGGTTGCCGTACGGGACCACCCACAGCGATCCCACAAGCCCGCTGAGGCCGATCAGCACAAGCGCCAGGGTGCTGATCGTGCGCTCGCTGTCGGCCAGTCGGCGCAGGGTCCCTCCGCCGCCGGCGACGGCGACGGCGATGAGCAGCCAGATGATCGTGGCCCTGGCGCTGAACGGGGCGAGGAGGGCGAACAGCGCAAGCGTGCAGCCGAACGAAAGGAGGCGACGGCCGACATTGGCGATTGAAACGGCGGACCCGGCCCGCCAGACGGCCAGCGAGAGGCCCGTGAGCGTGAGGATGACGGCCACGGACACCCAGATCCGGAGGTACTGCTCCTCAGGGTAGGCCTGGGTCATCAGCAGCCGCAGGTTGGTGGCCGTGGCGTCCCATTGCCTCTGCGGGTTGAAGATGAAGGACAGGAGTCCGCGGGTGATGGCCAGGATGATCAGCGATGAGACGACCGTTAGCACCGAGTTGAACGGGCTCGAGAACAGGTTCGCCCTGACCCATTCCCGGGGTGGCAACTTGGGGGTCTGTGGGGACGCGACGGCCGGGATCGTTCCGGTCGACATGCCGAGGTCGGCGCCCAGTCCGGTGAACTCGCTCATCTAACGCTCCACCAGCTTCATGCGGACGTTGAACCAGTTCACGACGACCGAGATGCTCAACGAACAACTCAGGTAGAACAGCATCCAGATGACTACCACTGGCAGGGTCATGCCGGTCTGGTTGAAGGTGGTCTGGCCGACCTGGACGATTTCGCTGTAGCCGACGGCGACGGCCAGAGACGTGTTCTTGAGGAGGTTCAGGTACTGGTTGCCTGTCGGCGGCAAGATGATGCGAACCGCCTGGGGGAGCACGACATGGCGCAGGATCTGGCCACGGCCCAGACCTACGGCCATGGCCGCCTCCGACTGACCCTTGGGCACGGCGAGGATGCCGCCCCTCACGTTTTCGCCGATGAAGGCCGACGTGTAGAACACGACGCCGAAGAACACGGCGGCGAACCCGATCGACATGGTCAGGCCGCTCTTGCCGTAGTTGGGGAACTTGCCCTTCTGGATGATGTCCGGGCGCATGGCGTCGAACGGGCGTGCGGCGCCGTCGACGTCGAACTTGTTCTCGAGGACCTCGAACAGGTCGCGTCCGCTGTTGAGCGTCCAGGACGAAAATCCGGTCCAGCGAACCAGCATGACGACGACGGCCAGTGCGGCGAGCGTGGCGAAGGCGATCCGGAACCAGTCGTCATCCGAGATGGACAGGTGGCCGCGGGCGCTGCGGTGGGCGGACAGGAAACGGGTGATCCAGCGGGCGGCGGCACCCAGGGCGATGACGGAGAACAGGATCTGCGGGGCGATGACGGGCAGGGAGTCGAGCAGGTCGGCAATGGCGCCCAAGGGGACGCCCAGCCATGAGAACACCGGGTGGACGAAGATGCCGATCACCCCGAACAGGGCCACGGTACCCATCCCCCAGAGGATCGGCGAGGTCATGGCACCGGTTTCGTCCTGGATCCGTTGGCGGTGTCGACGGACGTAGTGGGCGGCGACTGCGCCCACGCCCACGACCGTCAACCATTGGTAGAAGCCGTCGGCGATGAACACCCGGGGCATCGATATGCCCTTATTGGAGATGTGGAACCAGCCGTTGATGGGTCCGGTACCGAGCCCGACCCGGGGAAGCGTGGTCAGGACCGAGAAGTAGAAGGCTATCTGCACCAGCAACGGGATGTTGCGCAGCGTCTCGATCCACGTGCTTGCCAGTCGGCTGATCAGCCAGTTGTCCGAGAGGCGGGCCAGGCCCACGACGATGCCCAGAAGCGTGGCGAACAAGATGCCGGCGATCGACATGCGCAGGGTGTTGACCATGCCGGTCCACAGCGCCCGGGCGCCCGTGTCGGGTTTGGTGTCGATGCCCTCGCTGAGTTGGATGTCGATGGGGCGTTCGAGGAAGTCGAACGTGGAGACGATGTTCCTGGCACGGAGGTTGTCGCCGGCCTGTGTGGCCAGGAACCACATGGCGCTGAGGACCACCGCCAGAAGGACCACCTGCGTGACCCATTTCAGGACGACGACATCGCGCCACAGGGGCACCCGGTGCGATACCCGTTCCTGGGTGGTCGGAGCTGTCATGGTCGGTCGAAGGTCATTTCGTGGGGGACAGGGTCAGCAGATGATTGCAGGAGTGCGACAGTAATTGATATCCGAAGCGCCCCCGGACGCGAACGATCCCGGGGCCGGGAGCTTGCGCTCCCGAACCCCGGGATCATCACGTACTTGGAATCTGCCTACTTAGCGAGCCGGCGGGGAGTAGATGAGGCCCCCGTCGAGCCAGCCGGCGTTGGCGCTGCCCTCACGGACGAGGCCCACCGGGTTCAGGTTGCGGTTGTAGATCTCGCTGTAGTTACCGACCTGCTTGATCACCTGGTAGAAGGCGTCAGCGGCCAGACCCATACCGGTCTGGAGCTCACCGTCGCCACCGAGCAGACGGCCAACCTCACCCTCGTCGCCGACGTGGTCGTCGACGTTGGCGGAGGTGATGCCGTACTCGTCGGCGATGATCGTGGCGTAGACGGTCCAGTTGACGGCGTCGGCGAAGGCCGAGTCGTTCTGGCCGTAGGTCGGGCCGAGCGGCTCCTTGGAGATCGGCGTGGCCGGGAAGATGACCCACTCCTGATCGTCGGGCTGCATCCGGACCTTGCGGCCGACGAGTGCCGAACCATCGGTGGTGGTGATGTCACAGCCACCGTTGATGAAGGTTTCGTACACCTCGTCGCTGGTCTCGAAGCCGAGAAGCGTGATTTCGGCACCGGCCATTTCGGCAGCCTCGGCGATGTTCTTCTCCGTGGTGGTACCGATGTTGGTGCAGACAACCGCACCGTCGAGGTCGGCAACCGTGCTGTCGGCCGAGAAGCCGTCGCCGACACGGGCCATGAGCTGCTGGCCGTCGAAGTAGGTGGTGGGACCGAAGTCCATGCCCACCGAGCTGTCACGGCTCTGGGTCCAGGTTGTGTTGCGCATCAGCACGTCGACGTCGCCGGTCTGGACAGCGGTGAAGCGCTCCGAGGCGGTGAGGGCGGTGAAGCTCACGTTGTCGGCGCTACCGGTCATGGCGGCGGCCACTGCACGGCAGTAGTCGGCGTCGAAGCCGGTGATCGAACCGTCGGCCTGGGTCTCCGAGAAGGCCACCGCGCTGCCGCTTACGCCGCAGTTCAGGGTGCCTCGGGACTGGACGGTGTCCAGCAGGCTGCCGGACTGGACGACCTCGACCTCGGTCGTGGTCGTGGCTTCGGCCGTTGTGGTGGTCTGTGCAGCAGTGGTCGTCGAGCTGCCGCCGCCGTCATCGCTACCGCATGCTGCGGCGACGATTCCGATCGACAGGAACACGGCGAGCAACTTCCAGTACTTGCTCTTCATGTGTGAACCCCTCCGGGTGTCTGATCCGCCACCCGATCACGGGAAGGCAGGGCCGCCCGTCTTTGGGCGACCCGGTAACGGTAGATGCTGGATGTGACATTGGCAACATGCACCGAAAATCTCAGGAATAACCGCAGCAGCCTGAAGGCGAAACCGTCCGCCGGTTCAGCGTCGTGTCAGTGCTGTGGCGGCCATGACGGCGCCGAGCACGCCACCGGAGGTGGACAGCAGCAGGTCTCCAACCGTGTCGTCGTAGGTGAGTTGCAGGCCGGTGGTTCCCATCTCCTGGATCACCCACTCGACGCCCTCCCAGGCAATGATGGCGATCGCTCCCAGGCCCGATCCCAGCATCACCAGGTTCCAGCGGGCCAGCACGTAGGGGCGCAGGAACAGGACGAAGGCGGCGACGAGGAATGTCCAGTTGACGAAGTGGAGGATGTCGTCGAACTGATCGAAGGTATCGAACAGGTTCACCAGGTTGCCGAGCAGGTCGAGCACGAACGGTGTCACGAACAGTGCGTCGGCCAGGTGCGGGTACGCCACCCGGCGGCCGCGCACATGCCACACGAGCGGCACGATCAGAAGCGAGATCGGATAGCCGATCGCCCGTTCGGGCCAGCCCTTGCCCTCGACACCGGGTATGCCGGGGAAGACGAGGCCGGCCAGCAGGCACGCGATCAGCGCACCCTTGACCGTCCACATCAGCCGGCGCTGGTTCATGGCGGAACCCTGGGTCAGTCGACGGGTCTGGATCAGTTCACCTGCTTGTCCATGTCTTCCCAGTAGGGGGAGCGCAGCTTGTACTTCTGGAGTTTGCCGGTGGCGGTCCGGGCGAGTTCGTCGCGGAATTCGACCGACGTGGGGCACTTGAAGTGGGCCAGCTTCGCCCGGCAGTGGTCGATGAGCGCCTGTTCATCGACGGGGCTGCCGGTCACCGATCCCGCCTCGCCCTGGTCTGCGACGAGCACAACCAGCGCCTTGATGGTCTCCCCCCACTTCTCGTCAGGCACGCCGATCACGGCCACCTCGGCTACCGAAGGGTGTGAGAACAGGGTGTCCTCGACCTCGATGGACGAGACGTTCTCGCCGCCCGAGATGATCACGTCCTTCTTCCGGTCGAGGATCGCCGCATAGTTGTCGTCGTCGATCACACCGCCGTCGCCGGTGTGGAACCAGCCGTCCGCAAGTGCCTCGGTGGTGGCCTCCGGCTGCTGCCAGTAGCTCTTGAGCACATGGTTCGAGCGGGCCAGGAGCTCGCCGTCGGGTGCGGTCTCGAGGGCGACTCCCAGTGCGGGTGCGCCGGCCCGCGAGAGCTTGGAAGCCCGCCCTGCGGCGTCGAGGTGGTCCCATTCGGCCCGGCGGCGGTTCATGGTTAGCAGGGGGGCGGTCTCGGTGAGACCGTAGATCTGGATGAACTCCCAGCCCAGCTCGGTCTCGACCCGTTCGATGGTCTTCGTGGGGGGTGGGGCGCCGGCCACGACCACCCGGACGGTTCCGGCGCCGGGGATCGGTCCGTCCCAGTCGGCGGCGGCGTCGAGTACGGCCGCAACGACCGCCGGTGCACCACACATCAGCGTGACCCCGTGCTGCTCGATGCGCCGCAGTATCTCGGGACCGTCGACCTTGCGCAGGACGATGTGCTTCCCTCCCATGGCGGTCACTACGTACGGCATGCCCCAGCCGTTGCAGTGGAACATCGGGAGCGTGTGGAGGTAGACGTCCCGGTCGGACACCAGGGTGTGCCAGCCGAAGGTGGCGGCATTGATCCACAGGTTCCGGTGGGTCATCTCGACGCCCTTGGGTCGGGCCGTGGTACCGCTGGTGTAGTTGATCGTGGCGGTGGCACGTTCGTCGGGCGTCCATGGCCGGGGTTCGACGCCCTCCACGAACAGGCTGTCGGATTCCTCACCGGAGAGGAGGCGCCGCGCAACGTTCACGTCACCGAGCGTCTCCTCGAGTTCGGGGTCCATGAGGAGCACCTCGGCACCCGAGTGGTCGACTATGTACTGGACCTCCTCGGCGTTGAGCCTGAAGTTGATCGGCACGCCGACCCGACCGTAGGCGCTGGTGCCGAACAGGAACACGAGCATGCGTGCGGCGTTGTGCGACACGATCGCGACCCGTGCGCCGAGGTCGAGGCCCAGGCCGTCGAGGCCTGCGGCCATCGCCTTCGCCAGTTCGGCCATGCGCCGGTATGTGAGGTCGGGGAGCGGAGGCGCCACCTGGTCGGGTTCGTCGACAACGGCGATCCGGTCGCCATAGACCAACTCGGCGCGTCGCAGGTGGTCTGCAACTGTCAGCGGAATCTCCATGCGTGGCTGTTCCTTCGTCTGCGGCCCCGGGTCGGCGACAGTAGTACGGGCAGTCGTGGGCGCCTAGCCTTGGCTGATCCGACTGACCCGGGGACAGCGCACCGCATGAGCGATCCAGACCACCCAGACCACCCAGACCACCGAGACCACCCATACCACCCGGATCACGACCCGGAACTCGAAGCGTTCCGGGCGAGCATCGACAACATCGATGCGGCGCTGGTCCACCTGCTGGCCGAGCGCTTCAAGGTCACCCGCAGGGTGGGTGCCTACAAGGCCGACTCTGGGCTCCCGCCTGCAGACCCCGACCGTGAGGCTGCGCAGGTCGACCGCCTGCGTCGCCTGGCCGACGAGGCGGGGCTCGATCCGGTGATCTCCGAGAAGTTCCTGCGGTTCGTGATCGACGAGGTGATCCGCCACCACCTGCAGGCGGCGGACGAGGTCTAGCCAGCCGACGAACTACGCCTGCGCCGCTTCGCGGTCCTTGGCGACCTCGTCGAGGTCGGCGTACTCCTCGCCGGTGTCGACCCAGTCCTCGAACTCGATGACGCCGATCTCGGTGAACCGGTCGCGCAGCCAGCCGTCGCCGGCGTCGAGCAGGCCCAGCTTCTTGCAGTTGGGCACGATCTTGGAGAACAGCAGGCGCTGGAAGACTCGTAGCTCGTCGGGCATGGCGAGCGTGAACTTCACCATGTCCTTGACGGGGACGCCCATGCGCTCCCACACCTCCTGGCGCATGAACCGGTCGCGCATGCGCAGGGCGGCCTCGAAGGCGAACTCCTGGCGGTCGCGCAGTTCGGCGGTGGTGAGCTCCTGGTACACCTCCTGGAGGCTGAGCACGCCGAAGGCCACGTGGCGGGCCTCGTCGCTCATGACGTAGCGCAGCAGCTTCTTCAGCAGTGGCTCTTCGGTGGTCTGCTGCATGAAGCTGAAGGCGGCCAGTGCGAGGCCCTCGACCATGATCTGCATTCCGAGGTAGGTCATGTCCCAGCGGCTGTCCTCGAGGATGTCGTCGAGGAGCAGGCCGAGGTGCGTGTTGCACGGGTACCTGATGCCGTCGAGCTTCTGGTCGAGGTACTGGGCGAAGACCTCGACGTGGCGGGCCTCGTCGACCACCTGGGTGGCGGCGTAGTACTTGGCGTCGATCCACGGGACGGTTTCGACGATCTTGGCGGTGCATAGCAGGGCGCCCTGCTCGCCGTGCATGAACTGCGACAGGCTCCAGTTCATGGACTCGACGCCGAGGTCGGCCCACTCTTCCTCGGTGAGCTTGTGCAGCGGCGACTCGGGGTTCTCGGCGAAGTACTGGACCTCGAGGGGGTCGGCGGGGGCGAGGGTCTTGTAGGGGTCGACGTCGATTGACCAGTCGAGGTCGGTCTGGCCGTTCCACTGGGAGGTCTTGGCCTTTTCGTAGAGCTTGTCGAGCCGTGCCCGCTCGCCCTTGTCGTAGCGCCAGGTGAAGATGGCGTCGGCGTTGTCCTCGACGGTGTGGATCACCGACGTGACGTCGTCGTTCCAGACGGAGAACTCGGTGATCCGGTCCGGGTCGTTGGCGTACTCGGCCAGGTCGACTACGTACTCGGGGCGCGGTTCGGTGGTGGTCACTGGGGTGCTCCTGTCTGCTGTGAGGTCTCGTGGTTGGTGTCGTGCGGGTTCTCAGACACCGCCATGGAGGCGATGACACGGTCGATGACGGTGGTCCATGCGTCGGTTTCGGGCAGTTCGAGGCCCATGGCCCGGGTGAGGGTCATTCCGAAGCCGATGGCGTGGGCGAGGCGGACCGTGGCCAGGCGGTCGAGGCCGGGGTCGATCAGGCCGTCTGCCACGGCCTCGTCGACGAGTTTGGCGAGGCGGGCGTCCTCGTCCTCGACGCGGCGGCGGATGGCGGCGGCCAGTTCCGGGTCGCGGCGACCGGCGACGATGGCCTCGAGGAGGAGGCCGTAGCCGGTGGGGAGTTCGTCGAGGAGGTGGCTTCCGAGCGATGCCAGGACGTCTGTGGCGGACTCGCCGGCGTGGTCGGAGCGGAGCAGGCGCTCGATCTCGTCGGGGATGTGGTGGTCGACGGCGTCGAGGAGGAGTTCGGCCTTTCCGGTGTATCGGCTGTAGATGGCGCCGGTGGTCACGCCTGCCCGTCGGGCGATCTCGGCGACGCCGGACTTCTCGTAGCCCATCTCTGCGAAGACATCGGCGGCGGCGTGCAACAGACGTGTCGTGAGGGCATCCGACTCCGTGTCGGACGCGGTCGTCCGGATCTCTTGCGCTCCCACAGCCACCTCTGCATAATAACGGTCATTATCGCCTTGTCAAGTCGGCGAACCTGATCCGGCCTGCATTCTGGTTGCCGGCAGACACCCGCCTAGTGTCCGACCGATGGAGACACGCGTCCGACTCGAGATCGATGGGCCGGTGGCCACGATCACGAACGACAACGCCGAGAAGCACAACGCCTTCGACGACGCCATGGACGCACGGCTGTTCGAGATCCTGAGCGAGATCAAGGCGAACCCTGACGTTCGGGCGGTGATCTGGCGGGGCGAGGGAAGGTCGTGGTCGTCGGGCCGCGACGTCTCGGCCATCGGCGTGCCCCTGACCACCGACCAGCATGCGGCCCTGATGCGCCGGGGCCACGACGGCATCCAGCAGCTCTGGGAGCTCGAGGCCCCGGTGATCGTGGCGATCCAGGGCTGGGCCATCGGCGGGTCGTTCCAACGGGCCCTCATGTGCGACATCCGGGTGGCAGCCGAGGATGCCCGCTTCATGCTCCCCGAACTCGGCCACGGCGTCATCCCCGACACCGGCGGCATGGGCGTGCTCCAACAGATGTGCGGGCACGGCCTGGTCAGCGACATGGTGCTCACCGGCCGCCGGCTCGACGCCGAAGAGGCGCTCCGGTACGGGATCGTGTCCCGGGTGGTGCCCGACGACGAACTCGGCGCCACTGTGCGGGAAATGGCCGAGACGATCGCCGCAGTGCCGCCCCTGGCCGTGTCCCTCGCCCGGCAGGTCATTGGGAACCTGGCACGACCCGGCATCGCCGCCTCAATGGCCGACGAGCGCACCTTCCAGACGCGCCTCAACCAGGAGCGCAGCCAGTCATGAGCGGCGGGTCATGAACGGCGGGTCATGAGCGGCGCATCCGAGACTCCGGGCCTGCCGGCACCACCGCGGACCGGCGCCAGCGCCCTGCCCGCCGGCACCTATGACGGCGAGACGGTCTTCATAACCGGCGCCGGCACCGGCTTGGGCAAGGCCATCGCCGTCGAGTTTGCCCGCCTGGGGGCGTCGGTCGTGGTCGCCAGCCGCAGCCCCGAGCACCTGGCCGCCGGCCGGGCGGCCATCGAGGCGGTCGGCGCCGAGGTCAAGGTGGTCGAATGCGACATCCGCGACGCCGAGGCGGTCACCGCAGCCTTCGATGCCGCCGAGGAACGCTTCGGCCTGCCCCGGGTGCTCGTCAACAACGCCGCCGCCAACTTTCCGTCGCCCGCAGAGGACCTGTCGCCCAATGCGTGGCGCACGGTCGTGGACATCACGCTCAACGGCACCTTCCTGGTCAGCCGCGAGTTCGCCCGCCGCCACCTCGCCGCCGGCAGCCCGGCGTCGATCGTCAACGTGGGCGCCTCGTATGCGTGGACGGGTGGGCCCGGCTTCGCCCACTCGGCCGCCGCCAAGGCCGGGGTGAAGAACATGGTCGAGACGCTCGCCGTCGAATGGGGTCCCTCCGGAATCCAGGTCAACGGGCTGGTGCCGGGCCTGTTCCCCCATGAGGACATGACCGACGACATCCGGGGCAGCCTCGACATGAGCAGTGATCCCACCGGTGGGCACGCTCTGCTCCAGCCCGCCATGCGGGTGGGGCAACGCCAGGAGCTGGGTTGGGCGGCAACGTTCCTCGCCTCTCCCTATGCCCGCTTCATCTCCGGTCACACGCTCGTGGTCGACGGCGCCAACTGGCAGCGCCGCAACCTCACCAACCCACCCGTCACCACGGTCCGCGACCAACTCGGTCGCGGTACGTTTTCGCTCGAAGACTGACCACCGGAACAGGGAGTCCCGCCTTGCACAGCGCAGTCTGCATCTTTCCCACCGAATACGCGATCGGCCCCGTCGCCCTGGCGACGGCCCTCGAGGAGCGGGGCTTCGAGTCGCTGTGGGTGGCCGAGCACAGCCACATTCCGGTCGACCGGGCATCGCCGTGGCCGGGCGGTCCTGACATGCCGCAGATGTACCACGACACCATGGACCCGTTCGTCTGGTTGACCGCTGCAGCCACGGCCACCGAGCGCCTCAAGGTGGGAACCGGCATCTGCCTGGTGGTCGAGCGCGATCCCATCCACACCGCCAAGCAGGTCACCAGCCTCGACGTGCTCTCCGGTGGTCGGTTCCTGTTTGGCGTCGGCGCCGGGTGGAACGCAGAGGAGATGGCCAACCACGGCACCGACCCGTCCCGCCGATTCGGCCTGCTGCGCGAGCGCATCGAGGCCATGCAGGCGATCTGGGCCGCCGATGGCGCCGAGTACCACGGTGACCAGGTCGACTTCGCACCCATCCACCAGAACCCGAAGCCGGTCCAGTCGCCCCATCCGCCGATCCACGTGGGCGGCGTGTTCCCCGGAGGCCTGGAGCGGGCCGTCCGCTACGGCAACGGCTGGATCCCCATCGCCGGACGGGGCGACGACGGCTTCGACCCGGCGGCGGTCGTGGCCCAGCGGGACGAGGCCTGTGAACGGGCGGGGCGCGATCCGGCCGAGGTGGAGGTCAGCATCTTCTATGCGCCGCCCGATCGTGCGACCGTTGAGGCCATGGCCGAGGCGGGCATCAGCCGGGCACTGTTCGGCCTGCCGCCCGCCGGCGCCGACGAGGTGCTTCCGCTCCTCGACCGGTTGGCCGAGGTGGCGAAGGGGTTCTGACCGGTGGCCCCTAGGTCTCGTCCGGCTCGATCGCCGAGTCGGCTGTCAGTTCCTCTGCCTCGGTCGAGAAGTGCTCGTACTGGATGATTCCCATCTCTGCGAAGCGCTCCCGCAGCCAGCCGTCGCGGTGGTCGAGCAGCCCGAGCTTCTTGCAGTTGGGGACGATCTTCGAAAACACCAGGTGCTGGAAGCGCTGCTGGGACCGGGTCGGCGGCAGCAGTCGCATGATGTCGTCGTTCGACACGCCGAACGACGGCCACAGCTCTGAGTTGAGGGAGCGGCGACGCATCAGGTCGCATGCCTCGTAGGCGAACTCCTGGCGTACACGGAAGTCGGCGGACGACAGGTCGTCGTAGATCTCCTGGAGCGAGAGGATGCCGAAGGCCACGTGGCGGGCCTCGTCGGCCATGATGTAGCGGATCATCTGCCTGAGCAGCGGATCCTGGGTGGTCCCCATCATCATGCCGAACGCCGCCAGGGCGAGGCCTTCGACCACTACCTGCATTCCGAGGTACACGAGGTCCCACTGGGAGTCCTGGAGCAGTTGGTCGAGCAGCGACTTGAGGTTCTCGTTGATCGGGTAGGTGGCGGGCATCTTTTCGTCGAGGTAGCGGTGGAACGCCTCGACATGGCGGGCCTCGTCCACCACCTGGGTGGAGGCGTAGTATTTGGCGTCGATCCAGGGCACCGACTCGACCAGTCGGGAGGCGCACAGCAGGGCGCCCTGTTCGCCGTGCAGGAACTGGCTCAGCGAGGCGCACTGTGAGTGGACGGCGAAGTCGATCCAGCGGTCCTCGTCCCAGTCGGCGACAGGTGAGCCCGGAATCTCCGCCAGCGCACGGCCCGGGAAACCGGCAGGGACCCCGGTTGCCTCGGCCTGGCGGGCGACCAGGCTCCACGGATCGACCGGGGTGGACCAGTCGAGGTCGTCGGAGACGTTCCACTGGGCGCGCTTGGCCTTTTCGTAGAGACGGTTCAGCCCGTCGCGGCTGCGGTCGTAGTCCCAGGTGTAGAGGGCGTCGAACTCGACGTGGATGTCGTCGAGGTGTGCTTCGTAGGCCAGGGTACCCATGCCAAGACCGTAGCGGCCGCCTGGGCCGGGTCAGGGGTCCGGGGCGGCCCGGGCATCAGCCGTGGGTTGCGGCCAGGTCTGCGGCCAGGGCCTCCCGCTGCTCTTCGTCGAGGGCCACCTCTGCCTCGAGGCCGGCGAAGTCGCAGCCGACGGCGACCGGCGGCGAGGACATGGTGAACGTCAGGTACTGGACCGAGGAGAGGCGGCCGCGACCGACCTGGGCGGGGTCGAAGCCGGCGTAGGCACGGTCGCCTTCGGCAGTCACCAGGTAGAGGCGCTCCTGTAGGCCCATCCATGCCTCGAGCAACGGCTGGCGCTTCGCCTCGTCCTCGATCTCGATGAGGAGTGCGCAACCGAGCTGGCCGGGGCCGCCCAGGACCTCGTTGTAGGTGTCGAGCTCCTCCTGGATGCTCGACTCGCGCACGATCCGTTCGACCCGCATCATCTCCTGGACCTGATAGCGCATCGTGTCGTGGTTCTCGAACAGGAACGTGAGGTACTCGCCGACGTGGATCCTGCGGGGGCGCTTGGTCTCCATCACCTCGGAACGGGTTGCGTCGCGGCCGTCGTCGTAGGTCTGGAAGTCGACGATCTCGTCGCGTCGGACGTGGTGCGGATGGGTGTTCATGCGGGCTCCGATCCCTCTGGGGAGACGCTCGTGGGGAACCCGTCGGGTTCGTAGGCCCTGGCCAGGATGGACATCGGGTGCATCGGCCGTCGGCCGGCGTGCTGGGCGAACTGCAGGGCGGCGAGCGGACAGTCGGTGGCCCAGACTCGGGCATCGGCGGCCGCGACCCCGTCGAAGGCCTTCTTCCCGATGCGGACCGAGACCTCGAAGCCCTCACTCTTCATGGCAAACGTGCCGTCGTGGCCGCAGCACTCCATCGTCGTCGACGGCTTGAGGCCGGGGATCCTGCGCAGAAGGTCGCGGCCCTTGAAGCCGACCGCCTGGGCCCGGAGGTGGCAGGGGGCGTGGTAGGCGACGTTGCCGGGTGTGCTGGCGAAGCCGTCGTCGAAGCGGTCCTCGTTGCGGATCGACCACAGGAACTCGCCGGGGTCGGCCACCCGGTCGGCGAGGGCCTGTGCACGTTCGCGGTCCCCGGGTGCGACGAGTTCGGGGTATTCCCTGCGCAGCATCATCGAGCACGTCGGGTTGATGGCGACCACGGTCTTGCCGGCTTCGACGTGTGGGCCCAGCCGGTCGAGGTTGGTGGTCGCCTTGCGGCGGAGGGTGTCGAGGTCGCCGGATTCCCAGGCCGGCATTCCGCAACACTCGAGTCCCTTTTCGCAGGTGACGTCCACTCCGTTTCGCTCCAACACCGCCACCGTGTCGTGGCCCACCTCGGGCTCGTTGTGCTCGACGTAGCAGGTGGGGAACAGCACGATCTCTCCCTGGTCGGGTCGGCCGATCAGGCCCCTCTTCCCCGCCCATGCGGTGAAGGTTTCCCTGGCGAACGAAGGCAGGTCCTTGTCGGGGTGAATACCGACGAGCTTTTCGAGGAAGCGCCGGTGGATGCTGCTGCGGCTGTTCAGCGTGTTGGCGAGGCCGCCCGTGGCACGGGCCAGGCGGGCGGTCCGGTCGGGATCGCCCAACAGGTTGTCGCGGAGGCGCCGCTTGAGCCTGCCACCTCCGGCACGACTGCTCCTGGTCCTGAAGTTCTGGGCCTTGTACCGGTGCACCAGCTTCGGGAAGTCGAGTTGGAACTCGTGTGAGTCGCGCACCGTGTAGGGGCACTGCACCTCGCACAGCTTGCACTGGAAGCAGGCGTCCATGACCTGGTCGGTCTCGGTGTCGGTGACCGCCCGGACGTCGCCGTCGTGGCGGTCGTCGATGAACGAAAACAGCGAGGGGAAGCTGTCGCAGTACTTGAAGCACATGCGGCACCCGTGGCAGATCTCGAAGGTGCGCAGGACCTCGCCCCGCAGGGCATCGGGGTCCCAGTAGTGCTCGTCGGCCGGATCGTAGGTGAGGCCCGGCGTGGGCTCGTAGGGGATCGGCGTGGTCATCGGAGGTGGGGGGAATGCCCCTCAGACGCGTCTCACCGGCCGCCCCCGGAGGAGACGGCCGGTGAGACGCATTCCCGGAGGATCAGCAGAATCAGCAGGCCGACGTGTTCAGCTGTTGTCGTCGAGCAGCGACTGGAAGCGGCCGGCGTGGGCCTTCTCTGCCTTGGCGAGGGTCTCGAACCAGTCGGCGATCTCAGCGAAGTCCTCTTCGCGGGCGGTCCTGGCCATGCCCGGGTACATGTCGGTGTACTCGTGGGTCTCACCGGCGACGGCCGCTGCCAGGTTCTCGAGGGTGTCGCCGATCGGCAGGCCGGTGGCGGGGTCGCCCACGGTCTTGATGTAGTCGAGGTGGCCGTGTGCGTGGCCGGTTTCACCTTCGGCCGTGTCGCGGAAGTTGCCTGCGATGTCCGGGTAGCCCTCAATGTCGGCGACCTTGGCGAAGTAGAGGTAGCGGCGGTTGGCCTGGGACTCGCCTGCGAAGGCGGCCTTGAGGTTTTCGTGTGTCTGGGTGCCGTCGAGGCTCATTGGTGCTCCTGTTGATCGGGGAAAAAGCGGGCGGTTCCTGATTGTGAAGCCTAGGCGCGCCGTAGGGCGAAGCAGATTACTGGTCGGCGTATACGGGAATGTCGGGACCGACCAGGCTCCGGAAGATCTCCAGCACCTCGCCGGGTTCGGCGTGTCGGCCGGTGGCATGCTTCGAGTAGACGAGCTCGCCGTCGACGACTACCTCGAAGGCGCCGTTGTCGCCGGTGACCAGGCGAAGGTCGTCGATGACGTGCTGGTAGTCGGTCAGCAGGTCGCTCACCGCGCTCACGGCGCGGGCGGAATAATCTCAGGGGACGCAGTAGGTGATTTCGATGTTGTGGGCCATGGGCCGACGTTAGACGCGATCATCCCTGCGCGCCGAAGCGCCCGCCACATGCAGGGCCGCGGGGGCTACACGCAACGAAATCGGCAGCCCGCCGAATGCCTCGCCGTCGGCCCGGACGTAGCCGCCTCCCTCGACCGCCACCTCGGATGCCCGGAACATGGTGACCCCGGGGTGGTCGATGTGGCTGCCGGTCTTCACCTTCTGAAACGAGCGCAACAACTCGAGGCGCCTGACATCTCCGACTATGCAGACGTCGAGCAGGCCGTCGGTGGGGTCGGCGCCGGGGCAGATGTCCATGCCGGCGCCGAAGAAACGGGTGTTGGCGACGACGACCACGGCGGCCCGGATGTCCTGCGCCTCGCCGTCGAGGACGAGCCGGTAGTCGGCGGGTCGCATGCGGGGTAGTTCGAGGAGCGTGGCGATGGTGTAGCGGGCGGTCCCCTTCGGAAATGACATGTTGTTGGCTCGTGCGTTGACGGTCGAGGGGAAGCCGGCGATGACGCTCGTCAGGGCCGTGCGCCCTGCAGCGTCGATCACGTCGATCGCAGCCGGTTCGAGGAGGGCGGTGTCGACCCGCTGCTCCAGGTCCCCCGTGAGCAACCTGAGCGCCCGGGCGAAATCGTTGCCGGTGCCGGCGGGGATGGCGCCCAGCACCGTCGGGGTTCCTACGAGTGCACCGGCCGCCAGGTGCATGATGCCGTCGCCGCCGAGGACGAAAAGGCGCGTGGCCCCGCTGGACACGGCCCGACGTGCGGCTTCGGTTGCCGCACCGGCCGAGTCGGCTGCAAGCACCTCGGGTCGGATCCCCTGTTCCCGGAGTCGTGCCAGCACCCGCTGCAGGTCGGCGGCGGCGCGACCTGCACGCGCCGCCGGGTTGGCCAGGAGTGCCATGCGCAACACTTCGCCATCATCGCCCATCGCTAGCCTCGAGGGTGACCCGGACACACCGTGCGACCCCGTCGGAGATGCCCATGAGACCTCGCAGCAACATCGGAGCATCTGTTGCCGCCGCCGTCCTCCTTGCCGCATGCGGCGGGGGCGGAGACGGCAGCGGTGGGGATGCGGATCCTGTCGGCGACGGCCACACCGTCCACGTCCAGGCCTTCGACAGGCAGGACTACGACGCCGACGGCTATGCGGCCGTCGCCGGTGAGGTCACGTTCGAGCTCAGCCAGGTCGGCACCCAGGAGCACACGTTGGTGGTCGAGGGCATGGAGGACGAGATGCGCCTGGTCGTCGAGGATGGAGGCACCGACTCGGGGAAGCTGACCTTGGAGCCGGGCCGTTACATCCTGTACTGCGACATCGCCGGGCATCGGGCATCGGGCATGGAGGCACGGCTCACCGTCGGGTGAGCCAGGTCCCGGCGAGCGTCCCCTGTGCTCAGGCGACGAGCTCGAAGAGCAGGTAGAGCACCAGCGTTATTACGAATCCGATCTTGATGGTGTCCTGGTGCTTGTCGAGTACGACCCTGTTGATGGCGTTGTCGTAGCCGCCCAACTTCCCCAGCGCCGATGCCTCCATCACGATCCAGATCACCAGGAAGACGATCCAGAGGGTCCAGCGGCCACCGGACGCCGGGCCGAATCCGATCCCGCCGATGACCTCGTCGCCGAATGCAGAGGCGAAGTGGCTGGGCCACATCATGAAGAAGATGAGTGGTATCGAAAACAGCGTGTTGACACGGCTGGCCCGTGCGGCCCGCTTGCCGGCGGCCGGTGCCTCGGGGTCGGGCTCGCCGCCCTCGCTGACCGACACCGATGAGCCGATGGCGATCTGCTGGGCCGGCCAGATGACCATCCAGACGTTGGCGGCCATGGTGGTACCGAGCAGGGCGCCCCAGGCGATGCCGATGCCGGCGGAGGTGTTCCAGTAGTCGGGCATCAGCTCGCCGAGGGTCCGCTGGTGGGCGAGGATCCAGACACCGGAGACCCAGGTGGCCAGGGCGGCCCACCGGAACCACCACAGCGTGCGCCAGGTGATCTTGCGGAGCGCCTCGCCCTTGGCGCCGTCGCTCATCTCGCCGAAGGCAGCGCCCTGGATGAAGTTGAAGAAGTAGAGGAGTCCGATCCAGGTGATGCCGGCCAGGTAGTGGGCGTAGCGGCCGATGGCCTGACCACTTCCGGAGAAGCCCATCCAGTCGTTGAAGAGTTCCACGTTCGTTGCTCCAGGTCGAGGTCGAGGGATTTCGTCGGTAGCCCCGATCATGGCACGCCCCGTGCGCTGTGTAATGCATCAGCGGGCGATTGGCCGGGTTTCCCCGATTCCCGTTGCCGGGGACCCGGGTGCCACCATCGGTGGATGGACCTGACATCGATCGACCTCTCGGACCCGCGATTCTGGGATCGGCCCCTCACCGACCGGGCAGCGGCATTCGACCTGCTGCGGGCCGAGGACCCGTACCGCTACTTCGAGTTGCCGGCCGAGGTCACCGATCAGTTCCCGCAACGCGGATTCCATGCACTGGTGCGGCATTCCGACGTGGCGGAGGCCAGCCGCCGGCCTGGGGACTTCTGCAGCGGCGAAGGTGGGACATCCCCGGTCGACCTGCCCACCAACGAGTTGACCCGCTACTTCGGGTCGATGATCTCGATGGACGATCCGCGTCACAAGCGCCTGCGGTCGGTCATTTCTGCCGGGTTCACACCCGGGCGCATCCGGGCCCTCGAGGACTCCGTCCAGCGGATCGCCGTCGAGGTCGTCGACGACCTGCTCGAACGAGGACCCTGCGACTTCGTGACCGACGTGGCGGCCCGCCTGCCGCTGCAGATCATCTGCGAGATGATGGGCGTCCCCGAGGAGCACTGGAAGATGGTGTTCGAACAGTCGAACACGATCCTCGGGAGCCAGGACGACGAGTACCGCAGCGACGATGTCGACCTCGGTGCCCAACTCTTCATGGCCGCCTGGCAGTTGACCGAGTTGATGAAGGGGCTGATCGCAGAGCGGGTCGACCGGCCCACCGACGACCTGACCTCGACCCTGGTGCACGCCGAGGTCGACGGCGAACGCCTCGACCACGACGAGATCGCCTCGTTCTTCATCCTGCTGCTGGTGGCCGGCAACGAGACCACCCGCAATGCCATCTCGTGGGGCCTCCACCTGTTGACCGAACACGAGGACCAGCGGGCCAACTGGTGGGCGGACTTCGATGGGGTGGCCCCGACGGCCGTTGAGGAGATCGTCCGTTGGGCGGCTCCGGTCATCTCGATGCGACGCACGGCCACCCGGGACGGCGTACGCCTGGGCGAGCGGGAGTTCGCCAGGGGCGACAAGGTGGTCCTGTACTACTGGGCCGCCAACCGGGACCCCGGGGTGTTCGACGATCCGCTCGGGTTCGACGTGCTGCGCACGCCCAACGACCACTTCGGCTTCGGTGCCCCGGGTCCGCACTTCTGCCTCGGTGCCCATCTGGCCCGACGCGAGGTCACCGTGATGTGGCGGGAACTGTTCGAACGGGTGCCGGGCATCCATGCCACATCGGCGCCGGACCGCCTGACCAGCGGGTTCATCAACGGGGTGAAGCACCTGCCCTGCGCCTGGTAGCGCAGGAAGGTCCCTGTTCTGGGATCTAGTCCACGACCACGTCGGCGAAGCGCTCCCGGAGGGTTTTTTTCGAGAACTTGCCTACCGAGGTCTTGGGGATCTCGTCGATGAACTCGATCCGGTTCGGGTACCACCACCTGACGACCCGGCCGTCCAGCCAGGCGAGGATGTCGTCGGCGGTCAGCGAGGCGCCTTCGGCGGTCACGACGCAGGCCATGGGTCGCTCGCCCCACCTGGTCGAGGTCACGCCGATGACGGCGGCTTCGACGACGTCGGGGTGGGCCATGATCTCCAGTTCGAGCTCGACAGAGCTGATCCACTCGCCGCCCGACTTGACCAGGTCCTTGGTGCGGTCGACGAGGCGGATGTAGCCCTCGGAGTCGGCGATTGCCACATCGCCCGTCTTGAGCCATCCGTCGGTGGTGAACGACTCAGCGGCCCGGTCGTCGTTGTAGTAGGTCTTTGCCACCCAGGGTCCCCGTACCTGCAGTTCGCCGCGCGACTTGCCGTCCCATGGCAGTTCGACGTCGGTCTCCTGGTCGGCGATGCGGAAGTCGACGCCTGGGGCGATGAGCCCGACGGTCGTGCGCAGGTCGGCCTTGGCGTCGTCGTCGAGGTGGTCGAGGGTGGACTTGATGTTGCAGATGGCGGCAAGCGGGCTGGTCTCGGTCATGCCCCAGGCCTGCAGGATCGGCAGGCCGGTCTGCTCCCGGTAGCCCTCGGAGAGGGTCCGTGGAACCGCTGAGCCGCCGCACGGGATGGCCCGCAGCGACGAGACGTCGCGGCCCTCGAGTTCGGGCAGGACGCCCATCCAGATGGTTGGAACTCCGGCGGCCAGCGTGACCCGCTCGGATTCGATGAGCTCCGCAAGCGAGGGTGCGCTGAGGTCGGGGCCGGGCATCACGAGCGTGGCCCCGGTGGCGACGCCGGCGTGGGCGAGCCCCCAGGCGTTGGCGTGGAACATCGGCACCACGGGCAGGATCACGTCGTGTTCGTTGACGGCGAGCGTGTCGGCCATCATGGCCCCGAAGGTGTGCAGCACCATCGACCGGTGCGAGTAGACGACCCCTTTCGGGTTCCCGGTGGTGCCCGAGGTGTACATCATCGAGCCGGCCCGGTTCTCGTCGACGTCGATCCAGTCGACGGGCGATGCGGCTGACAGGAGTTCCTCGTAGTCGTGGACCTCGGGTCCGATGGCGTCGGCGTCGGGTGCCGGGGCGCCGTCGTCCATGAGCACCACGTGGCGGACCGTGTCGAACTGGTCCATGAGCGGCCAGATCAGCCCGGCCACCGAGTGGTCGAGGAAGATGACCTCGTCCTCGGCGTGGTTGACGATGTAGGTGAGCTGGTCGGGGAACAGGCGCAGGTTGAGGGTGTGCGCCACCCGCCCGCTGCACGGTGGGGCGAAGTAGAGCTCGAGGTGGCGTGCGGTGTTCCAGGCGAAGGTGGCGACACGGCCGTCGTCGGTGATGCCGAGGTCGTCGAGCGCCCCCCCGAGGAGGCGGGTGCGTTCACCCCACTCGCCGTAGGAGAGGCGTGACCTGCCGGCAGGCGAGGCGGTCACTATCTCCTTGGAGGCATGGAGCTTCGTTGCGCGGTCGAACAGGTGGACCAGCGACAGCGGGGTGTCCATCATCAGGCCGTCCATGGGGTGCTCGCTTTCTTTGTCTCGGAAAGGTAGGGAATCAGGCCGTGGCGTGGGCGTGCGCCGCCGTTGCCAGCTCGGCGAGTTCTGCGCGCTCGTCGTCGGAGAGGGGTGAGAGGTCCGCGGCCGATGCGGCGTCGGTGGCAGCTTCTATGGCGTCGCGGACGGCCGAATCGACCGGCTCCCCTTCGTCGGGCCAGCCGAACAGGGCCGCAGGGCCGCCGTTGGCGAGGACGAGGCCATGGGGGTCGGCACCGGCGGCCCGGGCGGCAGCGATGTGCCGGCAGCCGCGGAGCTCGCGCAGGGTCTGGACGAGCAGGTAGGCGCGGCCCGGATCGTCGTCCGGGCGTGGCTGGTTGCGCCATCCGGCGAACAGGTCGGCGGCGGTGGGATCGGCTGCGTCGACGACGGTGGCGGCGAGAGCGGCCAGGCGGCCCGACCCTGCGAATCCGTCGAGGTAGACGCGCCCCATCTCGGCGCAGACCTGTGCATAGATGGCACCTGCAGCCGAAGGTGACAGGGCATCGGTCGGCGTCCAGTTTCCGTGGATCACCTCCGGGGTGAAGAAGAAGGCGGCCTCACAGGCCGTGTCTGCCTCGACGTCGCCGAGTACCCCCAGGCGTCCGAGTGCGTACGAGGCGAGGCCGGCGGGGAGTCCGAGTTGGGCGCAGCGGCCGAAGGTGGCACCGTCGAGCATGAACCTGGCGCCGAGCACCTGGACGGGTTCGGCGATCTGTCGTGCTGCGGTCAGGGCGTCCATCGGCGTCGTCCCCCCTTTGATCTCGGATCGGGTCCCGTGCAAGGTACCAGCCGACCCTCGGTGCCCATCAGCCGAGGACGGCGACGCAGCCGACGGCTATGAGTGCGAGGTTGCGCACCACGTCCGCCCACGACAGTGGCTTCGTCGACCAGGCGCCGAAGCATCCGCAGCCGTCGGTGTGGCCGGCCCGGAGCCGGCCGACCAGAAGTGTGGTGAACGCTGCGAGGAGGGCGACTGCGCTGGCGCCGCCCGTGACCGGGTCGAGGAGCAGCAGCAGGGCGGTGGCCAACTCGACCACCGGGAGCGCTGTCGCGAACAGTTCGGGTCGGGGGAGGCCCAGCCCGCCGAGGGCCCGTCGGGTGTCGACCGGTGACCGGAACTTGGCGATGCCCGCTGCACCGAACACCAGCGCCAGCAGGACGGCGGCTGTGCGTGCCATGTCAACGGTCAATAGCTCAGTAGCCGAGCGCCACGTCGACCGGGGCGAGGAGGTCTAGTCCCTGGCAGAAGCGGCGCACGTTTTCCTCGACGAAGGTCTCGAGCAGGTCGAGGCCCATCTCGGGCGTGTTGCCGATGTGCGGGGTGATGAGGCAGTTCGGTAGGGCCCAGAGGGGGTGGCCGTCTGGAAGCGGTTCGGGTTCTGTCACGTCGAGGGCAGCGCCGCCGAGACGGCCTTCGCCCAGTGCGGAGACCAGGTCGTCGGTGACGATGTGCCCGCCCCGCGCCACGTTCACGATCCAGGCGTCGTCCGGGAGCAGGTCGATGGCGGCGGCGTCGATGATCCCCCTTGTCTCCCCGGTGAGCGCCAGGGCGACGACCAGCAGGTCGGTGGCGGGGAGCACGTCGGGCAGGTGGTCGACGGTGACGGTCCGGTCGGCGCCGAAGAGCGGGTGCCCGCTGCGGCGGACCACGGTGGTGACGCAGCCGAATGGCTCGAGCAGCGGCAGGAGGCACGCTGCGATGCCCCCTCCTCCCAGCACGGTGACCCGGCTGCCGGCCAGCAGGCGTCCGACGGGTGCCGACCAGCTGTGCTCACGGGCGTAGCCGTGCAGGTGCTTGAAGCCGGCCAGCGCCATGGCCAGCGCCGTCTCGGCCACCGCCGGTGCGTACACGCCCTTGCCGCACGTCCACGTCCAGCGGTCGTCGAGGTGGTGGGCGAACGGCTCGATGCCGGCATAGGGGAGCTGGATCCATTCGAGCCGGTCGGCGTCCGCCACCAGCACAGGGAAGGCAGCGGTGTTGCCGGGATCAGCCCAGATGAGCCCCTCGGCCCTGTCGATGTCGGCGATTGTCCCTCCGCCGGCTTCGACCGCTGCGGACATGCGGGCGTACATGGCAGGCCGGGTTTCCGGCGCCACGGCGATGGGACGGGGTGCCGGCGATGTCACGTCTGAAGGGGGAGGCACTCGTCGGCCACGGCGTTGATCGTGTGTTGCCAGTCGTCGGGTTCGTCGAGTGGGAACAGCACGAACTTGGAGGCGCCGGCGTCGACGAACGAAGCAAGGCGGTCGGCCAACCCTGTAACTCCCGTTGCGACGATCTCGGCAGGGTCCAGGTCGGGTTGGCGGTCGCGCAGCCGGGCGACGAAGCGGTCGGGAAGCGCCCGGTGGACGAACGGGACCAGCGCTCCGAAGTGACCCTGGTCGATGGAGCGTCCGTGTGTCGATGCCTCGGAGTTGATGGTCGCGATGCCCTCGGATACGGCAGCGGGCGTCGTGAACGACGGGAGCCAGCCGTCGCCCAGGCGGGCGCAGCGCCGAAGCTCCGACGGGGCGAAGCCGCCCAGCCAGACGTCGATGGGCTGCTGTACGGGCTTGGGTTGCAACTGGACCCCGGACAAGGTGAATCGTGGGCCCTGGTGGTCGACCACTTCCTCAGAGGCGTCCCAGAGGCGGCGCATCAGCGGCAGGGCCTCGTCGAACCAGGCTGCCCGGTCGCCACGGGCCACACCGAACGCCTGGTGCTCGGCGGCGTCGGCGATGCCGAGCCCGAAGGCGGGGAGGGCCCGACCGCCGGAGACCAGGTCGAGGCTGGCGATGGCCTTGGCACAGAGCACCGGGTTGCGACCGGGGAGCACCATGACCGCCGGTCCGAACTTGAGGCGTTCGGTGCGGCCGGCGGCGTACGACATGGCGACGATCGGGTCGAGGGTCAGGCCGTTGGCCCGCTCGCTGACCCATAGGGAGTCGAAGCCGAGCGATTCGAGGTCGTCGACCAGGCGGCCGAACAGGTCGGTGTCGTCGGGGTGCGCCGATCCGCCGAAGCCGAAGCCGATACGGATCTTCATGCCGGCGTTCCGATGGGCAGTCAGCCCAGGGCTGACGTTCCCGCATAGGGCGCGGGATCGCCGGCGGCGGGGATCTCGGGTCTGGACCAGGCGGTGAGCGCCACGAGTTCGTCGACCACCCCGCGCCAGGCAACGGGGTCCCAGCCCTCGGCAGCACCGAGCAGGTGCCCGTCCTGGCGGATCGCCACGAGGGCCGGCAGGGTGTCGAGGCCTAGGGAGCGGACAAGGGAGCGGTCGGGGTCGGCCAGACCGAGGATCTCGTCAGCGAGGGGACCGAGGAACCGGGCAGCGCCGTCGCTGTCGGTGCCGGTGACGAGGTAGGCCACGCGCACGTCGGCGTCGCGGAACTCGTTGAGGATGCGTCGTGCCGTGTCGAGCAGCCATGAACTCTCGTGTGTGTAGGGGTCGAGGACCACGGCCGCCATCGGGAACAGCGTGAGCAGTTCCGAGAGGGGGAGCGGATCGCCACCGATCGGTTGGAGTTCGATGTCGAGGGAGGGGTCCTGTGCCACGAACGGTGACGCTAGCAAGGCACCGGCGCGGCGACACGGACGCGATCGCCCTGTGTCCCCCGCTGTACCTGGCGCTTTCAGGAACCGGTGAGGGCGGACACGAGTGCGTCGATGGCTTCGTCGGCGAGTGCCGCCATCTCGTCGTCTGTGCGGTCCTGGATGGGGTGCGCCACGAAGACGCTCGCCACGTCGAGTCCGAGGGCATCTGCCTGCAGGGCCGCAGCGTCGGTGAAGGTGTCGGAGGCCACGAAGACCCCCGGCACTCCCCTTCGTTCGAGATCGTCGATGTCGTGCACACTGCACGTCGTGCACGATCCTCAATCGGCGAGGGCCTCGATGACGGCATCGCACTGGATGGCGATCTCGTGGCGCAGGTCGGCCGGTGCAGGCTTGGTGAAGGTGGGCTTGGCGTAGCGGGCGACCGTTGCCCCGAGGGTGGTGAGCTGCTCTTCGACCCGGTCCAGGAACACGTCGCCCCGGGGCTTGGAGATGTCGAGCAGGCCGACCGTCAGGCCGGACAGGGATGCGGGTCGGGCGGTGCGCTCCCTGGTAGCCGGCCGCTGTTCGGCTGTCGGGTCCAGGACGGTGGTGCCCTCGTGTGTGTTCATGGGGTTATCTCCCTCGTGACGGGGTCGGAGCCGCCGGGGCCGTTCTTCCAGCCCCCGATGATGGCCGAGAACAGGCCGGCCGGCCCACCGGCGTGGACGACGAGCAGGCCGCCGGGGCGGAACTTGGGCAGCCGGTGGCCGGCCAGGGCGACCGGGAGGCCCTCTTCGATGCCGTCGGCGCCGGCGATGATCCGGTCGGTGTCGAACATGAGGTGTTCGGCCAGTTCGGCCAGGAATCGGGTGCGGTCCCAGCCGGCGTCCCGGAAACGTGACATGTGCTCGGGCGACAGGACCAGCATGGCGTCCATACCCATCACGATGCGGGGTGAGACGGTGCTGCGGAGGCTGGCGGCCAGCGAACGCGTGAGCGACTCGGGGCTGCGGCTGAGTTGGTCCATGACCAGGCTGGGCCCTTCGCCGCAGAAGGCCGTGACCGTGTTCTGGCCGCTGCCGAAGCCCCGTTCCCCGGCGAGCGAGTCCCATGGGGAGCCTGCTTCGTCCTCGGCGAAGCAGAAGCCCTGCTTGCCGACGTGGCCGAGGGTGGCCCGGTCGATGCCGCCCGGGGCGCCGCCGCCGACGTTGCGGAGCACCAGCTGGACCGCCCGGCCGATGGTGGAGTTTGCCCGGTTGCCGTGGCCCAGGGCGTTGATGCCCGAGTTCATCCCGATCTCGGCGGCGATGGGCCCGTTGACCACGAGGACCGGGCCGACCGACATCGTCGTGGCAAGCACCCCGTGCATGTTGAACTCGTCGGTGCAGACCGCCTCGAGTGCGGCCAGTACGACGGGCAGGTACTCGGGACGGCAGCCGGCCATCACTGCGTTGACGGCCACCTTCTCGACGGTGCATTCGGCGAGGTTCGGGGGTGCGAGGGCGACGACCTCGTCGGCGGATCGGGTGGTGCCCTCGAGCATCCGGACCACGCGTGCCTCGGTGGGCGGGACGACGGGGAGGCCGTCGGTCCAGCCGCGGTCGAACAGGGCCTCGTGGTCGTCCTCGAGTGCGGCGAACCCGACGCGTCTCGAGGCGAGGCCCGTTCCGCCGAACCTGGCCCGGAGTTCGTCGACCCGCCCGGGGTCGACCGTGAGGGACCCTCAGCCGGGCTTGAAGACCGGGAGACCGTCGCCGAGGCCGGTGACGCCGGTGAGTTCCTCCCAGTTGTCCCGGTCCCAGCCGACGGTGCGGGCGACCTCGACGCCGTCGAGCCGGCGAACGAGCGTCGGCACGGCATCGAGGTCGATCTGCCAGCTGGTGGCCAGGTCGGTGTCGTCGACCACCCAGTCGGCATCGGCCGGAAAGGCGGGGTTGTCCTGTGTGTAGACGACGAGGCCTGCCACCTCGGCGAGGTGTTCGAGCACCGGAACGACCAGCGAGCAGGCCGGGCAGGCCTCCTTGACCACGGCCACGAGCCCGTCGGGGATCGTCGGGAGGTCGGGAGCACCCATCGCCGTCAGTCTCGCGCACGGCGCTCCCATGGGGGGTACACGGGTGGGGCGTCGGGGGTGAGATGGGTCACACTCCGTCTGGCGCATCGGGACCGTCATTACCCTCGTGCAGCGATGGACGCCATGCTCGACGTCACGTTCTACGGGGTCAGGGGCTCGACCCCCTGCCCGTGTGACGCGAATGCCCGTTATGGCGGCAACACCTCATGTGTGGTGGTAGATGTGCCGGGCGGCGATCCGATCCTGTTGGACATGGGAACCGGCCTGCGCTTCTACGGCGTCGACGAACCGTGCGCAGTGGACCCATTCCGGGGCACGGCGCTGGTGAGCCACCTCCACTGGGACCACATCCAGGGCCTTCCCTTCTTCGCCCCGATCAACTGTCCGGATGCCCGGCTCGACGTGTACGGGCCCTGCAACGGCCGCACCCTCGAGGCCTGTTTCGAGGAGTTCATGGCGCCGCCGTACTTCCCGATCGGGTTCCGCGACCTCGCCGGCGAGATCGGCTTCCACGACGTGGACGCAGGGAGCTTCGACCTGGGCCCGGCAAGGGTCACGGTCGCCGCCGTTCCCCATGTCGGCACCACCAACGGCTACCGGATCGACTGGAACGGTGTCAGCGTCGCCTATGTCAGCGACCATCAGCAGCCCGTCGGCGAGCCGACACGGGTCGACGAGGCGGTCCTGGAACTGGTCGATGGTGTCGATGTGCTGATCCACGACGCCCAGTTCACGCCCGACGAGTTCGCACAGCGCCCCGACTGGGGGCACTGCACCGTCGACTACGCCGTCGAGGTCGCCCACCAGGCCGGTGTCGGCGAGTTGGTGCTGTTCCACCACGACCCTGCCCACTGCGACGCCACGGTCGACGGCCTCCTCGAGGGGGCACGGGCGGCGGCCGAAGGGCGCAATGTGGGTGTGGTGTCGGCTGCGGCCGAGGGCCGCACCATTTCGCTGGCGCCCAAAGGCGCCTGATCCCCCGGCATCCGACCCTCGGACATGGCCGACCTGCCGGCCCGGGTTACCCTCCGCCGGTAGGAACGAGCAGAGCCCATGGGGAGCGAGCATGGCTGACCAGATCGACGGCGACCTCTATCGGAAGGTCCTCGGCAGGTACCCGACGGGGGTGACCCTGGTGACGGGCTGTCCCGACGGCGAGCCCCTGGCTGTCGTCATCGGCTCGTTCGTGTCCGTATCGATGGACCCGCCGCTGGTCGGTTTCCTGGTGGGGGAGGGCTCGCTCACCTGGCCCCGCATCGAGGCCACCGGTTCGTTCTGCGTGAACGTGCTGTCCGACGAGCAGGCCGAGCTGTCGAACGCCTTCTTCCGCAGGGACGGCGACCCGTGGGAGGGCACCGGCTGGGAGCCGGCCCCGTCCGGTTCGCCGCTCATCCCCTCCTGCCTGGCCTCGATCGACTGCTCGATCCATGAGGTCGTCGATGCCGGCGACCACGTGTTCGTCATGGGGCTGGTCGAGCACCTCAGCCATGTCGACGAGGGCTCGCCGCTGGTGTTCCTGGGTGGCCGGTACGGCTCGTTCACGGGGTCCGGCTGATGCCCGTCTATGCACTCGGCGGTGTCGAGCCTCGGATCGATCCGAGCGCGTATGTGCACCCCGAGGCTGTCGTGATCGGCAACGTCGAGATAGGTCCAGGGTCGAGCGTGTGGCCACATGCCGTCATCCGTGGCGACGACAACCTGATCTCGATCGGTGCCCGCAGCAGCGTCCAGGACAACGCCGTGCTGCACTGCACCGACGAACTCCGGACGATCGTCGGGGACGACGTCACGCTGGGCCACCTCTGCCACCTCGAGGGTTGCACGGTCGAGGACCAGGGGCTCGTGGGCGTGGGGGCGGTGGTGCTCCACGCTGCCGTGGTCGGCCGGGGTGCGATAGTCGGGGCCAACGCAGTGGTCCGCAACGGCCAGATCGTGCCGCCGCTGTCGATGGCGCTCGGCGTGCCGGCTGCGATCCGGGAGGGTGTCGTCGCCGAGGGGACCAACCTCGTCAACGCCCAGGTGTACGTCGAGCGGGCAAGGCAGTTCCGTGAGGGACTGCGCCGCGTCGGCTGACGACCGGCCAGTCGAACCCTTCGACCCCGCAACGAACGTGCCCAACCACACCTACCGGTCCGGTGACCTGACGCTCGCCGCCCACCTGGAGCGACCTCCCGGAAGCGGCCTTGACCTGCCCGGTGTCGTGATCTGCCACGGCTTTCCCGCAGGCGAGGGCGGTGGCGCCAACTCGCCCGCCACGTTCCCCGAGTTGGCGGCCCGGATCGCACGAGAGATGGGATGGGTGGTGATCGTGCCGGCGCCCCGCGGCATGCCGGGGTCCGAGGGCTCGTTCAGCCTCGATGGCTGGCTCGAGGACATCATCGCCGCCGCCGACCACCTGCTGGTCGGGCAGAGGGTCGGTTCTGTCTGGGCGGCCGGCTTCGGCACCGGTGGTGCGCTGGCGGTGTGTGCAGCGGCGGCCGACCAGCGCATCGGCGGTGCGGCGGTGCTCGCAGGTCCTGCCGACTTCTCCGGCTGGGCCGCCAACCCGCGCAGGCTGCTGCTACATGCACGGGAGGCCGGGGTCATCGACGAGGACTCCCAACCGACGGACTTCGACCGTTGGACGGCGGGGCTGACCGGGATCTCGGCGGAACATGCCGCCGAGGCCCTGGCGCCCCGGCCGCTCCTGGTCGTGCACGGCACCGACGACGACATCGTGCCGCCGTTGGACGCCCGGGCGGTCGCCGCCGCACACGGTGCCGGTGACCTGCGCATGATCAACCGGGCCGGCCACCACCTTCGCCACGACCCCAGGGCGATCGCCATCCTGCTGGGCTGGCTGGACCGTCAGCGCCGCCTGCTGGGCAGCGCCTGAATCGAGGCGTGCCTCCCTGTTCTCCCTGTCCTCCCTGTTCTCCCTGTCCTCCCTGTTCTCCCTGTTCTCCCTGTTCTCCCAGTTCTCCAGGTTGCCCCACCTTTACGCGCCGGGGATTGTTACTATGGCCGTAGGAGAAATCCACGGACGGCCACCCGTCGTCCGCCAGCCACCCTGGAGGCATCCCGGACCGTGACCGCCACCGACGCGCCAACTGATTCCGTCGCCGATCTGGGGCTCGACCTCGGCCGCTACAAGCTCGGCTGGAGTGACGAGGAGGACTACGTCTTCAAGCCCAGGAAGGGCATCGACGAGCGCATCATCGAGGAGATCTCCTGGATGAAGGGCGAGCCGGCCTGGATGCGCGACTTCCGGCTCAAGTCGTTTGAACGCTTCGGCCGTCGCCCGATGCCCACCTGGGGCGGTGACATGTCGGGGATCGACTTCGACAACATCTTCTACTACATCAAGCCCACGGAGTCGCTCGTCGACGACTGGGACCAGGTCCCCGACTCGATCAAGAACACCTACGAGAAGCTGGGCATCCCGGAAGCGGAGCGCAAGTACCTGGCCGGCGTCACCGCCCAGTACGAGTCCGAGGTCGTCTACCACCGCAACCGCGAAGACCTCGAGGAGCAGGGGATCATCTTCTGCGACATGGACACCGCCCTGCGCGAGTACCCGGAGGTCGTCAAGGCATATTTCGGCCGGATCATCCCGCCCAACGACAACAAGTTCTCGGCTCTCAACTCTGCTGTCTGGAGCGGCGGGTCGTTCATCTACGTCCCGCCCGGCGTCAAGGTCGAGATGCCGCTGCAGGCCTACTTCCGGATCAACGCCGAGAACATGGGCCAGTTCGAGCGCACCCTCATCATCGCCGACGAGGGCTCGGAGGTGCACTACATCGAGGGCTGCTCGGCGCCGGTCTACAGCACCGACTCGCTGCACTCGGCGGTGGTCGAGATCGTGGTGAAGCCTTCGGCCCGAGTCACCTACACCACTATCCAGAACTGGTCCAGCAACGTCTACAACCTGGTCACCAAGCGGGCACGGGTCGAGGCGGAGGGCCACATGGAGTGGATCGACGGCAACATCGGCTCCCGCCTCACGATGAAGTACCCGGCCGTGGTGCTCGCCGGACCGAAGGCCTCCGGCGAGGTCCTGTCCGTGGCCTATGCCGGTCCGGGCCAGCACCAGGACGCCGGCGCCAAGATGACCCACCTGGCCCCCGAAACCACCTCCAAGATCGTGTCCAAGTCGATCTCCAAGGACGGCGGCCGCACCAGCTACCGGGGCCTCGTCCGGATCGAGGACGACGCCTACGGCTGCAAGAGCCATGTCCAGTGCGATGCCCTGATCCTCGACGACGACAGCATCTCGGACACCTACCCCTACATGGAGGTCGGTGCCGCCGACGCCGTGGTCGGCCACGAGGCCACCGTCTCGAAGGTCGCCGACGACCAGCTGTTCTACCTGATGAGCCGCGGGCTCTCAGAAGAGCAGGCCATGTCGATGGTCGTCAACGGCTTCATCGAGCCGATCACCCGCACCCTGCCGATGGAGTACGCCGTCGAGTGGAGCCGCCTCATCGAACTGCAGATGGAGGGATCGGTCGGCTGAGTGCTGGGACCGGCTAGGAACTTCCCATGCCGATGCGCCAGGACTGCAAGTACTTCGAGAGCCGCTCGTACCCGAACGGCGACACTGTCCGGAAGTGTGACCTGGACCTGGCCCCCGAGGCTCCGTGGCGCTGCCCCGACGACTGCCCGTCGTACACCCGTCGGATGGTCGACGTGAACTGGAGCCACGGCACCCTGGTCACCCCGGCCACGCCGGACGAGCCGGCCAGCCTCGGCGAGGACGACAGCATCGCCGCCCTGCTCGACGCCGCCGAGGACATCGTGAACGAGGCGGGCCCGCGTGTGATGGCCGACCTTGAACGCGAGTCGTCCAAGCGCCGTTTCCTGAAGGGCCGGGGCAAGGGCGGCAAGCCGGGCAAGCCCGGGAAGAAGAAGCGCCGCCGAAAGGGCTGAGAGCCGTCTCAGTCGGAGGCGACCAAGACCTCGACCACGGCGCCGAAGGGCAGGTGTGTCGCCGAGCCGTCGGCCTCCCGGACGAGGAGCACGTCGCGGCCGAGGCGTTCGAGGACGCCCTCGACTGGAATCAGGGTGCCGACCAGCGTGATCGTCACGCGTGGCTGGTCGGCGACGAGCCGGTCGAGGACATCCCGGAGGTTGGGACCGTCGTGGGCAACAGACCGGTCGCCGACCAGGTCGGGGACGCCGCGGTCGGGACGGATGGCCGCCAACGCCCGTCGGGCAACCAGCGCCAGCCGTCGATCGTCGAGCCGCAGGCCGACCAGGTCGGCGCCGACGGTCTCGATGCGTCCGTGGCGGCGTCCACCGCCCACGAGCAGGAGTTCGACCGGGTCCTGACGTTCGGCCAGGTCGGCGAGCAGGCCCAGCAGGCTGGCCGACTCCTCGGCACGGCGCCGCAGCCAGGCCTGGTGCCCGAGGCGCCGGACGGCCTCGTCGACCCCGGCCTCGGCGGCTAGGCGGTCCAGCGGATCAGCAGACATGGCCGGAGAGTAGCGGCGGTATGGCCCCGGGTCACGAGCCCCGAACACAGGGGAATCGGTGTGGTGCCCGGACGGGTACGCTCTGGGGGCTGATGGCAGAGACGACCGTGACCCTTGACGTGCCGGGCAATGACCTGATGTCGGGCCTGGTCGGCGAGCGCGACCAGTTGCTGCTCCGGGTCGAGGAGGCCTTCCCCGACGCCGTCATCCATGTGCGGGGCAACCAGATTTCCGTCGACGGCCCCGACGCCGACCTGGTCGGCAGGGTGTTCGACGAACTGGTCATGCTGCTCGAACGGGGTCTGCCGATAGACGACCGCACCCTCGACCGGACCATCGACATGGTGCGCTCCGACGAGAGTCCCTCCGAGGTGCTCGGTACCGAGATCATGCGCACGGCCCGCGGCAAGCCGGTACGGCCGAGGTCGGTAGGCCAGAAGCTCTACGTCGAGGCGGTGCGCGACAGCGTCGTCACGTTCGCCATCGGCCCCGCCGGCACCGGCAAGAGCTGGTTGGCCGTTGCCATGGCCGTCCGGGCCCTGCAGGGCAACCTGGTGGACCGCATCGTCCTGACCCGGCCGCTGGTCGAGGCGGGCGAGCGGGTGGGTTTCCTGCCCGGCGACCTAATGGCCAAGGTCGACCCCTACCTGCGTCCCCTCTACGACGCTCTCTTTGAGATGCTCGAGGCCGAGACCGCCCAGAAGATGCTCGACCGGGGGCAGGTCGAGGTGGCACCTCTGGCGTTCATGCGGGGCCGCACCCTCAACAACTCGTTCGTGATCCTGGACGAGGCCCAGAACACCTCGCCCGAACAGATGAAGATGTTCCTCACCCGGATCGGCTTCGGAACCCGTGTCGTCGTGACCGGCGACGCCAGCCAGGTCGATGTCCCGGACGGGCGCAGTGGCCTCGACGGCATCGAGAAGGTCCTGAAGGGGATCGACGGGCTCTCGTTCGTGCGCCTCGGTGCACGCGACGTGGTCCGCCACCGGATCGTCCAGGACATCGTCGAGGCCTACGACCGCAACACCCCCCGGCGCAGGGGTTCCTGACCCGGATGGGCGACGAACCTCCTGAACCCGGCCCCACGGTCGTGGTCGTCGACGAACGGGCCGCCCCCGGTGCGGGCCCCGAGGTCGATGCCGACCGCTGGGGACGTCTCGCCTCCGATGTGCTCGTCGCCGAGCGCCTCGCCGAGCCGCGCATGGAGCTCACTGTCCACTTCGTGGACGAACAGGCCATAGCCGACCTCAGGGCAGAGCACCTTGACGGCGACGGCAGCCCGACCGATGTTCTCGCCTTTCCACTTGACAACCCGGTCGACGATCCCGCCGAGGTGCCCGATGATGAGCCGGTGTTGCTGGGCGACGTTGTGATTTGCCCCGCTGTTGCCGCACGGCAGGCGGTTGACGATGATGGTGTGTATGTCGACGAGGTGGCCCTGCTGTTGGTCCACGGGATCCTCCACCTCCTCGGCCACGACCACGCCGAGCCCGACGACAAGGCGGTGATGCAGCAGCGCGAGAGCGAGCTGCTCGACCGGCACCACCGCCCATGACCGGCCTCGAGATGCTCGGTGTCGTCACCCTGGTGCTCCTGACCGGCGTGGGATCGGTGCTGGCTGCGGCCGAGACGAGCCTCACCCACATGCGGCGTGCCCGGGCGGCGGTGCTGGCCCGCGGCGACCGTGAGAACGGCAACGGCAACGGGCCCGGCGACAACGCCGCCGGTGACCGGACCGGGCTGCTGCTCGAGGTGCTCGAAAGGCGTTCCCGCTATCTCGGGCCGATCCTGCTGCTGCTCCTGGCCTGCCAACTGGGTGCAGCCGGCCTGACCGCCGTGATCGTCAGCGATCGCTTCGGCGGTGGCTGGGTGGCTCCCTCGCTGCTGGTCCTGCTGCTGGTGTTCTTCGTCGCCGCCGAGATCGTCCCCAAGACCTGGGCGCTGACCAACACCGATGCGGTGGCGGTTCGCATGGCGCCGCTGGCGAGCGGCCTGTCGAGGATCGTCCCCCTCCGCTGGGTGACCGCCTCGCTGGTATCCCTTGCCGAGCGGATCGCCCCGAGGCGGACCAACGGAGCCGGATCCGCCATTTCGGAAGAGGAACTGCTCGCTGTTGCCGACCGGGCACTGGAGTCGCAGGCAATCGACGAGGAGGAGCACGAGCTTGTCGAGTCGGTGATCGCCTTCGGTGACACGCTCGTCCGGGAGGTGATGGTGCCGAGGCCCGACATGGTGACGGTGGGGTCCGATGCCACGATCACCGAGGCGATCGAGGTCGCTGTCCGCAGTGGCCGCAGCCGCGTTCCGGTTGAGGGGACGGGCACAGACGACCTGGTCGGCGTCGTGCACGCCAAGGACCTGATGCGGGCGCAGTTCGAGGGTCGGGGGGACGACCCGGTGACCGGGCTGGCCAGACCGACCCACGACGTGCCCGAGACCAAGCAGGCCGACGACCTCCTGCGCCAGATGCAGGCCGAGCGCTTCCATCTGGCGGTGGTCGTCGACGAGTACGGCGGAACGGCCGGCATCGTGACCATGGAGGACCTGCTCGAGGAGGTCTTCGGCGAGATCGTCGACGAGTTCGACAGCGAGGAGCCCCTGACCACGCCCCTGGCCGACGGTGCGATGCTGGTACACGGCCGGATGCCTGTCGACGAGCTCGACGAGTTGCTCGGCGACGTACTGCCGGACGGCGACTGGGACACCGTCGGTGGGCTGCTGTTCGATGCGCTTGGTCATGTCCCGGCGGTGGGGGAGGGTGTCGAGCTTGCGGGTCGGCGCTTCGACGTCGAGCAGGTGGTCGGGCGGCGCATCACCCGGGTGCGTATCAGCGCCCCAACGGCTCGGTGACCGGTTCGGGGGAGAGCGCTATGCGTTCGGGGTTCGTGACGATCGTGGGCCGTCCCAACGTCGGCAAGTCGACGCTGCTCAACAGGATGCTCGGCACCAAGGTGTCGATCGTTTCCAACAAGCCCCAGACGACCCGGACCGAGGTCCGCGGCGTGCTGACCCGCCCTGATGTGCAGGCGGTGTTCTGCGACACGCCGGGCATCCACAAGCCCCGGACGACCCTCGGAGAACGGCTCAACCACACAGCCCGTTCGGCGCTCGCAGACATGGATGTCGTGTTGTTCGTGGTGGACGGCCGGGGCGGCATCGGAAACGGCGACCGGTTCGTAGCCGAGGGGCTCCCACCCGACCGGACGGTGCTGGTCCTCAACAAGGTCGACGGCCAGCCGCGTGGCCGCATCATCGAGCAGTTGGCCCTGGCAACCGATTTCGGGTTCGACGAGTACTTTCCGGTCTCGGCCCGGAAGGGGACCGGCGTCGACGACCTGCTCGAGCACGTCCTGGCACGCCTGCCCGAGGGACCGCAGTACTACCCCGACGACATGGTCACCGACGTCCCCGAGGCCTTCTGGGTGGCTGAGCTGGTGCGCGAACAGCTGTTGGCTGTGGTGCGCCAGGAGCTACCCCATTCGATCGCTACCCGGGTCACGGAGTGGGAGTGGCCGCACATCCGCTGTGAGATCCTGGTTGAGCGCGACTCTCAGAAGGGGATGGTCATCGGCAAGGGGGGCCTCGTGCTCAAGGAGGCCGGTATCCGGGTGCGTGAGCAACTCCCGGAGGGCGCCTATCTGGAGCTGGTGGTGCGGGTCGACAAGGACTGGCAGCGTCGCCCCAGGGCCCTCGACCGCCTGGGCTACTGACCGCAAGTGATCTGGGGACGGGCCTCCGATCACTTGCAAGTGATCTGGGGACGGGCCTCCGATCACTTGCCCGAGTGACAAGGCGACAAGGCGACAAGGCGACAAGGCGACAAGGCGACAAGGCGACAAGGCGACGGGCCGCCAAGTGATATGGGGACGGGCATTTTGTTGCTGCGAGTACGACTCGCCCCGCTGCCCCCTGTGGCTACTCCCCGGACAGCCCGCGCAGGAACCGCCCGACCTCGTCGGGATCGACCGTGCGGGGCATTGGCGGGAGTGCGGCGATGAGTTGTTGCCGGTAGGCGTGGCTCTTGGCGAGCCGCCGGTCCAGCACGGCGACCACGCCGATGTCGGTCGCCGTCCGGATGAGGCGCCCGGTTGCCTGCGCCAGGTCGGTGGCCGCCATGGGGATGTCGATCTGGCCGAACGCGCCTTCGCCGAGCTGTTCGCGGCGTGCACTCAACAATGGGTCGTCGGGACGGGGGAAGGGGATGCGGTCGATGGTGACCAGCGACAGAGCCGGCCCGGGCACGTCGATGCCCTGGAAGAGGCCGCGGGTGCCGAACAGGCAGGAGGTCTCGTCGGCGGCGAAGGCCTCGATGAGTGCCGGTTTGGGGAGGTCGTTCTGGTGGAGGACGGTGAACGGCAGCCGTTCGGCCAGGTGGGCGTGGGCGGCGTCGAGTGCCGACCAGCTGGTGAACAGCGCCAGGGTGCGGCCACCGGCTACGAGGATCAGCCGCTCGAGTTCGTCATGGACGGCGTCGCGGTAGCCGGGGTCGCGTGGGTCGGGGAGGTGGGCGGCGCAGTACAGCAGCGTCTGGCGCTCGAAGTCGAAGGGGCTGCCGACGTCCTCGACCCGGTGTTCGCCCTCGGGAAGGCCCAGGCGCCCCACCAGGTTGGGGGGCAGGGTGGCGCTGGTGAGCACTACCGGGCGCTTCGGCCAGAGGCGTTCCTGCAGCACGCCAGCTATGTCGATCGGCGACATGCGCAACACGGGTCGGTTGCGTGCGCCCTCCACCCAGATGACGTCGCCGACGGCGGGTGAGCGGATGGTGCGGATGGACCCGAGAAGGCCGTCGGTGGCCAGCAGCACACGTTGGGCCCGTGCCTTGGCATCCGCTTTGGCGTCATCGGGGATTGCACGCAGTGCCGATTGGAGGGACTCGAGTCGGGTATCGGCCAGCTCGAGCAGCGGCCCGATGAGGGGATCTTCGGCAGGGTCGAGGCGCTTGCCGACGTGTGTGAGAAGTGCGTCGTCGAGGCGACCAGCTAGGTCTTCGAGATCGTCGAGTTCCGACGAGCGGGAGAGCACGCCGGCCGCCAGGCGGCGCAGTGACCGGAAGCGGCCGCCGAACACCTCGGCGCCGATGGCGGCGGCGAGGATGTCCTCGGCGGCGTGGGCCTCGTCGAGGATCGCCAGGTCGTGTGCCGGGAGGATGGCCCCGTCGGTCGCAACGTCGATGCCGTAGAGGTGCAGGTTCGTGACGATCACCTGCGCCTGTGCCGCACGGTCGCGGGCGAGTTCGGCGAAGCACCCGTCACCCGACGGGCAGCGGTTTCGGCCCGGGCACTCGTGGGAGCCGACGCTGACGGCCGACCAGGTGGATCCGCTGGGCTCGAAGGGCAGCTCGGCCCGGTCGCCGGTGTCGGTTTCTGTTGCCCAGTCGGCGATGGCTGCCAGGTGTTCGTCGTCGGCATGTTCGGCGAGCCCGTCGAGGGTCTGCTGGACGTTCGCCTCGGCGACCTCGGCGAGGCGTTGGAGGCAGACGTAGTTCGATCGACCCTTGAGGACTGCGAACGAGACAGGTTCGTCGATGTAGTCGGCAAGGTGCTCGGCCAGGAAGGGCAGGTCGCTGTTCGCCAACTGGTCCTGGAGCGCCTTGGTGGCCGTGGCGATCACGGTGCGTTGCCCGGCCAGGAGGGCCGGTACCAGATAGGCGAGCGTCTTGCCGGTTCCCGTGCCGGCCTGCACAGCCAAATGGCCCCCGCCGTCGATGACCTCGGCCACGGCACGGGCCATGGCCTCCTGGCCGGGGCGCCGCTCGCCACCGTCCGGCAGGTGGGCGGTGACCTCTTCGAGGGCGATCGCGGCGCGCTCGGAGGGGTCTGTCGGCTCCTCTGTTTCCTCTGCGTCCATGTGATGACGGTACCGGTGCCGGGTGACACGAGGAGGTCTGCTCCACCGGGTGCTCCGTGCCAACCGGTAGTTTTCGAGTTGTGCTTCCCGCCGACCTCGATCCCTCGCGGATCCCGCGCCACATCGCCTGTGTCATGGACGGCAACGGGCGCTGGGCGAAGCAGCAGGGCCTGTCCCGGACCGAGGGCCACAAGGCCGGTGAGCGTGCCCTGTTCGATGTGCTCGAGGGTGCCGACGAGATCGGCATCGACTGGTTCACCGTCTACGCCTTCTCGACCGAGAACTGGCGGCGCCCCAAGGACGAGGTCAGGTTCCTCATCAACTTCAACGAGCAGATACTGCTCGAGCGCCGTGACGAGCTGAACGAGCGCAACGTCCGGATCCTGTTCTCGGGGCGCCGCGACTGGCGGGTCCCGAAGCGCCTGATTCGGCGCATGGACGAGTCGCTGGAACTCACGCAGGACAACACGGGACTCACGTTCACGATCGCCTTCAACTACGGCGGGCGGGCAGAGTTGGTCGATGCCGTGAGGTGCATCGTCGAGTCGGGAACGCCGGCAGAAAAGGTCACAGAGAAGGTCATCGCCAGGCACCTCTACAACCCCGAGATGCCCGACCCGGACCTCATGATCCGAACCTCGGGCGAGTACCGGATCTCCAACTTCCTGCTGTGGGAGCTGGCATACAGCGAGCTGGTGTTCAGCGAGGTGCTGTGGCCCGACTTCCGCCGGGAGCACCTCTACGCAGCCATCAAGGAGTACCAGGATCGGGATCGGCGCTTCGGCGGCGTCGCCGGCGAGTAGTGGGAACATGCCCGGAGGCCGGTGCCTGATGGCCCTCTACCGGGACCAGGCGGTGGTGCTGCACACCTGGAAGCTGGGCGAGGCAGACCGCATCCTGGCGCTGCTGACCGCCGGCCACGGCCAGATACGGGCTGTGGCAAAGGGGGTGCGCAAGACCCGTTCGAAGTTCGGTGGCCGGCTCGAGCCCACATGCCACGTCGACGTGCAGCTACACAAGGGGCGCAGCGACCTGCAGATCGTCACCCAGGCCGAGAGCCTCGACACATTCGCCACGCTGCGGTCCGACCCCGACCGTTTCGCTGAGGCGTCGGCCATGCTCGAGGTGGTCGAGCGCCTGGCGCCGGAGGGTGAGGGTGACCGGCGTCGCTACGACATGCTCGTCGGTGCGCTGCGCACGCTCGATCGGCGGCCGTCGCCGCTGCTGGTACCGGCTTTCTTCCTCAAGGTGCTGGCGCACGAGGGCCTGGCTCCTTCGCTGGATGCCTGCGTCCGGTGTCAGGCGACCGAGCCCCTCGTGGCCGTCGACATCGGCGAGGGCGGGGTGCTGTGCGACGGCTGTCGCCGGGGCCGCCCCGTGTCCGAGTCGGCGCTGGCGGTGATGCGTGCCGTCCTCGGAGGCCACCTGGCGACGGCCCTCGAGGTCGAGGACGCCAGGGTCTGCGGCGAGGTCGACGCCGTCGCCACCGACGCCGTTGAATACCACCTCGAACGCCGCGTCCGATCCAGGCGCGTCATGGAGCAGGCGTAGGGCTCAGCCTTCGATCGGGTTGGGTGGGTCGATCTGTTCGGGCATCACCGGAGGTTCGGGCGGGTCGGCGAGGCCGGGCACGGAGAGGACCAGTCCGGCGTCGCCGCGGTCGACGACGAGGGTGCGCCCGATGCGGTCGCCGACCCGGCGGTGGCCCTTGGTGGTGATCATCACGCCCAACTCGACGAACGGGATTACCGGGATCGGGATTATCCACGGGATCGTGCGGCCGGCGGCGCCCAGCAGGCCGGGGATACTGCCGTCGCTGCGGCGCACGATCCTCAGGCCCACGATCGCCTTGCCCAGGCTGAATCCCCTGGTTCCGGCCAGCAGGACGTGGTTGACGATGAAAAGGAGCGAGGCGGTGAGCAGGGCGGACTGGTTCCAGATGATCTGGTCATCGTCGGTGATCGACGCGATGCCGCCCCTGTAGAGAAGCAGCACGACTATCGAGATGATGAAGGCGTCCAGCAGCGAGGCGACCAGGCGTCGTGCCACGACAGCGGTCGGGTCGCCCGACGGTCCGCCCCGTCCGATCTGGCCCATGCCCCGGATGTTTTCCATGTGGCGAGTGTCGCACGAAACACCGCCGAAGCGTCGCCAACGTCGGTACCAGCGGTCGCTACCCTGCACCGCCATGGTCCCCAACGACGAGACGCTGTTCGACAAGGTCGTCAACCTGTCCAAGCGGCGTGGTTTCGTGTTCCAGTCGGCCGAGATCTACGGCGGCTTCCGATCGACCTACGACTACGGGCCGATCGGCGTGCTGCTGCTGCGCAACGTCAAGGACCAGTGGTGGCGGTCGATGGTTCAGATGCGCCACGACGTCGTCGGGCTCGACGCCTCGATCCTGTCGCCGCCGGCCGTGTGGGAGGCGTCGGGCCACCTCGCCAACTTCACCGACCCACTCGTCGACTGCCGGGAGTGCGGTGCCCGTCACCGCGAGGACAAGCTCGACGACCCCGACACCTGCCCCGACTGCGGCGCCACCGGCACGCTCACCGAGGCCCGCCAGTTCAACCTCATGTTCAAGACCCACGCCGGACCCGTCACCGAGACGGCCACCGAGGTCTACCTGCGGCCCGAGACAGCCCAGGGCATGTTCACCAACTTCGCCAACGTGCTCAACACCAGCCGCAAGCGGCCGCCGTTCGGCATCGCCCAGATCGGCAAGTCGTTCCGCAACGAGATCACCCCCGGCAACTTCGTGTTCCGGACCCGCGAGTTCGAGCAGATGGAACTCGAGTTCTTCGTGCCGCCCGACGATTCCGACGAATGGTTCGGGTACTGGTGCGAGGTGCGCCGCAACTGGTACCTCGACCTCGGAATGCCCTCCGACAGGTTGCGGCTCCGCGTCCACGAGGGCGACGAGTTGAGCCACTACTCGAAGGCCACCTCCGATGTCGAGTTCCTGTTCCCGTGGGGCTGGGACGAACTCGAGGGCATCGCCAATCGCACCGACTTCGACCTGCTGCGCCACTCCGAGGCATCCGGCGCCCGACTCGAGTATCTCGACCCCGCCACCAACGAGAAGTACGTCCCGCACGTGATCGAACCGGCCGCCGGTGCTACCCGCACCGCCATGGCGTTCCTCATGGCCGCCTACGACGAGGAGGAGGTGCGTGGCGAGCAGCGCACCGTCCTGCGACTCGACCCGCGCCTCGCCCCGTACACGATGGCCGTCCTGCCGCTGTCGAAGAAGCCCGAGTTGGTAGAGCCGTCCCGCGAGGTGCTGGGCCTGCTGCAGCCGCACTGGATGTGCGACTACGACGAGACCCAGGCCATCGGTCGTCGCTACCGGCGCCAGGACGAGATCGGCACGCCGTTCTGCGTCACGGTCGATTTCGACACCCTCGACGACCGGGCCGTCACCGTGCGGGACCGCGACTCCATGGAGCAGGAGCGGGTGCCGATCGACGGGCTCGTCGACCACCTGCGGGGCCGGCTCCCGGCCTGAGCCGGCGGCCGGGATCGCTGTCGGAGGGCGCTGCTAGTTTCGGTGCCCATGGGGATCCTCGACGACGACATCCGTCGGGTGCGCGATCAGAGCGACATCGTCGGGATCGTCACACAGCACACGCAGCTGAAAAAGACCGGTAGGCAGTGGATGGGCCTGTGCCCGTTCCACGGTGAGAAGTCGCCATCGTTCTCGGTCAGCCAGGAAAAGGCGGTCTTCTACTGTTTCGGCTGTCAGGTGCAGGGTGATGTCATCGACTTCGTCCGCGAGATGGAGCACCTCGACTTTGCCGGGGCCGTCGAGTACCTGGCCAACAGGGCCAACATCACGCTCCGCTACACGGACGCCAACGAGTCCAGGAAACGGGGCCGGCGGCGTTCGCTCATCGAGGCCGTCGGGAAGGCGGCCGACTTCTACCACCGGCGCCTCCTCGAGGGCGACGACGCCGGACCGGCCCGTAGCTACCTGCGGGCACGCGGCTACGACGGTGACGTGGTCCGGAAGTTCTCGATCGGGTGGGCGCCCGAGGAGTGGGACTCGCTGGCACGCCATCTGGGCCTGTCGACCGAGGACCTCCAGGGCGCAGGTCTGGGCGGCCTCAACAAGCGTGGGAAGCAGTACGACTTCTTCCGGGCCCGCATCATGTTCCCGATCTTCGACGAGCGGGGCGACGCCGTCGGCTTCGGTGGCCGCAAGCTGCCCGATTCCGAGGGACCCAAGTACAAAAACTCCTCCGACCAGTCTGAGGTCTACGACAAGGGCCGACTGCTCTACGGCCTCAACTGGGCCAAGACCGAGGCTGGGCGCATGGACGAGATCGTCGTGTGCGAGGGCTACACGGACGTCATCGGTTTCCACCAGGCCGGTATTGAGCGGTCGGTCGCCACCTGCGGCACCGCCATGACCGCCGACCACGCCCGCAAGCTGTCCCGTTTCGCACCCCGGGTCGTGCTGGCCTACGACGCCGACGGTGCGGGGCAGGCAGCCGCCGAACGGGTCTACGCCTGGGAGGAGGAGTTCGGGCTGCGCTTCGCCGTCGCCGCCCTGCCCGAGGGCTCCGACCCCGGCGACATGGCCCGCTCGGACCCTGAGGGCCTCGGGCGGGCCATCTCCGACGCCCGACCGTTTCTCGAGTTCCGCGTCGACAGGGCACTGGGTCGGGGCGACCTCGACACCATGGAGGGTCGGGCGCTGGCCGCCGCCGATGCCATGTCGCTCGTCGCCGAGCATCCCAACCCGTTGGTGCGCGACCAGTACGTCATGGGTATCGCCGACCGTTGCAGGGTGTCGGTGGAGGAGGTGCGGCGCCTGGCCAGGTCGACGCCCGGGAGGCGCGGCGGTGGTCGGGAGGCGTCCCGGGCTCCCGTGTCGACCAGGCTCACGTCGGAGCATCAGGCGATCCGGCTGCTGATCCACCGGCCCGACGACATGGCGGCGCACCTGCATCCGGTGCTGTTCGGTGACCTGATTGCCCGCACCGCCTACCAGGCCCTTGTCGGACACGAAGACCTGCATGCGGCCCGTGAGGCAGCCGGTGGAGAATCCGCCGACCTGCTCGGCAGGCTCGCCGTCCAGGATGCGACCGACGACGATCCGGTCGGGGTTCTCAACAGGCTGGTTTCGCTTGCCGCCGAGCGGGTCGCCGTGGGGATCGAAGCCGAGGCACGTGAGAGCGGCGACCTGGCGGCCTATCAGGAGCCGATTTCGTACCTGCGCACCGAGATCATCAGGCTCCGCGAGATCCCGGCTTCACGGTGGGAGGAGCCTGGTTCACAGTCCGGTTCCGAGACCGATTTGGAGTCCGACTTCGAGTCCCTCGAGGCATTGCTACGGTGGCTGGTCGAGTACTCGGAGGGGGGGTCCGATGGGTGACGCTGCCCCGAATGCCCGCTGGGCAGGGGTTTCGGAGTTTGAGTTCGTCCGTCTGCTGCGGCGCGGGCGGGTACGTGGTCGGCTCACGCTCGACGAGGTCATCGACGTCATCCAGGATGCGGAGCTCACCCCCGAGTTGATCGGTGAGATGCGAGCCGCACTCGAGGATGAGGGCATCGAACTGGATGAGACGGTCGTAGATGCCACCGGCGATGGCACCGGCACCGGCGATGGCACCGGCGATGGCACCGGCACCGGCACCGGCGATGGCGATGACGATGACGAGGAGGTGCTCCGGCTGATCCGACCGAGGCAGAGGTCGGTACGGCGCCGCGACCCGGCGAAGCACCCATCGGAGCGCGGCGACAGCGGCGACTCCACCCGCATGTACCTCCAGGAGATCGGCGAGGTTCCGCTCCTGACCTCGGCTGAGGAGGTCGAGTTGGCGACCGCCATCGGGGACGGCAACGTGGCCGAGGACGAGCTCGCCGACCTGGCGGTCACGGGCGAACTCGACCAGATCGAGCGCGTGGTGCTCGTGCGGCTGAGGCGCCGACAGCGGGCCGGTGAGATGGCACGCGATCGGCTCACCCGGGCCAACCTCCGCCTGGTGGTCTCGATCGCCAAACGCCATGTCGGGCGGGGCCTGCCGCTGCTGGACCTGGTCCAGGAGGGCAACCTGGGGCTGATGCGGGCTGTCGAGAAGTTCGATCATTCGAAGGGCTTCAAGTTCTCGACCTACGCCACCTGGTGGATCCGTCAGGGGGTAACCAGGGCGGTAGCCGACCAGGCGCGCACGATTCGCATTCCAGTCCACATGGTCGATGCCATGAACCGCTGTGTCCGGATTGAACGCGAGCTCCAGCATGAACTCGAGCGGCAGCCCTCGGTGGGCGAGATCGCTGAGCGGGCCCTACTCGATCCTGACAAGGTGGAGGACCTGTTGGACCTGGCCCGAAACCAGGTTCCGTTGTCGCTGGATTCAACGTACGGCGACGAACAGGACGTGAGCCTCGCAGACCTGGTCGCCGACCTCGATGCGGAGGATGCCGTCATTTCTGCCACGCGACGGCTCTTAAAGGACGACATTCTCGAGGTGCTCGACCAACTCGACGATCGGGAGCGCGACGTCGTCCGCATGCGCTTCGGCCTCGACGACGGTAGGCCGGCGACGCTCGAAGAAGTGGGTCGTCGGTTCGGTGTGACCAGGGAACGGGTGCGTCAGATCGAGTCTCGAACCATGGCCAAGCTGCGTCATCCTCTGAGGTCGGAGAAGCTGCGCGAGTACCTCGACGAGGATTGAGCGCAGGATGTTCGCCGGGGGCGCGCTGGTATCCTGCGTCCCGCCTTCCGGGGTAGCTCAGCTGGCAGAGCGTCGGACTGTTAATCCGCAGGTCGTGGGTTCGAGCCCCACCCCCGGAGCCATTCGCTTCCTGGCGGATTTCTCATAACCGGCGTGTTCATCGGTCTTGTGCGACGAGCGTGATCCGGACTCCCGAGATCTCCACCTCGCTGGACTCGGCTGCTGCCAGTTCCAGGCCGCTGACGCCCTCGCCTCGGTCGTCTGAGACCCCGGCAAACCGGATCTCCCCCTCGTCGAGCGGAAGCGTGGTGCCGTCTGCCGGGACGCCAAGCACCTCCGACCAGCGGGCGGCCATCGAAGTTGGTTCTTCTGCCTGGATTTCGACGGCCTGTATGCCTTGCACGACGTCGGTGCGGATGTGGTTGCGCCAGTCAGGGCCGGCCCAGGGCCAGGCGTCCCAGTCGTCGGTCCGGTCGACCGACAGGATTGCCCCGCCGACGTCGGCCGGGTGGAGGTGGAGGCCGGCGACCCCGTCGGCGGCCGCCTCGAAGACCACCCGGGCTCGGGTCTCGGCGAACCGGTTGCGGAAGGGTTCGAGGTCGTCGACCTGGAGGATGACCATGTAGCCACCGTCGCCGCCCCGCTTGTCGAGCAGTCGGCCGGCAGCGGTGCCCGCCTCGATCGGCGACACGACCTCGAGCAACTGGTCGCCCACCGGATACAGCACGTTGTGGAGGCCGAACCCCGCCACTCCAGGATCGCGGAAGCAGGCCTCGATGCCGAGGCGTTCTTCGATGTCGGCCTCGACGGCGGCGAGGTCCTCGGCCACGAAGGCCACCTGGCGAAGGCGAATACGCATCTCTGGTACGTCGGGGCTCAGCCCATGGTCGTGCAGCGCAGAGGCTCGATGACGGCGACCACCCGGACCTCGTCCGGCGGGAGCAATTCACGGGGGTACTCCTCCACGCCGCTGTACTTCAGGCTCTGCGCATCGAGGAACGAGACGTCGGCGTCGCTCTCCCATGTCACCACCCGGCCGCGCACCTCGAGGTAGCGGCCCTGGTCGGACGGGTCGATCGCCGACAGCGCCACCCGGTCGTCGGCGCACAGGTTGCGCCACTTCTGGCGACCTTCGGAATGGGGGAAGCGGACGTGCGTACCGTCGAAGGCGGCCCACACGGGCGAGGAGTGCGGCTCACCGTCGGGGCCGATGGTGGCCACATGCCAGACGGCGGGCAGGTCGAACAGGTCACGGTGGCTTGCCGGGATGACGGTCATGGGCGGCGACGCTAACCGCGGGCGGGACGCCAGGTGAGGCGCGAACCGAGCAGGTGGCCGACCGGAGTCATGGCGGCCAGGGCCACCAGAAACGCCGCCAGCGGACCGAGGTGGAACCAGTTGACGAGGGCGTTGATGACCATGAGGCGGCCGAACAGCAGGACGCCGAGTGCCAACTGCACACCGAGGAGGCGGCGGATGCGGTCGAGTGCGGTGCGGGCCACCCGGCCGGCGAAGGTCCAGAGGTCGAGCAGCAGCACCGTGTAGAGGATGGCGACCTCGCCGGCCAGCGCCGCCGAGCGGGTGAGGTTCAGGTCCAGGCCGTCGAACAGCCACACGAAGGTGGCGGCGTCTACCACGAGCGCCGTGAGGGTGACGGCGAGGTAGCGGGCGAGCGCCTGGCTGCGCAGGGGCAGGACCCGGAGGCGCATGAGGTGCCGGAGGTAGTCGAGGTAGTGGAGGGGCCGGACCTTGGATTCGCCCCGCTCGCGCTCGAGGAAGACATAGGGGGCCTCGGCCACCCGTCGGATGTCGCCGCGGGCGAGAACTTCTAGGAGGATCTTGTAGCCCACCGGGTGGAGTTCCTGGGCGGCGACGGCCTCACGTCTGACGAGGAAGTAGCCGCTCATGGGGTCGGTGACCCGGCCGACCGTGCCGGGGAGCAGCAGCAGGCCCAGCGCCTGGGCGCCCCGTGACAACAGGCGTCTGGTGGCCGACCAGTTGGAGACGCCGCCGCCGGGCAGGTGGCGGCTGGCGACCGCCACGTCGGTGCGCTCGTCGAGCGCTGCGAGGAGTTCGACCAGCACCTCGGGTGGGTGCTGGCCGTCGCCGTCGATCACGCCGAGCACCCGGCTGCGGGCGTGGGTCCAGCCGCAGACAACGGCGCTGGCGAGCCCGGACTCGCCGGTGCGGCGCAGCACGCGCAGGGTGGGGACCTCGTCGATGAGGCCGGCGGCTACCTCCCAGGTGCGGTCGGGGCTGTCGTCGTCGACGACGATCAACTCGTGGGAGACCCCGGCGTCGCCGAGGATCGAATGGAGGCGCCGGACCAGGTCGGCGATGTTGCCGGCTTCGTTGAACGTGGGGATGACGAGGCTGACGTCGACGTCGCCGTCGTGGTCGCTCGTGATCTGCAGTGCCTGGCCGCCGACGACATCGACGACTGCGCCACCGGTCATGGCTGCTCCTGTGCCGTGTCGGTCGGGGTCGGGACACGGTATCCGAAGCCCGTGACGGGCCGGGGTCCTGAATGGGCGGGCAATGGGCCAGACTGCGGGTGGGGCCGGTAGCTCAGTGGTCAGAGCAGGCGACTCATAATCGCTCGGTCGCGGGTTCGATCCCCGCCCGGCCCACGTAGGTTGACGGGTAACCCCCATGGCATGCCTGTAGAACCCTGTTCGGTGGCAACCGATATCGCTGAAGGAGCGACGATGCCTGAAGTCGATTACGTGATCTTGTGCGACTACGCCCGCATCGAAAACGGGGTCGCCTTCATCTCGGCAGCGGGGATCAGCCGCTTCACGATCGCCGACCTGGAACAGGCGCAGCAGTTCACCATCGTGCTGAGCGTGTCGCTCTCGAAGTGGGAGTGTGATCAGCCGCACCAGCTTCAGATCGTCGGTGCCGACGCCGATGGCGCCGCCATCTTCCGCGCCGACGGCGTCATCAAGACGGCATGGGACGAAGCCCTTCCTGCGGGATGGAGGAAGCCCCTGATCCTGCCCTTCCGGATCGGCAAGAAGTTCACCTCGTACGGCCTCTACACGATCGATGTCCTGATAGGTGGGGACATCAAGGCAAATCTGCAGTTCCAGGTCCAGCCCCCGCCGCCCAGGCCCGACGGGGCATAGGAGCCCGGTTCCCGCCGTCGGGAACATGCGGCAACGGACGGGTCCGACCTGATCCAAGGAAACGCCGTTGCGGGTACGGTCGGTCCATGACCGAACCTTCGCCGACCGATCTTTCCCCCAAAGCCGTTGCGCGCGTGCATGGCATCACCACGATGTTCCACGGCTTCGTCTACTTCTCGCAGGAGGCGACCGAGGAGTACGCAGCCGTGGGGGTCGAGGGAGCGGGCGGTTACTTCGCCTCGCGTGCTGCCCCTCTGGGGCCCGTCTCCCCGGAGGTCGTGGTTGCCACGTTCTACAACTTCAGCCCAGATCTAGTCCGACCTGCCATGGAGGGGGTCTGGGACCGGGTTTCGCCCGACGACGTGCAGCGGGCCAGGTGGCGGGCGGTCATGCGGATCCTCGATGCCACCGTAGCCGACGCCATGACCGATGCCGAAGTCGTCGAGGCGCTCGGTGTCGCCGAAGCCTGCGTCTCGGCGCTTTCCCATGCGGGCAGACCGCTTGCCGCTGCCAACGCCTCGGTACTGCCGCTTCTCGAGGAGTCCGAGTTCGCCGGTAACCGCCTGCTGCGCCTCTGGCAACTGGTCACGATCCTGCGCGAATGGCGCGGCGATGCGCACATCGGCCTCCTGATCGCAGAGCCACTCGACGGATGCGAGTGCACGGTCGTCAGCGAGATGCTCTTCCACCGGCCCGGAATCATCAGGTCCACACGCGCATGGCCTGAGCCTGACTGGTCCCTGGCGGTCGAGCGCCTCACCGCACGAGGCTGGCTCGACGCCGATGGCATCACCGAACAAGGTCGCTCCAGACGCAGCGAAATCGAGCGCCGGACCAACGAACTCGACGCCGCGGCGTGGAAAGGCATGGACGATCAGGCCGTCCACCGGTTCGCCGACCTCCTCAAGCCGGCGAATGAAGCCCTTCGTGCCGGCGGCCACTTCGCCGCCTTCGACCCGGACCTGCCCTGGAAGGGTGATTCCTGACGGCATGCCCTGTGACACATGGCCGTCTTCAGGGCCGACTGCACTGCCGATCGTCGGGGCCAGACTGGGGCCATGAGCACGAGCAGCGAGGTCATCGTCTACTGGAGGCCCGGTTGCGGCTTCTGCCACAAGTTGTTCCAGCGGTTCGACCGGGCAGGTCTCGAGCGGACGGAGCGCAACATCTGGGACGACCCGGAAGCCCGAGAGCAGCTCCGGGCCTACGCAGGTGGCGACGAGACCGTGCCCACGGTCGTCGTCGGCGGTCAGGTGCTGGTCAACCCCCGTCCCGAAGAGGTCATCGCCCTCGCCGAACTGGGGCTCTGACCCTCAGCCGTCGAGCATCCGGCCGACACACGGGCCGGCACACACGTCGATCACCTGTCCGGTCAACAGGAACGTGAGCGCCTGTTGGAGCACGCGGTCCTCGTCGGCCGCCGCCCCGTGCGGGTCGGACCCGTATTCAGGTGAGAAGGGCGGCAGGTTGACTGTCGGCGGCGGAGGTGTTCCGAAGTCCCAGACGCCGAGCGTCGCACCCGACGCCGGATAGCCGGAGACCCGTTCGATGCCCCAGAACGGCTCGGTATCGAGGCTGCGGCCGTCACGGAGCGGCGGGTCGTTGACCAGCGCGCCGATCGTGCGGGCGAACACCTCGGTGGCCACGTTGGTGACCTGGTGGTCGCCGAAGGCCTCGAGCAGGAACACGTTCTTGGCCTCGAGGCCGGGATACGGGTCGGCGGTGAGGTGCTGGGCGTAGGCCTGGTTCTCGCCCCGGTCCCAGAGCAGTTGGGCCAACTGCATGACCAGCACGTGCTCCATCGGATCCGGATAGGAGGCATCGAACACGGCCTGTAGCGGCGGCCAGTCGCTGGACCGGTCGAGCAGCACGTTGTAGTTCATGGCCGGCACGCCCAGCATCACGTCGGACCACTCGGACGAAACGGCCGATGCGGCGCCGCCGAGGATGCCCCCTTGGCTGTTTCCGAGGAAGGCGGTGCCCTCGCCCGACAGCAGCGGCGAGCCGTCGTCGGTCTGGAACGCCCGGTCGGTCACGAAGCCGTCCGGGCTGTTGACCAGCCGGCCCAGGAGTTGGAAGGCCAGGTGGGCCTGTTGCAGCCGGTCTGCCTGCTCTGCGAAGCGGGACATCTCGGCGAGGATCTCGACGACCGCAGGCACGTCCTCGCTCGACATCCCGATCCAGTCTGTTGCGCAGCCGGCGGCCAGGCCGAGGGTGGCGAACCCTTCGAAGAAGTCGACCTCGCCGCGGCTGCCGAGCAGGCCGTGTCCGTAGAGCACCGTGGGCACCGGTCCGGGGGGGCTCGCCGGGAGCACGCAGCGGAAGCGGGCGGGGTAGTCGGGGTGTTCGGTACTGCGCACCGGCAGACCGTCTTCGAGCAGGAAGCGGTTGCCGGGCCCGCCGTCGCCGGTCAGGTGGTTCGGCAGGGTGAACGTGCCCTCTATGAACCGGATCGACTCACCCTCCACGGAGGTCACCTCGAAAGCGGGGGCGCCGTCTTCGCCCAACCCGGCGAAGGTGCTGTCGACGATCGCCAGCAGTCGGCCGGCGAGGCTTTCGGCGCTGGCGATTGTGAAGGTCCACTGGAGGGGGAGTGTCAGTGAGATCGGATCGCCGTCGCTGTCGAGCAACCCGTCGACCTCGACGAGGTACTCGTGGCCCTCGAGCATTGCCGTTGCCGGCCGGACCATGAGCAACTGTTCGCCGGCCGGGGCGGTGGCGTCCATCTCCGCCCAGTAGGGCCAGCGATCGCCGGTGGTGAGGTCGGTGAGACGGACGGGTGTGGCGTCGCCGAGCGAGGCGCCGATGTCGGTGGTGCCGGGGACGCCGGAGAGGGCGAGGTCGGCGTCGGGTGCGAACAGCAGGATGGCCGATCCGGGTGAGAAGCCATCGGCACGGTTCTGGTCGGTCACGTCGACCGCCACGCCGTCGACGTTCAGGGGTGTTCCGGCGGCTGGGATCGAGAGGCGTAGTCCGGTGGCCGTCGTGTCGTCGGCGACGGTGAAGGCGTCGTTGGGCCACGGAAGCAGGCAGGCAGCGGGATCGCGTTCGTCGCACCGCCCGTCGGGCGGGAGGGTCGTGGTCGGCGCGGCGGTCGTGGTCGGAGCGGCAGTGGTTGTCGGCGCGGCGGTCGTGGTCGGAGCGGCAGTGGTTGAGGTCGTTGTTGTCGTGGTGGTGGGTGCGGCCGTAGTTGTTGTCGGCGCAGCTGTGGTGCTTGTAGTCGGCGGCAGCGTGGTGGTGGGTGCGGTGACCTCGGTGGCTGAGGCACAGGCAGCGAGAAACACAATGCAGGCCGCCATGAGGCCAAAGCCCAGATTTGAGTAGCTCGGGCGCATGTGTCGAACGTAACCGTCGGGGAGGGGGAGCGTCGTGTCCGGGCAGGCCCCGTGGGATACTGCGCCCATGATCTTCCTCTCGGTTCTCTCGGGCTTTTTTCCGCTCATCGTGATCGTCGCCATCGTGATGCTGGTGCGCCGTTCACGGTCCGGTGCGCAGGCATCCGGCGACGCCGGCGTGTCGTTGCGACGCCTGCTCGAGTACTGCTTCCTCGCCGTGGCGCTGGGCCTGGCCGCCTCTGGACTTGACAGCCTGCTCGCTGCTGGCATCGAGGCGATGGCAGACGGCACCGACAGCGTCGACTCACCCTCCTGGGCGGTAACGAGCCTGCTGGTCGGCGGCATCGCCCTCTGGTTCCTCGTGCGGAACGTGCGCCGGCGGTTCGCCGAATCCCCCGCAGAACAGGGAGCCCTGGGCTGGGTGCTCTACCAGGGCATCGTCGAGTTGGTGACGCTCATCGGGGCTGCCGTCGCCGCCAACGACCTCCTCGACGGGCTCATCGGGGCCCGGGGCGTCGAGCCTCAGAACTTGGCGCACCTTGCCGTGTGGGGGGGTGTCTGGGTGGTCCACGTCCGCCTCGGCGACCGGGTCGTCGACGGGGTACCGGTTCGCACCACCCTCGTGCCGTTCGCCGTCAGCGTCAGCGCCCTCGGCGCCCTCGTCGCCTCGATCTGGTGGCTGATCGCAGTGGGCCTGATGGCCGTCTACGAGGGGATCACGGGTTATTCGTCATGGGGAGGAACGGTCGATGGCATCCGCGACGTCGCCTCGGTCCTCATCATCTCCGCCGCCCTGTGGTGGTGGTACTGGCTGCGCCAGGCGATCCACGACCGGGGATCGCTCCTGCACCACGCCTACACCCTGTTCGTGGGGGTGCTCGGTGGGCTGGGGACCCTTGTAGGCGTTGCCATCGGGGTCCTGGCGGCGTTCATCAACTGGGGGTTCGCCATCGGGGAGGAACCCGCTGTCGAGTACTTCGAGTTCCTGCCGCCGGTGGGCGCCGCCGCCATCGTGGCGACGCTGGTCTGGCGCTACCACCGGGACCTGCTGCCACCGGAGGAGGGCCGACCCCGCAACGACGTCGACCGGGCCGCCGACCACCTCGCTTCCGGGGTGGGGGTGTGGGCGCTGTTGGCCGGAGTGTTCGTCCTGTTGTTCGTGGGCTTCCACCATGTGACGCCGGTGCCTGCCGGTGCCGAGCGCGAGACCACGATGGTCGTCATCATCGGGCTGCCGCTTCTGCTCATCGGCGGACTGGTCTGGCGTCGCTTCTGGCAGGCCATCCAGGAGCGTGCCGAAGATCCGGACGAGGTCGGGTCGGTCGTGCGACGGACCTACCTCTACGTCATCTTCGGGATCGCCGGAATCGCGGCCCTGGGTACCTCGCTGTTCATCGTGTTCTCCGTGGTCGACGGTGTCCTCAACACCTCGTTCGACCGACAGGGCGTCTGGGACCTGCACGGGCCGTTGGCTGTAGCCCTGACCGCCGGGGTGGCAGCCGGCTACCACCGCCGGATCATGCGTTCCGACCAGCAGGTGATGAACTCGGTCGTTACCGAACCGGTCCCGGCATCCGCTTCCGCTCCGGAGCGGCGGGGCCCCGGTCGGGTCATCGTGGTCGCCGCCGATCCGGCCCCGCTGGCCGCTGCGGTCGAGATGGCGACCGGCGCCGAGGTGGAGGTGATCCGCCGCAGCGATGCGCCGCCTGTTGCGTTCGACCTCGACGTGGCACGGATGGAGATCGCCGAATCCACCGCCGCCGCCCTGATGGTGGTGGTGGGTCCCGATGGTGGTCTGCTGCTGATCCCCGTCGACCGATTCTGAGGAGCACGTCATGGAGAGAAGCGAGGCTGAGACCGTGAGCGTGAGCCGGGAGATTGCGGCATCACCGGAGGAGGTGTGGGCGCTCGTCAGCGACCTGACCCGGATGGGCGAATGGTCGCCGGAGGCCAGGGGAGGTCGTTGGGCCGGTGGGGCCGACGGGCCTTCGGTCGGGGCTGTGTTCAAGGGCAGCAACCGCAACGGGCGCTACCGCTGGCGCACCAACGTGACCGTCACCGAGTGCGAACCGCCGCGGCGCTTCGCCTTCCGACTGCTGGTCCCGTTCATGGGCGGCTGCGACTGGGTGTACGAGATAGAGCCGTCCGACGGAGGGTGTCGGGTCACCGAGTCGTGGGTCGACCACCGCAAGAAGGTACTGGTGGTAGTCGGACGGTTGCTCAGCGGTGTCGCCGACCGGGCCGCCCACAATCGGGCCGGCATGGAGGCCACGCTCGACCGCCTGGCGGAGGCCTTCGCAGCCTGAGCGAAGGGGCCCGGCCTACTCCCAGGTGTTCCAGCGGGTGACGGCGGCAGCACCGCCTTCGCGGGTTGCCGGCCTGAAGTCGGTGCCCTGTGTGTGGGCGATCGTGATAAGCGCAACCTGCGACACCTCGGCGTAGGGGATGCCGAGCACCTCGGCTGCCTCCTCCTCGAACATGAGGTGGATGGTGGTCCAGCAGGTGCCGAGCCCGCGCTCACGGGCCGCAAGCATGAACGACCAGGTGCTGGGGATGATGCCGGCCAGCGTCGAGACGGCACCCATGCCGGGCATCGCCTCGGTACGTCCGGGCAGGCAGGGGATGAGCATCACCGGTACCCGGTGGAAGTTCTCGGCGAGGTAGGCGGCCGAACCCATGACCCGCATCTGCTGGTCGGCCCGGTCGTCGGCTGCGCCCACGGCGAGGGAGGCAGCGCTGGCCGACATCCCGGCGTAGGCCTCCCATCCACGGCGGTAGAGGTCGCCGAGCGCCTGCCGCTTGTCCTCATCGGTCACGACCAGGAACTTCCAGGACTGCGAGTTGGAGCCCGTCGGTGCCTGGACGGCGAACTCGAGGCACTCCTCGATGAGCGCGGGGTCGACCGGCCGGTCGAAGTCGAGCCGCTTGCGGACGGCACGGGTGGTCGAGAGCAGTTCGTCGGCGGAGAGTCCGAGTGTGGTCATGGGTGGGGGGTTCCTTCGTGGATTAGGGGTCGGGGTCGGTGTCGGCTGGATTCAGGCCTCGGCTAGGTCGCGGATGCCCTCGATCGTGGCGCGCATGTTGGCGATCTGGCCCTTCTGCCGATTGTCGATTATGGCCGCCTCCTTGTCGGGCATCGAGTCGATGAACATGGTGAGGCCGGAAGGACCCGGTCCCAGCACCATGGCAAACCGGAGGCGGGTGCCACCCAGGAGGGGCTCGATCTCGAAGCGCCACCGGGCGGCCGGGTTGTCCGGGTCGCCGGCGTGCCAGGCGAACACCCTTTCGTGCTCGAAGTCGACGATCGTGCAGGTGACCTCCCACTCGCCAAGGTCGTCCCGCTTGTTTCGGCCGAGGAAGCGTGCACCGACTGCGGGCTCGTCGTCGATCCACTCGGCGCCCTGGAACTCGTCGCTGAACCGGGCCGGCAGGTTTATGTCGGAGACGACTGGCCAGATGTCGGCGGGCTTGGCGTCGATGTCTATCTCGACGGTGATGCCTGCACCGTCGGCGAACAGGGGGGAGCGGCCGTCGGTCGGATCCTGGAGGGTGCGGCCCCATCTGTCGAACCAGGTGACCTCCCTGGCCGGGCGGCGCTCGACGGGGGAGAAGTCGTCGCCGATGGTCCAGGCGACGGGCAGAAGCACGACCTGGGTGACGCCCTCCTCGGGGATGTCGAGCACCTCGGCGACCTTGTCGGCGACGCCGAGGTGGAGGGTGGTCCATGCCGTGCCGAGGCCACGGGCCCGGGCGGCGAGGCAGAAGCTCCATGCGGCCTGAAGGACCGAGTCGAACAGTCCGGGGCGGCCGCTGCCGTCGTGTTCGCCGAAGATCGTGACCAGCACCAGGGCCGGGACCTCGTGGAGGTGGTCGGCGAGGTGTCCTCCGGAGCGGGCCGCACGCTCCCTCGGGTCGCCCGTTCCGGCGAGGGCGGCGGCGCGTTCGGACAGCCATGCGCCACCCGCCTCGCGGTAGAGGTCTGCGACCTGCTGCTTGACCTTCGGGTCGCGGATTACGAGCCAACGCCGGCTGGGCTGGTTGCCGCCGGTCGGCGCCTGTTCGGCGAGGTCGATGCAGTCGAGGAGCAGTTGCTCGGGGACCGGCCGCTCCAGGTCGAGGCGCCTCCGGACCGACCGTGTGGTGGAGAGGAGGCGGTCGGTCTCGTCGGTGTTGAAGGGCGGGTTGCTTTCGGACATCGCCGTCAGTCAAGCACGGTGCCGGTGTCAGGGTCCCGGTCGGGGAGGCAGCGGCAAGGCTGCCTGAAGCGCCTCGACGGTGATGCCGAGCGTGGCTGCAGCGGCTTCGAGGTCGGGTGGCGGCGGGCCGAGGGCCGCCATGATTGCGTCGACGGTGACCCCGAGGGCCTCGGCGGCTTCAGTGAAGTCGGGTGGGCCGCCCGGTCCGGGACCTGCGCCTCCCGGACCGCCCGCCCCGGGACCGCCGCCACCAACGAGTGCGTTGTCGTGGAGTTCGCCCCAGAAGGTCGGGCCCACGTAGAACGGGAACACGTCGACGAACTCCCCGGGCCTGTCCGGATCGTGGGCGCGGGTCACGTGGTAGTGGTAGGTCGGCTGGGCGAATCCGGGAAGCCCACCGAGGTGGCCGTTGTGCTCGTCGAGCCCAGCCGTGCTGCCGTCGCCTAGGGCCGCGTCGAAGTACCAGTCCTGGGCGTAGAGGCCGCTTGCAGCGGAGATGTCATTGCCCGACATGGAGCGCACGAAGTCCGACGTGTCGGGTCCGGGGCTGTCCGTGACGACTGTGCCGGCGGACGGATCGAGTTGGTCGAGCAGCAGGCAGGTCCTGGCACCCGCAATGCCACAGCCGGTCGCCGAATCCGGATCGTCGTAGTCGCGCAGACGCCAGGAGGATCGGGCGAGCACGCTGTCGGCTGCCCATGGTCCTGCGATCGGCACGCCGTCGGCTGCGTAGCCGTAGACGGGAGAGTGGGCCGAGCCGTCGTCGCCCAGATCGTCGGCGAGGCAGCCGGGGTGTGAGTGGTGGTGGTAGGTGCCCATCGCCGAGTGGCCGGGACACACGTCGAGGTCGTAGGCCTCGGCGACGGGGGCGAGGTTGAGCCAGACCTGCTCGTTGCCCCATGACTGGCCGTCGCCCCAGTTGAACACGGCGACGCCGTTGACCCAGAGGCCGATGGCGCCCAGCCCCGTGGCGGTCGGTTCGGTGGCCTCGACGGGCTCGACGGGGAACCATGCGTCCCAGTCCTGTCGTGTGGGGCATGCAGGCCCTGGCGGCCAGAATCCGTAGCCGGTGCCCGGAAGGTCTGTGCATCCGCTGCTGGCGTAGCCGATGTCCTGGCCGAAGTCGACGGTGTCGCCGGAGCCGACGAGGGGTTGCCCGTCGCGGAAGTCGGAGGCGGCCCGGGGGCGGCCTTCGAGGAAGGTGGCGTCGGTGTCGGTCAGGAGGTGTGTGTAGCCGGGGATCCCGGAGGCGACCACGTGGATGTAGTCGACGCCGTCGATAGAGGCCGTTTCCACCGACTGCACGTCGACGGGGATGGGAGCATCGCCTGAGATGACGGCGGCGGTGTTCCCACCGGGGTTGGTGAGCCAGGTGGCTACCAGGGCGGCTGTCCGGGTGAGGACGGGCAGGGTGATGGTGGTCGGCGGCAGCGTCGTGGTCGGCGGCAGCGTGCTGGTCGGCGACAGCGTCGTGGTCGTGGTCGGCGTCGTGGTCGTGGTGGTCGGCGTGGCGGTGGTGACGGGAGGGGCAGTCGTCGTTGGTTCTGCCGTCGGCTCGTCGCTGGAACACGCCCAGCCGGCTAGGGCGAGCAGCAGGAGCGCAACTGAGGATCGGACGTGCCCCATCCCGACGACCCTAGACCCACGTTTCTGCCGGCGACGGGGCGATGCAACACCTAGGTTGCGCAGCCGTGGAGCGATCGGCGAGCAAGCTTGGCCTTCCAGGGCATCCTGACTTCGAGGTCCATCCCGTCGTCTCGTCGTTGAAAGCGGTCGGCGTGGAGAGCGGATGGGTCGTGGTCGCCTGGGCCGACGGCCTGGAGGCCCGCTTCTACGGCGCATTCCTCTACGAGAACCGGTTCGACCCTGGCATCACGTCGCCGGACACGCGGCAGCGCGAGGTCGAGCCATCGGGTGTGCCGGCCGACCTGTGTCCCGTCGGGGCGTCCGTCGATGCCGCCGGAGCACTGGAGGTCGCCTGGTCGACGGGGGAGTCGAGCCGGCACCACCCGGGATGGCTGCGCCACTATCGGGAGGCCCGCCATCGGCCCGGGGTCATTCTGCCGCACCCGCTGCCCTGGACCGAATCCGGGCTGTCCGAGCTTCCGACCTTCGACGGGGTGGCGGTGCTGGCCGGCGACGACGAGGTGTTGGGCGAGTGGTGTGAGGCGATCGCCGAACACGGCCTCGGACGCCTGGAGGGGCTCCCCACGGATCCGGACACAGTTCTTGCCGTCGCCGAGCGTCTGGGCGTGGTGCGTGCCACACACTTCGGACGCTCGTTCGATGTGGTCATCGCCCCGGAAAACGAGAGCAACGCCTACACGAGCCTGCCGCTGGCCCCGCACGTCGACATCGCCACCCGGGCGCACCTGCCGGGCGTGCAGTTGCTGCACTGCCTGGCCAACACATGCGCCGAAGGGCTCAGCGTCATGGTCGACGGGTTCGCTGTCGCCGACGAGGTTCGTCGCACGGATCCGGACGCCTTCGAGGCGTTGACGTCCCTGCGGTGGGTCCATTCGAACAGGTCGACCAGTAGGGACCTGCGATGGTCGTCGCCGGTAGTCCAACTGGGACCGGATGGCGAGCCTGCCGAGATCCGCCTCGCCACCGGGACGAGGGCGCTACCGGACATGGCCGACGATGACCTTCCCCGGGCATATCGGGCCCTGCGCCTGTTCACCCGGGTCGTGGAGGATCAGCGGTTCCGCATCACCACGGCGTGGCGCCCGGGCGACCTGGTCTGCTTCGGCAACGGCCGGGTGCTCCACGGGCGGGAGGGCTTCGATCCGTCGCAGGGAGAACGGCATCTGCAGGGCTGCTACGTCGACCTCGACGACCTGTGGTCGTGTCTGAGGATGGTGCGCCGCCGAGCCCCATGTCCAGGGGATGACCGTGCCTAGACCTCACCCAGCCATGCGGGCGCCCGGTCGAGCAGGTACTCGCTGATCGCATGGCAGCGGTCGAGGGCGTCGCAGACCCAGTTGTGTTCCTCGGCTCGGAAGTCTCCCCTGTAGAGGCCGGCCAGCGGGGTTTCGATCCGGGCGACGACGTTTATCGAGCGTTGCGGTGCGTCGGTGACCTCGGCGAATGAGTCCATTGCCGACACCTCGGTGGGGAGGCTGGTTCCGCCCAGGCCGGCCAGTTCGGTGGCGAGGACCAGCAGGTCGGGGCCGAATTCGAGTGGCGGCAGAGCCCAGGTGAACAGGATCTGGACTGTGAGGTCGTCGCTCGGGCTGGTGTCCTCGGAGAGGCTCATGACCTCGTCCTCGAAGGCCATCAACGTTCGCGGTTCGAGGTCGAGCGAGAGGTGCAGGTCGAGCGGGCCGCCGCAGGCCGCCTCAGGGTGCAGGTCGATCTCGAACGCCTGGCGCATCGAGTAGGTCTCGACGAAGTGCCGCTCGTCGTGCACGTGGAAGCCGTGCTCGGCAGCGTGTTCCTTCAGGTCTGCGATGAAGCCGGCGACGTCGACGACGGCCACGGGCGGCCCTCCTGGTTCCCCGGGTGGTTCGGGGCTGGTTCGGTGTTTCGGCAACAGGTTAGGGCGACGGGAGCGGTCGCGCTGCCCCGAGGTGGTTGACTTGGCGTCATGGGCGAGATCCTCGATGCGCAGAGCGTGTTGCTTGACCTGCACGCCGCAGCAGACGCGGTGGCCGCTGCGCTTTCCGACCATGTCGACTGGGGCCCGTCGGGCAACCGGCCCGACCAGTACGTCAGCGACGTCGTCGCCGACGAGGCGGTGCGTGCCGTGCTGATGCCGCTCGGCTACGGGCTGCTTAGCGAGGAGTCCGAGGTCGTGGATCCGGCTGAGGGTCGCCCCATGGTGGTTGTCGATCCGCTGGACGGTTCCACCAATGCGTCCCGCGGCATCCCGCACTACGCGGCCAGCCTCTGTGCCGTCGACGACGGGGGGCCGTTGGCTGCGGTGGTGCTGAACCTGCCGCTGGGCACGAGGTACGAAGCCGTGCGCGGCGGCGGTGCCCGCCGGGACGGGGTGACGCTGTGGCGCGATCACCGGCCGCCGTTGTCGGAGGCGATAGTGGGCGTGTCGGGGCTACCGGCGTCGAACCCCGGTTGGGCACAGTTCCGCTGCCTGGGGGCCGCAGCCCTCGACCTGTGCGCCGTCGCAGACGGCACCCTCGACGGCTACCTCGACTGCGTAACCGACGCCCACGGCGTGTGGGACTACCTGGGTGCCCTGCTGGTATGCGAGGAGGCCGGGGTCACGGTGGTGGATGCGCAGGGCCGCGACCTGTGTGTGTTGGAGCGATCGGCCCGCCGCACCCCGGTCGCCGGCGTGGCGCTCGAGATCCCGCGGTGACCTTGCCGGCACGCCCGATTTGCGCAAGGAACATGAGAGCCGGCCCGGCGCTGGGGAGGGTGGCGCCGCTGGCTACCTTTCTGGCGATGTTCGCGGCCTTTCGACGCGTGTCGCTGCGCCTGATGCTCCCGCTGCTGGTGCTGCTGGCCGCCTGCGGAAGCGTGCCACCGGAGACGACCTCGCCTTCGTCGACCACGACGAGCGCGCCCACGACGAGCGCGCCCACGACGAGCCCGCCCACCACGACGAGCCCGCCCACCACCACGGTTGCGCCCACCACCACGGTTGCGCCCACCACCACGGTTGCGCCCACCACCACGCCGCCTCGCACGTACGACTTCAGCGCCATCGCACCGATCGTCGAGGGTTTCGTTGCCGAGCACGGGCTGAACGGTGCCGGCCTGATCGTGGTCGATCGTGACGACGGTGTGGTCCACCACGAGCACTGGGGCGAGTTCAGCCCCGACCGGATCTCGCTGATCGCCTCCTCCTCCAAGATGCTCGTGGCCGGCGTCCTGATGCGCCTTCACGAGGACGGCCTGCTCGACATCGACGCTCCGGTCGCCGAAGCAGTGCCCTGGGGGTCTGGTAATCCGGACATCACGCCGGCCCAACTGGTGTCCAACAGTTCCGGTCTGGTCGGCCTGCTGCCCAATCCGGCATACGGGCCCTACGTCTGTCAGTTCCTGCCGGTCGGCACCCTCCAGGGCTGTGCTGAGTCGATCTTCTCGACAGCCGTCGACGATGCCGACATCGTCCCCCCGGACACCGAGTTCCGGTACGGGGGCGGGCAGTGGCAGGTCGCCGGTGGCCTCGCCGAGGCGGTGTCAGGCAGGTCCTGGGCGGAACTGCTCGACGAGGTCTACGTCGAGCCCTGCGATCTGGACGTCTTGGCCTTCAACAACCACTTCACCCAGTTCGAGTCGGAGGCGTTCGCCTACCCGGATGCGTTCGGCGGTGACCCCTCGGGGCTGGTGGCGACCGACAACCCGAACATGGAGGGCGGCGCCTACACGACCACCGGCGACTACGGCGCCCTCTTGCTCATGCACCTGCGGGAGGGCATGTGCGGCGACAACCGGGTGCTGGAACCCGAGTCGATCGCCCGACTGCACGCCGACAGGACCCTCGAGGCCCATCCGGACGGTTCCGGCGCACCCGGCTACGGCATGGGCTGGTGGGTCGACCGGGAGACGGGGCGGATCAGCGACGGCGGGGCCTACGGGACCGTTCCCTGGCTGGACCTCGACGACGGCTTCGGCGCCTACCTGGTCATCGAGGCGACAAGCGTGCTCGGCGGCAGCCTCGCCGGGCAACTGTTCGAGCCGGTCGAGGCGGCGGTGCTGGCGGCACGCGACTGACCGGCCCCGGAGGCCGTCGCTACGGCACGGGTAGGCTCGCCGCCCCGGGCGCGTAGCTCAGATGGCGAGAGCACCTCCCTTACAAGGAGGGGGTCGGGGGTTCAAGTCCCTCCGCGCCCACCGGGAATACCGCAGGTCAGAGGGGCCGGCATCGGGCTGTCTGCGGACGGGCTCGACAACTGCAGTGTGTCGGGACTTGACAGCTTGCTCGGCCAGCGACGGGTCGCCTCCACGCTGGACTGGCACACCCACGTCGGCCGACCTCATCGGCTGTGTGGTGGCTGGCGGTGCCGCCGACCGGCAGTCGGCAGCACCGCTGCAGACCCCCCGCACTCATGCTTATGGGTTTCACCGGTCCCTTTCCTTGACCGTTGGGAGGGGAAAAGTAGAATTCTCGGCAACCAGTTAGTTGAGACGTGGGAGTCTGACGATGTTGCGAAGGGTGGGTGTCCTACTTGGGATCGTCGGCCTGCATTTGGCGGTCGCCGCGGGCGCCACATCGGCACACAACGTGGATCTCGATGTCGGCGGGACCTGTCCACACGCGTCAGCGAGTTATCACGGCTCCGGCTGGTACGCCGTCACGGTCGCGGCCGAGTTCGGCGGGAGCGATTCGATCTGTATCGCATCTCGAGTCCGGGTGTACGGGTGGAACGTCCTAGGAGGCGACCCGGTTTCTGGTTGGGGTCGACGGGTTCACGGGGGAGACCCCGGGGTGGTGGCGGCGGGATCCGCGGTCGTCATCTGGAAGACCGAACACCAGGTGTGGATGAATTTCGGTCCCTACTCGAACTGGTACGGACTGACGATCCTCCACCCCTACTGACAAGCCCACTGACAAGGAGGTGTTCCTCCCGATGCAGGCGAACAACAGATCGATGGGAATGGAGGCCCTCCGTGGGTGGCCCCGTGTCTTCGTGTTGGTCGTGGTGATCGGCTTTGCGGCGGCGGGTTGTGGCAGTGGCGTCGAGTTGGCCACGGCAGACGATCCTGTCGTGCCGAAGACCAAGGTCACCGTGGCCACCACTATCTCCCCAACGCCGGTGGTGGAGGCCCCGTCCGGTGAGAGGCAGCGGTTCGAGCAGATGTGGGCCGTGGCGATGGCCGACGAGGAGATCGTCTACGGGGAGTTCTGGGTCTTCGCCAGCGAGGCAGCGGCTTGCGCCCGGCGGGGCGGCATCGATGCCTCGGTCGCTGCGTCGGGGTTCGAGAACCTGGACCTCGTCGTGGGTTTCGGTGGCCTCGGGGAGTCTGACTCCAGCGCCGATCCCGGAAGGGTTGTTGAGTTTGGAATCGAAGGAGAGGCACTGTTAGAGGCCTGCAGCTGGACGTTCCACTGGCCGGCCCAGGCGGACTTCGGGCGCTGGGACCCGGTGTACGGGGAGCGGTTCCCGCTCGACGAGACAGTGTGGGCACAGGGCGAGGCGGCGTTCCTCGCCTGCCTCGAGGCCGAAGGCAGTGGAACCGCGCTCGGTGGCTACGACGACGCCATGGAGAAGGTCATGGCAGGCCAGGGTCTCCCCCCGGAACTGGCGCACTACTGCTTCATCATGGCGTTCGTCGACTGAGCACATCCAGGCCAACCCGAACGGCCGCAGGTGGCCTCGACGGTGCACCGTCCTCGGGGTCGGCGGGACGATGCGCCGGGAAGGGGAGGTTCCAGTCACATGACCAGGGCGACTCGACCGTGCCGCGGGAGTCCGCAGGTCTGGGATAAGATCGACAGGTGGTTCGGGGACAGGGGCGGCCCGACGAGCCCAAGGTGGCCCGGGCTGACATGGTGTCCGTCGAAGACCTGCTGCCCCACCCGCCATGGTGACGATCGACGACGTGGTTTCCCGGCTCGCTGCCGCAGACTTTCGCACCACCGTCCAGTACACGGGGCCGCTCGAGCACCAGTACCTCATGACGCACTTTCGGGACGACTACCTTTCGCTGTGGCTGGACATGCGGGAACTGATCGCCGCGACCGGGGTCGTCCGGCCGTTCCTCGGTAGCACGCAGGTCTGGAAATACGTCGACCTGCCCGACGGCTACACCTACTGGGTCATGCCGGAGTGGATCGACGACGGGTGGGAGGAGCGCTTCGACCCGGATGACCCGTACGTGCTCAACCGACAGGAGACGGAGAAGCACCTCCGGATCGGGGACGGGTAGGGGACCGCCGAGCCGGCTCAGCTCAGAGCCGGTAGGCCTCCGTGGCGGTGCCGGCGAACATGCGGGAGCGCTCCCCGGGTGAGAAGTCGGCAACCATCTTCTTGAAGGCGTTGTAGAGCACCCGGTACGGCACCGACAGCTTGTCGACCGGGAAGTTGCTCTCGAACATGCAGCGGGCCGGGCCGAAGCAGTCGATCGTGTGGAGGTAGTGGTCCCGGTGGGCCGCGACCACCTCGTCGGAGGTGGGCGGACGGTCGGCCAGGTGCCACCCGAAGCCGTTGTCGGGCATCGCCAGGCCGCCCAGCTTGGCGAGCACGTTGGGGCACCGTGCCAGCTCGGCGATGTCGTGCTTCCAGGCCTCGAAGATCTCGTCCCGTTGTGACGCGTACGGCCCCACGCCGAGGGGCGTGCCGAAGTGGTCGAGGATGATCGTCGTGTCCGGCGCTGCACGGGCCAGTTCGGTGAACTCCGTGATCTGGTTGTGGTAGTGCCAGCTCTCGTACGTGTGGCCCAGGCTGCCCAGGCGGCGCACGCCGCTCCGGAAGGCCTCGTCGGCGAAGAGGCCCAGCGGTGCTCCCCCGGGGATCATCATGACCTCGGGGTGTTCGGCGTGGGCACCGGCATGGCGGATGCCGCGGAACAGTCCCCGTCCGGCCTCCGCGTGGGCTGCGAGCACCTCGTCGAGGGCGTCGCCGAGGCGCAGGTCGGCGTGGGCCACGATGCCGGCGATGCGGGCGCCGTCACCCGAGGTGCTCTGGGCGGCTATCTCCGCGACGAACTCGGTCTCACCGACCGGTCGCAGGTGCACCGGTCCGTCCGTCCGGTACTGGGCCCCGCACTCCACGAACACCGTCGCCTCCACCCGGTGACCGGAGCCGGTGTCGGCCCACAGGTCGTCGAGGAGGTACTCGGAGCCATGGTCGTCGCTCCGCCACAGGTGGTGGTGCGGATCGACGATCACCAGGTCCGGATCGACGACCTCCTCGGCAACGAGGTTCGGGGTGCTCAGGAGCCCAACCCCAGCCGGGGTCGGAGCCAGGCGCCGATCTGGGCGATGGCCTCGTCGGCCTCGGGCATGTTGCCGGTGAAGAGCTGGAACACGTGCTGCATTTCGGGGAACACGTCGAGCTGCACGTCGACGCCGGCCTCCCGCGCCACGTCGGCGAGGCGGGTCGAATCGTCGAGCAGGGTCTCCTCGTCGCCGACCTGGATGAGCAACGGGGGGATGTCGGTGAAGTCGCCGTAGAGGGGAGCGGCCAGCGGATCGCGGGCGTCGCAGCCGGCGAGGAAGACCTGGGCTCCTTCCTTCAACCTGACCGGTTCGATCAGCACGTCGACGTCGGCCCTCGTCGTCATGGAATCGCCGAGGCCCTCCATGTCGACCCACGGTGAGATCGGCACACCGCCCACCGGGAGGGGAATGCCGTCGTCGCGTAGCTTGAGCAGCGTCGACATGGTGAGGCCACCCCCGGCAGAGTCGCCGCTGATGGCGAGCCGGTCGGCGTCGAAGCCCTGGTCGAGCAACCACCGGTAGGCGGCGGTGCTGTCCTCGACGGCGGCGGGGTGCGGGTGTTCGGGGGCGAGGCGGTAGTCGACGTTCAGGACCCGACAGCCGACGGTCCTGGCGAGATGCCCGGTGAAGTTCCTGTAGGCGGAGGCCGAGCCGATCGTGTATCCGCCACCGTGTACGTACATGACGACGTGTTCGGTCGATCCGCCGTCGGGATCGGCCCAGATGGCCGGAATGCCCCCGGCGTCCACCTCGGTCCAGGTCACCCCGTCGGGATGGGTGCTCATCATCGTGAGCGCCATGTCGAGTTGGGCCCGCTGCTCCTCGATGGTGAGTTCGCCGCCGACGGATTCTCCCAGCAGCCGCAACTGCTCCTTGATCGCCAGTGCCTCTGGGCTCGCCATGGTGGGTCGTCTTTCGGTCGAAGGTCGGTGCTGCAGGTATAGCACCCGCTAGTCGATGGGCCCAAGAGGCGCTCTGAGCAGGTTCTGCTCGCAGCCTCCACCTCCCCTCGAAAGATATCTATGTACCTTGACGAGATCTGTCAAGTAGTCTGAACGACAACACGTGCCGAGGATGTCGAAGAGCAGGGAGTTGGTTCGACTCCTGTCGAATCATTACGGCGCAAGGAACATCAGCCAGAAGGGTTCTCATCTCAATCTCCGGGTGACCGGCAGCAACGGGGCCACGAGTACGGCGACGATCCCGGTCCACCAGGACCGGGACATCACGAGGACCTCTCTCCGCTGCATCGAACGAGATCTCGCACCATTGCCCGGCGAGGGATGGCTGAGACGTGAAGGGTGACAAGAAGGGAAGCCACATGGAGAACTACGACATCAGGCTGATCCGAGACGAGACCGGAATCTGGGTCGGTCGCTGCGAAGAGGCGCACGCCACCACCCGGGCCCTGACGATCCGAGGCGCACTCACCGGCATCCGGGAGGCAATCTCGCTCGCCGACGATGTCGAGGAGGAAGATGTTCGGTTCCATCAGGTAGGCATCGAGTTCCAAGGGTTCGACGGCTCTGCGCTCCTGTCCGAGACATTGGCTGTTCGCGAGGAACTGGCCGCCCTTGAGCAGCGCTCCCGTGACCTGACCCGCCGCGTCGTCCGGGAGTTCTCGGCGGCCGGCGCCACCCGGCGAGATGTCGGACCCCTGCTGGGACTCTCCGGTCAGCGCGTCGACCAGCTACTCGGGTCCTGGCGCCCGATGAGTCGCCCTCTCCTCGGAAGCCGTCCGGCGATCCAGAGGGCGGCGGCGATGAGCAGCACCTGAACAGCCGCCCGGATCAGGTTGCCGGTGGTCGACAGGCTGGTCTCGCCGAGGGTGACGTCATTGACCCACATGTTGAGGTTGCCGACATAGAGCACCACGAGCAGCACTGCCAGGGCGGTCGCCGCATCTCGGCGGAAGCGGACCCCGAGCAGGCCGAGCCCCACCGCGATCTCGGCCACCCCGCTCACGTACACCCATGCGGCGGCGTTCCCCAACTGCGCCGGGACGAGCGGCTCGAACCAGCGGGGATCGACGAAGTGCATCACCCCCGAGGCGGCCATCCCCAGGCCGAGGAGGACTGCGATGAGGTTCCGGAGTCGCATCACCATGGCGGGAGTCTCGCAGGGAGATCCTCCGGGCACCTGACCCGGCCCGTCCCGACGGAGGGCCACGGCTCGACCGTTCAGGAGCGAAGCGTCTCGATCACAGGATCGGGCGCAGTCGAGGCAGCCAGGACCGCCTCGTGCAGGGTCTCCCTGGAGGCTGGGGCAACCAGGATGTGGGTGCCGCGCAGGAGGTCCATGTACCGGAAGGTCCTGGGCCGAAGCAACTCCATTACGACCGGATTCCTGGGATGACACCTCCGCATTGCGAGGAAATCCTGACGACGCTGGGCGCTGACCTCCCGGAACGAAAAGACGATCACGTCCTCACGCCGGGGAACCCGCTCGTCGTCGTGCACCTGCTCGCCATCATGACAGGAGCACTCGATGACCTCGAAGCCCGACGACTCGAGGAGGTCGACGATCGGTCCACGTGACCCGTCTTTGGAGCCTTGGACGATCACACGGGGAAGGTCGGATCCGGGCGAAGGGGAAACGCCCGATGCCATGTGCTCAGTGGTCGGTGCAGGTTCGCTGATGCAACAAGCATGGTTCGTGGCCGTCCGATCCTGTAGGGACGAACGTCCCGATTTCTGGGCGGGCGGAGGTGGCGTCGGGAGTTCCGGTCCGGGACCGACCCCGGTGGATGATCAGAAGCAACATTCATTACGCTGCGACGCGTTCGGCAACGATGCGAGAGGAACACCCCTTGGAACTCCAGGACCCGACCCTTCTTAGGACGCAGGCGTACATCGGCGGCGCATGGGTCGATGCCGACTCGGGCGCCACCTTCGAGGTTACCGACCCTGCCACCGGAGAAGTCGTGGCCACTGTTGCCGACCTCGGTGTCGAAGAGACCCGTCGGGCCATCGACCTGGCGGAAGTAGCGCAGAAGGCCTGGGCGGCTCGCACCGCCAAGGACCGGGGCGTGATCCTGCGCCGCTGGTACGAGCTGTTCCTCGAGCACAAGGAGGACCTCGCCCGGATCATGACCCTCGAGATGGGCAAACCCATCGGCGAATCCCGCGGCGAGGTCGTCTACGCCGCCAACTTCATCGACTGGTTCGCCGAGGAGGGCAAGCGGGCCTACGGCGAGGTCATCCCCACCCACGACCCGACCAAGCGGCTGCTGGTGCTCAAGCAGCCGATCGGCGTTGTGTCGGCCATCACGCCCTGGAACTTCCCGCAGGCCATGATCACCCGCAAGGTCGCCCCGGCCCTCGCCGCCGGCTGCGCAAGCCTCGTGCGCCCGGCCAGCGAGACCCCGCTGAGCGCCCTCGCCGCCGCCGAGTTGGCAGACAGGGCCGGCCTGCCCGGCGGACTGCTCAACGTCATCCCCGCAACCGACAGCCCCGGCGTCGGCCGTGAACTCACCACCAACCCGACGATCCGCAAGATCTCGTTCACCGGCTCGACGCCGATCGGCAAGCTGCTCCTCCAACAGGCCGCCGGCACCGTCAAGAAGGCATCGATGGAGTTGGGCGGCAACGCCCCGTTCATCGTGTTCGACGACGCCGACGTCGATGCCGCCGTCGAGGGCGCCATCGTCTCGAAGTACCGCAACAGCGGCCAGACCTGCGTGTGCGCCAACCGCTTTCTCGTCCAGGACGGCGTCTACGACGAGTTCGCCAAGAAGTTCGCCGAGGCCGTCGCCGAGCTCAAGGTCGGACCCGGCATCGACGAGAGCAGCGAGATCGGCCCGCTCGTCAACGAGGCAGCCATCGACAAGGTCGAAGAGCTCGTGCAGGGCGCCCTCGCCGAGGGGGCGGCCGTGCTCACCGGTGGGCGCCGACACGACCTGGGGCGCACCTACTACGAGGTCACCATCCTCACCGACGTCACCCCCGACATGGTGATCCACGGCGAAGAGATCTTCGGCCCGGTGGCGCCGCTGTTCCGGTTCGCCAGCGAGGAGGAGGGGATCGCCATCGCCAACGACACCGAGTACGGCCTGGCCGCCTACTTCTACGCCGCCGACATGGGCCGCATCTGGCGGGTCAGCGAGGGCCTCGACTACGGGATGGTCGGCGTGAACACAGGCCTCATCTCCACCGAGGTGGCGCCGTTCGGCGGCTTCAAGGAATCGGGTATCGGCCGGGAGGGCTCGCACCACGGTCTCGACGAGTACCTCGAGACCAAGTACATCGCCATCGGCGGGGTGTAGCCGGGTCTCTCTGCGCCGGCGGACGGGGATCGGGGGCCGGGCACGTACCGGGTCCGGGGCGGTTGTCGCACCCCTTGGTCATGATGTGGGCATGGTTTCTACGAGCATTGCTGCTGCCGGGTCCGGGTCGGTTGTCGCACCCCTTGGTCATGATGTGGGCATGGTTTCTACGAGCATTGCTGCTGCCGGGTCCGGGTCGGTTGTCGCACCCCTTGGTCATGATGTGGGCATGGTTTCTACGAGCATTGCTGCTGCCGGGTCCGGGTCGGTTGTC
>JACNKQ010000077.1 GCA_014381945.1 Actinomycetota bacterium
GGCCCCGACGCGCCGGTCCGCCGTCCCAGAGCCCCCCCGCCCGTCCGGGGCGGGCGCGGTGAGCGGCTGCCAGGACGGCGCCGAGGAGCGCGCCGTCGGCAACCACTGGCTTCCCGCCAACCAGCACGTGGCGGGCCCGGCGGTCCGGGCCGAGCACAAGACCGGCAAGTGGGTCGTGGACGTCGCCGAGGTCGTCGCCCGGCCAGACCACCAGGTCGGCCCGCATTCCCGGCGACAGGCGCCCCACATCGTCGAGGCCGAGGCACCGGGCACCCCCGTGCGTGCCGATCTCGAGGACGTCGGACGGCATGAGGGCATCAGGCCTCATCTCCCGGAGCCGAGCCGTGTACAGGGCTTGGCGCAGTTCGGGGAAGAGGCCGCCCACCTCGTTGGACGCCACCCCGTCGACGCCCAGGCCGACAGGGCAGCCGGCGGTCATGAGGTCGGTGACCCGGCACATGCCGGACGCGATCCGGGCGTTGGACGACGGACAGTGCGCCACGCCCGTGCCGGCGTCGCCGAGGATGCGCATCTCGGCGTCGTCGATGTGGATGCCGTGGGCCAACCAGACGTCGTCGCCGACCCATCCCCATTCCTCGAGCATCTCGACCGGCCGTCGTCCGAACCGCTCCAGGCAGTGCTGTTGTTCCTCGATGGTCTCACAGAGGTGGGTGTGGAGGCGCAGGCCCAACTTCCGTGCCAGTTCCGCCGACTCGACCATGAGTTCGGTGGTGACCGAGAACGGGCTGCACGGAGCCACGACAACGTGGACCATGTCGCCGTCGTGGTGGCGTGCGGCCACGGCCTCGGTCGAGGCGAGAATGGCGTCGCGGTCCTCGACCACCCGATCGGGCGGCAGGCCGCCGCGGCTCTCCCCCAGGTCCATGGACCCGCGGGAGAGGAACAGTCGGATGCCGACCTCGCCGGCAGCATCGACGATCGCATCGAAGACCGAGTCGTCGCCGCCTGGCACCAGGTAGTGGTGGTCGGACGCCGTCGTGCAACCGGAGGCGGCCAGTTCGCCCAGGCCCACCAAGGCGGCGGCGCGCACGTCTTCGACCGACAGGCGGTTCCAGATCGGGTAGAGGTGCACCAGCCATTCGAACAGGTTGCACCCGGTGGCCCGGCCCCTGGTCATCCACTGGTAGAGGTGGTGGTGGGTGTTGACGAGGCCGGCGGTGACGATGTCGCCGTCGACGGACAGCACCTCGTCGCCCGGCGCAGGTTCCACCGAACCGACGGCGGCGATGACGCCGTCCTCGACGGCGATGTCGCCCGGATAGCGGGCACCACGGATTACCAGGCGGCTCATTTGTGTTCAGTTCGGGGCATCAGGGCGTCCAGTCGGCGAACACGTCGACCATCATGCGGACATCGGGTCCCAGCGGGTAGAGGATCGGGCAGGTACAGCCGTCGGCCATGTACTGCCCCACCTTCTCACGTACCTCGTCGGGCGTGCCCGCCGCACAGATCATCTGGACGACGTCGTCGGGCACGAGCTTCGATGCGGCCTCGACCTGTTCGTGGGTGGCCGGCCAGGTCAGGACCCGCCCGATCTCCTCGAGCAGCGACTCGGGGACACCGGACGCCTTCATTATGTGGGGCTGCTGGCCGAGGTACTGGGTGACCATGAGGCGGGCGCCGTCGAGAGCCTCCTCGCGGGTGTCGGCCACCGAGCAGACCACCAGCTGTGGCCGGTCGAGATCATCGACGCTGCGGCCCGCCCTGGCGGCTCCGACCTCGAGGGCCTCCATGGCCCGCCGGTTGTACTCGGGCGACACGAGGTAGTTGAGCACGACGCCGTCGGCTATCTCGCCGGTCAGCTCCATCATCTTCATGCCCGTGGCACCGATGTAGATCGGCACATCCTTGGGGCGCCGCTCCTGGTACACGTAGTCGAGTTCGACGCCGTCGAGGTGCACGTAGTCACCGTCGAAGGTGACCGTCTCGTCGGCCAGCAGGGCCCGCACGACCGTGACGACCTCGCGCATGACGCCCAGGGGGCGCCTGCGCTCGATGCCGACCTTGGCGGCCAGCGGGTCCCACCAGGCGCCGATGCCGAGCAGCATCCGCCCGGGGGCGAGGTCGTCAAGCGTCGAGAAGGTGGAGGCCAGCCGTGCGGGGTTTCGGGTCCAGCAGTCGACTACCCCGGATCCGATCCTGATGGTGTCGGTGCAGGCGGCGAAGGCGGCCATCGGCACGACGGCATCGCGCACGAGGCGCGAGTCGGCCTGCCACACGGCTTCGAAGCCCTGCTGTTCGGCGTAGCGGGTGAACTCGATCGCCTCGCTGATTGTGTGCGCATCCTGCAGGTAGATCGCCAGTCGGGTCATGGTCGTCGTTCCTTCCCTCGTTGCGGATTCAGGTCTCGTCCAGCCGACGGTGCAGCCGGGCGGCTTCCTCGGCGGCCCTGGCCCGGATCTCGACGGGATCGACCTTCGTGGATGCGCCATCGACCCAAACGGTTTCGCCATCGACCTCGACCCTGGTCGGGCCGACGCCGGGGGTGAAGGCCAACCGCCACGGGTCCATCGGGTCGTAGGACCAGGTCACCCTGTCGTGGCGGGCCTCGGGGAACAGGTCCCAGCCGGTGGCCAGCCAGCCCCAGGCGGTCTCGGGTGATGCGGTCACGTCGTGCTCGCGGTGGCGGAAGTAGGCGACCCGGAACTCGTCGAGCATGTCGGCACCTATGCCGTCGGAGCCCAGCGCCACCGGGTTGGCAAACCGGGTGGGGCGGGCGTAGCCGACGGCGTTGTTCATGTTGGATCGCGGGTTGTGCACGATCGTGCCGGACAGGCCGTGGTCATCGTCGAGGTGCACGCCGTGGATGATGAGCCAGCCATCGGCGGCGAGGTGGCGCAGGCGGTCGGCGGCTCCGGAGTCCACGGCCCCTTCGGCAACGTGGACGTGGACGCCCACGCCTTGGTCGGCGGCGATGCCCGCTGCGGCCTCGAGCGTCTCGTCAGTACAGGTGAACGCTGCATGCACGCCGACCCGGCCCCGACCCCCCTCGGCGAGGAAGCGGGCGTTTTCTTCGAGGCCCCGGCGTGCCCCGTCGGGGCCGTTGCGGTCGGTGACGCCGTAGCTGCAGTCGACGCGCACCCCGACCTCGGCACAGGCGTCGGCGATCACAGAGAGCGAGCCCTCGATCGCCTCCGGCGACTCGTGGTGGTCGATGATCGCCGTGCAGCCCCGCTCGAGTGCTTCGAGGGCACCCAGCATCGCCGACCAGCGGATCGACTCGAGATCGAGCGCCCGATCGAGGCGCCACCACACCAACTCGAGGATGTCGCCGAAGTCGCCGGGGGTGCGGGACGGTGCCGGCATGCCGCGGGCCAGCGCCGAGTAGAGATGGTGGTGGGCACAGACCAGCCCCGGAGTGGTCGCCGTGTCGGGCAGGTCGGCCAGGTCCGTCATCGGCCGTCCCAGTCGGCCCAGTGCTCCTGCTGCTGGGGAGCGGCCATGGGCAGTTCGTTGCGCCATTCGCCGTCGTGGGCGTGGAGTGCGGCGGCGACTGCGCCTGCGGTCGGCACCAGGCCGATCTCGCCGACGCCCTTGATCCCATAGGGGGAGTCGGGCTGTGGCGACTCGATGAGGCGCACGTCGACGGGGGGCATGTCCTTGGGGCGCAGGACGCCGAGGCTGCGGAGGGTGGTGTTGTGTGGGCGTGCCTCGTCGTCGGCGGGGAACCCTTCGGTGAGTGCGTAGCCGAGACCCATGTGGACCGCCCCCTCAACCTGACCCTCGCACAACTGAGGGTTGACGGCCCGGCCGACGTCGTGTGCGGCCACGACCCGGTCGATGTCGCCGGTCTCCGGGTCGAGGATCACGAGCTGTGCCGCATAGCCGAACGTGGAGTGGATAACCGGGTGTTCGAGCCCGTCGTTCATCGAGTTGGTCCAGTCGACCCGGTATTCGCCCTCGTAGTCGATGCCCTCCCGGCATCCGTCGGCGATGGCCCGGCGGCAGGCGTCGGCAACCGAACCGGCGCCCATGAGGGTTCCCCTGCTTCCGGTGGTCTGGCCGGCACCGAGCTCGCGGGTGGTGTCGACGAGGACCTCGATCCGCTCGGGGTCGATGCCGAGTTCCTCGACCGCCACCTGCATGGCGACGGTGTGGACCCCCTGGCCCATTTCGGTCCAGCAGTGGCGCACCTCGACCCTGCCGTCCTCGCGGAAGCGCACGACCGCCCGGGCGATCTCCTTGAAGCCGTTGCCGAGGCCCGAGTTCTTGAGGCCCAGCCCGAGGCCGACCGGCCTACCGGCGGCTACCGCCTCGTCGTACGCCTCCCGGACGTCGTCGAGGCAGGCGCGGGCGCCGAGGCAGCCGTCGTCCATGACCTGTCCGGGACCCCAGACCGAGCCGGGCCCGATCACGTTGCGGCTGCGCATCTCCCAACCGCTGATGCCGACCGCTGCGGCCAGGCGGTCCATGACACCCTCCATGGCGAACTGGGCCTGGTTGGCGCCGAAACCCCGGAAGGCACCGCAGACCGGGTTGTTGGTGCGCACGGCTGTCGCCTCGACGTCGATGTTCGGGACCACGTACGGGCCGCTGGCGTGGCCGGCGGCCCGTTCGAGCACCTTCATGCCTACCGAGGCGTAGGGGCCGGAGTCGCCGATCATGCGGACCCACAGGCCGGTGAGCAGGCCGTCGGCGTCGCAGCCGGCCCGGTAGGCCATGCGGATCGGGTGCCGCTTCGGGTGCATGAGCAGCGACTCCTCGCGCGACAGCGTGCAGCGCACGGGGCGGCCCAGCAGCCAGGCGGCCAGCGCCGTCTGGGCCTGGTTCGACATGTCCTCCTTGCCGCCGAAGGCACCACCGTTGCTCACCAGTTCGACGGTGACCCGGTCGGTGTCGATGCCGAGTACCGAGGCGATCTGGTTGCGGTCGTCCCACACTCCCTGACCGCCCGAGTAGACGTACAGGCCCTTGCCGTTGTCTCCGGTGCCGGTTGGCATGGCGAGCGTGGACTCGGGCTCCACGAAGGCGTGCTCGATGCGTTGGGTCTGGAAGACGTCGTCGACGACATGTGTCGATCCGGCGAGCGCCGCCTCGGCATCGCCACGGGCATAGGTCGACACCGACAGCACGTTTCCGTCGAGTTCCCAGACCGCGTCCTCGTTTGACTGCACGGCAACCACAGGGTCGCTGAACGGGGCCAACGGCGCATACCCGACGTCGACGAGGGCGGCGGCGTGGCGGGCGGTCTCGCGGTCGCCGGCGACTACGACGGCCAGCACATCGCCAAGGTACGAGGTGCGTCCGCCCTCGGGGATGAACACCGGCCAGTCCGTGTGGATGATGCCGACCCGGAGTTCGCCCGGAACGTCGGCCGCCGTGTAGACCGCCTCGACGCCCTCGACGCCCTCGGCTGCTGAGGTGTCGATGCGCACCACGTCGGCCCGGGCGTGGGAGGCGAGGTGCAGGGCGGCGTGGAGGAGTCCGGGCGGACGCAGGTCGTCGACGAACGGCCGGTCGCCGAGGCTCAGTTCGGCGGCCTCGTACTTGATGCCGCTGCTGCCGATGCCACCGCGGGGCGTTGCGACCGGCACCTCGTTCTGGGCCAACGACTCGACGGCATCGAGGATCTTGATGTAGCCGGTGCAGCGGCAGAGGTGGGCACCTAGGTGGCGGGCGGCGTCGTCGCGGGTGAGGGCGCTGCCCTTCTTGTCGATCTGGGCCTTGGCCCGCATCACGATGCCCGGCGTGCAGAACCCGCACTGCAGCGCCCCGTGGGCGGCGAAGGTCGCCGCATACCGGTTGCGCTCGGCCTCGTCGAGGCCCTCGAGCGTGACGACTATCGACCCTTCGGCCTTCTCCATCGACGTCTGGCAGGCGATTCTGGCCTTGCCGTCGAGCAGGACGGTGCAGCAGCCGCACTGGCCGGACGGAGCGCATCCGTCCTTGGGCGACAGCACGTCCAGTTCGTCGCGCAGCGCTGAAAGCAGGTGGGGGTGGCCGTCGGATGCTGTGACGGTGGTTCCGTTGAGTTCGAACGTCGTCATGTCCCTTCCCCTCCGGAATCCTCGAGTGAAGCCGCCACATCGGGCGGCACGATGACGCCCTGCTGGGCGGTGATCGGTCCGTAGACCTCAGGCCGCCGGTAGTAGCCGAAGTCGAAGAGCGTGTCCTTGTAGTCGGCGCACAGGTCGAGGTCGCATTCGGCCACGGCCAACTCGTCGCCTACCGTGGAGCAGGCGGCCCGGACCTCGCCGCTCGGGGCGTAGATGGCGCTCTCGCCGAGCAGGTCGCAGCCCTCCTCTTCTCCGGCCTTGGCGACGCCGACCACCCACATGCCGTTCTGGTAGGCGCCGGACTGCAGGCAGAGCCGGTTGTGGAAGCCCTGAAGTTCGTTCTGGCTCGGGTCGGGGGCGTAGTGGATCGGCGTGTTGTAGCCGATCATCGCCACCTCGCAGCCCTGCAGGCCGAGCACCCGGTAGGTCTCGGACCAGCGGCGGTCGTTGCAGATCGCCATGCCGAGCACGCCCCCGAAGCCGGCGAACACGCCGAAGCCGTCGCCCGGGTCGAAGTAGTAGCGCTCGAGGTGCTGGAACTCGCGCCACGGCTGGTGATCGTGGTGCCCGGGCAGGTGCACCTTGCGGTACTTCCCGATGATCGTGCCGTGCCGGTCGACCACGATGGCGGTGTTGAAGTGCTGCCCCCCGGGTGTGAGCTCGGCGTAGCCGAGGTGGAAGCCGACGCCGAGGCGGGTGGCCTCGTCGAACAGCGGCTGCGTGTCGGGGCCGGGCATCCCGGTCTCGAAGAAGTGGTCGAACCCGGCCCGGTCGTCGACCCACCAGCGGGGGAAGAAGGTGGTGAGCACCAGTTCGGGGAACACGACCAGGTCGCAACCGGCGTCGGCCCCCTGGCGCAACAGGGCGATGAGGCGCTCGACCACATCGGCCCGGGTGTCGTTGCGCTGGACAGGGCCGGTCTGGGCGGCACCGACGGTGACGATGCGGCTCATGCGGGCGTTCCTTCCCCGAGGTCGGGCCGGTCGAGGGCGAGCATCACCTGGAGCAGCACGTCGGCGCCGGCGACGAGGTCGCTGGCGTCGGTGTGCTCGGCGGGGTTGTGGCTGATGCCGTGGCGGCTGGGGACGAAGACCATGCCTGTCGGGCAGACCCGGGCGAGCATCTGGGCGTCGTGGCCGGCCCCCGACGGCATCCGGGCGACGCTGTGGCCGAGGCGTTCGGCGGTGGCCGCCACGATGTCGATTATCCGGTCGTCGAACACGACCGGCTCAAAGCGGGCCAGCGAACGGCTGTTGATCTCGACCCCCTCGGCTGCGACCAGTTCGGCGACGAAGCCGGCGAGGTCGGCCTCGGCCTGCTGCAGGAGCGACTCGTCGGTGTTGCGGAGGTCGACGGTGAGCACGGCGGAGCCGGCAACCACGTTGACGAGGTCGGGCTGCAGCTCGAGTCGACCGACCGTGGCCACCTGCCGGTCGCCCATCCGGGAGGCGAGCTCCCGCACGTTGGTCACGATGGCCGCTGCGGCGTAGCCGGCGTCATGGCGGAGGTGCATCGGCGTGGTACCGGCGTGGTTGGCCTGCCCGGTCACGGTGTACTCGGTCCACGAGATGCCCTGCACGCCGGTGACGGCGCCGATGGTGGTGCCCTCGGCCTCGAGGACGGGGCCCTGTTCGATGTGCAGCTCGACGAATGCGTGCGGGGCCTGGCCGGGACACGGGTACGGGCCCCGGTAGCCGATGCGGTCGAGTTCGTCGCCCACGACTGCGCCGTTGATCCCGGTGATGTCGAGCGCCTCCTCGATGCCCATGCCACCCACGTAGACGAGGCTGCCGAGCATGTCCGGGGGAAAGCGGGCGCCTTCCTCGTCGGTGAAGAAGGCGACGGCGAAAGGATGGTCGGTCTCGATGCCCTGCTCGGCCAGGGTCTCGAGGACCTCGAGGCCGGCGAGGACGCCCAGGTTGCCGTCGTAGCGGCCACCGGTGCGCACGGTGTCTATGTGGCTGCCGGTCATCACCGGCGGACCGTCATTGCGGCCGGGCCGCACGGCCACCACGTTGCCGATGCCGTCGATGCTGACGTCGAGACCCAGGTCGTGCATCCAGGTGACGACAAGGTCGCGGCCTTCGCGGTCCTCGTCGCTGAGGGCGAGGCGGCACGAGCCACCACCGTCGATGGGGCCGATCGCCGCCAGGTCCCCGATGCGCCGCAGAAGCCGGTCGCCGTCGATGCGGAGTTCGCCGTGGGCCATCTCAGGCTCCTGCCAGTGCGATGTCGGTCGGCCGCACCGGAACGTGGGCGAGTTCGAGGTCGGTGGCGGCGCGGATGGCGGCGACGACGGCGGCGGTCGACGAGATGCTGGGCGGTTCGCCGATGCCCTTGGCACCGAAGGGGGCCCCTGGCTCCGGTTCCTCGATCAGGGCGGCGATCTCGACGGGTGGCATGTCGAGCGCCGTCGGTACGAGGTAGTCGGTGAACGAGGCATTGCGGATCCGGCCGTCGAGCACCTGGACCTCCTCCATGACGGCGAGGCCGACGCCCTGGGCGGCACCGCCCTCGAGTTGGCCGACAGCCTGGAGCGGGTTGAGGACCCGGCCGACGTCCTGGGAGGTGGTGAGCTCGACCACCTTCACGAGTCCGAGGTCGCGGTCTACGTCGACGATCGCCCGGTGGGCGGAGAAGGCGAACGACACATGGGCGTCACCCTGGCCGTACTCGTCGAGGGGTGACGTCGGGGCGTGGTGGAACTCGACGTCGGCTTCCACGGGCTCTGTGGTCACAGACGCCAGATCGATGTCGAGGGCACCGGCCAGGGACATGACCCGTCCGTCGGCCATGACCAGTTCATCGGGATCGACACCATGCTCGGCGGCTACGCGGGTGAGGAGCGTGGTGCGAACCTCCTCGCAGGCGGCCTGCACGGCGCCTCCCGACATCCAGGTCTGGCGGCTGGCCGAGGTGGAGCCGGCGGAACCCACCGTGGCGGTCGACGCCGGGGTGAGCACGACATCGTCGACGCCGAGGACCTCGCGGGTGATCTGCTGGGCGAGCGTCACGAAGCCCTGGCCGACCTCGGCGCAGGCGCAGGTGATGGTGGCGATGCCGTCCTCGAGCCGGCACAAGGCCGAGCTGAAGTCGTCGAAGCCTTCGGAGAACAGGAGGTTCTTGAAGCCAAGGGCGATCGCCTCGCCGCGGTGGACGTGTTCGGGATCGGCGGTTCGGCCGGCGCCCCCCGGCAGGGACATCGGGTCCTCGGAAAGGGCTGCAGCGGACGGGTGGTCGGCACAGGTGCGCAGTACCTCGGCGACCGGTGCCGTGCCGGTGATGACCTGTCCGGTGAGCAGACGGTCGCCCGAAGCGAGGACGTTTCGCATCCGCAGTTCGACCGGGTCCATGTCGAGGGCTGCCGCCAGGCGGTCCATCTGGGCCTCGTGGCCGATACAGGTCTGCACTGCGCCGAAGCCGCGCATGGCCCCGCAGGGTGGGTTGTTGGTGCGGACGACGACGCCCTCGATGTCGGCGCTCGGGATCCTGTAGGGGCCGGCGGCGAAGCAGGTGGCGTTGGCGATCACGGCGCCGCTGGACGATGCGTATGCACCGCCGTCGAGCAGCAGGCGTGCCTCGACGCGCAGCAGGTTCCCCGCACGGTCGGCGTGGTGCCGGTACCACATGCGGGCGGGGTGCCGGTGCACGTGGCCGTGGAACGACTCCTCGCGGGAATAGACCATCTTCACCGGTCGGCGGGTGTGCAGGGCCAGGAGGCAGAGGTGGGCGTGGAGGCTGAGGTCCTCGCGGGCCCCGAATGCCCCACCCACGCCTGCCAGCGTCAGGCGCACGAGCTCGGGTGCAAGGCCGAGGCAGGCGGCGACCTGGTCGCGGTCTACGTGTAGCCACTGGGTGGCGATGAACAGGTCGACGCCGCCGTCCTCGGCGGGCACGGCAAGGCCGGATTCGGGTCCGAGGAACGCCTGGTCCTGCATGCCCACCTCGTAGGTGCCCTCGACGACGACCTCGCCGACCACGTCCTGGTCACCGTGGCGCAGGTGGATGCGGCGGATGAGGTTGCCGTCGGGGTGGATCGGGTCGGACGACTCGGCGGCACCCGGATCGACGAGTGGCACCGTCGACTCGTAGTCGACGACGATGGCTTCGAGTGCAAGCCGGACGGCCTCCGGGTGGTCGGCGGCGACGATGGCGACCGGTTCGCCCTCGTATCGCACGACATCGGCTGCCAGCACCGGCTGATCGGCGTGCTCCAGTCCGTAGGCGGGGTTGCCGGGTACGTCGGCGGCGGTGAGCACGGCGTGGACGCCTGTGACAGCGACAGCCGGTCCGATGTCGATCGACCGTATGCGGGCCGACGGATGGGGCGAGCGGAGGGTCCCGCCCCAGAGCATCCGATCGTGCCAGAGGTCGCTCGAGAACGTGAAAGAGCCGTCGACCTTGGGGATGCCGTCCGGACGCGGGGCGCTCTCGCCGATGCGGGGAGCACGCTCACTCGTCCGGGTCTCGTCGATGCGTACATCGGTCATGCGAGATCTCCCCGGCTCTCTCCCCGTCGGATGTCGGCAGCGATCGAGACCGCCTCGAGGATGCGCCCGTAGCCGGTGCAGCGGCAGAGGTTGCCGCTGATCGCCTCGCGGACGGTGAGGTCATCCGGGACGCTGCCGTCATCGGACAACTCGTCGAGCAGGGTGTCGACCGCCATGAGGAGGCCCGGAGTGCAGAAGCCGCACTGGACGGCGCCGGCTTCGACGAAGGCCCGCTGTACGTCGGCCAACTCGCCGTCGGGGGCGAGGCCCTCGATCGTGGTGACCTCGCGGCCGACCGCTGCGGCTGCGAGCACGAGGCACGAGCAGACCAGTTCGCCGTCGATCTGGACCGAGCACGAACCGCATTCGCCCTCCTCGCAGGCGTTCTTCGAGCCCGGCAGGCCGAGGCGTTCACGCAGGACCCAGAGGAGGCTCTCGCCGAGATGTGCGTCGGGTACCTGATGGTCGTTGCCGTTGACCCGCAGTACGTAGGGGTCGGCGCTCACGACGCACCTCCCGGGAAGGCCCGCAGCAGCGCACGCCTGGCGAGGACGCCGACGGCGTGGCTCCGGTAGGCGGCGGTTCCCCGGTGGTCGTCGATCGGGCGTGCCGCCCCGGCGACCAGTGCTGCGAACCGGTGCACGGCAGCAGCGTCGGGTGCCGAGCCGGTGTCCCAGTCGATGCATCCGGCGATGTGGGCCTCAGCGTCGGCGGGGCGCAGGGGCACCGGGGACACCGAGCCCAGGCCGACCCGCACGTTGCGCCCGGAGCGGTCGACCACAAGGGCCAGGGACACGACCGAGATGACCATGGCGTTGCGGGTGCCGACCTTGAGGAACTCCTGGGGCCCGTCGAGCACGGGGACGCGGACAGCCTCGATCAACTCGCCCGGTTCGAGGGCGTTCTGCTTGACGCCGGTGACGAACTCGCCGATAGCCAGTCGGCGGGCGCCCTGTGCCGACCGGAGGTCGATAGTGGCGTCGAGGGCGGCGAGCACGGGGAGGGTGTCCCCGGCCGGGGAAGACGTGGCGACGTTGCCTCCGAGCGTTCCGGCATTGCGGATCTGCGGTGATCCGACGGTGCGGGAGGCCTGGGCGAGTGCGGGAACCAGTGCCGGAAGCTCACCGCGCCCCATCTCGGCATAGGTCAGGCCGGCGCCGAGCACGATCTCGTCGCCCTCGCGCCGCCAGCCACGCAGTTCGTCGACCCGGTCGAGGACTACGACATCGGCGAACCGGACCTGCCCGCGGTTTACACCGACCATGAGGTCGGTACCGCCGGCCAGCAGGAGGGCTCCGGGGTGTTCGGCGAGTGCAGCGCAGGCGTCGTCGACGGTGCGCGCGAAGGTCACGGACATGGCCTCCATGCTGCCGCCTTTTCAACAATTTGTCAACGCGTGCGCCTGTGCCTACGCTGTGCGGCGTGGCGCATCCCCTTGTCGACGCCCTCGGCCCAGTTGTCGACGCCCTCGGTGCCACCCTGCTCGCCCCTGACAAGCTGACCGAGGCCGACCTCCCCCTCTACTGGGACGGCGAACTCGTCGGCGGGATTCGCCGACCGGACCTGCACCATGCCCTCGACCGCCTCCTGGCTGCGGCTTCCCGGGAACTGGGTGTCGCCTACGCCGACATGGACCGCAACCAGAAGCAGGCGGCCGTCGCCCTGCTGGGCAACTGGGGGGCGTTCACGCTGCGCAAGTCGGTCGAGGATGTCGCCGAGGCGCTCGGAGTCAGCCGCTTCACCATCTACAACTACCTGGAGCGCGCCGAAGCGGACTCGTAGGAGCCGCCCGATTACGGTCGGAACCCATGAGCGACTCCCCCACGAACGACGAACTCGCCTGCGAGGACGCCGTCGGCCTGGCCGATCGGATCCGGAGCGGCGACCTCTCCCCCGTCGAGGCGGTCCAGACCACCATCGACCGGATCGAACGGCTCGACGGCGACCTCAACGCCGTCATCCACCGGCAGTTCGAGGACGCCCTCGCCCTGGCGGCCTCTCCGGACCTGCCCTACGGGCCGTTCCGCGGCGTGCCGATGCTGCTCAAGGACCTCTGGACCGAAGAGGCCGGACGGCCCCACCACGCAGGCATCAAGGCGCTCAAAGACGCCGACCACCGTTCGACCATCGACAGCAACCTCGTCATTCGGTACCGGGAGGCGGGCTTCGTCAACGTCGGGCGCACCAACACGCCGGAACTGGGCCTGGTGGCCACCACCGAACCCCACGCCTACGGGCCCACACGCAACCCGTGGAACACCGACTTCGGCACGGGCGGATCGTCGGGCGGATCGGCCGCAGCGGTGGCATCGGGGATGCTCCCCGCTGCCAACGCCAGCGACGGCGGCGGCTCGATCCGCATCCCGGCCGCCATGTGCGGCCTCGTCGGCCTCAAGCCCTCGCGGGGCCGCGTGTCGATGGGGCCCGTGAAAGAGGAGTGGGGAGTGTCGGTCCAGCACGTTGTGTGCCACACGATGCGCGACACCGCCGCCATCCTCGACGCCACCGCCATCCCGTTCCTCGGCGACGGCGTCGTCGCCCCCGACCAGGGACGCCCCTACACCGACCAGGTGGGCAGCGACCCAGGCAACCTCCGCATCGGGTTCATGGACCACAGCCCCCGCACAGCAGTCCACCCCGACTGTGCCGAGTCGACCCGCCACACGGCCTCGATGCTCGAAGGCCTCGGTCACCACGTGGATCAAACCCATCCGCCTGCACTCGACCAGATCGACGAACTGGGCTGGGCCTTCAACGTCAACTGGGGAGTCGGGGCCGTCCTGAGCCTCGAGCACCTCGGAGGACAGTTGGGCCGGGTCGTCGTCGAGGACGACGTCGAGCCCGGCACCTGGTTCCTCGCCGAGCGCGGCCGGGGTGTCTCAGCCGTCGACTACGCCAAGGCGCAGGGGATCATGGGCACCTTCCGACGCACCATGGCCGGATGGTGGGAGTCGGGGTACGACCTGCTGGTCACGCCCACGACCGCCCTGCCACCGCCCCGGATCGGCGAACTCACGCCATCCGAAGACGATCCGGTCCGCGGGTCAAAGGGATCGATGCCGTATGCCGTGTTCACCTCGCCGTTCAACACCACCGGTCAGCCGGCCATCTCCCTCCCACTCGGGTCCTCCGACGGTCTCCCCGTCGGAGTGCAACTGGTGGGCGCCTACGGCCGTGAGGACCTGCTCATCGCCGTCGGGTCACAGCTGGAGGCCGTGGCCCGCTGGTCCGACCACCGCGCCCCCATCCACGCGTAGTCGGGGAACGCCCTCAGGCGTCGAGCAGGACCACCCCCGGCAGGTCGGTGAATGCCGACCGGTCGTCGCTCACGAGGATCCGGCGTGAGGCCGCCGCAGTCGCAGCGACGATGAGATCGTGCGGTCCGCGCGGCCGGCCGATCCTTCTCGTGTGGGCGATCAACATCGCGTGACGTCGAGCGACCTCGATGTCGTACGGGATGACGAGTACGTTGTCGATGATTGCATCGACGGAGGTCCTGCGACGCTTCCTATTCTCAGGTGACGCCGAGTGGACTCCGACATCGAGTTCGGCCACGGTGATCGTTGAGATCGCGGCGTCATCCTCATCGAGCAGTATTGAGTCCAGTTCCTCGTCGGCTCGTTCGAAGTCGATCAGCACGTTGGTGTCCAGCAGGAGACGGTTCACGGGTCGTCCCTGTCGGTACCGAGTCGGCGCTCGAGGTCGGGCTCCAGGAAGTCCAACGCTGCACGAATATCGTCGATCCAGTCGGGGCCGGGAGGGTTGGCCCGAAGCGCTGCCTTGAGCGCTGCACCGTTCCCACCGGGTGCTGCACCGAGCCGGGCGACGACGCGGCCGTGACGGACGATCGTGAAGTCGGCGTCCTCGTGCTCGACGGCGTCGAGCAGGTCGGCGAAGTTGCGGGACGCCCCGGTTGCGCTGATCTCCGTCATGAAGATCATGACTATCTGATTCTTTCGGGCAGAGGGCGCCCTCAGGCGTCGAGAACCTTGTGGGCTGCCTGGCCCACATCGACCACCGGCGGCTCGGTCGACCACGGGAAGTTGATCCACTGCTCGGTGTGCATCCACACGTACTCGCAGTCGACCACCGACTGGGGCTTCTGGTAGAGCACCGCCGAGCGCACCTCACCCACCCGTTCGAGGGCGCTGTTGCGCACCAGGTCGAGGGTGTGGCCGGTGTCGGCCACATCGTCGGCGATCAGGACCCGCGCATCAGCCAGGTCGACCCAGTCGACGTACGGCGGCAGGATCACCGGCAGGTCGAGGCGTTCGTCGACGCCCGTGTAGTACTCGACGTTCATCACGTAGAGGTTCTTCACGGCCAGCGCATAGCCGAGGGACCCGGCCACGAAGAGGCCTCCCCGGGCGATGGCCAGGATCATGTCGGGCCGGTAGCCGTCGTCGGCCACCATCTGGGCGAGTTCGCGTACGGCAACCCCGTACTTCGTCCAGTCCATCTCCTCGCGTGCGGGTTCTGTCACCTTCGTCGTACTCCATGCCTCGGCTGTAGTGACCCGGGACATTAGTACCGGTCGCACGGTTCAGTCATAGGTCGCCGCCACCCGCCAACGCCCGGCCTCGAGCATCAGGAGTCGGGCCACACCATCGTCGGCCACCACCTGCAGCCGTACCCGACGGCGATGGCGGAGCGGATCCCACCAGCGCTCGTCCACCGGCCAGGGACCCGCCCATGCGGCGACGGACACCTGCCCTCCCTGCCTGATCCGTAGCGTGACCGGCGGCGCCGACAGCACCCCACGGCCATCGACCCGAACCAGACGCCCCCGGTCGTCGAGAAGTGCGGCCGGCGCCGGATCGACGTGGACCGCCGCCGGGGAGGGCGGCGGCAACACCCCGGGCCATGGCTGAACATCAGCCTGCGGGGTCGACGCTCCCGACATGGCCTCCCCCACCCGGCCCGTCAGGGGGACCAGGACCAACTGGTCCGACGGGTCGCGGCCACCCCGCCACTCGGGCAGCCGCACCGACCCCTCGCCCAGCAGGCCCACCACCCGGGCGAGGGCCCGGACCGCCCGCTCGTCGGCCGCCGACGCCCCACCCCAGAACCCGGCCTGGTGGCCGGTGGCCGGCACCACCTCGTCGGGCACCAGGGTCAGGCGCACCAGCCCGGCAGTGGGCCGGACCGGCGGCGGGCCGTGCAACCAGCCCTCGAGCTGCCAGCGGACCCGGTCGGCCAGGGCCGACGCCCCGAGCACCCCCTCGTCGCGCCAGCAGCGGGCGAGGCGCTCGCCGTGTTCGGTCTCGGCCTCGACCACCACCCTGGTGCAGGCCAGGCCCCGGCCCCGCAGGTCGTCGTGGAGCTGCTCGGCCAGGGCCCGGGCGGCGAAGGCGACCCGGTCGATCCGGTCGACCGGCGGATCCAGGTCGACCGCCACAGCCAGGTCGGGCGGCGGACGACGAACCTGTGGAGGGATGCCGTCGAGGCCGGCGGCCAGACGTTGGGCGGCCTGGCCCTCGGCCCCGAAGCGCCCGACCACGTCGCCCACCGACAGGGCAGCGAAGGCGCCGAGGGTGGCGAGGCCCAGCCGGACCAGCACGTCGGCCAGGTCGGGGCGGCCCAGCACCCCGACCGGCTGAGGGGCGAGGAAGGCCGGGCTGTCACCGCCCGGCACCACGATGCTCCCTGCTACGCCGGCAGCGGCTTCCCGGGCGGCCAGGTCGGCAGCAAACCGGCCGTCGGCGATCCCCAGCCGGCAGCCGGGGTGGACCGATCCGATGGCAGCGTCGAGCACCGCCTCGACCACCTCGGCGGTGCGGACCAGCAGTGATGCCTCACCACCGAGCAGCCGCAGCGGACCCCGGACCCCGAAGGCGCAGGCGCCGGGCCGGGACACCTCCACCCACGGGGTGATGTCCTCGAGGGCGGCAGCCACCGGTTCGAAGCGCCTGGCCTCTGCCGCCTCGTCGCGTTCGAGGACAACCACCCCGGGGCAGCGCCCCTGGGCCTCGCGGCGGCGCTGCCCCCGGGCCACCCCGGCAGCCCGGGCCGCCTCGGATGCGGCAGCCACCCGGCCGGCGGCCAGCACCAGCGCCGGCTCGTCGGGCACCACCCCGAGGGCGGTCAGGGGCCAGTCGGGGCAGCGTACGACAAGCGTGCGGGGCACAGGATCGGAGGAATCGCTCACGGAAGGGACGGAACCCCCCGGACGTCCGGGAGCAGCAGGACGGCCCGGCGTTCCCGGGCATTGCGCCCCCGGCCCGTGGCGACCACCTCGGCCCGCCGGCAGCGCAGGCGCCCGTAGCCGTCCTCGGGGCCCTCCCATATGGCGTCGGCGAGGGTCAACTCGAGGTCGGGGCTGTCTGGCCAGGCCGGCCGGGCGGCGCCCCCGATCCGGATCAGCACCGAGCCCCGCTCGCGGGCCCGGGCTGCCAGGCGGCGGGCATCGGCGGCACGGACGCTCCGCCGGGGGGCTACCAGGATCAGGTCGAGGCCACCGATCAGGGCAGCCACCACGGCCCCCCACTGTCGCTGGTCGGGCAGGCCGACCACGGCCAGGCGGGCGAGGGCCACCCCGGCCTCGGCCGCTGCAGCGAGGCCCAGGTCGGGTTCGTCGACGACCGCCGCCCACGAACCGGTGGCGGTGGCCTCGGCGATCAGGGCGAGAGCGAGGGAACGGGCACCGGGACCGGCCAACCCGACGCTGCTCCCCCGACGCAACCCGTCGGGCAGCAGGTCGGTGAGGGCCGAAGAGACCGGCAGGGTGCGCTCGCCGGCCGGGGCCCCCGTGCGGGCCCGACGGGCCGCCTCGGCGAGGGACCGGGGACGGGGGCGCTGAACGGGGGCCTGCCCCTCGGTCGACAGGTCGTCGGGAAGCGTGGATGCGTGGCCGTCCGGTAGTCCCATCCACCCAGTATCGAACATACGTTCGATACTGGCAAGAGCAGATCAGCCGGCGACCAGCACCAACGCTGTCATCGTGTAGGCAACCATCACCACCAGCATCGGGTACTGGCTTCGCATCGCCTTGGCCGGCGACCACGCCTCGACCGCCCGATCGTGGGCGACTACGACCGCTGCCATGTGCCCCACGACAACGGCCACCAGTTGGACCCACCCCACCACCGTCGTGGACACCAATGTCCAGTGGATCGGATCACCGAGGGTGCCGAACAGGTTCCACCCGAGTCCGTACGGGTCCGAGAGCAGGGATCGGAAGGCCTGGCCCTCCAGCAAGAGCAGTGAGAAGTAGTGCGCCACGGAGTAGCCGAGGAGAATCGGAACGAGACTGGCGCCGAAGCGCTCAGCCGGATCCTGGTCGCCGGTGACCCGTCCGCCGACACGGCAGGCCAGATGGTAGGCGAGGCCGACGAGCAGAACGACCCAGGCCAGACCGACCGTGTTGACCATAGTCGCCTCCCAGCCGGACCGTCCGGTCAGGATGTCGCCCCAGAAGCGGGTGCGGGAAAAACCGTCAAATGCCGTGCCGCCAATCGCCATGAGCAGGATCGCCACGACCGGAGCGGGCGTTTCGAGTCGCGCCAGGCCCGAGAACGGGGGCCGGATCCGCAGTCGTCCGTCGCTGCGGTACAGGGGCGACACCGCCCCCACGGCACCGAACAGCACACCGAAACCCTCCGACCGCCTGGCCACATACCAACCGGACCGTCGGGCCAACGCCAGGAGGCAGACCGTGTAGGCAATGCCTGCCGAGGCGAGAACCCGAGGACGGGCGCCGTCGTGGTAGGCCAGCTCGAGCCAGAGGAAGGCGCCGACCGGAATCAGTGCCGGCCAGCCGGCACCGACCAGGCCCGACGCTGGGCGCAGGACCCGAGTGGGCGCCTCCACGAGCCGGCCCAGGGCCTCCCAGGGGCTGAACACCCGCCAGATGTCCCCCAGCAGGGCGGACAAGAGTGGCACCCCGACCCAAAAGACCACGTAGACGGTCACAGGGGCGATGTTCGATTCGTTCGTGTCGGGTCCGAGCAAGCCAGCCGATAGCACGACCGTGGACAGGATCGTCCCGACGACCGCGGCGACTACCCCAAGTGGTCGGGCCACACGGTCTACGGCTATTCCCAGGGGGCGGCCTTCGGAGGCGTTGCGGAGGAGGGCCTTCGGCCAGAGCCACCCGAGTGCAGCGAAGGACAGGGCCAAAATGACAACGGCGGCCCATGCTGCCCGCCATTCGGGAATGGGCAGATCACTACGTCCACCAACGCCGTGGGCCAGAAGGACCAACTCGGCGGGTGGTGTCACGACACCTGGAGTTCGAAGACGCGGTAGCCGGCCCGGTGCAGTTCGGCCTCGAACACCCCGGGGATCGTGCCTTCCACCAGCAGGGTGGTCGTTCTGCCTGCGTGCAGGTGGACGGTCATGTCGTAGGCGTGGAGGTGTATCTCGTCGTCGACATCGCTTGTCACCGCTACCTCAATCAGGTCTCCCACCTTCGCCTCGAAGCGCTGCACCCCGCCGACGACGGTTCCGCCAGACACCTCGACGGCGAACACCAGGTCTGGAGCCTTCGGCACCGTTCCACCCGTGACCACCACCATGACGGCATCCCTGATCTGGGAACCCCCGAGCAGGTAGTCGCGGTGGTCGTTGGCCGACAACATGACTGCAACCTCATGGTGGCCGTCAGCGAGGCCCGTCAGGTTGTGGACGGCGTTGGACGTCATGGCCACAGTCTCGCCATCGACGGAAATGTGCAGGTGGCCCTGACCGGGCTGATGGGCCCCCGGCGGATCAGCAGGGACGAGTTCGATTCCGGTCACCGTGACGGTCACCACGACGTTGCCTGCCCCGTCGGACTCGGCTGCCACTTCGACGGTCGGCGGATGGTCCATGCCATCAAGGGCAATGCCCTCCATCGCCTCGTGGTCATGGTCGTGACCGGCAGTGGTCGTCGACGACTGACCGCCACCCTCTCCGCTACCGCATGCGCCCGCCAGGACTACCAGAGCGGACAGGGCACATCTCCTAAGGATTTCCATGGGTCTGCCTCCAGGTCCGTTGGCAAGAACACGCTTGAGACTAGTGAGGACCTCAGGAGCCTCCCGAGGGTAGTTTGTCACCCATCGACGGGAGGCGGTCCGGCGTGGGTCCGGATCCAGGCGTGCATGGCGACGCCCGAGGCGACCCCGGCGTTGATCGACCGGGTGGAGCCGTACTGCGGGATCGAGCACACCAGCGACGCCGCCTCCCTCGCAGCCGACGAAAGCCCCGGGCCCTCCTGGCCGAACAGCAGCACGCAACGCTCCGGCATGCCGGCCTCGTCGATTGGCACGGCGCCCGGGAGGTTGTCGATCCCGACGATCGGCAGGCCCTCCCCCGCCGCCCAGGCCAGCAGGTCGTCGATCGAGGCGTGGTGGTGGACGTGCTGGTAGCGGTCGGTCACCATCGCCCCTCGCCTGTTCCAGTGCCGTCTCCCGACGATGTGGACGCCGGCGGCGAGGAAGGCGTTGGCGTTGCGCACGACGGTGCCGATGTTGAGGTCGTGTGCCCAGTTCTCGATGGCCACGTGGAACGGGTGGCGGCGGGTGTCGAGGTCGGCGACGATCGCCTCGACCTTCCAGTAGCGGTAGCGGTCGACCACGTTGCGCCGGTCGCCGTCGGCCAGCAGGCCGGGGTCGAGGCGCGGGTCGTCCGGCCAGGGTTCGGGATGGGGCCCGACGCCGATCGCTGCGTCGCCCGGGTCCTCGTCGGGCAGTGGGATCACCCCGCCTCGGCGGCGAAGTCCTCCTCGGTGGGCACCTCGACGCCCTGGACGTAGTACAGGTGGAGGTCGGCGATCACCTCGGCGATGCCGGCGGTACCGCGATCGGCCAACTCGACGGTGACCATGTTGGCGACGACATGCACGCCGGCGATGCCGCCGAGGGCGAACAGGCGACGGGCCAGTTCGTCGGCCGGGGCGTCGCCGACGATCTCGTCACCGGCCGTGTAACGCTCGTGGCCCATGCCGGTGAGGCTGCGGTTGATCTCGAAGCGGACGATGCCGGCGCGAGAAGACGGCTTTTCTACGACGGTGATCGGCTGGCCCATGGCAGCGCAGGCTAACTGTGATAACCGGGGACGTTGCCCCCGGAGGAATGGGGTGCACGGGACCGGGTTGCGTCACGGTCGAGGCGATGGAGGCGCAGTGCCAGAACTATCGACACGAGTGCCAGCGCCGAGTGGACCAACTTGAAGTCGAGGTCGTGGTCGCCGAACACCATGCCGAACCAGCGCACGCCCCAGAATGCCGCGGTCCAGATGCAGAAGACGGCGATGAGGCGGGTGGAACCGACGCGGCGCTGCCTCCACCAGCCGGCCATAACGACGATGGACAGGGCGGCGAATGTGAGGAAGACGGCGGCCACCAGAAGGCGCCACGAGCGGTCGGCGGCGGTCAGGGCGTCGTCGGCGACGATGTTACGGACGCGTCCGCCCCAGACGACGACGGTCCAGACAATGAAGACGGCCAGCAGGCGTTTGACCCGTTGCACGATCGGACAACCTAGCGAGCAGCGTAATGAACGGGTCATCCGGGGTCGGAGGTGGCGGTCGGGCCGGGAAGCCCGTCCATGAACGACCACGAACGGCGGTGGTAGTCGGTCGCACCGTGGATGGCGAGCGCCTCCCGGTGGGCGGGCGCCGGGTAGCCCTTGTTGTCGGCGAATGCGTAGGCCGGGTACCGGTTGGCTGCCTCCCGCAGGACCCGGTCGCGGGTGACCTTGGCGACCACGGATGCGGCGGCGATCGACAGGCTGCGCTGGTCGCCCTTCACGATCGGTGTGACGTTGCCGCCGCCGACGAAGTCCCAGCTGCCGTCGAGCAGCACGTGGTCGACGGGGATGCCGAGGCCGTCGAGCGCACGCCGGGCGGCGAGGCGCTGCGCTGCCGACATCCCGAGGTCGTCGCACTCGTCGTTGGATGCGTGGCCGGTCGACCAGGCGCCCGCCCAGGCGGTGATCTGCGGGTAGAGGGCCTCCCTTTCGGGTTCGGTGAGCATCTTCGAGTCCCGCACGCCGGTGATGCGCCGTTCACGGTTCACGACGACGGCGCCGACGGTGAGGGGCCCGGCCCACGATCCCCTCCCCACCTCGTCGAGCCCGGCGACGACCTCGTGGCCGGCGGCCCAGAGGCGCCTCTCGAAGGCGAGTCCCGGGGCCTTCCCCCGCAACGCTGCCCGCATCCTCGGTCGGTTGCCCATGGATCGACCCTACGTCCGGTCGCCGATCCGGTCGGCGGACCCGTCGTAGGATTCGGGGCGATGACTGCACGCCGAACAAGCATCAGGTCCGCCGGCTCGGCTGGGTCGATGCTGTCAGTGGGCTCGGTGGGGTCGGTGGGGTCGGTGGGGTCGATTCTCTCGGTCGGAAGCGCCGGCTCCATTCTGTCGATCGGGTCTGCCGGGTCGATCCTGTCGATCGGTTCGGCCGGGTCGATCCTGTCGATCGGTTCGGCCGGGTCGATCCTGTCGATCGGCGGCTTCGGCTCGGTGCGGGGCCATAGGCCGGGTGCCGTCCACGCCCCGGTGCCTGCCGACCTCGGAGACTTCCGTGAGGTGAAGGCACCCCGACGGCTGCGCGTGGTGGCGACCGCCGGGCTGTTACTGGCCCTGGGCAGCCGTACCTAGTAGAACCTGCCGGAGTCCGGCAGCGACACGGCTGACACCGAATCCGGTGCCGCCAGAAGAGCCTCGCCGTTCGGTTCGGTGGACGAGAAATCGGGGTCCAGCCCGGGCAAGGTGATCCGGACCGGTCCGTCGTCGTGCCGTTCCAGCTCCCAGAGCAACGCCGGGCGCTCACCGTGCCAACGGATCCCGTACGACAGCGTCCCGTGGGTGGTTGGCAGGCCGTGCACCTCGACGGGCTGCCCGTACCACGACGCCGGGACCTCTCCCAGCAGTTCGAGGCCGTCGTCGACCGGGTGGGCCAGGCGCCGGGCCAGGTCCCACATCGGACCCTCGGGTTCCGTGACCGATCCGGCGAGCGTTGCAGCATCGGCTGCGGCGCGGACATCTCCCCTGGCGGTGAAGAGGCCGGCCAACAGTGCAACGGCCCCCTGCTCGGATGCTGATGCAATGACAAGATGCTCGAGGGGAAGGCGGGCGAAGGGCTCCGGTCGTCGATGGATGTCCCAACAGGTGGCGGCGGCCCGCAGCCACCCGGCCGGGTCGTCCTCGTGGAGTGCAGCGATCCGCTCAACGGCATCCCGCAGCAGCCCCCATGCAGCCAACTGTGTGGCGACATCGGGCGTCGGTTCGGCGAGGAGCAGGTCGATCAGGCCGGTCGGCACGGAGGCTTCCAACGCATCGTCTGGCAGTTCGACCCGTGTCGCCTGCTCGAGGCGTGCCATCCACCCGGCGATGACTCGGTCGGCTCCCGGAAGCAGGGAAGGATCGCCCCCCGGCACAACGAACCGGATGGCCTGGCGGTGCAGCAGGGGCACGATCAGCGCACCGGCCGCTGCCCCGTCCCTGCAGGACACCGGCCCGGGGACTGCTTCGACGGCAGCACCGTCGGTCACCACCGACCACAGGTCGGCGGACCCGTCGACGAGGGCGAACCGGCCGGCGTCGCGGTCGGCAGTGCATACAGCCACACCGTCGGCGACCAACTGGCGGCCCTCGACGGCAAGGGTTCGGATGGCGCCGCCGACGGTGATCGCCACGACCACCGGAATCGGCGTCTCGTTCGCCAACTCGACGACGATGGCAGGTCCGTCGCCGATCGCAGCCCAGGTGGTCGCCACGATGTCGCCGCCGCCGACCCGCAGACGGGTTTCGAGAACCGGTGCCGGACCGGGGCGCACCTGGCGCACCGCCCGTTCTGCAGAAGGGTTGTACCAGCGGTCGTCGGCGCCGATCCACCAGCCGACCCGCACGGGTCGATCGAGCAGGTGGACAGCCGCCGATCCGTCGACGACCGCGCAGAAGCCACCGTCAGTGCCGAGGCGTGTGCCGACAGTCGGCGCCGACGGGGCGCGCTGCGGCCGGAAGCGGTCGAGAAGCCCCACGCTCAGTCGACCTCGGGTCGGGTTCTTCGTGCCATGAGCGACGCCCACACCTCGACGGGTGGGCGGCCGCCGTCGATAACTGCGCGCACACCCTCGGCGATGGGCACCTCGATGCCTGCATCGGCGGCGATCTCGCAGACGACACCGGCGGTGCGGACACCCTCGGCCACCTGATCCATCCCGGCCAGCACCTCGGCCGGCGGCCGACCGGCACCGACCTGCTCGCCGACCCAGCGGTTTCGGCTCTGCGGGCTCATGCACGTGACGAGGACGTCTCCGAGACCCGCCAGGCCGGACAGGGTCCGGGGGTCGCCGCCGAGCGCCTGGCCCAGGCGTGTCAGTTCGGCCAGGCCGCGGGTGATGAGGGCAGCACGTGCGTTGTCGCCGCTCCCGAGGCCCTCGGCCATTCCGGCGGCGAGGGCGATCACGTTCTTGACGGCGCCACCGATCTCGCAGCCGATGATGTCGTCGTTGGTGTAGACGCGCAGGCGGGCGGAGGCCAGCAGGCCCTGTAGGTCCTCAGCCACTGCGGCATCGCTGCATGCCACGACCGTGGCGGCGGCCTGGCCGTCGAGGATCTCCTTGGCCAGGTTGGGGCCGGTAAGCACGCCGACCGGGTGGCCCGGGAGCACCTCGGCGGCCACCTGGGTCATGCGCAGGCGGGTGCCCTGTTCAAAGCCCTTGGCGAGGCTGACCACCGGGACGCCCGCGGCGGTGGTCGGCCCCGCGGCGGCGGGCGGCTCCCGGGAGCCGCGCGGCGGGGCGCCGCCCACGCCAACATCCGCGCCCGCGACCGCCCCCGCGCGGGCGGCCGGGGTCCCCCGGGCCCCCGGGGGGGCGGCACCCCGGCGGGGGAGCCCCGGGGCCCCCCCCGCGCGCCGGGCGGCGGGCCC
>JACNKQ010000030.1 GCA_014381945.1 Actinomycetota bacterium
CCGGGCCGGGGGGGTCCCCCGGGGCCGGGTGGGGGCCGGACAGCCCCCCGCCGGGGTGGCCCGGGGGCCCCTGGGCGCCCCCCGGGGTCAGGCGGGGGGGGGTGCCCTGTTCAAGGCCCTGGGCGGGGCTGCCCACCGGTACGCCTGCGGCGATGGTCGGCCCTGCGGCGGCGAGCGTCTCACGGAAGCCGTGCGTCGGGACGCCGACCACGACAACATCGGCGCCTGAAACCGCCTCTGCGAGGTCGGCGGTTGCCTCGAGTTCACCGGGCAGGTCGAAGCCGGCGAGGTAGCGCCGGTTGCCGCGCCCGGCGGCGATGTCGGCGGCCACGTCGGTGCGGCGGGACCACAACACCGTCGACACCCTGGGGGCCAGCAGCGAGGCAACGGTCGTGCCCCAGGAGCCCGCACCGATCACGGCGGCCCGAGTCGTCATACGGGCGAGCCTAGGGCGCCGGCGGATTCCGGCGGGCGGCCCGGCCGACCAAATGACCAGTGAACGGGCCTCCTCTCACTAGTGATAGGGGGACGGGCCTCTTATCACTAGTGATAGGGGGACGGGCCCCTTTCACCTGCAGACCCTCTGGGTCCAGTCAGATTCCGGCGGGCGCCCCGGCCGTAGACTCTCCGGGTGCAGACCGCCGTACTGATCCCGCTCAAGGCCTTCCGTGGCGCCAAGGCCCGGCTGTCGTCGGTCCTCGATGCGGGTGAGCGGGCCGACCTGGCCCGCCGCATGGCCGAGACAGTGGTCGCCGCCGCCGCACCCCTGCACGTGGCGGTCGTATGCGACGACGACCAGGTCGAAGACTGGGCCGCAGGGCTCGGCGCAGCGGTCGTCAGGGTCGACGGCCCCGGCCTCGACCGGGCGGTCCATGCCGGAATCGCCGCACTGGCCGCCGAAGGCTACGAACGGGTTGTCGTCGCCCACGGCGACCTGCCCCGCGCCACCGACCTCGCCTCCTGTGCCGACTTCGACGGGGTGACGCTCGTCCCCGACCGCCACGGCGACGGCACGCCGGTGGCCGTGGTCCCGGTCGGCGCCGGCTTCCGGTTCGCCTACGGCCCCGGTTCGTTCGCCCGCCACGTGGCCGAGGCCGAACGCCTGGGCCTGCCCTGGCGGCGGCTTGACGACCCGGACCTGGGCTGGGACGTCGACGAACCCGCAGACCTCGAGTTCCAGCCATCGAAGTGACCGGGCTGCCGGTTCCGTCCCGGGCGCTGGCCGTCGGCGCCCACCCGGACGACGTCGAGCTCTACGCCGGTGCCACGCTCGCCGGCTGGGCCGCCGCCGGCTGCGAGGTCCACATCCTCGTGTGCACCGACGGCTCGAAGGGCAGCTGGGACCCGGAAGGGGACCCGTCCCGCCTGGTCGCCACCAGACGAGACGAGCAGCACGCTGCTGCCGAGCGGCTCGGGGCGACCGGCGAGGTCGTGTTCCTCGACCGGGTGGACGGCGAGCTCGATGCCGACCGCTCCACGGCCCACGAGGTGGCGTCCTGGATCCGGCGCCTCCGCCCCGACGTGCTGCTCGGCCACGACCCGTGGCGTCGCTGGCGGCTCCATCCCGACCACCGGGCGGCGGGCTTCCTAGTCACCGACGGCGTGGTGGCCGCCCGTGACCCGCACTTTCTCTCAGAGGCGGGACTCTCAGAGGCGGGACTCTCAGGCCTCGTCCACCATCGTCCAGACGAGCTGTTGCTGTTCGACACCGAGGAGCCGAACCACGCCGAACCGGTCGACAAGGCAGCAGCGACGACCAAGGTGGAGGCGCTGCTGGAACACCGCAGCCAACACCTTTCGACCATGGGTATCGGCGCCGACGACGACGGCTCACAGGCCAACGCCTTCAGCGACTCGATCCTGGCCGAGTTGGCCGAGGCCGGGCAGCGTTCCGGCGTCCCCCTTGCCGAGGCCTTCCGCCGCATCGACGGCATCTAGGCGGGCTCTGCCAACAGTCTTTCGATCAACTCGACCAGATCGAGGGGCCGGTCGCCCTGGATGCTGTGGCCGGCACCTTCGACGGTCGTGACCGACGCTTCGGGCTGACGGCGTCGGAACTCCTCAACGTCTTCGTCCCCAACGACGCTCCACGCCCCACCCAGCCACAGGTGGACGGGACACGCCAGCGACGAGACCCGGTCCCACAGCGCGCCGAAGTCGGGGGCTCTTTCCTGAGGGACATCTTCCCGAGGGACATCTTCCCGAGGGACATCTTCCCGAGGGACATGTTCCCGAGGGACATGTTCCCGAGGGACATGTTCCCGAGGGACATGTTCCCGAGGGACATGTTCCCGAGGGACATGTTCCCGAGGGACATGTTCCCGAGGGACATCTCCGGCCTTCCAGTCGCGCACCGGGTCCCAGCGCCACGACCACGAACCGTCCTCCTGCTCGCAGGCGTTGTGCAGGACGCCACGGCGCAACGACGACTCGGTGCGGGTCGGGTTGTGTTCCATGGTGTGGGCGAGGATCGCGTCGAAGTCGGCGAAGTCCTGATGGGCCGTCACGAAGGCGATGATCGGCTCCGCCTTGGCGTGGTCTGTGCCGGGGGTGATGTCGACCAGCCCAAGCCGCCTCACCAGGGTCGGATGGTCGGTCGCCAGGCACAGCGCCGTCACGCCACCCAGCGACATGCCGACCACCGCTGCCGCCTCCGGGGCATGGGCCTCCACCACCCGGGCGACCTCGGCGGCGAGCACCTGCGGCGTGTAGTCCTTCTTCGGCCGCCAGTCGGAGTGGCCGTGCCCCGGCAGGTCGATCGCCAACAGCGGCCGCCCGAGGGCGAGGGCGACCGTGTCCCAGGTGTGGGCGTTCTGCGCCCCGCCGTGCAGCAGCACCAACTCGGGCGGTCCTGTCCCCCACCGGATGGCGCTCACGGCGAGGCCGTCGGGACCCTGGACATCGAGCCTCTCGACCGACGGAATGACATCGACGTCGAGCCCCGCCTCGGCGGCGTTGTCGGCCAACATCGCAAACTCGTCGTAGGGCTGCATCGGACCTCCCGTCGCCGCGGAACCTAGCCCCGCCGTTGTCCACGGCCGGCACCGCCGTGCCAGACTGCCCGGCAATGGACCCCACCTCGCCCCGCACCTTCACCTGGGTGGACATGCAGGACGGCACCGCCGACGACTACATCGAGTCGGTCGCCACGTTCAACAGCCATGTCCACGACACCCTCACCGACCACCTCTTCGGGCTGCTCCGCTCGATGCAGGGACCACGATTCGGATACCAGGTCGACCGCTACCGGCACTCGCTCCAGAGCGCCACCCGAACCCTGCGCAACGGCGAGGACACCGAAATGGTCGTGGCGGCCCTGCTCCACGACGTCGGCGACGTGGTCGCCCCTGCCAACCACTCGGCCCTGGCCGCCGAGATCCTCAGGCCCTACGTGTCAGACCGGACCCACTGGATCGTCCGGCACCACGGCGTGTTCCAGGGGTACTACTTCTTCCATCACGTCGGCGGCGACCGGGACGCCCGCGAGGCGTTCCGGGGCCACGAGTGGTTCGACGACTGTGCGGCCTTCTGCCACGACTACGACCAGAACTGCTTCGACCCCGCCTACGACGATCTGCCGCTTGAAGAGTTCCGGCCGCTCGTCGACGAGGTCCTCCACCGGCCCAGCCGCTTCGAGATGGTGGATCTCGCCTAGGGCTCCAGCACCACCTTGATGCTGCCGGCTGCCCGGTCTGCGGCCACCCGGAACGCCTCGGGGGCATCGTCGAGCCCGAAACGGTGCGTGATGACCGCATCGGACAACACCGGGCAGTCCGCCAGCAGGGACGCCGCCTCATCGACCTCGCGCACCCCGTGGTGGTGTCCGTAGGTGTACGAGGGCTGCAACCGGATCTCCTTGACAATGAGGGTGGTGGCGTTTGGAATGGTCAACGGCTCCCAGTAGACGGCCGGCACCGACAGCACGGCTCCGGGGCGGGCATGGTCGATGGCCGTTGCAACGGCGCTCCCAGTACCGGCAGCGTCGACCACGACGTCGTATTCGCCGGTTGCCACCGTGCCGGCGCCCAGGCGCTCACCGGCGGCGACCTGGTGGTCGTGACGGGCCGACAGGTCGACATCGGCCCCGGCGGCACGAAACGTCGCCACGCAGGCCAGGCCGATCATCCCACCGCCGACGACAAGCGCCCGCTGGCCCGACTCCACCCCGGCCGAGTTGGCAGCGTGCTGGGCGACGGCCAGCGGCTCGACAAGGCAGGCGTCGGCGACCGGCACACCGTGGGGCAGGGGTATGAGGCACGACGCATCGACCACAAGCCGGTCGGCCATTCCGCCGTCTCGGGCGATGCCGTACATGGTGCCACTGCCGTTGCGGCAGAGGTGCGTCTGGCCGTCGAGGCAGCGCTCGCAGGTACCGCAGTGCATGAGCGGTTGGATCGCCACGGGCGTGCCGTCGGCGAGGTGGCCGGCGCATTCGTGGCCGAACGTGACCGGGATGCCGAAGCCCTTCAGGTGCAGGTCCGAACCGCAGATCCCCGCCGCGGCGATGTCGACGACGACCTCGCCGTCGTCCGGATCGGGCTCATCGACCTCGACGACGGTGAACTCCCCATCGACGGTCCGCACTGCTCGCATCTGACGCTCCTCGATCGTTGCGATGTCTGCCACGGTTGTAGTCGTCGGAGCCCGTGGCCCTACGATCCGGCCGTGGCACATCAAGACCGGCCCACTTCCGACCGGCCCATCCTCGACCTGCTCGACGGCGACTTCTACGTCAACGACCCGTACCCGACCTACGCCTGGATGCGCGACAACGAGCCCCTCTACTGGGATGAGGTCAACGAACTCTGGGGAGTTTCCCGCTACGACGACATCGTCACGATCGAGCGTGACAAGTTCCGGTTCACCAACTCGGGCAACGAAAAGGGCGGCTACCGGCCCAACATCCCGGCCGATGCCTCGATCATCGGCCTCGACGACCCCCACCACACGGTGCGCCGCAACCTGGTCTCCCGGAGGTTCACGCCGAAGGCGTCCGGCAAATGGGAGGACCACGTGCGCGGCGTGGTCACCGGCCTGCTGGACGGCCTTGCCGAGACCGGCGGGGCCGAGGTCGTCTCGGAGTTGGCGTCACCGCTTCCGGCGCAGATGATCGGCCTGCTGCTGGGCTTCCCCCACGAGTCCTGGCCGAGCCTGCGGGACTGGTCGGAGCGCACCATCGCCCTCGGCGGTGGCCCCCGCTACCACGATGACGACGGCGTGATGGCGGTCTTCGAGTTCACCGAAGCCTGCATGGACGTCTACGAGTCGACCAGATCCGAGCGTTCGGGTGGTGGTTGCCCGGTCGACACGGTCATGGACGTCTGGGTAGACCGGGAGGTAGAGGGGCTGGGCAAATACCCGTTCGGCCTCGACGAGATCATCTCCGACTGCCTGCTGCTGCTCGACGGTGGTGCCGAGACGACCCGCACGGTGATCGCCCGCACGCTCGTGGAGCTGACCCGGCGCCCCGACCAGTTCCAGGCGCTCGTGGACGGCGCCGACATGGCCGTGGCCGTGGAGGAGTTCATCCGCTGGGTCACCCCGATCCACAACATGTGCCGGATCGCCACCGGGGACATCGAGGTCGGCGGCACGACCGTCGGCGAAGGCGAGCAGGTGCTGCTCATGTACTCGTCGGCGAACCGGGACCCGGCCCACTTCGATGATTCCGAGTCGTTCGACGTCGCAAGGGACCCCAACCACCACCTGGCGTTCGGACACGGCACCCACTTCTGTCTGGGAGCATCGTTGGCGCGGCTCGAGATCAGGGTCTTCTTCGAGGAGTTCGTGCGGCGCTTCCGCAACCCGCGCCTCGCCCCCGGCACCGAGCCGGTCGAGATGCCCAACGCCTTCGTCTACGGCCTCCGCGAGGCCCACCTGATCGTCGACCCGGCCTGAACCGGGCGACGGTCGGTCAGTCGGGCAGGTTGCCGGACATGACGTCGTCGCCGAGGGCGGGCGCCACGAACTGTGAGAAGTCGGGTCCCGCCCGCAGGGCGTTGCCGCCGTCGACGTTGATGCAGGTGCCGGTGATCCATCGCGATTCGGGGCCGATCAGGAACCGGACCAGGTTGCCGACGTCCTCGGGCCGGCCGACGTCGCCCATCGGGGTGTTGCGCACGTAACTGTCGTACACGTCGCTGTCTGTGGGGACCATGTTCATGATCTCGGTGGCGATGAAGCCGGGCCGCACGGCGTTGAAGCGCACGTTCGACCGGCCGAACTCGTCGGCGGCGTTGCGCATCATCTGCTCGATCCCGGCCTTGGCGACCGGGTAGGCGCCGAACAGGGGGTGGGTGACGTGCCCGGCGATCGACGACATGCCGACGAACGAGCCTCCCCCGTCTGCGACCAGGTGTGGCACGGCGTGCTTGACGCACAGCATCGTGCCGAGCACGTTGAGGTGGAGCACCCGCAGGAACTCGTCGGTGTCCTGGACGTGGTAAGGACCCATCCCGCCACCGCCCCCGGCGTTGGCCACGACACCGGTCAGGTTGCCGGCAGCACCGGCGGCTGCACCGACCGCCGCCTGCACCGTGGCCTCGTCGGTCACGTCGGCAACCACATAGGCGACGCTTCCCCCGTGGCCGGGCCGAATGGCCTCCTGCGACTCGGCGAGCGTCGACTCGGTGCGCCCACAGATCGTTACGACGGCCCCGTCGGCGGCCAGCGCCGCTGCACACGCCCTCCCGATGCCGGTACCCCCGCCCGTGACCAGGACGCCGAGGCCGGCGAGTGCTCCATCTGCCATGCAGCCATGTTCGCCCACCCGCACCGGGGCACCCCACTCGGGCGCGCTCAGCCTTTGCGGCGGCGTTCGTCCTGCTCCTCGAGCAGGTGCATCAGCCCCGGGAAGCCGGGGACGGCCCGCAGCGCCCGGTCGGCGTACCAGAAGGCGCCCAGGGTCAACAGGATCCCGGTCGGCCAGCCGACCAGCGCCCGGATGAGCACGTAGCCGTCAGCCGAGGTCTGGTTGAACAGCCAGACGTCCCATACCGAAGTAGCCAGGAGCCAGGCGCCCCATACGACCGTCAGGCGGGAGGTCATCCGCAGGTAGGCCGGGTGGGCACGGGTCGCCCGGTCGACCGGCAGGGCCAGGTGGAACACCCGGCCGAGGAAGGGCCTACCGACCAGCGACGTGACCATCAGGGCGACGCCGATGCAGGCCTTGGTGCCGATGCCGATGCCGAAGTAGACGGCCTCCGAGTCGGTCAGGATCCCGATGGTGCCGCGCACCACCAGGTAGCCGACGAGGATCGGCAGGAACTTTCCGACGGCCTCACCGCGTCGGTGGCGATCGACCGCCACCTTGACGCTCCACACGGTTGCGCCCAGCACCGCCCATCCCAGGCCCGCCAGGCGGTTCAGCCCTATGAACAGCACAATCGGCATGACCGAATCGAGCGTGCGCCCCCGGGGAGGGCCTGCGGGTGGCTGCTCCTCCATCAATTCGACAGGTCAGGCCGGCAGGCCCTGGGACACCGCTTCGGACGGCGCCAGGCGCAGCAGGTCCTCGGGCACCCGATCGGCAATGGCACGGGCGGCTGCGTAGTGGTGGTGGTGCGCCACGCCGGCGAAGAGCCCCCGGCGCTTCTCGGCAAGAGCGTCCGGAGGGGCGTCGTCGAAGAACCCGAACAGGCCGAACGCCACCTCGAGGTCGGCGAGGACCGGGGCCCGGCCGTGGAGGGACGACCTCTTGAGGGCCACGCCCGTGCAGCCGACGACGGCATCATCGACGTGTTCGTCCGGTGCCAGGCGCAGACGGGGCACCAGGGTGCGGGCCAGCAGGAGGGCATAGCCCTGGTCGGGGCCCTGGACGCCGAACCGCTCGCCGCCGGGCTGGCCGTCCTCGCCGATCTCTCCGGGACGGTCTGCCGTCCAGGAACCGAGGCGTCGCCGGGGACCACGGTACGCAACGTCGGTCGGACGCAGCGTCGGTGTCGGAACGAAGGAAGGAGCGCTCACGGGGGGAATCTACGGGGCCGTGGTCCCCGAGCCCCCTTCTCCCGGCGGGAACCACGCCCACCCCATTGCCTCTCTGGCGTCCGTGACCTCGTAGCCGGGATAGCGCTTCAGGTCCGTGACCCTGGTGCGGCGGCGGTGGGTGCCGTTCGACTCTGCGGCCGCCGCCAGGGCCTCGGCTGACGAACCGAACCCGGCGAGGCGCTCCAGCATCGAGATCGTGGGTCCGATCATCGTCAGCCCTCCTGACCGCCACCGGTCGAGTGCCTCGGCTGGGCGCATCCAGTCGACGTCTACGGCCTCCGCACCGTCCGCCATGGGATCGGCATCCGGAGGCGCTGCCGCAACGAAGAAGAACGTGTCGTAGCGCTTCGGGCCCCCTATCGGCGTCACCCAGCGGGCGACCGGGTGCACGCCCGAGAGGTCGAGGCCGGCGGGCCCCACCAGGTCGCAGAGTCGGACCCGGCCGTTGTCGAGGTCGTCGCGGTGATCCACCAGATCTCGTCCAAGCCCGACTGCCACGCCGACCTCCTCGATGGTTTCGCGTACGGCGGCGATCCAGAATGCGAGCGACCCCGGCCCGATGCCGAGCGCGTCGTCCGCATCGCCCGGTTGCAGGCCCCGCACCAGGCCAGGCCACCGGGCATCGCTGTCTTCGGGGTCGAGGGCGCCCCCCGGGAACACGGTGTGGTCGGCCATGAACGTGGACCGGGTGGTACGTCGCAGGGTCAGGACGTGCAGGTCCGGTCGGTCGGCCAGCAGGAGCAGGGTCGCCGCCTGACGGATGGGAACGCCGTCGGACGGAAGGTCGTCCGTCCCCGGGTAGTCGATCATCGCCGGGCGACCGTACCCCCATACCTGCCGGCGGCGGCAACCCACCGGGCATGGCGGCGGCGCGGCCCGCACTGGCCACGACCACCCCCGTCTGGTACCCTGTGCGACAGATCGACAGCGTCGTCGGCCCAACCGTTTCCCGCATTCGATGTCGGGAACCGAGAACGGGAGACGAACTCCGATGATGATCACCTCCGAAGCCGCCACCCCGGTGACAAGGCTCGCCCCTGCAGCCGAGGCCCTCGATCACCTGGTCCGCCACCGCAGCGACGATGCCTTGTGGTTCGCCGAAGTGGAGACAAGCCTCCTCACCTTCAGGTCCACCCTGGTCACCCACACCCGTTCGATCGTCGAGGACGACCTGTACCGCGATGCCACGTGGAAAGCTCCCCGCATCGTCATCCAGGTTCGGCGTCTGGGCGCCGAATGCTTCAAACTCGACGAACTGTCCGCCCTTTCCCTGACGGCCCTCCACAGCCCGAACCGGTCTGCCGGCAGCGTCGCCGAGACCCTCAATCAGGTCCTGCGCCTCGCCGCCCGGCACGAGTCCCGTGCCCTGGCGATCGACCACGAGGCCTTCTGTGTCGACATCGGCGGACAGGGCTGACCCGACTCTCAGCCGGTCGGCAGGTCACCGACCGACCTGAACGGCCTCCGCCCGTGCCTACGGGCTTGGGCGTCCACGGCCAATAGCCTCGCCGGATGGAAGAGCCCACCCCGCTGACGTTCCCGCCCGCAAGGGCGGGTGGCGCCGACCTCCTGGCCGGCATCAGCGTAGCCCTGGTCCTGATCCCCCAGTCGATGGCCTACGCCGAGTTGGCGGGACTACCGCCGCACGTCGGCCTCTTCGCCTCGACCCTGCCGTTGATCGCCGCAGCCCTGTATGCCTCGTCGCCCTACCTCCAGACGGGGCCGGTGGCCATGACGAGCCTCCTCACCCTCGGGGCATTGACGGGCCTGGCCCAGCCGGAGTCGGCCGACTACGTGGCGCTCGCCGCACTCCTCGCCCTCGTCGTCGGCGTAACCCGCCTGCTGCTCGGCGTCCTGAGGTTGGGCCTCGTCACCTACCTGATGACGGACCCGGTGGTCACCGGCTTCAAGTCGGCGGCCGCCATCCTCATCATGTGCTCGCAGTTGCCGAAGGCCCTGGGAGTGTCGGCCCCCGACGGGGGCGTGCTCTGGCGTGCCGGATGGTCGCTGGTACACCCGGACGGGTGGGAGTTCCAGGCGATCCTGTTGGCAGCGGTGACGCTGGCGCTGCTGCTGCGCGGCCGCCGGATCCACCGCTTCTTCCCCGGCGCCCTCATCGCCGTGGCCGGCGGCATCATCTACGCCGGGGCGACCGGCTACGAGGGCACGGTCGTCGGACAGGTGCCCACCGGGTTGCCGACGATCGCCTTCGACCTCCAATGGGACCAACTGGGCTCGGTCGTCGCCTCCGGTGTGGTGATCGCCCTGGTGGGCTTCGCCGAGGCGGCGTCGATCTCCCGGGTATTCGCCACCGAGGATCGCCAGACCTGGTCGGCCGACCGGGAGTTCATCAGCCAGGGCCTGGCCAACGTGGCCGCAGCCTTCGCCGGTGGCTTCCCCGTGGGCGGATCGTTCAGCCGCTCGTCGCTGAACCGCCTGGCCGGAGCCCGCACACGCTGGTCCGGGCTCGTCACCGGCCTGGTGGTCCTGGCGTTCCTGCCCTTCGCCGACCTGGTCGAGCAGCTCCCCCGGGCCGTGCTGGGCGGCGTGGTGATCGCCGCCGTCCTCGGCCTGGTGCAGCCCCGGAAGTTGATCGGCCTAGCCCGGCAGTCGACGGGCGACGGCGTGGTGACGCTCGGGACATTCGCGGCGACGCTGGTACTGGCGCCACACGTCGACCGTGCGGTGCTGGTCGGAATCGTGCTGGCGCTGGCCGTACGGGCCAGGCGCCGCCGGGTGGCGGCAGAACGGCGCGACCAGCTGAAGTGATCCGAGGCCCGTCCCCCTGTCACCTGCCACACGCCAGCAAGTGATCCAAGGCCCGTCCCCCTATCACTTGCGTCCCCCTATCACTTGCGTCCCCCTGTCACTTTTGGGGCCAGGCGGTGGCTACGTCGGCGGCGGTGGCGAGGGTGGCGACGTAGGCGAGGGTATTTGCCAGCACCTGTTCGCCGTAGTCGGGGGGCGTGGCAACCACGCAGTCGGTGGCGACCACGACCTGGAAGCCGGCGTTGACGAGGTCGAACACCGAGTTCGGGATCGCCACGTTCAGCGACACCCCGGCGAGCACCACGGTGGTGATCCCCTCGTTGCGCAGCAGGTGCACGAGTTCGGTGCCGGAGAAGGGCGACAGGCCGTGGAACCGGGGGACGACCACGTCGGTGGCAGCATCGAATCCCAGTTCCGGGATCGGCTCGGCGGCGGACGAGCCGGCCAGCAGTTGCACCGGCGACCGGCGGGCAACGCCGAAGAGGCGGGCGTTGTCGTTTGCGCCCCACCGGTCGGGCTTCACCTGTGCCGTGGCATGGACGACCTTGACGCCGGCCCCGCGGGCGACGGCGGCCAGGGCCACCAACGCCGGGAGCATCTCGGCGGCCGCATCGGCGAGGGCAGGGAAGTTGGATTCGGCGCCGATCACACCGTTCTGGCACTCGACCATGCACAGCACCGAGTGTGACGGATCGACGAGGTCGGGAAGTTCCACGGCAGCCATGATCGCGCCTAATCGAACCGGGAGGCGGACTCCCGGAGCACATCGAGCCAGCGGGCCCCGGCGTCGGGGGCCAGTTCGCCGGGCGTGTAGGTCACCGAGTGGAGGGTGCCGGTCCACGGGAACGGCCCATGGCGCTCATAGACGTCCCACGACACCGGCGAGCGACGGTCGATGCCGACGTCTATGCCCTCGAAGGGCGACATCGAGGTGAGGGCCGGCAGGTCGCGTGCTGTTCCGACCTCGTCGCCGTCGACCCGGAGCAATGCGTGCAGGGTCATCTCGCCGGGGGCCTCAACCTCGAGCGATACCGAAGAGGCACCTGCAGCCAGCGGACCGCCATCGAGCATGGTCATCACCCCATAGGCATTGAAGGCAAAGAAGAGGTGGCCGCCCTCGACGTAGAGCGAGTAGCCGCCGCCCTGGTCGCCATGGGCCACGAGGACGCCCTCGTCGCCGGTGGCGAAGTCGAGGGCCACGTCGACGGTGAACGACCGGAAGTTGATGAACTGAACCGACCGGAAGCGTTCGACGGTCGGGGTGCCGGGCAGGAAGGTCGCCGGCTCAGCCAGCACCTCCTCCCACGGCGGCCGCTGGATATAGGTGATACCGCTGCCCTCGTCCAGCGGATACACCTGGTTAGCCCAGGCTGCCTGCTCCCAGGCCTCCTGGAGCTCGGCCAACTTGTCCGGGTGCTCGGCGGCGAGGTCGTGGCTCTCGGTGGGGTCTGCGGCAAGGTTGTGGAGCTCCCAGGTGTCTTCGCTGAACGGCGCCCGACGGCCGTGGCACGTAACCGCCGACCAGCCGTCCCGGTAGAAGCCCCGGTGTCCTACCTGCTCGTAGTACTGCTCGGTGTGGGTCGATGCGGCGTCGGCGTCGGCAAGCGTCGACGTGAAGCTCGTGCCGGCGGGGGCCGGAAGCGGCTGCCCGTGCTTCGTGGTCGGAAGATCGACTCCGGCGAGGTCGAGCACCGTGGGCAGAAGGTCGGTGACGTGCTGGTACTGGGTGCGCAGGCCGCCGCCGCCGGGCAGGCCGTCGCCCTTCGAGATGATGCATGGCACCTGATGGCCGCCCTGATGGGTGTTGATCTTGTAGAGCCGGAACGGGGTGCCCGACACCATCGCCCATCCCATCGGGTAGTGCGGGAGCGTCTGTGGTCCGCCCATGATGTCGAGGCGGGAGTGGTCCACCTCGAGGTCGTCGAACGGGCTGGCACCCAGGGTGTGGGCGATCAGGGTGCGGAAGTACGACGACGTGCCCCGCCCCTGGCCCTCGCGTGATCCTCCGTTGTCGGATGTGAACACGATGATGGTGTTGTCCCACTCGCCAATGGCCTCGAGCTCGGCCCGCAGCCGTCCGAGGTTCTGGTCGACGTTGTCGACCATGCCGGCGTAGATCTCCTGGTAGCGGGCGAAAACCTCCCGCTCCATGTCGCTGAGGTCATCCCAGGCCTCGACGGCGTGGTTCTCCTCGGTGTTGCGGGGAGGCAGGACCGCACCGTCCGGGATGACCCCCAACTCCTGCTGGCGTTCGAATCGGCGCTGCCGCACGATGTCCCAGCCGTCGTCATAGTCGCCCCGGTACTTCTCGGCGTCTGGTGCCTTTACCTGCAGCGGTGCGTGGACGGCGCCGTGGGCGAAGTACATGAACCACGGCTTCGTGGGATGGCCGGACCGGACCTCGCGGACCATTTCGAGCGCCCTGTCGGTGAGGTCGTCGGTGAAGTAGTAGTCGTCCGGGTACCGGTCGACGTGGACGACGTGGTTGTCCTCGTAGAGCCGGTGCGGATGATGGAAGTTGGTGAACCCGTCGAGGATCCCGTAGAAGCGGTCGAAGCCCTTCTGGCATGGCCAGCCGTGACGGGGGCCGGCCTCGGTGAGGTTCGAGTCCTTGCACAGGTGCCATTTGCCGACCATGAGCGTGGCCCAGCCGGCGTCGCGCAGGACCTCGGCCATCGTGACGGCGTTGTCGCGGAGTTCCATGGCGTAACCGGGGTAACCGGGGTCGCGGTGGGCGACGGTCGCGAGGCCGGCGAGATGGTGGTTGAGGCCGGTCAGCAGCGAGGCCCGGGTCGGCGAGCACATCGGGTTGACGTGGAAGTTGGTGTAGCGCAGGCCCTCGTCGGCAAGCCGGTCGAGGTGGGGGGTGTCGATCTCGGAGCCGTATGAACCGATGTCGGCAAAGCCCAGGTCGTCGCAAAGCATCACGATCACGTTCGGGGCCCCCGCCGGAGCGGTCGGCTGGTCTGGCCACCAGGGATCGGACCCGGCGATGGTGCGACGCACCTCACCCTCGAAGCCGGCGTACGGCTGGGTCGGATCGGTCACGGATGCTCCTCGGACGGCACGGCCTGGGTCGGCACCGAACCTACTTCCGGACCCCGGACGCCGCGCAGCCGAGCCGCCACGAGGGCCACGAGCACGCAGACCACCGACATGAGCACCAACGCCCCGCCGAACCCGGCGTCGGTGTCGGCGACCCAGCCCATCACCAGCGGGCCCGAGACACCACCCAACTCCGCGACGGCGAACCACATGCCGTAGGCGACGCCCATGTTGTGGGGCCCGACCGCCTCGGACTCCATGAGGGCCACGAGCACCAGGGGCACCAGCACGGCCCGCACACCGGCAGCGGCCACCGGCAACGGATCGAGCGCCGTCGGGGCGACCAGGACGAACAGGAGTGCCGCCGACACGACCAGAAGCACGCCGGAGAGGATGAACGGGAGGCGTCGGCCGTCGGCCCTACCGGGCAGCCAGAGAGAGACGGCCACCCCTACGCCTGTGCCGACCGCCACCCAGTTGGCCGCCGCCATCGACGAGAAACCGCTGTGGGTGCGAAGCAGGGCGGGCATCCAGCCGCCGAGGCCGTGGGCGACGAAGAAGACGCCCGTGCCGAGCGCCAGGACCAGGCGTATCCCGGGGTCACGCAGGAGCACCCGCCAGGCGCCGGCCGCACCGGCCCCGTCGGCCTCGCTGCTCGACATCGGCGCCCGGATGCGGCCCGTGACGACGAGCCAGGCGGCAAGGGCCAGGACCATCGAACCGGTCTCGATCACGACGGTCCAACGCCACGACCCTGTGAGCGGCATGAGGACCGAGTTGGACAGCACCAGCGTCGCCATGCTGCCCATCGCAGGCGCCGTGCTGTAGATGCCGACGGCGACCCGTCGCTCACGCTGGTCGTCGAACCAGAGGGCGACCGCCCGCGGGGCACCCGCCGAGATCAGCGGTCCGCCCACGCCGAACAGGGCGATGGCGGCCCACAGGGCCGGCAGGTTGCCGGCTGCGGCACGCAGGAGCCCGCTGGCGATGACGATGACGCCTCCGATCGCAATCGCCCGCCGGACCCCGAGCCGGTCGACGAGGCGCCCCGCCGGCGGAGCCGAACCGAGGTACACGAGTTGCCAGGCGCCGAGGGCCAGCCCCATGCCGGCACGGCTCAGGCCCAGGTCGGCACGCACCTCGCCGACGAGCGGCGGGATCGAAAGTGCCACGACACCGAAGGCGAAGTAGACGGCGTAGACCCCGCCGAACAGCACCCACCGGCCGGACCGGCCCGAGGAATCGCTGTCCGGTTCGTCCATCGCCGCATCGTCCCACGGCTGCACAGCGGCGTTCGTGCCCGGTGGAGGAGCGAGCATTGGGCAGACCGTCGACGGGTGCGCGAGTGTGTCGGGGTGGAGGAGTTGCGCTGGCAGGTCGCCGACCTGCGTGGAGACCTGGAGCGGCCCGTCGTCGCGGTCGCCTACCGCGGGCTGTTCGACGCCTCAGCAGCGGCGACTGCAGCGGTGACCTGGATGGCCCACCGGTTCGACGCCTCCATAATCGGTGACGTCGATCCCGAGACCTTCTACGACTTCACCCAGGAACGGCCGGTCGTCGCCTTCGACGAAGATGGGGAACGCCGACTGCACTGGCCGGCCAACGAGGTGATGCTGGCCCACGGCGACGAGGTGCCCCGCGACCTCGTGCTCATGTCCGGCATCGAGCCGCACCTGCGCTGGCGCACGTTCGCCGACTCGCTGGTCGAAGTGGTTGCGCACACCGGTGCCGAGTCGGTGGTGACGATGGGTGCCATGGCGGGGATGGCACCCCACACCCGGCCCCTCAGGGTCGTCGCCAGCTCGACCAACCTACGGCTGGCCGAGCGGCTGGGCCTGGACCGCCCCTCGTACCAGGGACCCACGGGCCTGATCGGCGTGCTCCACGAAGCCCTCGACCGGGCCGGTATCCCGGTGATCTCGCTGCGGGTATCGGTTCCCCACTACGTGCCGGATGCACCCAACCCGAAGGCGACCCGAGCCCTGCTGCGCCGCTTCGAGCAGGTCACCGGGATCGAGACCGGATATGCGGACCTCGATGAACCCGCCGCCGAGTGGCAGCGGCACGTGGAGGCCGCCGTCAAGGGCGACACGGAGATCGCCGAGTACGTCCGGCAGCTGGAGGTCGACGCCGACGAATCCGACGAGATGCTGCCCAGCGGCGACGATCTGGCCGCCGAGTTCGAGGCGTTCCTGCGCGAGCAGGACCAGTCGCCGGGCGAGCCCGATCAGTCCTGAGCGTCGGTCCGCGGGCATGATCTGCCCATGGACCACCAACTCACGAACGACGCCTACCTCGCCCACCTGGCCGCAGACGGTCGCTCGCTGATCACCGCCGTCGAAGCGGCACCCGGTTCGCAGGTGGCGGCCTGCCCCGAGTGGACCAACACGGGTCTGGCCGAACACCTCGCGACGGTCTGGAACTTCGCAATGGCCCAGGTCGAGTCCGGTGACGCGAGCGGACCTCAGCGGCCATCACCCGACCCCGACGAATCGATGTCCGACCTGCTCGACCGGACCGTGGCCACGTTGGGCGGCGCCGACCATGACGCTCCGGCGTGGAACTGGGTCGGCGACCTGCGGGCCGGCTGGTGGTGCCGACGCATGGCCCACGAGACCTCCGTCCACCGTTGGGATGCCCAGGAGGCTGCGGAGACGACCGAGCCGATCGACGCCGACCTGGCGACGGACGGGATCACGGAGTTGATCGAGGTCGGCCTTGTCTCCCGCATGCGGAGCGGGGGTTCCATCGAATACCCGGACGGCTCGTTGCACCTGCACCGCACCGATGGCGAGGGCGAGTGGCTGCTGTCGAACGTCGAGGGCGAGTTGGTGGCTACGTTCGAACACGCAAAGGGCGACGCCGCCGCACGGGGCACGGCGTCTGACCTGCTCCTGTGCCTCTGGGGAAGGGGCCGCGGCTCCCTCGAGACCTTCGGCGACGAAGCCCTCCTCGACGCCTGGTCATCCGTGGCGCCCTAGGGGTTCTCTCTACCCGGGCCGCCTCCCGGACAGACGCAAGGGGAACTAGTCCAACTCGGTGCCGACGATGCCGACGAATGAGAGCATTTCTCCGGGATAACCACCGAGGTTGTGGATCAATGCCTTCGTGCGGCCGCGGCGGTCAATCCGTCGTTCTTCGGGGGCCTCGTCGCGTAGTTGGATCCAGGCTTCGTAGTGCATGCGCAGGCCGCTGGCGCCGACGGGGTGACCGAAGCTCTTGAGGCCGCCATCGGTGTTGACGGGCAGGTCGCCGTCGAGGTCGAACGTGCCGTCGAGGACATCGCGCCATGCGGTTCCGGGATCGCAGAAGCCGAGGTCCTCCATCAGGACCAGCTCGGTGGGTGTGAAGCAGTCGTGGACCTCGGCGAGCGCCAACTCGGCACGAGGGTCGCTGATGCCAGCCTGTGCGTAGGCGTCGGTGGCGGCGGCGGCGCACTCGGGCAGGGTCGTGAAGTCGTAGTCGGGGTCGATGAGGCCACCGCCGTTGCCGGCCACCAGCGAAAGCGCCTTCAAGTAGAGGGGCGTGTCGGTGTAGCGGTGGGCGTCCTCTGCACGTACGACGATGGCGGCTGCGGCGCCATCTGCGACACCGGCGCAGTCGAACACCGAGAGGCGGCCGGCAATGGCGGGCATCTCACAGATGGCGTCGGCGGAGGTCTCGCGTCGGAACTGGGCCAGCGGGTTGCGGGCTCCGTTGTAGTGGTTCTTCTCGGCGATGCGGGCGACGACCCGGCGCAGTTCATCCTCGTCGACCCCGTAGCGCTCGGCGTAGGCCGGGAGGATGAGGCTGAACATGGCGGCCGCCGTGAGCGTGCGGTTGGTGCCGTCGGTGGGTATCGGAAAGGCGTTGAGCCCCTGGTAACCGCCGTCCTTGACCTTCTCGGCGCCGATGGCCATGGCCGAGTCGTAGGCGCCGGACGCCACTGCGTAGCAGGCCTGGCGCAGAGCCTCGGAGCCGGTGGCGCAGTAGTTCTCGACCCGGGTAACGGGCTTGCCGGTAAGACGCAACGGCGTTGCCAACGAGATACCGGAGGCGGCCGACTGGGATGTGCCGAACCAGTAGGCGTCGAGTTCGTCCTTCGTGACGCCGGCCGAGTCGAATGCCAGGCCGGCGGCGTCGACGAGCAGGTCGTCGAGCGACAGGTCCCAGTGCTCGCGGAAAGGCGTGCAGCCCATCCCGACTATCGCCACCCGGTCCAGGATTCCGTGTGAAGCCATGGTGCGCCTCCTCAGCCCCGGACGGGCCGGGCCTTCCAGAAGTAGTTGTGGATGCCGTCGGCTGTGTGGAGGCGACGGAAGGTCATGGCGACCCGGTCCCCGACGGCGACCTCGGCGGGGTCGACGTCGGTGAGCTCTACGGGCATGCGACCGCCCCCGTCGAAGTCGACTACGGCAAAGACGATGGGCGGGCTGGGCGAGTAGGCCAGCCGGTCGACGGTGAACGTGGCGATGGTGCCCCCGGTGTCGGCCATGGGGGCCGGCTCCATGTCGTCGACGGCTCCACCGTCGATCCCGACCCGGGAGGGCGGCAGGTGCGTGATGCCGGTGGTGGCGTCCCTCGAGCCGACGAACCCGTACTTCCATTCGCTGCGCCGCAGCGAGGCGGATGCCGAAGGCCGGTTGGGGGCCGGGCGGTTGGGCGGCTCGACCTCGAGCAGGCCCCTCCAGGAGAGGTAGGTGGGATAGGCGACGTCGACACGGTCGGCAATCTGGGCGGCGACGCTGCGGGAGGGGCGCCCTGCGGCCAGCGCACCGGTGGTCTGGAAAAGCAGCACCTCGGCCCCGTCGGCCAGCACGACCAGGGCGACCACCTGTCCGGCGTCGGCGGTGTCGAGGGTGTGGGCGAGGAGCAGGGTGGGGTGGGCGGCGCCGCTGTTGCCGACCGTGTCGGCGAGGTCGTCGGCGATTGCCACGCCGAGTCGGCCGCCGAGGCGCCTGACGGCCCGACCGTGGAGGCCGGTGACGATGGCAGTGTCGATTCCGTCGGCGGCCAGGCCTGTGTCGGCAAGGGCGGCGGCCCAGGCACGGTCGAGGAGGGGCCCGTAGGCCTGCTCGCCGAAGCGCTCCTCCCAGGTGCTGGAGGTGGCGTCGCCCGGCGTGCGCCAGCGGTCGAGGAACTCGGCGGTTGCGGATGCGCCGCCTAGGTAGTCGGCCAGCAACGGGCCGTCGGCAGAGGACCCGGTGAGGATCGCCGCTGCGGCATCGCCGCCGTCGGCCTCGTCAGCGGAGGTCGGCAGGCCGACGCGCAGGTCGGATGCCACGACGAGCGTGCGTCCGGGACCGGTGAGGGCGGCCCGCAGTGCGCCGGCCGCCGAACGGACTGCTCCACCGAGGTCGAGGGCGGGCACGGCTGCGTCGAGTTGCAACGCGGCATGGACCGTGGTGGCGTTGGTCTTGTCAAGATAGGCAGGGGCGACGGTGGAGAACCAGAGAGCATCGGGGGTCGGACCGGACGAGGCGCCGGTTCCGAGCGCCTGGCGGGCGGCCTCGACGCCCATCGTGGTGGTGTCCTGGTCGAACGAGGCGACCGCACGACAGCCCCGGCCGCCGCCCGAACCCATGACGCCCGTGATCGCCGCCCGGTCGAGGCGGTGATACGGCACATGGGTGCCGTAGGCGAGAATCCCCCTGGTTTCGGTCATTTTGCGTCCTCAACGCCAGAATCTGACGGTCCGTCAGATTTCAGCCTAGGGTGTCGAGACCTGCTCGGCACCACAGGAGAGCACATGCAGCTCGGCGAAATAGGGAACCCCGACGCCGTCCCCCACGGCAAGCCGCTCGACGGCGTGCGCATCCTCGCCGCCGAGCAGATGCAGGCGCTCCCGTTCGCCACCCAACTGCTGGCCCGGCTCGGTGCCGACGTGGTCAAGGTCGAGCACCCGGTGCACGGCGAGTCGGGCCGTGGCTCGACGCCGGCGATGACCGACCCCGAAGGCCGCAGCGTCGGCGCCACCTTCCTGCGCAACAACTTCAACAAGCGCAGCCTGGGCCTCGACCTGCGCAGCGACGCCGGCCGCGACCTGTTCCTGCGCCTGGTCCCCCGCTTCGACGTAGTGGCCGACAACTTCAAGCCGGGCACGATGGCGAGGTTCGGCCTCGGATTCGACGACATCGCCGCCGCCCACCCGGGTGCCGTGGTCATGTCGATCTCGGGGTTCGGCAACACCGGCGACTCGCCCTATCAGGACTGGCCCGCCTACAACTCGATCGTCGAGGCCATGTCGGGCATCTACGACTACATGCGCCCACCCGACGGCCCGCCACGGGTCAACCCGATGGGCGCCGTAGCCGACATCACCGCCGGACTGTTCGCCGTGATCGGCATCCTCGCGGCGCTCCGCCACCGGGAGGCCACGGGGCTGGGCCAGTACATCGACCTGGCCATGTTCGACACGACCGTGGCGCTCGCCGACCTGGTCGTGAACTTCCAGTCGCTCGGCATCCCCCGCAACCCGGTCCCGGCACATTTCGTGATCACGCCCGTGCGGTGCAGCGACGGCTACGTCGTGCTCCAGTTCGTGCGCGAGCACCAGTTCGAACGCCTGGCCGACCTGGTCGGCCACCCCGAATGGAAGGACGATCCCCGCTTCGCCGAACGAACCGGATGGGGCCTCCATCTGGCCGACGTGATCCTCCCGGCCATCGAGGCATGGGCCGACGGCCGCACCCGGGTGGAGATCGCCGACGCCCTGGCCGCCGCCAATCTGGTTGCGGGGCCGTCGCACACACCGGAGGAGGTGGTGGCCGACCCGCACCTCGAGGCCCGCAACATGGTGGTCGCCATGCCCCGCACGGACGGCGTCGAACCACCGGTCCTGGTGCCCGGCAACCCGCTCAAGATGTCGAGGGTCGCCGAGGGCCCCGAGAAGCGCATGCCGTGGGTGGGCGAGCACACCGCCGAAATCCTCGCCACCGAGTTGGGCCTCGACGCCGACGAACTGGCCCGCCTGCGCTCCGAAGGCGTCATCACCGACTGACCCCCGCTGGCCGCCTGACGGGTGCCGGGGCTAGCATGGGATTTCTGACACACCGTCAGATTCTCTGGACGCCCTGAGAGGCCCCCGAAACCCCCATGGACTTCGACTTCTCCCCCGAACAGCAGGCCTTCCTCGCCGAGGTCGAGGCCTTCCTCGACGCCAACGACGACCCCGAGGTGTTCGACCCCACCCGGGAGAACATGGCCCAGATCGTCGACACCCCCGGGCGCCGGGCCCTCATGAAGAAGATCGGCGAACAGGGCTGGCTCGGCATCACCTGGCCCAAGCACTACGGCGGCAAGGAGGGCGAGGGCGTCTACGAGTACCTGCTCAACGAGGCGCTGGCCGCCCGTGGCGGGCCCCAGATCGGCAAGGGCGTCGGCATCATCGGCAAGACCCTCATCGCCCACGGCTCCGAGATCCTCAAAGAGGAGTTCCTGCCCAAGATCCTCGCCAACGAGGTCGAGTTCGCCATCGGCTACAGCGAGCCCGAGGCCGGCTCCGACGCCGCAGCCATGAAGCTCAAGGCCGTCGCCACGGACGGCGGCTGGATCCTCAACGGCCAGAAGACCTGGACCACCTCGGCCCACTTCGCCGAGTGGTACTGGGTCGGCGCCCGCACCGACCCCGACGCCGCCAAGCACTTCGGCATCACGCTGTTCCTCGTGCCCCTCGACCACCCTGGCATCACGGTCCAGGGGATCATGACCATGGGCGACGAGATCACCAACGACGTGTTCTTCGACGACGTGTTCGTGCCCGACGAATACGTCGTCGGCGAGCTCAACCACGGCTTCCAGTACATCTCCCAGGCCCTCGACCTCGAGCGCTTCACGATGTTCACCTTCTCGCCGATCCGGCAACGCCTCGACCTCCTGCTCGAACACATCCGCACAGCCACGCGCGACGGCCAACCCCTGAAGGACGACCCCAGGGTGCGCTCGCGCATCGCCCGCCTGGCCACCAACGCCGAGGTGGCACGTGGCCTGGGCCTGCGGGTCGTCGACGCATCGGTGCAGGCCGAGCACGACGGTGGTCCCCCGCCGACCGTCGCCTCATCGGAGTACAAGCTGTTCACGACCGAGTTCTCCAAGGTCCTCGCCGACGCCTCGATGGACCTCGGCGGACCCGGCACACAACTGCGGGTCGGCACCGACGAGGCCCCCATGGAGGGCCGGGCCGAGTCGACCTACCGCTACACGGTGCTCGACACCATCGGCGGCGGCACCTCCGAGGTGCAGAAGAACATCATCACCCGACGGGGCCTAGGCCTCCCCAAGAACTTCTAGACCAGCCATGGCCGACCGACCGCTGCTCGAGGGCGTCACCGTGCTCGACCTGGCCTCCGTGGGCCCGGCCGCACGGGCGGCACGCTGGCTGGCCGACTGGGGCGCCGACGTGGTCAAGGTGGCGCCGGTGCCCAGAGACGACGGCATCCAGATCACGCCGCCCACCTACGCCTACAGCGCCCACCGGGGCATGCGCCGGGTGATGCTCGACCTCAAGTCCGATGCCGGCCGCGACGCCTTCCTGCGCCTCGCCGCCGACACCGACGTCGTCATCGAGAGCTTCCGCCCCGGGGTGATCGACCGGTTGGGCATCGGCTACGACGCCCTGCGGGACGCCAACCCCGGCATCGTGCTCTGCTCCACGACCGGCTTCGGCCAGACCGGGCCCCGTGCCGGGTGGGCCGCCCACGACATCAACTACCTTGCCGTCGCCGGCTACCTCCACTGCTCGGGCCGTGACGAACGGGGCACGCCTGCGCTGGCCGGCGCCACGATCGCAGACTCGGCCGGCGGCGGCCTCCAGGCCGTGGCAGCAATCTGCGCTGCGCTCACCGCCAGGTCCACCACCGGCGAGGGCACCCATCTCGACGTCTCGATCGCCGACGGCGTGCTGTCGCTGATGTCGCTGGCGGTCGACGAGTACCTCGCCGAGGGCGTCGAACCCGGCCCTCGCCACGGACTCCTGACCGGCCGCTACGCCTGGTACGACCTCTACGAGGCGTCCGACGGAGGCTGGCTGGCCGTGGGCGCCATCGAACCGCACTTCTTCGCCAACCTCTGCCGGGCCCTCGACTGTGGGCAGTGGGCCGATCAGCAGTACGACGACGATGCCGTCGACGCCATGCGGGCCGACTTCGCCGCCGCCTTCGCCACCCGCACCCGTGACGAGTGGGCGGCAGACCTGGGGCCGGCGGACACCTGCGTCTCAGCGGTGCTCGACATCCCCGGGGTCGTGGCCGACGAGCAGTTCGGGGCACGCAGATCGTTCGTCGACGCCGTGCACCCGAGGGCCGGTGCGCTGCGCCAGGTGTCCGCCCCCCTGGCTGGGCAGGTCGACGCCACGACGCTCGCCGTCCCCGACTTCGACGAACCCGACACCGACGAGGTGCTGGCTGGCGTCGGCATCGACGCCGACACACTCGCCGCCTGGCGGGCTGAGGGGGCGATCGCATGAACGACACGCCCGCCACCGACCTCGCCGCAATCCCCACGTTCGTACTCGACAGGGTCGGGCAGGTCCAGTACGAAGAAGAAGGCGGCTTCCCGGTCGAGCACGGCTACATCTGGACCACCTGCGCCGCCACCGAAAACGGCAACCCGCTGTTCTGGGACGCCGACGTGGCCGCCGACCTGACCGACGGCCCCATCGCCCCTCCCACGATGCTGTCGGTCTGGTTCCGGCCCCACCACTGGTCGCCGGGCCGCACCGAGCCGGCCGTGCCGCTGCAGGCCCACTTCGACCTCAAGGTCGACCTCGACCTGCCCGAGGCGATCATCTCGTCGAACACGATCACCTTCCACGACCCGGTTCGCATCGGCGACAGGATTCGGTCCCGGCAGGTCCTGAAGTCGGTCAGCGAACCCAAGACCACGAAGCTGGGGCGGGGCAGGTTCTGGGTGATCGACGTCGAGTACCTCAACCAGAACGACGCTCTGGTCGGCGTCGAGTCGTACACGGCGTTCGGCTACCGGCGCAACGAAGGGGGCGCATCGTGACCCGAGACCTCCTCCATGGCGACGTCTCGGTCGGCGACACGCCGCCACCGCTCGGGGTCGATGTCACCGCCACGACCGTCGTGCTGGGCGCCCTCGCCTCACGCGACTGGCGACCCATGCACCACGACAAGGACTTCGCCGTCGAGCGCAACGGCACGCAGGACATATTCCTCAACACCCCCAACCAGGCCGCCTGGTTCGAGCGCTACGTCACCGACTGGACCGGCCCGACCGGACGCCTCGGGCGCATGACGTTTCGCATGAACACATCGGTGTTCCCGGGCGACCACATGGTGTTCGACGCCACGGTCACCGGCACCCACGTCGATGCCGTCGGCTGCGGCTGGGTGGAACTCGACGTGGCGCTCATGGTCGGCGAAGTGGCCACCACCACCTGCGCCGTGCGGGTGGCGCTCCCGGTCGACGACGACGACAACCCGTGGAACCGTCGGGGCGATGCGTGGCGCCCCGGCACCGAAGGCGAGGGCAGCACCTGATGGACCTGGACTTCAGCGAAGAGCAGGACATGCTCCGGGAGGCGATGGCCGGTCTCTGCGCCGACGCCTCCGACACCGTGCGAACGCTGGAAAACGACCCCCGGGGCTTCGACGACGGCTTCTGGGGCCAACTCGTCGCCATGGGCCTCACCGGCCTGATGATCCCCGAGGAGCACGGCGGATCGGCGATGGGGCTGCTCGACGCTGCCATCGTCTACGAGGAACTGGGCCGCAGCCTCGTCCCGTCACCGCACTTCGTGTCGTCCGTGGTCTCGGCCGGGGTGCTTCTGGCCGGTGGATCCGCCGATCAGCAGGCTGAGTGGTTGCCCCGCATCGCCGCCGGCGAGGCGATCCTCGCCCCGGCGTGCCTCGAGCCCGACAACGGCACCGGCCCGGCGGGCATCCAACTCGCCGCCGTGCCCGACGGCGACGACGTCAGGCTCACCGGCGCAAAGCGGCACGTGGCATTCGCCTCCTCGGCCGACCGGTTCATCGTGCTGGCACGCGAGCCCGCCGGTGTAGGCCTCTTCCTGCTCGACCCGACCGCCGATGGCGTCAACCTCACGCAGCAACTCACGGTGGCCTCCGACACGCAGTACCGGGTCGACCTCGACGGGGTCCGGGTGCCCGTCACCGACCGCATCGGCGACCCCGGCACTGGCTGGGACACCTGGCACGTCGCCATGCTCGACGCCGTGGTGCTGGTCGCTGCCCAGGCCATCGGTGCCGCCGAGGCCTCGCACACGCTCGCCACCGAGTACGCCAAGGTGCGCCACCAGTTCGACAAGCCCCTCGGTGCGTTCCAGTCGATCGGCCACTACCTGGCCGACGGCATCGCCGCCATCGACGGCGGCAGGGTGCTGGTCCAGCAGGCCGCCTGGACCCGCGACCAGGGTCGCGACATCGCCACGCTCGCCCCCATGGCCAAGCTGTTCGCCACGCAGACCTGCCGGGACGTGGCCGCCACCACCATCCAGATCCACGGCGGCCTGGGATTCACCGTCGAGTGCGACGCCCAGCTCTACTTCCGGCGGGCCAAGTCGTGGCAGCTCAACTGGTACGACGACACCCACCTCGAAGACCTCATCGCCGCCGAAATCCTGGACTGAAGGCCCCCGGACGGGGGGTCAGAGCACCTCGAGTTCACCCTCGAAGCCCAAGGCGGCGCCATGGGGCCATCGACGGTCGGTGGTGAGCAGTCGGTCGGCGTCGAGGACGATGGCCGTAGCGACGACCAGGGCGTCCGGTAGCCGGAGCCGGTTTCCGAACTGGGCCCTGAGCGCAGCCGATTCCACGGCGATGTCCTCGCTGATCGGGATCGAAGTCACGGGCGCTGCAGCGATCAGCGAGCGTACACGCTCCACTGCAGACGGCCCCTTTCTCGATGGCCCGACAAGACACTCGGCCAACGCCGTGACCGGTAGGGCGAACCGCTCCCCCCGGTCCCATGCCTGATCGAGCGCATCGGTTGCGACGCCGTGGTGACCGTCGTCCTCGTCCAGCCAGCCGATGACGACGCTGGCATCGAGAACGGTCAGTCCCACTCTTCACGGAGGCGATCGAGTTCGCCGGGCTCCCAGCAACCGGTCATCGCCCCCGCGAACTCCCGGATCGGGTTCCGCTCTGTCTCGAGGACGATTCGACCCGCGCCGTCGGCGCTGACCACGAGCCGGTCGCCGGCCCCGATACCGGTGGCAGCCAGCGCATCAACGGGGATCGTGATCTGGTTCTTGCTGCTGACCTTGCAGGTTCGGGGTGCCTTTACTGTTTCCATGGAAGTAAAGGTAGTCCTCGATCAGGACCTTGTCCAGTGCGGTCCGCCGCTGGACTGAACGGGTTACGGCCCGGACAGCTCGATGCTGCACACCGGTGGACGACCGACGGTCGACCGCCCGCAGGTCCTTGCCGCCTCGTTGATGCACAGCCAGTCGAGATCCGCCCCCAGGCCGTGTCGCAGTTCCGACGCATCCACGATCCGGTCCCGGCAGGCCTGTCGGACCTCGTGCATGTCAGTCGTGGCCGCTCCCGGTTCGGTGAGCGAGACCGCTCCGAGGTGCCGTCTCTCGCAGATCTCCCAGTCCCACTGGAGGGACTGTGCCTCGAACCAGTGCGGGGAGGCGGGGAAGGGCACCGCGTAGTGGCGCTCCACCTCGTCGCTGACAGCGTCACCGGCGTCGATCCCGAGCGCCCTGAGGCAGCCGACGAAGCCGTCGACTGCCGGACCAACCTCGGACAGGGTCACGGTCCCGTCGTCGGTGATGGTCATGGCCAGATCAAGTGCCTCAGCACTCGAAACCGCACGTTGAGACACAGAACTAGATGCGGCCGAACAGCCGGCAATGAGAACGAAAGCGAGTACAACCGACGGGAAACGCAGCATCGCCCTCACAGCCGCCATCCCGAGTCCTGTGCCGAAACGCCCTGCGCAGGTGCCACAGAAGAAAGGAGCAGAGTTCCCACGATCAGCCCCGCTGCAGCAACTCGCCGAACCGAATGAGAAAAAGAGCCCGACACGCCTTCCTCCTTCATCTACTTACGCTTTGCATCATACCCCCCCCACACGCGGTGAATGCAAGAGGGCTGAATTACTGGTCCACCTCGAAGACCTCATCGCCACCGAACTCCTGGACTGAGGTCAGAACAGTCCACTCAGCGGCCGGGGCGCGCCCACTCGTCACGGAGTCGGTCGAGTGCACCGGGTTCGTAGCAGTGGGTGAGGGCGCCTGCGAACCTCCGGATGGGATTGTCCTCGAGCACGAACCTGCCCGGACCGTCGACCCAGCACGCCGGTCGGGGACGCAAGGCCAGGCCATAGTCCAGTGCGATCAGGTCCTGAAGTCGCCGCACGCAGGCAGGTGGTGTGGCGCCGAGCCGATGTGGTCGCACTGCAGGCTGACGAGCCTGAGGCAGAAGTCGTGGACGAACGGGTGCCCTGTGATGAGTGCGTCGAGTCGTTCGGTCCTGTTTCCCTCGAGTTCGACGTCGAGACGACCGGCACCTGCCAGGATCGCCTCGTAGTAGTCGGAGTCCGACTGTGGCTGGCCGACCGGGTCCTCCTCACCCGTCCGTTCGAGCGACACCATGCCGACGTGGCGGTCCCCGCAGTCCTTCCAGTCCGACAGGAAGGACTCGAGGGCGAGCCACCCGGTCGGCCACGGTGGCAGCGACACCCGGAAGGAGAACAGCCCCTCGTCGCGCTCGGCGTCACCTGCGTCGACACCGAACATGCGGAGGCAGGCCACGAAGCCGTCGGCGGCGGGTGCCATCTCGACGAGCGTCGGGGTCTCGTCTCCGACGAGGTCCCTCTGCAGCGTCAGGGCATCGAGCGTCGTACCGGCCGGCGGCTGCTCCGAACCGCAGCCGACTGCGAGGAGGCACAGCACGCCACCAGCGGCTGCCATCCGACGCCATACCGGAACCGTTCGTCGATCCATGTCGTCGCCTCCGGATCGTCAACCCGTCGGGCACGAGAATAGGCGGGTTCGACGTCCTGTGCCGGTCGCGGGTGTCGCTCAGCCCAGCACGCCGGTCGGGCAGGTGAGGCCGGTGCCGCCGAGGCCGCAGTAGCCCATGGGGTTCCTCGCCAGGTACTGCTGGTGGTGCTCCTCGGCGAAGTAGAAGGGGCAGCGGTCCACGATCTCGGTGGTGATGGGATCGAAGCGGGCGGCGGCCAGCAGCGGGGCGAAGGCGTCGCGGGTGGCCTCGGCGGCGGCCCGCTGGGCGCTTTCGACGTAGACCCCCGAGCGGTACTGGGTGCCGACGTCGTTGCCCTGGCGCATCCCCATCGTGGGGTCGTGGCCCTCCCAGAAGACCTTCAGCACCCCCTCGAGCGAGATCTGGTCCGGGTCGAACACCACCAGGACCGCCTCGTTGTGCCCGGTCAGGCCGGAGCACACCTCCTCGTAGGTGGGGTTCGGTGTGTGACCACCCGAGTAGCCGACGGCGGTCGTCCACACGCCGGACGTCTCCCAGAAGGCACGCTCGGCGCCCCAGAAGCAGCCCATCCCGACGACCAGCGTCTGGAACCCGTCGGGGTACGGAGGTGCGATCGGGCGACCGTTGACGACGTGGGCATCCTGCACCGGCATCGGCGTGTCGCGGCCCGGAAGCGACTCGTCGGGTCCGGGGATCGTGAGGGGCCTGCCGCGGAAGGACATGTCGCGAGGCTACGCCCGGTTCAGAACGTAAAGGCCAGGTGCATGGCCAGGTGGCTGGCCAGTTCAATGTCGCCGCCGATCGAAACCCGCCCGTCGGAGAGGTAGGGGCCCGGATCGACGCGGCCGCCGGTGAGGGCGGCGAAGTCCGTCGATGACACGGCCAGCGTTGCTGTCGGTCCACCCTCGAGTTCATCGACCGCCTTGGCCCGGCCGTCGACCAACACCCGCATCACCCGCTCGATCGGACCGGTCAGCGTGACCTCGACGCGGCTGCCGTCGGGTGCACCGCCCTTCTTGCCGATGATGAACCCGATCGAAGACTCGATCTCGGCGATCGACATCTCGGCCGGGAGCCCCGACTCGTCACCGGGCATCCCCAGGGGCTCACGGCAGTCCTGGAGGTGCAACCAGGCGTCGTAGACCCGGATGTGCATGAACCGGCCGTAGGGGGCCTCGCCGATCGGCGTCCAGCCCACGTCCATGAACTCGTCGTCGGACATGGCGTCCAGGTCGGCGAGGCGCTTCGCCGAGATCTCCCGGAAGGCAGCGAGCACGGCAGCACCCGTCTCCGGACGGAACGACTCGATCCACTTCTCGTTGTTGACGGCGATCGGGTGCTTGATGTGGTCGCCGCTGACATCGAGGTCCGGCATGGGCCGACCGTCGAGCATGAGCTCGGTACCGGTGATGTGGGCCAGGTTGTCCTGGACGGTCCAGCCGGGGCAGCGGCTGGGCGTGGCCCAGTCGTCGTCGGACAGCCCGTCGGCGAAGGCGTCCCACTGGCCCCACGCCTCGGCGAGGCCGGTCAGGATTCGTGAGCGGTCGATATCCATGTTGATCTCCGGTTCAGGGGGTCGGGTTGGCGACACTCTGCCAGTCACGTGCCTCGAGGTAGGGGCGGAACACTTCGCCGACGGCGGCCAGGTCGTTGGGCGTCTTGGGGCGCTGCAACTCGTATAGGTGCGGAAAATCGAGCCAGCCGACCACGAGGTTCCACAGCCGTTCGGCGGCCTCGCCGGTGGGCGGATCGATCAGGACCGGACCGAACAGCTTCCGGGACTCGTCGCCGTCGGCACCGGGGAAGACCAGCGTGGGCACACCCCAGCCGCCGAGGCCTATCACCTGCTCGTGGTCTGCACGGACGTCGTCGTGGGTGGTCTCGTCAGAGAGCGCATTGTCGACGATTGCCGGATCGAGGTCCATCTCGGCCAGCAGGTGCCGGGCCACGGCCGGCTCGTGGGGCTTGCGGCCCTCGACGTGTAGGGCCGTGCCGGACCGCAGGTACCAGGCGTCGTTGAGGGCAGGGTCCTGACGCTTGAGGAAGGCGCCGATCCGCATCATGGACCAGCCGTACGACCACTCGCGCTCCCACGGGTGCTTCTTTCCCTCGCCCCGGTTGACCTCCTCAAGGCTGAAGAAGCGCCAGTCGACCTCGAGTCCGAGGCGGTCGCGCACCTCGCGCATCCACAAGGAGGTCTGGTACGCCCAGGGGCAGATCACGTCGAAGTGGAAGGCGACCCGTGTCGGTGCGGACGAAGACAAAGAGTCAGGCATGCGGTGCAGCCTCGCGCAACTCGTGGCGGAGCACCTTGCCGAGCGCATTGCGGGGCAGCGCATCGATGATCACCATGCGACGGGGCAGCTTGTGAGATGCCAGATGGCCTCTGGCGAACTCCCGGAGGTCGTCGATCGTGGGCATTGCCTGCCCTTCGGCGGCCACGACGAACGCCACGACCTCTTCACCCCATTCCTCCGAGGGGGCCCCTGCAACGGCGACCTCGGCGATCGCCGGGTGGGCGGCAAGGGCCTCGTCGACCTCGGCGGGGAACACGTTGAACCCGCCCGAGATGATCAGCTCCTTGGCCCGGCCGATGATCGTCACATAGCCGTCGCCGTCGATCGACCCGAGGTCGCCTGTCCGGAACCAGGAAGGGCCGTCGTCATCGTCGGCGACGAACGCCACAACGGTTGCGTCCGGACGATCCCAGTAGCCGTCGAACACGTTCGGTCCCCGCACCAGGATCTCCGCCGTGGCGGGATCGAGCCGCAGGTCGACCCCGGGGAGCGGGAAGCCGACGCTGCCGGCACGTCGCTCGCCGTCGAAGGGATTCGACACCAGCATCACGGTCTCGGTCATGCCGTAGCGCTCGAGGACAGCAACTCCGAAGTCGGCGAAACGTGTGTGCAGTGCCGCCGAAAGCGGCGCCGAGCCCGCCACGCAGAGACGCAGGCGGCCGAGTTCGGCCACCCTGTCGTGGTCGGCGAGCCGGTGGTACATGGTCGGTACCCCGAAGAACATGGTGCATTCGTGCTCGGCGATGCCGTCGAACACCCGGTCGGCGCCGAAGCCCTGTTGGAGCACGGCGGAACCTCCAGCCAGCAGCGTGCCGTGGAGGCCGACTCCGAGACCGTGCATGTGGAACAGCGGCAGGCAGAGCAGGACCCGGTCGGCATCGGTCCAGCGCCACGCCAGGCACACCGCATGGGCGCCGGCCAGCAGGTTCTCCTGGGTGAGCACCGCCCCCTTCGGCGCACCGGTGGTTCCCGACGTGTAGCCGATGATCGCCGGGTCGCCGGATGCCACCAGATCGAGTGGGGGCACCGGGCCGTCCGGAAGGTCGACCGCAGTCCCGGTGACGATGATGCCGGGGTCGAAGTCGAGGAGCAGTTCGGACCAGCCGTCGTGGTCGACCAGGGCCACCGACGGCCGGCAGTCGGCGACGATGTGGGCCAGCTCGGCGCCGGTGTAGGCGCCGTTGACCGGCACGACGATCAGGCCCAGCCGCAGGCAGGCAACGTGGGCGACGGCCAGGTCGACCGACGAAGGCCCCGAGATCAGCACGCGGTCGCCGGCGACGAGCCCTGCGGAGAAGAGCCGCCCGGCCACCGTCGACGTGCGCTCGAGGAACTCGCCCCGGGTGGTCCAGCCACCGTCGGCGTGTAACAGCTGCCGGTCGGGCTCATCGATGAGGCAGGCCGCCCATGCTCCGACGAGGGTGCCCGGCGGAGGAAGGTCGAATCGCCCGTCGTGCCCGGTGGGCAGGTGGACGGACCAGCGGCGGATTCGGTCCGGGCTCACCGCAGCGACGGTAGCCCCGGTGCCTTCCGACTTGACGGGCATGGCTGGCACATACATACTAATGTGATCCATTAGTATTCGACCAGGAGCAGAAACACCCATGGAGTTCGGCATCTTCGCCAACGGCTACACGCCCGGCCCCGGCGCCCACGACACCGACAGCGAGCACTTCGAACTCATCCGCGAGGCAGAGTACGGAATCCTCGCCGACCGGCACAACTGGAAGTACCTATGGTTCGGGGAACACCACGCCCTTACCGAATACAGCCACATGTCTGCACCCTCCCCGCTCATGGGCTGGGTGGCCGCCCAGACCGACTACATCCACGTCGGCACCGCCATCACGAGCCTCCCCACCAACAAGGAGCACCCGGTCCGCATCGCCGAGCGGGCAGCCATGCTCGACCACGTCACCAACCGCCGTTTCGAGTTCGGCACCGGCCGGGGCGCCGGCAGCCACGAACTGCGCACCTTCAACGTGATGGACCCGGGCGAGACCAAGGCCCAGTGGGACGAGGTCATCCGAGAGATCCCGCGCATGTGGGAGCAGAGGGACTACGACTTCGACGGTGAGTTCTTCACCGTCCCGGGCCCCCACAACATCCTCCCCAAGCCCTACGGACAGGGACACCCACCGATCTGGGTGGCGTGCGGCAACCCGCCCACCTTCGCCAAGGCCGGCTCGCTCGGCATCGGCGCCATCGCCTTCAACTTCGAACCCATCCACAACCTCAAGGGCCGGGTCGACTCCTACAAGGAAGCCATCCAGGACCCGGTCGAACAGATCGGCCAGTACAAGAACGACAACGTGATGATGACCAACTCGTGCATCTGCCTCGAAGACCGCGACGAGGCCCGCGCCGTCGCCATGTCGATCGGCCGCGGCTATCTCGTCACGATGGTCAACCTCTACCACGACACGATGCCCAAGTCCCCCGACGCCATCATCTGGCCGAACCCGCCGATGGATCCGGGCTGGACCGACGAGATGCTCGACATGGCGATCGAGGGCGGCTACATGCTCTGCGGAAACCCTGAGGAGGTCTGCGAACAGCTCGCCCGCTACCAGGACGTCGGCTGCGACCAGGTCGTGTTCGGGTTCCCCGTCGAGGGCCTCAGCCACGAACAGCACCTCGAGATGATCGAACTGTTCGGCGACCAGGTGATACCCGAATACGACCGGGACCGCACCCACTCCACCGACCACTACCGGGCCACCGCTGAGCGCCGCTTCCCGGACTTCCAGTACCCGGTCCCCGAGGGCATCGACGTCGAGGTCCTTCCCACGACTGCGCTCCTGCCGCTCACCTAGGGCATCGGGCACGACGTGCCACGCGACAGCACCGAGACCCGGGCCCGGCTGCAGGGCGAAGCCGAGCGCCTGTTCGCCGAACAGGGGGTATGGCGGGCCGGTGTCGGCGAGATCGTCGCCGCCGCCGGCCAGCGCAACGCCTCGGCGCTCACGTACCACTTCGGTTCCCGGGAGGGCGTGCTCGACCGGATCCTCGCCGGGCACGAGGACTCCATCGACGCACACCGCGGCGAGTTGCTCCAGGAACTGGGCGCCGACCCACCGACACACGCCGTCCTCGACGCCCTGGTCCGACCCATGTCGGCCCGACTGGCCCACGTGCGGGGCCGCCGCTACCTGCGGATCGTGGCGCAGTTGACGAGCCGGTTCCCGGCATGGCGCGATGCCCGGGCCGGGCTCGAGCACCGCCACCTCCTCCGGGCACTCGACCTGCTCGAACGACGGCCGGCCCACCTCCCTGCAGTGATCCGCCGCGAAAGGCTCGTTGCGATGATGCAGTTGATGACATCGTCCCTGGCCGAACGGGCACGGCTGATCGACGACAGCGGCGAAGTCGAGCTCAGCAGCGCCCAATTCGAAGCCAACCTCACCGACATGCTGACCGGTGTCCTAGAGGCACCCGCCACGCTCCTGACGTAGGCGCGCCGGTACCCTCAGCCGCCGTGCACATCATCCTCGTCCGCCACGCCCGACCCGAGCTCGTTGTCGACTCGCACACCATCGCTGACCCCGGCCTCGCCGAACTGGGCGTGTGGCAGGCCGCCCGGCTGGCCGACTGGCTGGCCCACGAGGAGATAGACCGCATCATCACCAGCCCCAAGCGCAGGGCGATCGAAACGGTGCAGGCGGTGTGCGACGCCCGGAGCCTCAGCCACGAGGTCGTTGACGACCTGGACGAGATCGACCGCTTCTGCCACTCGTACTACCCAACCGAAATCCTCCAGACAGAAGGCAAGGTGCTCTGGGATCAGGTGATCGCAGGGAACTTCGCCGAGGTGGGCTGGGACACCCCCGAGGAATTCAACGCCCGCATCACCGCCGCCTGGGACGACCTCTGCCGGCGGCAACTCGGCGAACGGGTACTCATTGCGTGCCACGGCGGCACGGTTCGGTCGATCCTGGCTGCTGTGGCCGGCAACGCGCAGGCCTCGTTCAAGACCGACTATGCGGCGATCAGCAGGGTTCAGGTGAACCTCGACGACGACGGCAACCCGCACGCCCACATCCTGTCCGTCAACGAGACCGGCCACTTCGACGCCGACCGCACGACTGCCGGAGGCCCGATGCGCGGTGCACCCGAGACGGCCTGGCCCCGACAACGCCGTTCGATCACCGCACCGCGCTAGCCGACCCGCGCCGGTCGACCCGGCCAGGGTTCAGGCCTGTCCGCGCCAGCCCTGTGGAATCTCGGGAAACCGGGGATCAGACTCCCAGGGGATGACGTCGCTGGTCTCGACCAGCCAGGCCAGCAGCCGGTCGCGGAGCCCCGCCACCACGGCACCAACGTCGTCGCCTACCCTGTCGGTGGCGAGCAGGTTCGTGGTCTCGGCAGGGTCGGCGGCGCGGTCGTAGAGTTCGTCGCCCTCCTCGTGCCGGTACACGTACGACCACTCGGGGGTTCGCACGCACTCGGCCTTCCCGACGAGGTGCGGCAGGTCGTGCTGGATCTCCGACTTGTGCCGGTAGATCCAGCCCGCTCCCTCGAGGAGGTGTTCGTCGACGGGGTTGAACCCTCCCTCGCAGAATGCGGCATCCCGGTGGGGGGCGGTCGGGTCGGCGAACAGCCCGGTGAGGCTGCGCCCGAAGTGGGTGTGACCGGCCTCGATCCCGGCCAACTCGAGACAGGTGGGCAGCAGGTCGACCATCTCGACCTCGCCGAACACCACCTTGTGCTCCCCCACCCCCGGGCCGGCGGCGACGAGCGGGTTCCGCACGAGGCTGGGGTCGAGCCCCGACGGCCACTTCTCGACCAGTCGGTAGTCGCCGAGGTACTCGCCGTGGTCGCTGAAGCAGAAGGTGACGGTGTCTTCGCCGTGGCCGGTGCGGTCGACGGCCGCAAGGAGTCGCCCCAGTTGGTCGTCCACGCGGCTGACCATCCCGTGGTAGGTGGCGGCGATCTCGGCCAGGTACCCGTCGGTGAGGTCGTTCCAGCCGTAGCGGCTCCGGTACTCGTCCATGAACCCGGGCTTGCCCAGCCCGGCCTCGACTGTCAGCGGTGCCGGCATGTCGGCCCGGTCGTGCATCGAGAACCAGGGCTCCTCGACCATGAACGGAGGATGCGGGGCGAGCAGCGGTACCCACATCGCCCAGGGTCGGTCGTCGGTGCGCTCCGCCAGCCACCGGATCGCCGTCTGCACGGTGGCCTCGTCGCCGTCCAGCCGTGGCCCGTCGCCCTGACTCCCGAACCAGAAGCCCCGGTACAGGGGATGTGTCTCGTCGACGGCGATCCTCATGTCGCCCCACGTCCACGTGGGTTCTACGAGGTTGCCACAGAAGTCGGTGCTGGCCTCGGTCACGCCGGGGGCGAAGACGTCGCCGCGGTTGCCGGGCACCGCCACGTCGTAGCCGGCGTCTTTCAGGCAGCGCAGCAGGTTGGGCTCCCAGGGCTTGAGCAGGTGGTCGAGGGTGCGGTGGCCGGCGGTGTGCGGGTACCAGCCGGTCATGATCGACACCCGGCTGGGCCCGCAGACGGGGTGCTGCGACCACGCCGAGTGGAACCGGGTGCCCCGTCGGGCGAGGGCATCGAAGTTGGGGGTCTGCGCCACCTGGCTGCCGAAGCACCCGAGGGCGTCCGCCCGGAGTTGGTCCGGGGTGAACAGCAGCAGGTTCGGCCTGGGCATGAGGCCGATGGTAGGTCGGGCCGCTACCCGGTCGGGAGCCGAACCAGGGACGGGTCGAGGTCGGCGACCGTTGTCGCTCCCACGAGCGCCATCGTGCTCTCCGTGCCGGAGCGCATGAGCTCCAGCATGTGGTCGATGCCCTGCTCCCCCGCCGCACCGAGGGCGTACATGTGGGGACGGCCGGCCATCACGGCAGCGGCGCCCAGCGCACAGGCCTTCACGATGTCGCTGCCGCGCCTCACGCCGCCGTCGCAGATGACCTCGATGCGGTGTCCGACGGCCTCGACGACGTCGGGCAGGAGTTCGAACGGGACGGGGGCGGTGTCGAGCTGACGGCCGCCATGGTTCGACACGACTATGGCTGACACGCCGGCGTCGGCCGCCAGGCGGGCGTCGGCGACGGTCTGGATGCCCTTCACCACGATCGGGCCGGACCAGATGGACTGCAGCCACTCGAGGTCCCGCCATGACAGGCTCGGGTCGAACAGGTCAGCGGTATGCGCTGTCAGTGAGACAGCGTCGGTACCGTCGCCTGCATCGCTGCCCACCGCGCTCGCGAAGCGGATCGGTTCCGAGCGCAGCAGCCGAAGGGTCCAGCCCGGGTGGCGCATCCCGTCGAGGAAGGTTCCCGGCCCGATCTCGGGCGGCAGCGTGAAGCCCCGACGGATGTCGCGCTCGCGCCGTCCGAGCACCGTCAGGTCGACGGTGAGCACGATCGCCTCGAACCCGGAGGCCGCCGCCCGCTCGACCAGGCTCCGTATGTGGTCCCGGTCGTGCCAGACGTACACCTGGAACCAGAGGCGGGCGCCATCACCGGCCGCTGCTGAACACTCCTCGATAGAACGGGTGCCCATCGTCGAGAGGGTGAACGGCACCCCGGCCCGGCCGGCGGCTCGCACCACGGCCAGTTCACCGTCGGGGTCGGCGATGCGGGTGAAGCCGACCGGGGCGGTGATGTACGGGAAGGCGACGGGTCGGCCTAGCAGGGTCGTCGACGGGTCTACCTCGGCCACGCCCCGGAGGACCCGGGGCCTGAACTCGCAGCGCCGGAAGGCCTCGACGTTGCGACCCAGCGTCACCTCGTCCTCGGCCCCTCCGTCGATGTAGTCGAACACGCCGCCGGGAAGCCGCTTCTTAGCCAGGCGCCGGAGGTCGTCGACGTTCGCCACCGCACGCAGTCGGCGTGTCGTGCGGTCCCGCTCGGGGCGACGGAGCCGGACCACGGAGCGGAGCGTCCTGAGCATGCCCATCAGCCGCCCGTCTCCTTCGAGCGCTTCCTTTCGAACAGTTCCTTGCAGCGCGGACAGACCGGGTACCGGTCGGGGTTGCGGTCCGGAACCCAGAACTTGCCACAGAGCGCCCTGATGGGCCTGCCGGTCACGGTCGACTCGACGATGTCGGCCTTGCGTGCGTAGTGGGAGAAGCGGTCGTGGTCGCCGTCGTCGAGTTGCGGGTCGGACGGCCTCGTCTCGACAGGGGTGATCGTCTCGAGGTCGGACATGACCTGACCCTCAGGTGCCGAGGGCATCGAGTTTGGCGACCCGGCCCTCGTGGCGACCGCCCTCGAACTCGGCGTCCAGCCAGGCGGTCACGGCCTGCACGGCCACCTCGGGGTCGATCAGTCGCTCGCCGAGGCACAGCACGTTGGCGTCGTTGTGCTGCCGGGCAAGCTGTGCCGACAGCACGTCGGGGACCGGAGCCGCCCGGACCCCCTGGACCTTGTTGGCGGCCATGGCGATGCCGAGACCCGAGCCGCAGACGCACACGCCGAGATCGGCGTCGCCTCCGGCCACCGCCCTTCCGACGGCTTCCCCGAAGTCCGGGTAGTCGACCCGGTCGACCGAATGGGCACCAAGGTCGCTGACCTTGTGGCCGAGGTCGCGCAGGACGTCGGCGAGTTGCTGCTTGAGTAGAAACCCGGCGTGGTCCGACCCTATGGCGATGCGGGACATGGCGACGATGCTAACGGGGGGCGACTTCGAGCCCGGCTGCGTTGAGCGCTGCAGGGCCGATGGCCCCTTCCCGGAGGATGCGGGCGGGCTCGACAGTGAGGTCCACGACGGTCGACGGAACACCGTTGCACAACCCACCGTCGATGGCCAGCAGGTCGCCACCCAGGCCGGCGGCGGCCTCGACGGCGGTCGTCGGCGTGGCTTCGCCGGACCGGTTGGCGGACGTGGTTGCGAGCGGGCCGACCTCGGCGGCCAATGCTCGGATCAGGTCGTGGTCGGGGCAGCGCAGGCCGACCGTGTCGAGGCGGTCGACCCCGGGACCGAGGTTGAGTTCGGCTCCGGGCGCTCGACGGACGACGACCGTCAGGGGTCCCGGCCAGAAGTCGGCGAGGATGCCGAGATCTGCATCGGTGAGGACTGCGGCCTGGGCCGCATCGGCCACGAGGACCGCCATCGGCTTCGCACCGTCGCGTCCCTTGCGTCGGAAGATGTCCGCCACCGCTGCCGCGTCGCCGACCGGTGCCGCCACTCCGTAGACGGTGTCGGTGGGGAGCACGACCGGCCGGCCGGCACGGAGTTCTGCGGCCGCAATCGCCACATCGTCGACGACGTGTCCGCTCATCCCGGCATCCTGGCGACGAGCGCCCGATCACGGCCGGTCAGGTCGGGACGGACATCCACATCGACGAGGCCTCCTGCCGATGCCCGCTCCGCCAGCCGATCGGCCTGGCGGGGGTCGAGTTCGAGGACGAGGGCGCCACCGGGGGCGATCCAGGTGGTGGAGCCGTCGACGAGCAGGTCGAGGTCCTCGGTTCCCTCGGTGCCGGGCACCAGGGCCCCATGGGGTTCCCAGTCGATGACCTCGGGTGGCAGACGCTCGCCGCCCCCCACGTAGGGAGGGTTGGACACAAGCAGGTCGAGTCGGCCCCTCAGGCCGTCGGGGAGGGCATCGAACCAGGGGCCTTCCGCCAGCGTCACCCGCCGGGCGGGGCGTCCGAGGCCGGAAAGGTTCGCCCTGGCAACGGAGAGGGCCTCCGGGGAACAGTCGGTGCACACAACGCGGGCAGCGGTCCGCTCGGCGGCGATCGACAGGCCGATGGCCCCGGAGCCGGTGCCGAGGTCGACTACGAGCACCGCCCCGGAGCGGCCGGCGGCGATCCGGTCGAACTCGTCGAGGGCGTGTCCGACAACCGCCTCGGTCTCGGCCCGCGGGATCAACACGCGCGGGTCGACCATCAGGTCCAGGGTCCGGAACGACCAGTGGCCGAGCACGTACTGCAACGGCTCCCCTGCCAGACGGCGTCGCAGAAGCTCATCGTGGTGGGCCATGCAGCGCCGGGTCACGGGTTCGTCCAGATCGGTCCCACCGGCCTCCTCGACGATCCAACGGGCCTCGGCGATCGGCAACCCGGCCTCCTCGATGCGGGCGATGGTCTCCGGCAGGACCTCCCGCCAGGCGATCGTGTCGGCGTCGCCCGCCTCAACCATCGGCCAACTGTCGGATCCGCTCATCGGCCATCAGCCCGTCTGTGACCTCGTCCAGATCACCGGCCAGGACCCGGTCGAGCTTGTAGAGAGTGAGCCCGATTCGGTGGTCGGTGACCCGGTTCTCCTTGTAGTTGTAGGTACGGATCTTCTCGGACCGACCACCGCCTCCGACCTGGTCCTTCCGGGCAACCGAGGCCTCGTCGCGCTGGCGGTCCTGCTCGATCTGGAGGAGGCGGGAGCGCAGCACCCGCAGTGCCTTGACCTTGTTCTGGAGCTGGCTTTTTTCATCCTGCATGGCGACTACCAGGCCCGTGGGCAGGTGGGTGACGCGCACAGCGGAGTCGGTGGTGTTGACCGACTGTCCACCCGGCCCGGACGACCGGTAGACGTCGACCTGCAGGTCGCTGTCGTCGATCTGGACATCGACCTCGTCGGCCTCTGGCAGCACGATCACGGTCGCCGACGAGGTGTGGATACGGCCCTGCGACTCTGTGACGGGCACCCGTTGCACGCGGTGCACGCCGCCCTCGTGCTTGAGCCGGGCCCAGGCGTCGTCGCCCCTGATGAGGAACGAGACCTCGGCGAAGCCGCCCATGTCGGAGTCGCGGGCACCGAGCGGCTCGGTCATCCACGAATGGGAGACGGCGAACGCCTGGTACATGTCGTGGAGGTCGCGGGCGAAGAGGTTGGCCTCCTCGCCACCCTCTGCGCCCCGGATCTCGACGATGACGTTTCGACCGTCGTTGGGGTCCTTTGGCAGCAGCAGGATCCGGAACCGCTCCTCGAGGTCGGCGACCGATGCCTCGAGGTCGGCGATCTCGCTCTGGAGCTCGTGGTGGTCGTCGCCCTCGGCGTCGGCGACCATCTCGCGTGCCACCTCGAGGTCGTCGTGGGCCTGGCGGAGCGGGCGCCCCACGGTGAGAATCTCCTCGAGTTCCTTGAAACGTCGGCCTACCGACCTGAGCAGGTGCTGGTCGCCAATGACCTCGGGGTCGGACAGGCGCCCCCCGACCTCGGTGAACTCGGCCTCGAGGGCCTCGACTCGCTCCTGCATGCGGCTCAGGGTAGCGGTGGGGCCGCGCCGCCCTGAGGTGGATGGCGGGTGCTCAGGCCCATCCGCCATCGATGCCGACGATCGTCGCCGGAACGGCGAGGCGGGCGACCACCTGCTCGACAGGGGGCAGGATGTCCCTCGGCGGTACCACCACGAGCACCCGGTCCGGACGTTCGCGCAGCACGAGGTCGGCGGTGGTCGGCACGAGGTCGGTATCGACCCCGACGGAGCAGACGACCAGCACCCGTTCGTCGTCGGGAGCGGTCCCCATGGCAGGGGCCGGTGCAGGTGCGCGCAGGCCTGCACGTTCCACGGCCGGGTCGACGGCCGTCAGGTCGGAGAGTGCGATGCGCCCGGGGTCGGCCAGCAGGTCATGGCGTAGCCACCGTTCTCGGGCGAGGCTGGCCAGCGGATGGGCTCCGGCACCCTCACGGCGCTGCGCCCTCACCTGGTCGGCCGCAGCGGCAAGGGACTCGGTCGTCGGCAGGTCGCCGTGAAGCAGGGCCGAGGCCTCCCGGTCGAAGCGGCCCACACCGGTTTCGAAGCCGGAGTCGGTGGAGCGAGCCACCTCGAGGCCGAGCACCTCACCACGCCACACACCGTGCTCAACGACCGGATCGACTCCCGCTCCCCGGCAGAGGTCCTCGAACCCGTCAGGGGCCGGTGGCGGCGCCCCTTGCGACAGAATCGCTGCCGGCACTGCGGCCTCGGAACCCGCACCGGCGACGAGGCGAACCTCGGGCACCGGATCGAATGCGGTCGCCCGCCGGGCAGCGATCGCCGCAGCGTCGGCAGTGTCGTGGAATAGCACGAGGCGGGCGGCGTCGTGGCCGGCGGCCAGCAGCAGTGCCCGACCCAGCGCACGCCCGGGTGTGCCGTCGCCTGCAAGGGCAACGACGAGGTCGGCCTCGATGAATGCCAATCCTCCGGCGAGGGTGACCGGATCGCCGCCACATGAAACGCCGAGGTCCGTGGCCAGGGCGCGCAACCTGGCGCCGAGGAGGGAGGTCCGCTGCCCGGGATCGAGGCTCACGGTCGGTTGCATCGCAGGTCCGCAGCCCGCGACGGTGGGTTCAGCCCTGGCGGCGCTTGCCGTAGCGGCGCTCGAAGCGCTCGACGCGGCCGGCGGTGTCGACGATCTTCATGGTGCCCGTGAAGAACGGATGGCTGGCCGACGAGATCTCGACCTTGGCGAGCGGGTACTCGTTGCCGTCGTCGAGGGTGATTGTGTCACTGGTCTGCATGGTGGACCGGGTGAGGAACAGGGTGCCCTCGGATACGTCCTGGAAGACCACTTCGCGGTACGTGGGGTGGATGTCGGGCTTCATGGCGAGTCCAGTCTGCGGTTCGCGACGGGCGTCGGCAACCCGCTGCAGGGAATGGTTCGGGCAATCAGCCCAGGTTCGGGCCCTTGGCGATCTCCGCCAGGAACTCATCGTTGTTGTTGAAGGTCTTGAGCCGGTCTATGAGCAACTCGAGGCCAGCGGCCCCGCTGTTGCCCTCATCGCCGATGAGCCCGTTGAGGACCCTCCGCAGCTTCCAGACCTGGTTGAGCTGCTTGCGCTCGAAGAGGAGTTCCTCGTGCCTGGTCGACGAGGCGTTGACGTCGATGGCCGGATACACGCGCCGTTCGGCGATGCGCCGGTCGAGGCGGAGCTCCATGTTGCCGGTGCCCTTGAACTCCTCGAAGATGACCTCGTCCATCTTGGATCCGGTCTCGACGAGCGCCGTGGCGAGAATGGTCAGCGATCCGCCCTCCTCGACGTTGCGTGCCGCACCGAAGAACTTCTTCGGCGGGTAGAGAGCGCCGCTGTCGACACCACCGGACATGATCCGACCGGTGGCAGGGGCGGCCAGGTTGTAGGCCCGGGAGAGGCGGGTGATGCCGTCCAACAGGATCACGACGTCCTGGCCGGATTCGACCATGCGTTTGGCCCGTTCGATGGTGATCTCGGCGATGTGGGTGTGCTCGCCGCTGGGACGGTCGAAGGTGGAGGCGGCAACCTCACCGTGCTGCAGCCAGCGGCGCATGTCCGTGACCTCTTCAGGGCGCTCGTCGACCAGCAGGACGATGAGCTTGACCTCGGGGTTGTTCACCTCGATCGACCGGGCGATCTGCTTCAGGATCGTGGTCTTGCCGGCCTTCGGCGGCGAGACGAGCAGACCACGCTGGCCCTTGCCGATCGGACACAGCAGGTCCACGATGCGGGCGGTCATGTTGGACGGGTCGTCCGGGGTTTCCATCTTGAGCTGCTCGTCGGGGAACAGCGGCGTGAGGTCCTCGAAGCGGGGGCGTCCCTTGGCGTCTTCGGGCTTTCCGCCGTTGACGGTGTCGATCCGCAGCAGCGCCGGGTTCTTCTCGCTCCGGTTGGCCGGACGGGAGGCGCCGGTGAGGTGGTCGCCCTTGCGCAGACCGAACTGGCGGGCCTGCTTGACCGACACGTAGGCATCGGCCTTCGACGGCTTGTAGCCGCTGGTACGCAGGAACCCGTAGCCCTCGTCGCGCATGTCGAGGTAGCCCTCGACCTCGACGGGATCGCCGTCCCATTCCTCCTCCGGTCCGTCGTGCTGGCCTCGACCGCGGCGACGGCGACGGCGGTTGCCGGGCTCGCCGCCCTGTTGGCCCTGTTGGCCCTGTTGGCCCCGGCCACCCTGTCGGTCGCGGTTGCCCTGCTGGCCATGTCGATCGGTCCTGGATTCGAGCTTGTCGGGCGAGTCGCCCTGCTTGTCGCCTGACTTGTCCTCGGGCTTGGCGCCTGACTCGTCCTCGGGCTTGTCGTCGGCAGATGCCCCTGCTTCCGGTGCGGGGCCCTCCTCGGCGACGGCTGCCTCCCATGCGGCGGGTGGCTCCTCGGCTGGATCTTCGGCGGAGTCCTCGTCGGCAGTTGCACCAGACCCGTTGGAAGACGTCTCGATGCCGGCCAAGTCGAGGATCAGGTCGACGATCTCGGCCTTGCGGGCCCGTGAGCCCGGCTTGCCGCCCAGGGCGGTGGCAATCGTGGTGAGCTCGTCGCGGTCCTTGCCCTCGAGGGCATCGCGTTCGAGTTGGGTGGAGTCCATGTCTCAGACACCTCATTTTCATATTCTGCGGTTTTCCGCGGGCGGAATTGCCCTTCATCGGTTCCGACCGGATCGGCCGAAAGATCACTCACGGGGAGTGGGGTTGTGGTACAGGATCCGACCGGGGCCACCTGACGAGGTGCCCACCGGAATCGGGGGAAGTACCAGCCTGTCGACGGGAAGAACGGGTCCGTCAGTCCCCGCCCGACGACCCGCACATCGTACCGAAGGCAGACGCGCTGTCGCAACCACCCTCGCAAAGCCCCGCAGTCATCGGCCTTTCGAGCCGTTTCCGAGCAACAGGGTGCTGCACACGAGCGCCACGACGGCCAACAGGACGGTCGGCGTCCAGGAGCCCGTCAGGTCGTGGGTCACGCCGCCGACGACCGGTCCGATGCCTCCGGCCAGGCCGACCGCCAGACCCTGCAGGCCCATCAGCAGTCCGAGGTCGGGGGCGTCGAAGCGGGCACGTGCGTAGATCGCCTGGAGCGGGCTGGTGGCGCCGAGCGATGCGCCGGCCACGACGGCGTAGGCGATACCGGCCGGCACCGTGCCGACGAGCAGGAACGCGACGCCCACGGCGCTCACCGCGTAGGCGAGTCGCAACAGCGGGTCGGCACCGAAGCGCTCGACGACGCCCATCAGGCCGACGCGCCCGAACAGCTGCCCGAAGCCGCGCAGGCCGCCGATGGCGCCGGCGGCGCCGAGGCCCAATCCGGCGCCGGTCATGATCGGCACCTGGTAGCCGAGGATCGTGGTGTACGCCAGCCAGACCAGAAAGAAGACCAGCAGCATCCGGCGGACGGCCGGGCGCCCGAGTGCACTGCGCATCGCCTGCCAAGGGTTCTTCGAAGCGGCCTCCCCGGACCGGCCGGACTCGCCGAGCGTGACCGTCAGGAGGGCACCGGCGATGGCCAGGAGCGCCAGCACCCGACCGGTACTTCGCCACCCCCAGGCTTCGACCATCCAGGCGGTCATCGGGAGGTAGATCGCACTGCACAGGGCGCCGATCATCGTCAGGCGGGCGATTGCCAGGTCGGGTCGGTCCGGCCGGAGCCGAGCCGCCGCTGCCGTGGTCACGTGGTAGAAGCCCGTCGCTCCGACGATCCCGGCCCCGAGCGCATAGAGGGCTCCGAAGACGACCTGATGGGTCGCCCAGGTCGCCGCCAACAATGAGCCGCCTCCCACCACCGCCTGGAGGAGGAACGGTCCCCGGCACCCGTAGCGGTCGAGGAGTCGACCCCCGACGACCGAGGCACCTCCGTTGATGACGAATCCGGCGCCGAAGGTGACCCCGAGCATGGTCGTCCCCCATCCGACGTCGTCGTGGATCGGACCGATGAGCACGCCGAAGGAGTACAGCCAGGAGCCGTAGGAGGTGATCGTGACGATGCCGAGAACCGCCACGCCGTGTCTGCCTGCCGGCCTGCCTGCTGGTGGTGAGTGCGCGATTCCGTAGTCTGGAGGGAGACGACCTTGTCCCCGACACCCGGAGGTTTCCATGAGCCGCCTGCAACTCGCCATCGACGTCAGCGACCTGGACGAAGCCATCGACTTCTACACCCGGCTGTTCGCCACCGAACCCGCCAAGGTCCGACCCGGCTACGCCAACTTCGCCATCGACGACCCGCCGCTGAAGTTGATCCTGTTCGAGGACACCGACGGCGGCGGCACACTCAACCACCTGGGCGTCGAGACCGAGACCGCCGCAGAGGTCGTCGCCGCAGAGGCCCGCCTCTCGGGTGCCGGCCTCGAAACCACCGGAGTCGGCGATGCCCTGTGCTGCTACGCCGACAAGACCGAGACCTGGATCCACGCTCCCGACGACATCCGTTGGGAGTGGTATGTCAAGACCGGCGACAACGAACAGTTCGACAACGTCGACCTCGAGACACCTGCTGCCACGCCCTGCTGCGGCTGAGGCCGTCGCCCACCGCCCGCTCCTGATCAGAGCGACAGGAGCGTGGGCATCAGGGAGTGGCCCGGCACCAGTGGGGCATTGGCCACGCCCGACTCGGTGAACACGCCGCCCGGGCCGTCGACCTCGGAGTCGACCAGCAGGTAGGGAACCGGGTCGGGAGTATGGGTGCGGGTTGTGAGTGGCGTGGCGTGGTCGGGCAGCATCAGCAGCCGCCACGGACCCAGCGCATCGAGGCCCGGGACCAGGTCGGCGAGGATGCGCCGGTCCCAGTGCTCGAGCGCCTCGACCTTCTCGGCGACGTCGCCGGCGTGACCGGCCTCGTCGGTGGCCTCGACGTGGATGATGAACAGGTCGAGCCCGTCGGCCAACTTCTTCAGGGCGATGTCGCGCTTGCCCTCGTAGTCGGTGTCGTACCAGCCGGTGGCTCCGGGGATGTCGCAGATCTCGAGGCCGGTGAGTACCCCGATGCCGCGCACGAGGTCGACTGCGGTCACCAGGCCGGCCTCGACGCCATGGGCGTCGCGGAACGACGGCAGTTGAGGCTGGAAGCCCTGCCCCCACAACCAGATCTGGGTTGCCTCGAGGTCCGAGGCGGCGAGCACGTCCCTGGACGCCTCCATCAGTTCGTTCAGCGGGCCACCCATCGGCCCGGCGGGCACAACTACCTGCTCACCGGAGAGGTCGTGGGGCGGGGTGCATTCGGCGTCGATCCACTCCCCCGGGGCAATCATGGCGTGCCGGTAGCTCAGGCCCGGATGGAACGACACGCCGTCGCCCCCGAGTTGCCGGTCGATCTCGGCGATCGCCTCGGCGGCCGGTTCCGACGGTGGGTTGCCGCCCGCATAGTCGAGCATCACGCCGTCGGCCGACACCACCACGAGGTTGCAGCGGAATGCGGTCTGTTCGGGACGCAGGGACAGGCCCATCGCCGCCGCCTCGATCGGGGCCCGGCCCGTGTGGTGCAGGGCAGGATCGAACCCGAAGATCGACATGTTGCCGACATCGCTGCCCGGCGGCATGCCCTCGGGGATCACGGCGGCCCGGCCGACGGTCGCCCGGGCGGCCAGGGCATCGAGGTTGGGCGTGTGGGCGGCCTCGAGCGGGGTGCGTCCGTCCAACTCGGGAACCGGCAGGTCGGCACAGCCGTCGGGAACACAGATCACGTACTTCACAGGGCACTCATCCTGCCAGCATCCGAGTTGCCTGCTGCGACCACATCCGGTCCCTCAGGCAGGGCATCAGGTGGCGCATCAGGCGACACAGGATTCGACGTGCGCCTGTATCGCCGCCAGGTCGTTGGGCAGGCGGGTGCAGCGCTCGGGCCGGTCCAAGAGGTCACCCAGGCGCTCGGGCAACCCGGGACGCACGCCCGTGGCCGACTCGACGGCGTCGGGGAACTTGGCCGGATGGGCGGTTGCAAGTGCCACCATCGGCACCGAGGGATCGCGGCGGCACCGGCGGGCGGCCAGCAAGCCGACGGCGGAGTGCGGATCGAGGACCACGCCCGACCGGTCGGCCTCATCTGCGATACAGCGCATCACCTCACCGTCGTGGAAGCGGGCACCTGACCAGGCGTCGCCGAGCGTGGCATGGAGCACCGGGTCGAGGACCGTTGTGCCCGTGGCCCGGAAGTCGTCGAGCAGGGCGGACACGGCGGCGCCGTCGCGGTCGAGCAACTCGAACAGGAGCCGCTCGAGGTTCGACGACAGCTGGATGTCCATGCTGGGCGAGAGAGTGGGCACGACCTCGCCGAGGGTCATCGTGCCGCTCTCGAAGAACCGGGTCACGATGTCGTTGCTGTTCGATGCGACCACGAGTTGCGGGATGTCGAGGCCCATGAGCCGGGCGACGTGCCCGGCGAAGGCGTTGCCGAAGTTGCCGGTAGGCACCGAGAACGCAATCGGAGCCCGTCGTCCACCGAGCCGTTCGGCGGCGACGACGTAGTAGACGACCTGCGCCATGACCCGGGCCCAGTTGATGGAGTTGACCGCCGACAGGCGCATCCGCTGCCGGAACGCCACATCGGCGAACATGGCCTTCACGAGGTCCTGGCAGTCGTCGAAGGTGCCCTCTACGGCCACGTTGTGGACGTTGGCGGACTGCACGGTGGTCATCTGCCGGCGCTGCACCTCCGAGACGCGGTCGGCCGGGTGCAGGATCACGATGTCCATCGAATCGCGGTCGCGACAGGCATCGATGGCAGCCGAACCCGTGTCACCGGACGTGGCACCCACGATCGTGACGCGCTCCCCCCGCCGCCCGAGTTCGTGGTCGAAGAGGCGACCGACCAGTTGCAGTGCCACGTCTTTGAAGGCGAGCGTCGGGCCGTGGAACAGTTCGAGCAGGTGCAACCCGTCGCCGAGGTCGACCAGCGGCGTCACCTCGTCGGACTCGAACGTGGCATACGCCTCGCGGACCAAGTCGGCGAAGGCACCCGGGGCGATGGCACCCCCGACGAACGGCGACATCACCTCGAGGGCGGTCGCCACATAGTTGCCGGGATCGCCGACGCCACCGGGCGCAAGGGTCGGCCACATTTCGGGGACGTAGAGTCCGCCGTCGGCTGCCAACCCGGCGAGCAGCGTGTCGCCGAAGCCCAGGACCGGTGCGACCCCGCGGGTGCTGACGTAGCGCATGGCGGACCGGGACCGGGGCTCAGCCGCCGAGGGCGCGCAGCACGCTGCCGACGCTGCGCACGGCGTCGAGGCCGCCCAGGTCGTCCAGCGTCGCCTGCATGTCGCGCTCACGGGCCCGGTGCGTGATGAAGGTGATGCGCGCCTCTCCGCCCTGACCTGCCTGTTCCATGGACCGGATCGAAACCCTGTGTGCGCCGAACACGGCCGCCACGCCGGCGAGCACCCCGGGCTCGTCGTCGACGTCGAGCGCCAGGTAGTAGGCGGTCTCGAGGTCGTCGATCGGCGAGATCCGGGCCCGTTCGAGCGAGCCGATGGGTGCACCGTGGCCGCGGGCACTGTTGCCGGCGGCGTCGATGAGGTCGCCGAACACCGCCGAGGCGGTCGGACGCCCTCCGGCACCCCGGCCGTAGAGCATGACCTCGCCGACGGCGTCACCCTCGACGAAGACGGCGTTGAAGCTGTCGTTGACTGCGGCCAGCGGGTGGTCGTTCGGAACGAGTGTCGGATGTACGCGAACGCCTATCTCGTCGCCACGGCGGTCTGCGACGGCGAGCAGCTTGATGCAGTAGCCGAGGTGGGCGGCGGCCTCGATGTCGTCGGTCGTGACCCCGGATATGCCCTCGAGGTAGACGTCGTCGGCGACAACCTCGGTCCCGAAGGCCAGGGTGGCGATGATGGCGATCTTGGCTCCGGCGTCGTGTCCCTCGACATCGGCCGTCGGGTCGGCCTCGGCATAGCCCAGCCCCTGGGCCTCGGCGAGGGCGTCGTCGTAGGAGGCGCCCTCACCGGACATCTTCGTGAGGATGAAGTTGGTCGTGCCGTTGACAATGCCCATCACCCGGGTGACCGGCTCGCCGGCGAACGACTCGCGCAGCGGTCGCATGATGGGTATGGCCCCGGCCACGGCGGCCTCGAAGAGCAGGTCGACGCCGGCGGATTCGGCGATCGAGTAGAGCTCGGCGCCGTGGACGGCCAGCAGTTCCTTGTTGGCGGTGACCACCGGCTTGCCGTTGCCGAGAGCGGCCACGATCAACGTGCGGGCGGGCTCGATGCCGCCCATGACCTCGACGACCACGTCGATGTCGGGGTCGGAAACGACGGCCGCTGCGTCGGTGGTGAACACCTCGGCCGGCAGGGGCACGCCCCTGTCGACGGACAGGTCGCGCACGGCGACCGACGCCACCTCGAAAGACAGGCCGGTGCGTCGGGCGACGACATCGCGCTGCTCGTCGACCAGCACAGCCAGGGCGGCGCCGACGTTGCCGCAGCCGAGGAGGCCCACGCGCACTGGAGATCCGGAGGAAGGGGCGTTCATGGATGTCACGGTAGCGGGAACGGTGCGCGGCACCCGTTCGAGAATCGAGGGCTCAAGCCTCGCGGCGGACGAGGTCCGCGTAGGTCTCTCGCCGCACGACCTCGGTCGCCTCGCCGTCGGCGACGAACACGACCGCCGGGCGCAGGACCTGGTTGTAGTTGGAGCCCATCGAGTGGCCGTAGGCACCGGTGACGGGCGTGGCGAGCACATCGCCCACCGCCAGGTCTTCGGGCACCCAGCCTTCCCGCACCAGCAGGTCGCCGGACTCGCAGTGCTTGCCGACGACCCGGACCGACCGTGGCCGATCTGCCGAGGCGGCCCTGGGCAGGAACGTCTCGTAGCCGGACCCGTAGAGGACCGGACGGGGGTTGTCGCTCATGCCGCCATCGACGGCCACATAGGTGCGGATGCCCTCGAGGTCCTTGACCGTGCCCACCCGGTACAGCGTGACGGCGGCGGCGGCGGCGATCGCACGGCCCGGTTCGGCTGACACCCGCGCAGTGACCCCGGCGGCTTCGCAGGCGCTGCGCACGACCTCGCCCCACTGGGTGATCGTGGGTGCGACCTCGCCCTCGACGTAGGCGACCCCGAGGCCTCCCCCGACCGAGAGTTCGGCCAGGTCGTACACGATGGCGAGGCCGGCGAGGACCTCGGCTGCACGACCCAGCGAGCCGACCTCGAAGACCTGGCTGCCGATGTGGGCGTGGATGCCGACCAGGTCGACCGACGCCGAAGCGAGCGCACGTTCGACGGCGACGGCTGCCAGGCCGGTTGAAACGGTGAAGCCGAACTTGGAGTCGTCCTGGCCGGTGGTGACGAACTCGTGGGTATGGGCCTCGACGCCGGGCGTGACCCGGAGCAGCACCCGGGGAACGACGCCTATTGCTGCATGGAGGGCGTCGAGGCGGTCGAGTTCGTCGAACGAGTCGACGACGATGAGGCCGACGCCCTCCTCGATCGCCATCTCGAGCTCGCGTTCGCTCTTGTTGTTGCCGTGCAGTACCAGGCGGTCGCCGGGAACGCCGGCGTGGCGGGCCATGTACAACTCGCCGCCGGTGGCCACATCGAGGTGCATGCCCTCCTCGACCACGAGACGGGCCATCGCCCCACAGAGGAACGCCTTGCCGGCGTATGCGACACCTTCGCCGAATGCCGCCACTGCCTCCCGGCAGCGGGTACGGAGGTGTGCCTCGTCGTAGACGAACAGCGGTGTGCCGAACTCGACTGCGAGGTCGACGAGGTCGCAGCCGCCGATCGAGGTGCTCCCGCCGGCGCCGATCTCGGTCGTGTCTGGTAGCAGGTCGCGGGGGATCGGGCCGGCCATCAGGCGGCTCCCTGCTCGTCGTCCCCGTCGGCCCCGTTTCCGTCGTTCTCACTGTCGCGCCACATCTCCTCCGGGGCGTCGACACCCAGCAGGTCGAGGGCGACGGCGATGCCGATCCGGACCGACTCGACCAGCCAGAGGCGGGCAGAAGTGAGGCCGGCGTCCACGTCGTCGCCCATGACGCGGCAGTCGTGGTACCAGCCGTGGAAGTCGGCGGCCAGGTCACGGACCCAGGTGGTGACCTGGTGGGGGGCACGCTCACGGGCCGCCCGCAGCACCGCGTCGGGCAACTCGTGGAGGGCACGCAGCAGCAGCAACTCGCGGGGATGCCCGAGTACCGAGAGGTCGGTATCGGCCAGGGCCCGTCGCACGAAGCCGGCCTCGGCGGCCCGCCTGGCGATCGAATGGATGCGGGCGTTGGCGTACTGGACGTAGAAGACGGGGTTCTCGTTGGCCTGGCTGGCGACCAGGTCCAGGTCGAAGGTCTGGGCCGAGTCGACCGACTGCAGCAGGTAGGTGAAGCGGGCGGCATCGGGGCCCACCTCGGCCACCACCTCGGCCAGCTCGACAATGTCGCCCGTGCGCTTCGAGAGCCGCACCTCGCGGCCGTCGCGTTGGAGGTTGACCAACTGCGTGATGGCGACCTCGAGCTCGGACCGGTCGTGGCCCAGGGCTTGAACGGCGGCGTGCATGCGTGCCACGTAGCCATGGTGGTCGGCCCCCAGGACGTTCACGAGGCGGTCGGCCCTGGCGAACTTGTCTCGGTGGTAGGCGACGTCCGGGAGCAGGTAGGTGAACTCGCCGTCGGACTTGACGAGCACCCGGTCCTTGTCGTCGCCGTGTTCGCTGCTGCGCAGCCAGACCGCCCCATTCTCGTCGTAGACGGCGTCGACGGCGCGCAGGTCGGAGAGCGTGGCGTCGACGGCACCAGATCCGATCATCGACCGCTCGCTGAACCAGGTGTCGAAGTGGATGTGGAGCGACTCGAGTACCGCCTGCTGGTCCGCCAGCGCCCGCGCATAACCCCATTCGAGCGGGTCGGCGTCGGCCGGCATCTCGGCGGCCCAGTCGATGATGTACCGGCCGTTGTAGCCGCCCTCGGGGACCTCACGACCGGCTGCCCGGGCGGCCAACGAGTCGGCGAACAGTTGCATCTGGGTGCCCCGGTCGTTGATGTAGAACTCGCGTTGCACCGGATGCCCGATGCGCTCGTAGAGCCGGGCCACCGAGTCCCCGAAGCAGGCGCCGCGACCGTGGCCGGCGTGGAGGGGGCCGGTCGGGTTGGCGCTCACGAACTCGACGATGATCCGTTCCCCCGCTCCGACTTCGTGGCGGGCGAAGCCGCCGTCGCCGGCCGCGACCACGTCGCGCAGGACATCGTGGAGCCAGGTGTCGGCCAGGCGGAAGTTGACGAACCCCGGACCCGCCACCTCGACCCCGACGACGTGCGCCGGCGGATCGGCCTCGAGCACGGCGGCCAACTCGACCCCCAGCTCTCTGGGATTGCGGCCGGAGGCCCCGGCCGATGCCAGGGCGACATTGGTCGACCAGTCGCCGTGGTCGGGGTTGGCCGGCCGCTCGAGCTGCACGGCACCGGGCGGCTCGACACCGAGGCCGTCAAGGGCTGCCCGCACGGCCTCGATCAGGATGTCGCGCACGTCCATGGGGGGTACCGGGGGTCTGGGGATGAAGGGTTCGAAGGGACGCGCCCGGGTTCGGCCGCTGCGCCGATGCTAACGGGCGGGCGGGCGCGGGCCCGGGTCCATATCCGGTCCCGTGTCCGCGGTAGCGGCCGCCGGGGGGGCCGCCACTACCGTCGCGACATGCGAATGTCGGTGTTGGTCCTGTTTGCCCTGGCGTCGAGCGCCTGTTCGGGCGGCGGGTCGGCGGTCGCGCCCACCACCACGGCAGCGCCCACCACCACGGCAGCGCCCACCACCACGGCAGCGCCCACCACCACGGCAGCGCCCACCACCACGGCAGCGCCCACCACCACGGCAGCGCCCACCACCACGGCAGCGCCCACCACCACCACGACCGAGCCACCCACCGCCATCGTGGACGTGGCGACGATCAACCTGTTCCACGGGCTCGAGGTGGCCAGCGACTGTGCTGCCGATACCGACCAGTGCCGTGCCCCGGCCCGCATGGCCCTTCTCTGGGACCTGCTCGAGGACGACCTCGGATGCCCCGACGTGGTGGCCCTCCAGGAGGTAAGCCCCCGCCAGCAGGAACTGGTGCCGACGATGCTCGGCGACCTCTGCGGCGGCGCCTACGAGCTCCTGGTCGACAACCGCGAACTCCCCGACCAGGAGATGATCCTTACGACGCTTCCCGTACTCGACGATGCCTACGTCGAGTTGGCCGGCACACCGATCTGGTCGGCGCACCGTGCCCGGCTGTCAACCGACGTAGGGCCGGTCGACGTGTTCGCCACGCACTACGCCAGCAGCAGCTTCAACCTGGAGTGCGAGTTGGGCTCGTTCGGGTGCACCGACACCTGCGCCGCAGGCGACGACTTCGGGGACTGTCATCCCCGCCAGACCCTGACGGTCCTCGAACCCCTCGCCGACAACGCCGTCTTTCAACTCGTGGTCGGGGACCTCAATGCCTCGATCGAAGAGCCGCGCATCACCATTCTCGCCGACGCCGGCTTCGTCGATGCCTACCTGGCCGCCGGCCTGCCGGAGTGCGATCCCGTGACCGGAGTCGGCTGCACCTGTTGTGTCGACGGCCCGGCGCCAATGGACGGCCTCGACGACCCCGATCAGACACTGGACGAGCGCATCGACTTCGTCCTGTTCCGGCCCGGCTCCGGCTGCAGCGTGGCCGTTGACGATGCCAGCCACTGGGCCGACGAGCCGTTGCCCGAACCGGTGGAGGACCTCTGGTGGGCCGCCGACCACGCCGGTGTGGCGGCGCGGTTCCTCATAACCTGCTGAGCGGACGGTCCGGTTGTCGAATCAGGCTGGTTCTGTGGTGACTGCGGTTCCGTAGGCCAGGATCTCGGAGGCGCCGGCAGCGACGGCCGAGGTCATGAACCGGAGGTTGACCACCGAGTCGGCGCCGAGTTCGCCCGCGTGCGCCTCCATGCGGGAGAGCGCCTCGTTGCGGGCCTCGACGAGCATGTCGGAGTAGCTCTTGAGTTCGCCGCCGACCAGCGACTTGAGGCCCGCACCTAGGTCCTTGCCGATGTTCTTTGCCCGGACGGTGGAGCCCACCGCCACGCCCTACACCGCCGTGATCCGACGGCCCGGGAGGCCGTCGGTGGTGGTGATGTCCATCAGGCCCTGGTCCCCTCGAAGGTGGCGGTGCCGAAGGCGCCCAACTTGGCCTCGCCGGTGATGGTGTCGCCGTCGACCGTGGCGCTGGACTCGACCTTGATCGGCATGGGCGAGGTCATGTTGACCACCCATGACAGTTGGTTGCCGTCGCAGGTTCCGTCCTCGATGGGGATGTTGCCCTGCGGGCCACCCATCTCGCCCGTGAGGGTGCCACCGTCGGTGGCGAAGGTGAGGGTGCCCGACTGGGCGCCCATAGGGGTCTGCATCGTGACGTTCCAGGTTCCGTCAACGCTCATGGTCTGTACCTCCGTGTAGGGATCGAATATCGTGCCGCGACCGTAGACGCCGAACGGTCCCGCGTCACGCCCGGGCAAGCCGCGCATCGCGCATGATCACGGCTACCAGGACGGCGAGCACCACGACCATGCCGAGGCCCTGGACCAGCGTGATCTGTTCGTCGAGGGCCAACCACGCTCCGAGCCCCGATATGGCCGGAATGGCCAGCGTGAGCAGTCCGGTCAGGCTCAGCGACACGTGGAGGTGCGCCCAGTTCATGAGGAAGTGCCCGGTTCCGGGGACCGCCAGCAGTGCGAGCAGCCAGCCCCACTGGCCCCAGGACGGGAAGGGGATGGCGGGCGTCCCGGCATGGACGGCGGCCATCGGGAAGAGGACGACCGCCCCGATCGCCATGGAAGCCGTCTGGAGCGTGAACGTGTCAACCCTGTGTCGGATCTCCTTCACGAACACGAAGTAGGCCGAGAAGAAGAACATGCCCACGAATGCCAGCAGGTCGCCGCGCAGACTCCATCCCGACTGGGACGAAGAGCCCTGCATCACCAGGGTGATTCCACCGATGGCCACGATTGCGGCCCCGACCAGCCAGGCGGTGACCGACTCCCGGTAGCGGCGGGAGGCCACGGCCAGGAGGACGATCGGCTGGAGGGCGCCGATGATCGTGGCGTTGGCAACCGTGGTGATGCGCAGGGCCGTGAAGAAGATGCCGATCTCGCAGGCGATGACGATCGCCGCCGGCGCCACCAGGCGCAGGGTGGCGAACCTCATGCGGCGACCGCTGAGTTGGAACGCCAGCCCGTAGAGCACCGCCCCGACCGCCAACCGCCAGAAGCCGATCCACAGGCCCGGCATGTCGAATCGGGCGACCATGATGTTGCCGGCCGACCAGCAGGTCACCCCGGCCAGTGCCGCAAGGCGCCCCAGCCCGCTGCGGTCGGCGGTGGCCACAGTCATGGTGCGAACCCTATGGGCGTTAGTCCGCATCCCTCCCTCTGGGCAACGACCCGATAATCGACTATGTTTCCACAGTCAGCGACGACGACGTTCAGGAGTTGAGCCCATGAAGTTCATCAGATCGATGGCGGCAGTGTTCGCCCTGCTGCTCCTGGCGAGTGCCTGTGGCAGCGACAGCGGTGGCTCCACTGCCGGCGACGGCACGTGGCCCGCAAAGATCACATTCGGATTCGTTCCGAGCCAGGAACAGGACACGCTCCAGGACGACATCCAGCCCTTCATGGATGTTCTCGAATCCGCACTCGGCATCGAGGTCGAGGGCTTCGTAACCACCGACTACACCGGCCTCGTCACCGCCATGGGTACCGGCAAGGCCGACCTCGGAGCGTTCGGGCCGTTCGGCTACACCCTTGCCAAAGACCAGTTCGGCAACATCGAGCCGTTGATGATGTCCGTCCGCTACGGCGCCGCCACGTACCACGGTCAGTGGTTCACCAACGACGCCGGCATCTGCGACTCCGCTCCCGAGGCGGGCACGGCGCTCGAGAATTCGGCTGACGGCGTCGTCCAGGTCGGAGCACTCGATGCGGTGGCACTGCAGGTCGGCGTCTACTTCGGCGACAGCGGCAAGGCGCTCGGCGAATCCGTCGATGCCGGCGACGTCTCTGCCGGCATGTCCTGTCAGGCGGACCTGAGCAAGGTGGCCGGCAAGACGGTGGCGTTCACCTCCGAGAGTTCCACCTCGGGCTCGTTGTTCCCGCGCCTGCAACTCATCAACGCCGGCATAGACCCCGACGAAGACATCAACATCGTCTACACGGGCGGGCACGACGCTGCGGTCGTCGCCGTCTACAACGGCGACGCCGACATCGGCCTCTCGTACGACGATGCCCGCCGCTCGATCCGCAAGACGAACCCGGACGTGGGCGACAAGGTGATCGTGTTCAACATCACCGGCGAGATCCCCAACGACATCGTGGCTGTCAGCACGCTGCTACCGCAGTCGCTCCGGAACGCCATCTACGACGCCATAGCCGGCTACCTCGCCACCGAGGTGGGCGAGGAGATGTTCGACGAGATCTACGGTTGGACCGACATCCGGGGCGCTGAGGACTCCGAGTTCGACATCGTCCGTGCAGCCGCACGGGAACTCGGCATCACCGAGCCTCCGGGCTGACCAGACCCAGTTCTACGACACCGGCGTCCTTCCGGGGGCGCCGGTGTCGTGGCGTCTGCCCTACGTCATCCCAGGCCCCGACTACTACCCTGCCCGCGTGATCCGGTTCGAGGATGTCTCGGTCACCTACCGGGGCGGCGTGCAGGCCCTGCGTGGGCTGGACCTCACGATCGAAGACGGCGAGTTCGTCGTCATCGTCGGTCTGTCAGGTGCCGGCAAGTCGACCCTGCTGCGCGCCCTGAACGGCCTGGTGCCCGCCACTGACGGATCCATCACCGTCGGCGGAGTCGAGGTGGTCGGGGCCTCGGCCGCCGAACTGCGTGCTCTCCGTGCGCAGATCGGCATGATCTTCCAAACCTTCAACCTGGTCAACCGCACCTCTGTGCTCAACAACGTGTTGATGGGCAGGCTCGGCAGCGTTCCCGCATGGCGTTCCACCATCGGGCTCTGGCCGGCCGACGACCGGGAGCGGGCCATGCAGGCCCTCGAACGGGTCGGGATAGTCGAGAAGGCCTACGTCCGTGCAGCGAACCTCTCGGGCGGCCAGCAGCAACGGGTCGGAATAGCCCGCGCCCTGGTCCAGGAGCCTTCTGTGATGCTTGCCGACGAGCCGGTCGCCTCGCTCGACCCGGTTACCAGCAGGCAGGTCATGGGCGACCTGCGGCGAATCAACCGCGACCTCGGGATCACCACGATCGTCAACCTGCACTACCTCGACCTTGCCCGCGAGTTCGGCAGCCGCCTGATCGGACTACGCGACGGCGAGTTGGTCTTCGACGGCAACATCGCAGACGTCGACGACGACACCTTCATGGAGATCTACGGCCGTGCCATCGGCGACGACGACCTTGTGGGCACTGGGGACGATCCGACGTGAGCCCCGGCGAAACGGCCCGGCCGGTGCGCCCCCGGCCCCGGCTACGCACACTCGCCATCACCACCGGGCTGATCGCCTTCACGGTCTTCGCCGGCAACGAGGTCGGCTTCGACGCCTCGACCTCCTGGGAGATGTGGACCAACCCGCTCTGGGGAATGTTCTGGCCGATCCCCTGGGACTGGGTACTCGACCGCTCGAACGTTCTCGACCCGCTGGTCGAAACCTTCCAGATAGCGATCCTTGCCTCCCTCATCGGTTGCGGCCTGGCGCTGCCGATCTCGTTCGCCATGTCGCGCCTGACCACGCCCAACCGGCCCACCTACCTGGTGTGTCGATCCGTGATGAACGTGGTGCGTGCCGTCCCCGACCTGTTCTGGGCCAAGCTGCTGGTGACCGCCGTCGGGATCGGTGCCTTCGCCGGCACCTGGGCGCTGAGCATCTTCTCGCTGGCCGTGATGGTGAAGTTGTTCAGCGAAACCGTCGACAACGCCGACCCGCGTCCCCTGGAGGCGGCCCGCGCCAGCGGTTCCCGGCACCTGCCTGCGGTCCGGACCGGGGTGCTCCCCACGGTCCTGCCCGAGTACGTGGCATACGCCCTCTACGTATTCGAGCTCAACATCCGGGCGTCGATCGTGTTGGGCCTCGTCGGGGCCGGCGGCATCGGGCGGGTCATCGAGGCACAACGGCAGTTCTTCCGCTTTGACCGGGTGCTGGGAATTCTCCTGCTCGTGTTCGTGATCGTGCTGATCATCGAGCAGTTCAGCGTGGCGCTTCGGAAGCGACTGGTCTGAGATGACGACGACCCGCACGCCTGCAATGGCTCCCCGCCCCTCCCCACCAACCGGCGTTGCGCGGCGTCGGATCCTGCTTGCACTGCTGCTGGTAATCGGCGCCGCATGGTCTCTGACCGGCCTCGACATCACGCTCGCCAGGGTGCTGGGTGCGCCATCTGATGCCTGGGTCATATTCCGGCAGCTCTGGCCTCCGGACATCGACAAGGCGCTCGACCGTGGGGTAGTCGGCAAGGTGTTCGAGTCGGTCTACATCGCATGGGTCGGCACGATCATCGGCGCCGTCATTTCGCTCCCGCTGGCGTTCCTCGCTGCAACCAACGTGGCGCCCCGCTGGATCCGTATACCGGTGCGTCAGATGTTCAACGCGATCCGGGCCGTGCCCGAGCTGATCGTCGCCGTCATCTTCATTCCGATCACAGGACTCGGTCCGTGGGCCGGAACGCTGGCAATCGGCCTGCACTCAGTCGGGACGCTCGGCAAGTGGGCAACCGAGGCGATCGAGGGCATCGACACAGGACCGGTCGAAGCGGTCGAGGCCACTGGTGGCCGTTGGGTGTCGGGTATGCGTTGGGGGGTCCTCCCGCAGATCATGCCGATCGTGGCCTCGTTCTGGCTGTTCCGGTTCGAGATCAACGTGCGTGCCTCGGCGGTGCTCGGCATGATCGGCGCCGGTGGGGTCGGTGCCGAACTGGTGTCGCAACTGATGTTCCGCAACTTCGGCACCGTCGGTGCCGTGCTCGGCATCACGGTGCTGGTGGTCCTCACCATCGACACCCTCTCGGCGGCCGTACGGCGCAGGATCATCGCCGGCGTTGCACGCACGAGCGGCCCCGACACCGACGGCGATCGCAACGCCGAAGCCCTCAGGGACCTCACCGGCCTTCGCAGATGATCGTCGGCGTCGACGTCGGGGGCACCAACGCACGGGCACTCCTGGTCGACCCTGAGACGGGCAGCGTGCTCGGGAGGCACCGAACGTCGAGCGCCGGCGATGGGCCGACCCTGGTCCGCAGCATCTGCGTTCTGGTCGAGCACCTGCGGGCCGAGATGGCCAACGAGGCCAACGAGGCCAACGAGGCCAACGAAGCCAACGAAGCCAACGAAGCCAACAAGGCCAACAAAGCCAACGAAGCCGTCGATGCCGTCGGGCTCGGCATCGCCGGGCTCGCCGACCGTTCCGGGACCCTGCGCTACTCGCCGAACCTTCCCCACCTGACCGAGTTCCCGATCGGCCCCGAGCTCGCGAATGCCGTCGGCGTCCCGGTCACGGTCGGCAACGACGCCACGGCCGCCACGCTGGCCGAGGCACGGCTGGGTGCCGGCCGGGGCAGCGACCACTTCGGCCTCGTCACCCTCGGGACGGGCATCGGAACCGGATTCGTGCTCGACGGCCACCTGCTCGAAGGCTCCCACGGCTTTGCCGGCGAGGCAGGCCACATGGTCGTCGACGCCCACGGCCCCACACACATCACGGGGCAGCAGGGCCCGTGGGAGTACTTCGCGTCGGGGTCGGCACTCGGTCGCCTGGGCCGCGAGGCCGCAGCCAAGGGCGGCTTCGACCGGGGGCTGGAGCAGGCGGGCACGGCGGACGGCGTCACGAGCCACCACCTGATCGCTGCACTCTCGGATGACGATGCAGACGCTGCCTCCATCTTCGACGGCTTCTGCCGGGAGGTCGCACGTGGGGTCGCCAACCTGGTTGTCATCCTCGACCTGGAGCGCATCGTCGTCGGTGGCGGACTGACCGAGATCGGAGAGCCGCTGCGGTCAGGCATCGACCACCACCTGGGCGACCTTCTGCTCGGCGCCGAGCACCGGCCGGGTGTCGAGGTCCGACTGGCAGAATTGGGCGACGACGCCGGGGCCCTCGGCGCCGCTCTGCTGGCCGCAGGGGACGCCTGAGCCCGCTGGCGAAAGGCCGCCCCTGAGTGTGCCACGATTCACGTCCGAGCATCTCGCCCGAGGAAGGGAGCACCCACCGTGACCGAGGAACTCAAGGCTCGCATCGCCGACGACGGCGTCGAGTTCATCTACGCCATGTTCGTGGAAATGCACGGCAAGCCGTGCGCCAAGCTCGTGCCGGTGACGGCGATCGACGACCTGCTCGAGGTCGGCGCCGGGTTCGCCGGATTCGCCGCCGGACCGATGAGCCAGACGCCCGCCGACCCGGACATCCTGGCGCTGCCCGACCCGGCCTCGTACACGGTGCTGCCCTGGCAGCCGAACGTGGCGGCAATGCAGTGCGACGCCACGGTCGAGGGCGTGGAGTGGCCCTACGCACCCCGGGTGATCCTCAAGCAGGCGGTCGCCCGGGCGGCCGAACAGAACCTGGTGCTGAAGTCGGGGGTAGAAGCCGAATACTCGATGCTGCACCGCAACGATGACGGCTCGTTCCGCCCGGCCGACGAACGCGACACATCCACGCTGCCCTGCTACGACGCCCGCGGGCTCACGACCATGCTCGACCACCTCACGACCGTGTCGCGCCACATGGACGCCATGGGCTGGGGGAACTACGCCAACGACCACGAGGACGCCAACGGCCAGTTCGAGCAGAACTTCCGGTACAGCGACGCCCTCACCACGTCCGACCGGCTCATCGTGCTACGCCTGATGATGCACACGCTGGCCCGGCGGCAGGGGCTGTACGCCACGTTCATGCCGAAGCCCTTCGCCGACAAGACCGGCAACGGGCTCCACATGCACCTCAGCCTCTGGTCGGCCGATGCCGACGAGCCGCTTTTCGAGACCGACCACGACGACCGCGGGCTAGGGCTGAGCGAACTCGCCTACCAGTTCCTCGGTGGCGTGCTCGACCACGCCCAGGGGCTCACGGCGATCCTCTGCCCGACCGTCAACTCGTTCAAGCGCATCGGGGTCGGACCACCCGACTCCGGGGCCACCTGGGCGCCCGCCTACGTCGCCTACGGGGGCAACAACCGGACCCAGATGATCCGGGTGCCCGAGGGTGGCCGGTTCGAGCTACGCGTCCCCGACGGTGCGGCGAACCCGTACCTGTCGTTCGCAGCCCTGCTCGGAGCCGGCCTCGACGGAGTGTCGCGTGGCCTCGACCCGGGCGATCCCAACACGGACAACCTCTACACGCTGCCGCTCGCCGAGATCGCCGCACGGGGCATCGAGGCGCTGCCGCCGACGCTCCTCCATGCCGTCGATCGGCTTGTCGCGGACGATGTGGTGCGCAATGCGCTCGGCACCGGACGCGACGGCGACTACGTCGACTACTTCGCCCGGACCAAACGCGACGAGTTCCGCACCATCACCGACCAGGTGACCGCTGCGGAACTCGACACCTACCTGTCGCTGTTCTAGGCCCGGTCACCGGGACACGGGACCCGGAGCGGGCCTCCTAGCATCAGGGCGTGGTGAGACAACTCCCGGTCGGTAGGCGGGCGATCATCGCCGGAGTGACCATCGCCGCCGCGGCGCTCGGGCACCAGGCCGGACCGGTCGGCTGGACACCCGGTGCCGGCAGCCTCGAGGTCGAGGTCCGCGACGCCACGGCCTCGATCGCCGTCGTGGTCGGCTCCGAGGACCCGGTCGAGTTCGCATCTGCTGGCATTACCGTTCGCGCCCCCGGCGGCGTGCCCGTGGACAACGCCTTCGAGGTCACGATCTCGAGGACAGACGTCGACCTGGCCCTGAGCGACGTGGAGGTCACGCTCACCACCCCCGGCGGCGACCGTCAGACCGTGCCGGTCCTACGCCTGACCGACGACGGTGTCACCGCCAGTCGTCAACCCCCCAACGGGTCGACCGTCGTGCTGGCGCTGCTCGGTGCCGTGGTGGTCCTCTGGGTCACCGAGTTCGTGCCGCTGTTCGTGACCTCGTTGGCCGTCCCGGTGATCCTGGTCGCCGGTGGTGCCACTTCCGCAGGGGCCGCCCTGGCACCGTTCGCACACCCGATCATCGTGTTGTTCTTCGCCGGGTTCCTCATGGCCGAGGCCATGTCGCGGGTCGGACTGGACGACCTGGCAGCCACCGTGATCGTCGCAAGGGCCGGGAGGAGCCCCCTGACTCTGTTCGCAGCGATGCTCGCAGGTTCGGCGTTCCTGTCGATGTGGATGTCGAACACTGCAGCGGTGACCGTCCTGCTCCCCGTGGCGCTTGCCGTGGCCGAACCGGCGGGGAGCGTCACGTACCGGAAGGCGATCGTGCTCGGAATCGCCTACGCATCGACGATCGGAGGGGTCGGGAGCGCCATCGGCACCCCTGCGAACCCCCTTGCCATCGAGTTCATCGAAGGCCTCACGGGACGACGGGTCGGCTTCGCCGAGTGGTTCCTGTTCGGAATGCCGATGGTCGTGCTGTTCCTGCCGGTAATGGGCATCTACCTGTGGCGAACCAGTCGGATCAACCTGGACCGTGACCGGTTCGACGCTGCAGTTGCGGCAGCCCGCTCGGAACTTCCAGATGTGGGGAGGCTCTCCGGGCCCCAGATAGAGGTGCTGGGAGTGTTCCTCCTGGTGCTTGTCGGCTGGCTGACCCAGACGCTGCATGGCCAGCCGACCGGCTTCGTGGCCCTCGGCGGCGCCCTGCTGCTCTTCCTGATCGGTCGGGTCAGGCCCATCGACCTGACCCGGATCTCCTGGCCGACCCTCCTCACGTTCGGCGGCGGCCTTTCGCTGGGGCTGGCGATGGTGGACACGGGCACGTCCGACTGGCTCGTGACCCGGCTCACCGGCCTGGCCGACTGGCCGACGATGCTCTCCGTCGCTGCGGTAGCCGTGGCTGCACTCGTGTTCACGACCGTCGCCTCCAACACGGCGGCTGCAGCCACGCTGATACCGCTCGTCATCCCGCTGGCCGGCCTGATAGGGATCGACCCCGTGACCCTCGTGCTGGTGGTGGCGCTGGCCTCGTCGATCGACTTCGCACTGGTCATCGGAACCCCGCCGACGATGCTCGCCTACGACACGGGCCTGTTCACCGCCGGAGAGATCATGGCCAGGGGATCACCACTGGACCTCGGCGGGCTGCTGGTGCTCGTCGCCGTCGTGGTGCCGTTCTGGAATCTGACCGGCCTGGTCTGAGTCCTGTCTGAGCCTTCCCAGACCCTTTCCCTCAGCCGAGGCCCTTCAGGTAGGCGACCACATCGAGAAGATCGTCGTCGCCGAGGGCCGGGTTGCCGCCCCGGGGAGGCATCTGGATACCTGTCGTGTTGTCGGGATCCGATGGACCCCGTCCGACTTTCAGGAAGGCAACCAGGTCATCGCTGCTCTGGTCGGTCATGAAGGCCGAACCGGTCAGGGCCTTCCCGAGGCCCTTGAGGCCACCGGCGTCCGGACCATGGCACGACGCACACGTCTTCGAGTAGACGACGGAACCGGCAGCGCTATCGCCTCCCCCGGATGCAGCGGGCGGCGTCGTGCTCGTCGGCGTCGTCGTACCACCTGATGAACCGCCTCCACATCCTGCGATCAGCACCACCATCGCCGTTGCTGCGATCAACCTCGTGATCCTCATACCTACATCTCCTCCGTCATGGTCGGATCCATTTCCATCTCGTGTGTGTGAGCGTGAGCGTGAGCGTGAGCGCCGAGCTCACCGTTGCGGTACGCCTCGACCAGCCCGTCCCAGTCGAGGACCACGCCGCCCCCGGCCTCCGCCATCGACTCGGCGTCTGAACGGCGCGCGAAGGCGACCACGCCCCACGCCATCGGGGTCACAAGGCCGGCGTCGGCGACGAAGGTCGCACTGCCGGCAGGAACGGTGTCGGCGGTGTCGCGGTCGAACACCCACCGGTTCACTGCCGTGAGGTCACCGTATTCTGCACCGTTGACGAGCATCCCGCCGATGTCGTCGAACAACCTGGGCGTACCGTCGGGAAGGCGCCAGGCTGCCGCCAGAGAGAGGTCGTCGATGATCATCCCGCACTCGTCGCACACCGAGCGGCCCTCACGGATCTCCGGAACGCCATCGGCCTGTGCCGTGCCGCAGGCGACCGCAAACGAAGCGAGCACCAGCAGCCCAGCCAGACGCTGGAAGGTACGGCCGGTCATATTCGATCTCCAATCCGAAAGGTGAACACGGCGGCAGCAACGGCGCCGGCGGTCCATGCGGCCATGACCCCGAGGGCGATGTACGCCATTCCATCGCCGAACCGGTCGAAGGCATAGGTGCCGACCGGCCCCAGCGCATCAAGCGACCCGTCGAGGGCGACGACAGATGCCAGACGAAATGCCTCGACCGGGTTCACGATGACCGCAGCGAAGAGCGCCTCGACGGGCATGTGGGTGGCGACCACGGTTCCCATGACCCCGAGGTCGCCGAGGAACACCACGGCCAACCAGGCAAAGAGCGCCATCCCGAGACCGGTGGATGCATTCCTGGCGATGCTGCCGATCACCAGACCGAGACCGAGCATGGCGAGCGACAACAGCCACGAGAGCATCGCCAGGCGAACCAACAGGACCGGATCGGCTGACGCAGAACGAAGGGCGCTGAACACGCCGGCGGCACCGAATCCGGTGGCCACGGAGGCGAACATGGAACCGGCCAGGCCGATGTAGGTACCCACAAGGACCTCGGTGCGCGAAACCGGGTGGCAGAGGAGGAACACGAGGGTTCCAGAGTCACGCTCACCGGACAGGTAGCGGGCGCCGAGGGTGAGAGCCATCAGGGGCACCACCAGTTGCACGAGCGCCACCAGCGACGCCGCCGTGCGGCCGAACCCTCCCGACCCGATGAGGTTGTGATCGGGTACCGCTGTGAGGGTGATCGCACCGGCGAGAACCGCGAATCCGGCACAGTTGAGCCAGAACCAACGGTCACGGGACGCTTCCCGGATCACCTTGCGGGCGATGACAACAACCGGACGAGGTTCGAAGGTCCGGGGCAGGGCGAAGGGCTGCGTGGTTGCCGTCATCGCCAGACCTCGAAGTCCCTGATATCGAAGTCGCCTTCGCTCAGACAGTTGAGTGCCGACAGCTTGTCCCCGGTCGCCACGCCGACGAGGACGCCGTGCCCGTTTTCGTGGGCATCGAATCCCGAAGCCCACAGGTGGACCAGTGCATCGGCCGTCTGGGCCTCGGGCAGGACCACGTGCAGCCACGATTCGAGGTTCAGGCGACCGGTGAGTTCCCCCGGCGGACACTCGTGAGCCAGGCGCCCCGAATCCAGGGCGAGCACCCGGTCGACGAGCATCCCGACCTCCTCCACCCGGTGCGAGGTGATTACCAGCACCCGGCCCGGGCCCCTCAGGGAGTCCAACAACGACACCATGCGCCTTCGGGAACCAACGTCGAGCGACGACGTGGGTTCGTCGAGCAGCAGGACCGGCGGGTCCGGAAGCAGGGCGACAGCCATGCCGAGGCGCTGCCGCATGCCGCCCGACAGCTCGCACACCCGCTTGCCGGCTTCGGCCTCGAGAGCCACCGCCCCTAGGACCTCGCCGATGCGTGACCGGGGAAGGCCCCGTAGGTCACCGGAGAGGGCGAGCGTTTCGGCGATGGTCAGGTCCCCGTAGAACCCGAGTTCCTGGGGCACGTAGCCGATCAGGCCCCTTGTCGCCTTGGGGTGGACACGAGCATCCAGGCCTCCTACCTCGATTCGGCCCGTGTAGCCGACCAGGCCGAGCAGGCAACGGATGACGGTCGTCTTGCCTGCACCGTTGGGCCCCCACAGGGCTACCGACTCTCCGCCTTCGACCGAGAAGCTGAGGTCGTCGACCACGGTGTTGCGCCGGTACGCCTTGGTGAGGTGCTCCACCCGGATCATGATGCGCCTCCCCCGCCCAGGGGATCCGAGAGTCGGAAGCGGCCTCCGGCCATGACGGCAGATGCAGCACCCAGGAGGCCCAGCGAGACCAGGAACAACAGGGCCCTTGATGCACTCTCGACGGCCAGGGGCGACATCGGGAGCGTGGGAATCCGGATCAGGGGCGAGTCGTCGGTGAGGATCGGTTCGGGTCGGAGGCTGGGGAAGGTCTGGCTGGCCATGTCGACGGCACGTGCGGCAGGGGTGCCCGTGAAGAACGCCATTTCCGGATAGCGGCCGATCAGGTCCATGAAGAGGTTGTCGATCTCGTAGGCGATGTCGCCGATTCCGTCTCCGTCGGCGTCATAGCCGGCGAAGTCGCTCCAGTGGTTGCCGACACCCTCGTGTGACCACTCGTTGTCGAGAAGGTTGCCGGTGCTGTCCGAGGCGACCTGGGTCACGTTGTCGATGAAGGCGTTGCCGGTGAACACGTTGCGGGCGACAGTCGAGCCGAGCAGCGCGCCGATGTCGTTGAAGGCGAACACGTTGGATTCGATTCGGTGGTACAGGTCGACCTTGCTGGGCGAGTTGTCGACGTAGAGCCCCACCCGATTTTCGACAAACCGGTTGCCGCTGACGGTGAGACCATCCACATCCTTGAGGCCCAGGCCGTAGCCGCTCGGACCTCGGTTGGAACGGAACACGTTGCCGGTCATGGTCAGGTCCGTGCTGTACATGAGGAAGGCGCCCACCGAGTTGCGCTCGAGCACGTTGCCCTCGACGACTGCACCGTGGGAATACATGAAGTGGAGGCCGTAGCGGCCGTCCTCGACATGGTTGTTCCGCACGGTTGCGCCGTCGGCGAACCAGAACACCGAATCGCGGCCGTTGGCTACGTCGTTTCCCTCGACGAGCACGTCGGTGGACTGCCAGATCCGAATGCCGTCGCCGCGCCTGGCGATGAACAGATCCTTGCCACCGATTTCGTTGCCGACGATCTCTGCGTCATGGGCGTGGCGCAGGAACATCCCGAACAGCACGTTCTCGAAGCGGTTCCCGATGATCCGGAGCCGGGGGCTGAGGTCCGAGGTGATGCCCGAATGTTCCCGGTCGAGGCGGTTGCCGCTGTTTGCGATGACGAGGCCCTCGATGGTGACATCGGGTGCAGTCACGGTGATGACCGAACCTTCGCCGTGGCCGTCGATGACCGGCCAGCCCTCGCCCACCAGGCTCAGGGGCTTGTCGACGGTGACGCCACCGGCGTAGGTGCCCGGGGTGAGTGTCAGGACATCGCCCGGCACGGCGGCGTTGATCAGGTCCTGGAGGTCTGTTGCGGCGGTGCCGTGGGCGGTCGCCGGATCGACCGGCACGGTGGCGACAACGAGCGCACCTGCGAACAGCATTCCTGTCAGAGCGGTACGGGTAGCCATCACACGCAAACCTCTTCGATCGGCGCGCCCTCGTCCGATTCGACCAGCGGGCCGAGCATGAGGGGCCGGTATGCACGGCGGTGGGCAACGAGGCCCCGGCCGGCCAGACCTGCGGCCACCACCGCCAACAGCAGGCCGAAGCCCGGCCAGGCGAACGTGTCGAACTGGGCGATCCTGCCGGGACCGAAGATGGGTGGGGTGAACTCTCCGACCGCTCCGGACAGGGGTGCTCTCGGATCCAGGCTGTGGCCGTATTTCCAGAGCCAGAACTGGAGGTCGGCCAGGAAGAAGAGCGGAAACAGCACCGCCGGACCGACGAACACCATGACCCAGCGGCTGTGGATGTGAAGGCCGGCCAGCAGCAGCCCGGCCAGGACGAGGATGCCGACGATCGCCACGCTGCGTTCGAGCACCGCACCGTCCTCGAACGAAGGGATGCCGATGTAGTGGTTGAGTCCCTCCAGTTCGTGGACATCACCCTCGAGCCGGTTCACCCAGGCCGTGACACGCAGGCCCTTGGGAAACTGTGGGGCCTTGAGCCTGAGCTCCCAGTAGGGCAGCATGATGGAAACGCCCAGGGCGATTGCCGCCGCCGTGAACAGCGTGCGGGGCCGTTGGTACAGGTCGGGATGGCTGGCGGCCGCCGCCCGGGGAACGCGTGGACCGAGGATGCGGTCGATTAACCGACTGCTCTCCATCGTCCTGATCGTGTCCGGTTCCCGGGCGGAGGTTCGCCGTGGTTCCCGCTATCTGGGCTCGACCAGGAAGTACCCGACCATCTCGAGGTGCAGCGCCGAGCAGAACTCGGTGCAGTAGTAGGTGAACACGCCGCTGTTGTCTGCGACGAACTCGATGGTCGCCGTCTCACCGGCCTCGAGGCTGAGGTTGATGTTGTATCCGGGGATGGTGAACCCGTGGGTGGCGTCCTCGGAGGTCTCCACGTTGGTGAGGTTCCAGGTGACGTGGTCGCCCTCGAAGATCTCGACCCGTTCCGGGGTGAAGTGGCTACGGACCAGGGTCATGTCGACTGTGACGTTGTTGCCGTCACGGGTGACCCCCTCGGTGCCGATCTGTGGCGCATCCGGATCCACCGACATGGTGCCGGGATCCCAGCCCACCTCTGGATAGACCGTGAACGGGTTGAGCTTGTCGGCCTTGATGATCTGGGCGTAATGGGGTTCGCCGTTGCCGATCGGCATGTCGTAGAGCAGCTGCATCTCGGACCCGGGCTGGTCGATGTCGACCAGTTGGAAGTTCTGGGGATAAAGGGGTCCCGGGTGGAAGAATCGGTCCAGCGACCACTTGTTCAACGCCACCAGGTACTTGCCGTCCGGTGAGACCGTGTCGCCCTCTGCTGTGGCGAGGTGGCCGATGTTGTAGTGGATGTCGACTGTTCCCTCGAGCTTCCAGCCGTCGTCGTTGTAGGGGCCGCCCAGGCTCCAACGGGCGACGTCGGAGTCGAGGAACAGGCTGGTGTAGGCGTAGCCCTGGTCGTCGAACTGGGTGTGTAGTGGTCCGAGGCCGACCTCTACCTGCGCTTCGACTACGTCGTCGAAGGCTAGGAGCGGGATCCCGTACTGGTCCGTCTCATGACCGCCGGCTGCGATCGCCTGCTGGATCTTGTCGAACGAGTAGACGGTGACGTGCGGGTCCAACTTGCCGGACACGACCATGTACTCGCCGCCGGGGGTGATGTCGACGCCGTGGGGGCTCTTGGGTTCGGGGGCGAAGTAGAGGAGGTTCTCGGCGATGACCGTGTCGAGGGTGATGAGCGGAAACCCGTTCACCTCGACCGTCTTGCCGGCAGCCGCTATCGCTGTGGTGGCATCCAGGTTGATGATGTGCAGGTAGTCGTTCTCTCCGGCGCTGGCACCGGCCTCGAATGGCTCGCTATTTTCGGGATCGTCGGGATCCATGCCGGTCGACATTTCTACGTTGAACGAGTTGCAGAAGATCCATCCGGACGAGACCAGCTTGCCTGCGTCGCAGACGTCCTGCCAGTACGGGGGAAGCTCCATTGCGAACGAGGCGTCGTAGTCGAGCCGTCCTGCCTCACGGTCGAACTTCCAGAAGGTGATCATCCCCCGGTAGTCGCTCTCGTAGTTCTCGAGCGGGGCATAGTCCCAAGCCAGCGGTGTGGCGTACTGGCCGCCCTCGATCACCCACTCGGTGTCGGGGGTGGCGAAGGTTCCGCCGTGGTCGTTGATCGAGATCGGGTTCTTGATGATCTGTTTGGTCTCAAAGTCACGCAGGTCGATTGTTGCGACCCGACCGTTGGCCTTGTCGTTGATGAACAGGTACTCGCCGTCGTAGTCGCCGCCGGTCTCCGAGAGCGCCGGGTGGTGGGTGTCACCCCAGGTGAGGGGCTTGCCGTCGACCGCACCGGCCGCCAGCAGGTCGGCATGGTTTTCGTCGCCGTAGCCGTAGCCCTGCCACGGTTCGGGGGTGAACACGCCGATCTCCTTGAGCAGTCGCATCGACGGCATGCCGATCACGAACACCTGTCCGCTGTGGCCACCCGAGGCGAACATGATGTAGTCGTCGATCTGGCCGCTGGGCATGTATGTCTTGAGCGCAGCGTTGACGTCGGCCTCGCTGAGGCCCCGCTCGGCGGCGATCGCAGCAGAAGACCCGGACAGGGCCGACTGGTTGGAATCGCCTCCGCACGCTCCGGCAACTAATGCCAGAACAGCCACCAGTGTGGTCAGGAACATGGATTGACGAACACGCCTCATGGATACCTCCCGGCTGGAACGGCCCGTTATCGGGTCACTTCCATCGTGGGACGTTCCCCGGCCGACGCGCAGGGCCAAAGGTCCCTTGATGTTGAACCGGCCGGTGACACCTGGCACAGTTCCGGTCACCCGAACGGGCTACGGGTGTGTCCGCTAACCTGACCCGGCTCAGCCCCTGTAGCTCAGCGGATAGAGCATCGGCCTCCGGAGCCGTGTGCGTGGGTTCGAGTCCCGCCAGGGGCGCCATGCGGGGCGCAGAAATGCCGACGGATCCCCGGTCGTGACCTCAGTCGCCGTCCAGGAACCAGTCGACCAGGGCATCCGACCGGGAACGGTTTCCTTCGGCCTCGGCTCGTGTCTCGGCCAGCATCGCGTCGGGGTCGACGCCGTGGGCGACCAGGTCGCTGGCGTCCATGCCGACCCAGAGGTCCGTGAGGCGGGGCGTGATCTCCGGGTGGAACTGGGTACCGACGCTGCGGCCGATCCTGAATACCTGCGGGGTGTCGCCGGTACGGGCCACCTCGACGGCACCCTCGGGCACGGTGAAGGTGTCGAAGTGCCATTCAAACCAGGGGCCCTCGGCGACGACCTCCGGAAGGTCGCTTTCGATCAGGTGCCAACCGAACTCCGGTCGATCGGTGCGGCTCACCTCTCCACCCAGTGCCGCCGCCAGGACCTGGCCGCCGAAGCACAGGCCCAGCACCGGCACCCCGGACTCGTGGGCCCGACCGACCATCTCTATCTCACGCCCGATCCAGGAGCCGATGCCCTCGGTGTCTGTCACCGAACAGGGCGAACCGGTCAGGATCAGGATGTCGTAGTCCGTCGCATCGGGAAACGGCTTTGTGGAGACCGGATCATCGGCATCATCGAGCACCCTGAAGACCTCGAGCTCAAAGCCCCGCTCGACCAGATGCTCGCCCACGCCAGCGACCGGGCCGCGCTCGTCGTGTTCTATGACCAGGGCCCGCTTCACGGAACACAACCCTACGGCCAGAAGCAGGGGCCGGGGGCTAGGGTCCCGATCGATGCCCGACACACCAACGACCGCTCCTCCCAGGTCGAAGCCCACCAAGAAGTGGCCCCACCAGTGGAAGGAACTGTACGAGGAGGTCATCGACACGGGCCTGTGCACGGGCTGCGCCGGCTGCGTGATCGCCTGCCCCCACGACGTCATCGGCTACCGGCACGAGCCCGGCGCCTACAAGCCGTTCCACCTCGAGGACGAACTCGGTCCCGAAGACTGCGTCCACGGCGTCAAGGGCTGCACGTCCTGCACCCGGGCCTGCCCCCGGTTCCGCAACTGGGAGGCCGAGGCCGACAGGCACCTGTTCGCCCGCGAGCGCCGACCCGACGAGATGTCCGGCATCTACCGCGACATCCTGCTGACCCGGGCCGGCGACAAGGCCGTCCACCAACTCGGCCAGGACGGCGGGCTGGTCTCGGCGATCCTCATCTGGTGCCTCGACAACGGGGTCATCGACGGCGCCCTCGTCTCCCACCTCGAGGGCGACGGTGGCTGGAACGCGATCCCCGCACTCGCCACCGACCGTGAGTCGGTGCTTGCCGCCGCCGGCAGCCGCTACACGTACTCGGCCAACACCCTGGCCATCAGGGAAGCCCGCGAGCAGGGGCTGCAGTCCCTGGCCCTGGTCGGCATGAGCTGCCAGACGTCGATCGGCCCCGTCATGTGGCACCGCAAGGTCGGCAAGGCCGGCAAGGCCATCAAGCTCAACATCGGGCTGCTCTGCTCCAAGTCGTTCGACGACTCGATCTTCGAGGAGTTGTTCGAGGCCAAGTACCGCCTCCGCAAGTCCGAGATCGCCAAGATGAACATCAAGGGCGTGTTCCAGGTCTGGATGGAAAACGGCGACTACCACGAGGTGCCGCTCAAGGAGTGCCACGCCTGGACCCGCGAGGGTTGCAACCTCTGCCCCGACTTCGCCGCCGAACACGCCGACATCTCGACGGGTGGAATCGGCGAGAACAACGACTGGACGCTCACGATCGTGCGCACCGAACTGGGCCGCCACATCATCTCGACCATGGTCGACGAGGGCGTGATCGAGGCCCGGCCCGGCGACAGCGACCCGGGCGCCATCGCCCTCATGCACAAGCTGGCCGCCAAGAGCCGGGCCCGCTGGCCCGAGTGGGCCAACCCGTCGGCCCGGGTGGGGATACCTGTCGCTGCGGCGCCGTAGCGCCTACCGACCGGAGGTTGGGATTGGGGCCTAGGCGGGCGCCACCTCGAACGGCGGCCGCACGTTGGCCCACGTCGGATCGTCGAGGCGTTGCGCCAACAGGCGCTTCATGGCCGGCACCAGGGGCTCACCCAGCCCGGAGCGCCACTGACGTGCCACGCCCAGGGCGTCGACGGCCTCGTCGTCGCGTCCGGCGAGGTGCAGGGCAACGACCTCCGAGATGGCCGGCGCGTTGACGTTGGCGGTCGCCGATATGCATCCCGGGCCACCCGAGCGCAGACCGTCGAGCAGCCACCCCTCAGAACCCGGCCAGACGACCAGGCCGTCGATCCCGAACAGGGCCGACGTGTTGGACCAGTCGCCGGACGAGTCCTTGATGCCGACGACCGTGTCGGGATGGGCAATCTGGAGGCGTCGGACGACGTCGACCGGCCAGCCCACGCCCGCCACCTGCGGGATGTGGTACAGCACGATGCGGAGGCGGTCGTCGGCTACGCCCTCGATCACCGACTCCAGGTGGTCGACCAGGCCCTGGTCGGACGGATCCTTGATGTAGAAGGGCGGCAGCACGAGCACTGCGGCACAGCCCGCGCCGACGGCATGTCGGGTGAGGCGGACCGTGTCCGGGACGTTCGAGAGACCGGTTCCGGGAAGCAGCAGCACCGGGTCGATGCCGCCGTTGACCAGGACATCGAGGGCGGCCATGCGCTCGTCGATTCCGACGGATAGGGCCTCACCGGTGGTTCCGAACGGGACGAGGGCCACGCATCCTTCTTCCAACAGGCGCAACGCGTGCTCAAGGTAGCGTCCGTGCGAGACCGAGCCGTCGTCCTCGAAGGGGGTGAGGATCGGTGCGGTGAGCCCCCGGGAGAACGTCGGGAAGGCGCTCATGTACCCGAAGGCCGGCTCAGGTGGCGCAGGAGGCGACGGCGTTGGTGAACCAGGGGAACAGGTCGGCCAGGCCGCTCTCGGTTACGGTGTCGCTGTTGTTCTTGAAGTGGTCGTTGAGCTTCTCGAAGTCGGCATAGGTGGCGCTTCCCTGCACCTCTGCGAGGACGCATTCGCACAGCGACGTGGCCCTGGAGATGCTCAGGTTGTCGTTGGCCTCGACGCAGGCATCGACGAAGTTCCGCTCGGCCAGGCCCCTGCCGGATTCGTCGGCCTGTTCGTCCCAGCCCTTCGGGACACCCGAATTGGCACAGCCGACGAGTACCAGAGCGGCCAGGGCGACGGGAAGGAGGCGGTTCGAACGATGCACGGCCGTGAGGCTACCGGTCCCGGCTCACGCCCCGGCGAGTGCACGGGCCCGATCAAGCACTGCGTCGAACATCTCCTCGGTGAGGCGCCCGGTGAAGGTGTTCTGCTGTGAGACGTGGAACGAGCACAGCATTGTGCGACCGTCCGGAAGGGGAGCCTCGACCCCGTGGCCGAACTTCGGTCGTGGCGACAGCCCGAACTCGGCAGCCGCAGCCACGTAGCCGATCTGTCCGAGCACCACGATGACCTTCACGTCGGCGAGCGCATCCACCTCCCGGACGAAGAAGGGCCGGCAGGCCGACCGCTCTTCTCCCGTCGGCTTGTTGGCCGGCGGTGCGCACTTGACCGGTGCCGTGATGAACACGTCGTCGAGCACCAGACCGTCGTCGACATGTTGGGATGCGGGCTGGTTGGCAAACCCCGCCCGGTGCAGTGCGGCGAAGAGGAAGTCGCCGGAACGGTCACCGGTGAACACCCGCCCGGTCCGGTTGGCACCGTGTGCCGCCGGTGCAAGGCCGACCACGAGAATTCGGGCAGCAGGATCGCCGAAGCCCGGCACGGGGCGGCCCCAGTAGTCCTCGCCGCGGTACGCCGCCCGTTTCTCGACAGCCACCTGCTCCCGCCACTCCACCAGCCGCGGACAGGCGCGGCAGGAGACGACCTCGTCGTGCAGGTCGGCCAGGGCTCGGAGTCGGTCCACGGCTGCAATGTAGGTTGGGCGGCCATGCCATCGACGCTCGTGCTGTACGTCCGCCACGGCCGGACCCCCACCACGGGCACCCGGCTGCCGGGTCGCGCCCCCGGCCTGCACCTCTCCGACGAGGGAGTCGACCAGGCAACGACGGTCGCCGGACACCTCGCCGACGCCGCTCCCCGGTTTCCGGGTGGAGGCGTGGCCGCCGTGTACGCCTCGCCGATGGAACGGGCACGCGAGACCGCGGCGCCGATCGCCCGGGCACTCGGACTGCGGGTGCGCACAGCACGCGGCCTGAACGAATGCGACTTCGGCAACTGGACCGGCCGCCGCCTCAGGGACCTCTACAAGCTCAAGGCCTGGCGGACCGTGCAGCGCCAGCCGTCGCAGTTCCGGTTCCCCGGCGGAGAGTCGTTCGCCGAGATGCAGGCACGCATGACCAGCCAGGTCGCCGACCTGCTCGCAGCACACCCCGGTGGCACGATCGTGTGCGTCTCGCACGCCGACACCATCAAGGCGGCGCTGGCGGCATCCCTCGGCACCCCGCTCGACCTGTTCCAGCGCCTCACCGTCGGCACCTGTTCGATCAGCGCCGTGCTCCACACCGACGACCATCCGATCGTGTTGACGGTCAACTCCCACGGGCCGCTCACCGGCCTGGCCCCCTCGTGAACGGGATCCGGAACAACCGATGACCGACCCCGACGACCTCATCGAACTCGACCTCGAGGCCTGCACGGCGGCACGCATCGACCTCGCCCTGGCCGACCCGGAGCTCCTGAGCCGCATCGCAGAGGGAGGAGCGTTCGGCGGCGACTACTCCCGGTCCGCCGCCACGGCGATGTTCAAGAGGGACCACCAGCCGGCCGTCGAGGACCTCAGGGCCAAGACCCGGGTCGTCGAGGTCGCCCCCCGGTCGTGGCTGGTGCGCCTGCCGATCGTCAACTCGGCGGTCTTCGAGACCGACGAGGGGCTCGTGGTCTGCGACACCGCCATGGCACCCGGGGGTCCGGCGCTGCTCGAGGCGATCCGGTCGGTGTCCGATGCCCCGATCCACACGATCGTCTACAGCCACGGCCACGTCGACCACGCCTACGGCACCTGGGCCCTCATGGAGGACGAGGCCACCATCGTCGCCGGAGGCCCCCGGATCGTCGCCCACGAGGGCGTCGCCCGGAGGTTCGGCTACTACACGCGCCTCCGCGGGATGGTTGCGAGGTACATGAACCAGCCACCCGCCCACCTCCCGGCCGGTCGGGACGACTTCGTGTGGCCGACGGTCGAGTTCAGGGACCGCATCGAACTCGAGGTCGGGGGGGAACCGGTCCACGTCGTCCACCACCCGGCGGAGACCGACGACCAGGCATACATCTGGCTCCCCGACCGCCGGGCCCTCTACAGCGCCGACTACTACCAGGGCTTCCTCCCGAACCTCGGCAACGGCAAGCGGGTCCAGCGCGGCACGGACGAATGGGTCGCGGCGCTACGCGAAATGGCGGACCTCGGGCCGCTCCTCCTGTTCCCCGGCCACGGCGGCGAGATCACCGACCCGGACCTCATCAGGTCGGAGCTGGGCATCCACGCCGATGCCATCGAACACATCATCGACCACGTCGTCGACGGGCTGAACCGGCGCCTCCGCAAGGACCTCATCGTGGACACGCTCGACTGGCCCGAGCGCTTCGCCGGCCACGCCACGCTCAAGGTCCAGTACGTGACGCCGCAGGACATCGCCAAGATGGTCATCAAACGCTGGACCGGCTGGTGGGACGACATCCCCTCGCACTGGTCGCCCGCCCCGCTCGCCGACCAGGCACAGACGATCGCCGACCTGGCCGGAGGCACCGGGGCACTCGTGGCGGCCGCCCGGGACCGCCTGGAAGCCGACGTGGTCCAGGCCTGCCACCTCGCCGACTGGGCCTGGCTGGCCGACCCGGACGACCCGGCCGTCGAGCAGGTGGTGATCGACGCCTACCGGGCACGCATCCTCGACCCGGCGTCGAACACCCAGGAGATGCTGGTCTACCTCGACCAGATGGGCGCCGCCCGCGCCCTGCAGATGAGGGCCGAGCCGACGCCGGACCGGGCTCCGGACCAGGGATAGCGTCGCCTGCGATGGAACGACCCGAGATCGACTGGGACGACACCGACGCCTTCACGGCAGGCACCGTCGGGCCCCAGGGTCGTCGCGTCTTCTTCCTCCAGGCCCGTCGGGGCAACGAGGTCGTGTCGCTGAAGCTCGAGAAGCAGCAGGTCGCCGGGTTGGCAGAGTTCCTCAATGGACTCCTCGACGACCTGCCCGAGGTCCCCGAGCCGCCGTCCGGCACCGACGACGCACCTGAGTTCCTCGAACCCGACGAGCCGGCATGGGTGATCGGCAACCTCGGCGTCGCCTACCAGCAGTCCACCGACCGTCTTGTGCTGACGGTTCAGGAACTGCTCAGGGATGAAGATGCCGTTCCCGCTGAGGCACGGTTCCCACTTCGACGCGAGCAGGTGTCGGCCTTCGTCATACGGGCCAGGGAACTCGTGGCCGCCGGGCGGCCACCTTGCCAATGGTGCGGCGCGCCCCTCGAGGCGGCGAACGAGGGCTGGTGCCCCTGTGCCAACTGAAGGTGCCTCGGGGGCCCCGGAGACAGACGCCGAGGTCGCCGAGAGCCCCTTCCGCTCCCGGCCACCGATCGACGACGAGGTCGCCGAGGCGGTGCTCCGGTGTGGCGAGGTCGAGGTTCTGGGCCGGATGCCGTGGTCGTCGAACGCAACGTTCCTGGTCGATGTACGGCACGACGGCCACCTCCTGCAGGGTGTCTACAAGCCCGGCCGTGGCGAGCGCCCGCTCCACGACTTTCCGCCCGACCTCTACCGTCGCGAGGCCGCTGCCTGGGAGTTGGCACGACAGCTCGGTTGGGGACTGATCCCACCGACCATCGTTGGCGACGGCCCCCTCGGCGAGGGCTCCATCCAGCTGTACGTGCCGTGCGACTACGACCAGCACTTCTTCACGCTCCGCGACGACCCGCAGCATGCTGCGGCGCTTCGGCGGCTGGCGGCGTTCGACCTCGTCGCCAACAGCACCGACCGGAAGGCCGGCCACGTGCTGCTGGGTGACGACGGCAACGTCTGGGCGGTCGACAACGCCCTCTGCTTCCACCACCAGTTCAAGGTGCGGACCGTGATCTGGGACTGGGGAGGCGAACCGTTGCCCCACAGCCTCCTGGCCGACCTTGACCGGCTCGTTCGAGACGGGCTCTCGGCGGCGCTGGCTGCACTGCTCGACCCGTTCGAACGCGACGCCGTGCTGACGCGTGCAGCCGCCCTGGGCGAGGACGGGGTGCTCCCGGTGGACGTCACCGGGCGACGCATTCCGTGGCCGCTGCTTTGAGCAACCCGAAGCTCGACGAACTGCTGGTGAAGGGCGACCTAGACGGCCTGCTGCGGCTCATAGACGAGGCCTGCGACGCCGGGGACTGGTCGGTCGTGGAACAGGTGGCCGAGCGGTCGCGCCTCGCCGATGATCGCGGGCACCAGATCTGGCCGTCGGCAGACCACGCCGACCACCGCCTCGCCCTCCAGGCGCCGGCTGCGTTCTCGGCCAGGGCGGTAGGCCGCGATGCCACCCGATTCGGCATAGCCCCCCTGGCCGAGGTGGCCGCCTCGGTGCACGCCTGGGCGGACATGGCAGAGCACCTGCCGGACGGGCCGCTGCGGGCGACCGTCGCCCACGAACGTGTGGCCAGGGGTGAGAACCTCTCGAGCCTCACCCTCGACGCCGACCCACTGGGCCTGCCCCTCCGTCTGGCCCCCTGGGAGCCGGCCTGTGACGGCCCGGCGATCGGTCCCTACGCCATCGAGGACCCGGTGCCGCCGACCGGTGCCCTGGTTGCCACGGACCTGCCTGATGCCGCTGATCCGGTGGCCGACCCCGGGGTCGAGGCATTGCGCGACCTCGTGCGCACCTGGACCACCGAGTCCGACGGAAGGTCGAGGGCGGTGTGCGTGCGGGGAACGGCGGCGGAGGCCGTGGCAGCGTTGGGGCCGGGCGGGCTGCGGATGCGGCGGATGGGACCACCCGAGGCGCTCGGCCGGATGGCCTGGGCCGCCGCCTCGGGTGGAGCACACGGCCGACGGCGGGGTGCGGCCCGTGGTCGCTTCGAGGCATGGTGGTGTGCGGCCACGCTGGCGGGCATGTTGGACGACGCATTCGACGGCCCGTCCGGCGACGAGGCACCGTGGCCACCCGACCCGGACGAACTCGGGGATGCCGTGGGCGAGCTCCGGTGGTGGCTGTGGGACGACGGCCACCTGCCGCAGGGCTGGCACCTGCAGATGGCGGTCGAGGACCCGGCCGACGGCCTGGCCTGGGCCCTGGAGGCGACCGACCGGGCGTGAGCCGTGGTGCGCGGAGGGACACCCGGCGACTGACGCTCCGAGGGCTGTCAAGCGGCTTGTCGGGCGAGCCGATGGCGGTATCGGGTGGCGAGGTCGTCGTTCCTCTCGTGGCTCCATCCGCGTCGGCGCCCGACCGACTGTCACACCCCCCGACGATGATGGGGGCATGGAAGACACGTTGCGGATGCATGGGGTCGGGGCCGGATCAGGGGCCGGGGCCGGGGTGGCTGTCACACCCC
>JACNKQ010000067.1 GCA_014381945.1 Actinomycetota bacterium
GACCCGAGCACTGGACACGGATGCCGAGGGCTCCAGCCTTCTGGGCGTTCTGGACGGCACGCTTCATTGCCCGCCGAAAGGCGACCCGGCCGGACAGCTGGTCTGCGACTCCCTGGGCGATCAGGGCGGCGTCGAGTTCCGGCTCCTTGATCTCCTGGATGTTGAGCTGTACCCGGTTGTTGCCGCTGATCTTGCCAAGGCCGGCACGCAGGCGGTCGGCCTCGGTGCCCTTGCGTCCGATCACGATGCCCGGACGTGCGGTGTGCACATCGACCCGCAGGCGATCGCGGGTGCGTTCGACCTCAACCCGGCTGATCGCCGCATGGGGGAGTTCGGTACGCAGGTAGTCGCGGATCTTCCAGTCCTCGATGATGTTGTCGGCGTATTCCTGCCGGGTGGCGAACCACCTGGACTTCCAGTCGGTGGTGATCCCCAGGCGGAAGCCGTAAGGGTTGACCTTCTGGCCCATCAGGCACGCTCCTCGGCGCTGTCGGCGCCGTCGCCGGTCTCATCGCCGGTCTCATCGCCGGTCTCATCGCCGGTCTCATCGCCGGTCTCATCGCCGGTCTCATCGCCGGTCTCATCGCCGGTCTCATCGCCGGTCTCATCGACCTTGACAGCCTCTGCCACGGCGTCTTCCCCCTTGGCAGCGTCTTCCCCCTTGGCAGCGTCTTCGTCGGCGTCTTCGACCTCTTCGACCTCGACGGCGGCGGCGTCGTTGGTCTCTTCGACATCGACAGCGTCTTCGACGGCGTCTTCCACCTCGTCTGCGTGCTCGTGTTCGTGCTCGGCCTCGCGGGCAGCCTCGGCAGCGCGGCTCTTCTCCACGCGCTCACGACGCGAGACAGCGGCACGGGCACTGGCGCCTGCGCGCTCCCGCAGGGCGTCCTGAGCGGCCATCCGCTCGAGCTCCTCGTCCGTATACCGGCTCACCACAACCGTGATGTGGCAGGTGCGCTTGTGAATGGGAGTAGCGCGACCACGGGCACGCGGGCGCCAACGCTTCAGTGTCGGCCCCTCGTCGGCATAGCAGGCCGACACGAAGAGTTCTTCGGCAGGGACCTGGTCGTTGTGCTCGGCGTTGGCGACAGCCGAATCGAGGCACTTGCCGACGACCTTGGCAACGCTGCGCTCCGAGAAGGCGACGATCTCGCTGGCCCGACCGTACGACTCGCCACGGACGAGGTTCAGGACCTCGCGGGCCTTCGAGGCCGAGACACGCACATGGCGGGCTACGGCCCGGGTGCCCGGGCGCCCCTCGTTGGTCTTGAGGGCGACGGCAGCCATTAGCGACTCACCCCCCGCTCCTGGCCGGTGTGTGACCGGAACGTCCGCGTCGGGGCGAACTCGCCCAACTTGTGGCCGACCATCGCCTCGGTGACGTACACGGGAACGTGCTTGCGACCGTCGTGGACGGCCAGGGTGTGGCCGACCATGTCGGGAATGATCGTGGACCGACGGGACCAGGTCTTGATGACCTTCTTCTCGCCGGACTCGTTGAGGGCATCGACCTTCTTGAGGAGATGATCGTCGACGAACGGCCCCTTCTTGAGACTCCGTGGCACTGCTGCCTACCTCCGCGATCCGCGTCGACGGCGGCGACGCACGATCATCTTGTCGGACTGCTTCTTGCGTGAACGGGTACGACCCTCGGGCTTGCCCCATGGCGACACAGGATGACGGCCACCCGAGGACTTGCCCTCGCCGCCACCCAAAGGGTGGTCGACCGGGTTCATGGCCACGCCGCGGGACTGGGGGCGTACGCCCTTCCAGCGGTTGCGACCGGCCTTGCCGATCTTGATGAGCTCGTGCTCCTGGTTGCCGACCTCCCCGATGGTCGCCCGACAGTCGATGCGCACCCGTCGCATCTCGGTGCTGGGAAGTCGCAGGGTGGCGAAGTCGCCCTCCTTGGCCACGAGCTGGACGCTCGAGCCGGCGCTGCGGGCCAACTTCCCACCGCCACCCGGCTGGAGTTCGATGTTGTGGAGGACCGTACCGACGGGGATGAACCGCAGCGGCAGGGCATTGCCGGGTCGGATCTCCGAACCCTGGCCCGACTGCAGCGTTTCGCCGACCTCTACGCCCTTCGGCGCGAGGATGTAGCGCTTCTCGCCATCGTGGTAGTGGAGCAGCAGGATGCGGCAACTGCGGTTGGGGTCGTATTCGACGGCAGCGACCTTGGCCGGTACGCCGTCCTTGTTGCGTCGGAAGTCGATTACCCGGTACCGCTGCTTGTGGCCGCCACCACGGTGACGGGCGGTCTTGCGGCCGTAGTTGTTGCGACCACCGGTCGATGTCTGCTTCTCCACCAGCGACTTTTCGGGGGTCGACCTGGTTATGGCTGAGAAGTCCGAGACGGTCTGGAACCGGCGGCCCGGGCTGGTCGGCTTGCGCTTGCGCTGTGGCATGGCTACCTGGCCTCGAACAGTTCAATGGAGTCGCCCTCGGCGAGGGTGACGTAGGCCCGCTTGATGTCGGGTCGCTTGCCCCAGGTGCCTGTGCGTCGATTGCGGCTTCGCTTGCCTTTCCGGTTGAGCGTGTTCACCCGTACGACGCTGACATCGAAGATGGACTCGACGGCGTCACGGATCTCGGGCTTGGAGGCGGACCTCGCCACCTCGAAGGTGTAGACGTTGGCCTCCATGAGGTCGTACGACTTCTCCGACACAATCGGTCGGACGATGACGTCGCGTGCATCCTTCACGATGCCTATTCCTCCTCGTCGCCGGTCGGCGACGCAGCGGGCTCGGTGGCATCAGCGGCATCAGTGGCATCAGTGGCGGCCGCGGGCTCGGCATCGACTGCTGCGGGTGAACATGCGGGCAGCGTTTCCCGGGAGAAGACCACGGTGTCGCTCACCAGCACGTCGTAGGCGTTGAGCTCGCCAGGCGAGACCACGTGGACCCCGGGCAGGTTGGCAAAACTCTTCCAGGTATTCACGTCGTCGCGACCGGCTACCACCAGGATCCGGCCTTCGACACCGAGTGCGGACAGGACGGCAACGGCGTCCCTGGTGCGGGGTGCCTCGAAGCCCCAGGCATCGACCACGACGACCTGTCCCTCGTTTGCCCGGTCGGACAGCGCCGACCGCAACGCCAGTTGGATCATCTTCTTGGGGGTCTTCTGGGCGTAGCTGCGGGGCTTGGGACCCAGCGCCACGCCACCACCACGCCACTGGGGTGAACGGATCGAGCCCTGGCGGGAGCGCCCGGTGCCCTTCTGGGCCCAGGGCTTTGCGCCACCTCCCCGGACCTCGGCCCGGGTCTTGGTGCTCTGGGTGCCGCTGCGGCGTGCAGCCAGCTGTGCGGTCACGACCTGGTGCATCACGGCGGTGTTGGGCTCGATGCCGAAGGTTGCTCCGTCGAGTTCGACGTTTCCGGCCTCGCCGCCGGTACGGGTACGGATCCTGACGCTGGCCATCACTGACTCCGCTTCACGGCATTGCGGATGAGGACGGTGGCTCCAGTGGGGCCGGGCACCGAGCCTCGGACGAGCAGCAGGTCGCGTTCGGCGTCGGCCTCGACCACGACCAGGTTCTGGGTGGTGGTCTTCTGGTTGCCCATGCGGCCGGGCATCTTCTTGCCCTTGAACACCCGGGACGGGGTAGCGCACTGGCCGACGGCTCCCGGCTTGCGATGGACCTTGTGGGCACCGTGGCTGGCCCGCTGGCCCTTGAAGTTGTGGCGCTTCATGACGCCCGCAAAGCCCCTGCCCTTGCTGACCGAGGTGACGTCTACGTGTGCCACCTCGGCGAGCGTTTCGACCGTGAGTTCCTGGCCCACCTCGTACCCGCTCACATCGTCGAGCCGCAACTCGAGCAGGCGGACGCCGGGCTGTACGCCGGCCGCCCCGAAGTGACCGGCCTCAGGGCGGGTGAGCTTGTGCTCTTCGCGTTGGCCGAAGGTCACCTGGAGTGCGCTGTAGCCATCGCGTTCGGCAGTCTTGACCTGGACGACGCGATTGGGCCGGACGCGCAACACGGTGACCGGGACGACGACGTTGTCGCTGTCCCAGACCTGTGTCATGCCGACCTTCTCGCCGACGAGTGCCTTGTTGGCCATGGTGGCTCCTGCTCATACGCCCGGGGTACTCCCCCCGGCGATTGACCCGTTCGGGTCGATTCACGCGAACGCTCCGCACGGGAAGGCCCGGCGGAGCGCTGATTCGGTTGTGTCGGGCGGTTCCCGCCGGTCTCCCCGGGGATTCGGGCGGGCCTTCACGAACATCGCTTTTCGCACCACCGGAACCCTCCAGAGGTGCAGGGCCCAAGGCTAGGGGTGTTCGCGGCCCCCGACAACGCCGCGAATCCGCGGTCACGCCCCGGTCCGCAACTACCGTCTGGGTCCGTGTCCGAACTCGATCCGACACCCGACTCCCCGAAGTACCCGCCCCCATGGCTGGTGCGCTCGATCCTGCTGTTCCTCGGTGGGCTGGCGGCCCTCTGGTACCTCCAGGGCATCCTCGAGTCGCTGCGTTCCCTGTTCATCATCCTGCTGATGGCGCTGTTCCTGTCGTTCGCCATGGAACCTGCCGTCAACGCCCTCGAACGCTGGAACATACGCAGGGGACTGGGAACCGCCCTCGTGTTCATCGCCCTCCTCGCCGGCCTCGGCGGCTTCGGATTCGCCATGGGCTCGATGCTCTCCGAACAGGTCACCGAGTTGAGCGACAACCTCCCCGGCTACCTCGAGTCAATCGACGAGTTCCTCGAGGACAACCTCGGAATCCACAACGCCACCGCCGATGTCCGTGACAGTTGGGACTCCGGCGCCCTCGCCGAACGGCTCAGCGGGTTCGCAGACGACCTCGCCAAGTTCGGCACCACCGTCGCGAACGTGCTGTTCCAGGTGTTCACCATCGGACTGTTCGCCTTCTACCTGGTGGCCGAAGGCCCCAAGTTGCGACGGACCGTCTGCTCGCTGCTCCCCGAACAACGCCAGAGGTACGTCCTCGAGGTCTGGGACCTTGCCATCGCAAAGACCGGTGGCTACATCGTGTCCCGGGGCATCCTCGCTGTCATCGCCGCCGTCGTCCACTGGGCGGCCTTCGAGATCATCGACCTCCCGTCGGGCTTCGCCCTCGCCATCTGGGTGGGCGTGATCTCCCAGGTGGTACCCGTCGTCGGCACATACCTCGCCGGTGCCCTCCCGGTCCTGATCGGCCTCATCGACGACCCGATGTCCGGCCTGTGGGTTCTGATCGTGATCGCCGTCTACCAACAGGTCGAGAACTACCTCCTCGCCCCCCGCATCACCTCGCAGACGATGGCCATCCACGCCGCAGTCGCGTTCGGCTCGGTCATCGCCGGCGCAGCGCTGTTGGGCGTGGTCGGGGCGATGCTGGCCCTGCCCGCTGCCGCCACGCTCCAGGCAATCATCTCGGCAGCGGCCGAGCGGCACGAAGTAGCTGAGGACCTGCTCGAGGCCAGCCGCGAACGGCGCAAGTTCAAGGGTTAGTTGTTTCTTGGGGTCGTGGTTCGCATCCCGTACCTGGGGCGGGCATCGCCGGGCGCCTGCTCGCTCGCAAACCCAACGCTCGCTTCCTCAGGCACCCGACACTGCCCGGTCGAGACCCGAGCGCCGCTTCGGCGGCTGGACAGAACCGAACAAGCGCCCTCCGGGGAGGGCGCTTGTTCCTTTTCGTTCCGGTGATCCGGGAGAGTCAGTCCTGTTGGATCTTGATCTCGATGTCGACCCCGGCCGGCAGGTCGAGGCGCTGGAGCGCATCAACCGTCTTGGGCGAGGGCTCGATGATGTCGAGCAGGCGCTTGTGGATGCGCATCTCGAAGTGCTCCCGGGAATCCTTGTCCTTGAACGGCGAACGCACCACCGTGTACCGATGCTTCTCGGTAGGCAACGGCACCGGACCGCGGATTTCCGCCTGGGTCCGAAGAACCGTCTCGACGATCTTCTTGGTCGACTGGTCGATGACCTCGTGGTCGTAGGCCTTGAGCCGTATCCGGATCTTCTGACCAGCCGCCATCGAAGTCAGCTGAGGATCTTGGTGACGGCGCCGGCACCAACAGTGCGGCCACCCTCGCGGATGGCGAAGCGCAGGCCCTCGTCCATGGCGATCGGGGCGATGAGCTCGACGTTCATGGTGGTGTTGTCACCCGGCATGCACATCTCGGTTCCGTCGGGGAGGGAGATCGAGCCCGTCACATCGGTGGTCCGGAAGTAGAACTGCGGCCGGTAGTTCGAGAAGAACGGCTTGTGGCGTCCGCCCTCCGCCTTGGTCAGCACGTATACCTCGGCCTCGAAGTTGGTGTGCGGGGTGATCGACCCCGGCTTGGCCAGCACCTGTCCGCGCTGGACAGCGGTCTTGTCTATGCCGCGCAGGAGGGCGCCGATGTTGTCGCCGGCCTGACCCTGATCCAGGATCTTGCGGAACATCTCGACACCGGTGCAGACCGTTGTCTGGGTGTCCTTGATGCCGATGATCTCGATGTTGTCGCCGGTGTTGACGATGCCCTGCTCGACCCGGCCGGTGACGACGGTGCCGCGACCGGTGATCGTGAAGACGTCCTCGATCGGCATCAGGAAGGGCTTGTCGACATCGCGTTCAGGCTGTGGGATGTAGTCGTCGACCTGCTCCATGAGTGCGACGACCGCCGCTGCGGCGTCGGCATCGCCTTCGAGGGCCTTGAGCGCCGAGACCCGGCAGATCGGGGTGTCGTCGCCAGGGAACTCGTACTCGTCGAGGAGCTCGCGCACCTCGAGTTCGACGAGCTCGAGGAGTTCCTCGTCGTCGACCATGTCGCACTTGTTGAGGGCTACGACGATCTTCGGAACGCCGACCTGGCGGGCGAGCAGCACATGCTCACGCGTCTGCGGCATCGGGCCGTCTGCGGCCGAAACGACCAGGATGGCACCATCGACCTGGGCGGCACCCGTGATCATGTTCTTGATGTAGTCGGCGTGGCCCGGCATGTCGACGTGGGCGTAGTGCCGTTTGGGGGTCTCGTACTCGACGTGGGCCACGTTGATCGTGATTCCACGCTCCCTCTCCTCGGGTGCCTTGTCGATGTTGTCGAACTCGGTGAAGGCGGTCGAGTCGGGGTCGAGGTCGGATAGGACCTTGGTGATCGCCGCGGTCAGGGTGGTCTTCCCGTGGTCGATGTGGCCCATCGTGCCCACGTTCACGTGGGGCTTGTTTCGTTCGAACTGCTGCTTGGCCATGCCTGTCCCTCGGCTGCTTTCTGTGTTTGTTTGCCTTAGTCGATGTCACTCGCCACGGAAGCGCTTGACGATCTCTTCCTGCACGAACGCCGGTGTCTTCTGGTACGAGTCAAACTGCATCGTGTAGGTCGCGCGCCCCTGGGTGCGCGATCGCAGATCGGTAGCGTAACCGAACATCTCCGACAACGGCACCTGTGCCGTTACGACCTGGTTGTGGCCACGGGCCTCCATCTGTCCCACGCGTCCCCGCCGGGAGTTCAGGTCGCCTACGACGTCGCCCATGTAGTTCTCAGGGGTGACAACCTCGACGGCCATCACCGGTTCGAGCAGAACAGGCCCCGCCCTGACGATGGCATCGCGGAACCAGGCCTGCGCGGCGATCTTGAACGCCATCTCCGAGGAGTCCACATCGTGAGACTTGCCGTCGTTGAGGCTGACCTTGATTCCGAGCACGTTGTAGCCGGCGAGCACGCCGTTGGTCATCGCCGCCTGGATGCCCTGGTCGACCGCCGGGATGTACTCCTTCGGAACGCGGCCACCCTTGACGTTGTCCTCGAAATGGTAGGTCTCGTCCGGATCGGAGTACGGTTCGAGGGTCGCCACGATCTCGGCGAACTGGCCGGACCCGCCTGTCTGCTTCTTGTGCGTGTAGCGAAGGTTGGCAACCGTCTTGGTGATGGTCTCGCGATACGCCACCTGCGGCCGGCCCACGTTGGCGTCGACGCTGAACTCGCGCAGCATCCGGTCGACCAGCACCTCTAGGTGCAGCTCGCCCATGCCGCCGATGATCGTCTGGCCGGTCTCCTCGTCGCTGCGGACGCTGAAGGTCGGATCCTCCTCGGCGAGCGCACCGAGTGCCTTGCTCATCTTGTCCTGGTCGGCCTTCGAGCGGGGCTCGACGGCGACGTGGATGACCGGCTCCGGGAACTCGAGCTGCTCGAGCACAACCGGATGGTCCGGCGAGCAGAGCGTGTCGCCCGTCCGCGTGTTCTTGAAACCGACGCCGGCCACGATGTCTCCGGTGCGGACCTCGTCCCGGTCCTCCCGGTTGTTGGCGTGCATCTCGAGGATGCGACCGATCCGCTCCTTGTTGCCGGACCGGGTGTTCAGCACCGAAGCGCCCTTGTCCAACAATCCGCTGTAGACCCGGAAGTAGATGAGCTTGCCGACATGCGGGTCGGTCATGATCTTGAAGGCCAGCGCAGCGAAGGGCTCGTCGTCGTCTGCGGCCCGCTCGACGGTGTCACCCGAACGGGGATGCACACCCTCGACCGGTGGCAGGTCCAGCGGAGAAGGCAGGTATTCGACCACTGCGTCGAGGAGCGGCTGTACGCCCTTGTTCTTGAAGGCGCTGCCGGTGAGAATCGGCACGCAGAGGCCGGTGAGGGTGCCGGTGCGCAGCGCCGATCGGAGGTCGTCGACGCTGATTTCCTCCTCGCCGACGTACTTCTCGAGGATGTTTTCGTCGAACTCCGACAGGACGTCCACGAGCTCGTGTCGGTACTCGTCGGCCTGGTCGACCATGTCGGCCGGGATGTCCACGACGTCCCATGAGGCACCCAGGTCGTCGCTGGTCCAGACCAGGGCGTTCATCTCGAGCAGGTCGACGACCCCGACGAACTCTGACTCGGCGCCGATCGGCAGTTGGACAACGGCTGTCTTGCAGCCGAGGCGCTCGCGGATGGTGTCCAGCACGAAGTAGAAGTCGGCACCCGTCCGGTCCATCTTGTTGATGAAGCACAGGCGGGGCACCTTGTAACGGTCTGCCTGTCGCCAGACGGTCTCCGTCTGGGGTTCGACGCCGGCCACGCCGTCGAATACGGCGACCGCACCGTCGAGGACCCGCAGGGAACGTTCGACCTCAACCGTGAAGTCGACGTGGCCAGGCGTATCGATGATGTTGATTCGGTGGTCCCGCCAGAAACAGCTCGTGGCCGCGGAGGTGATGGTGATACCCCTCTCCTGCTCCTGCTCCATCCAGTCCATGGTGGCGGCGCCGTCGTGGACCTCGCCGATCTTGTAGTTGACCCCGGTGTAGTACAGGATCCGTTCGGTGGTGGTGGTCTTGCCCGCGTCGATGTGGGCCATGATTCCGATGTTGCGTGTCTGTCCGAGGGGGTGTCGCTTGCTCATGCTCGTTCGAGGTTTTCGGCGGTCTGCGGGCGTGTCCCGGAATGCGTCACACGGGGCGACGCCGGTTGCCGGGACGGGTTGGGCGGAGGATCGAAGGGTCGGGGGCTGGCGGTGACGGCGCCGTCCGGAGCGGACGACCTACCAGCGGTAGTGCGCGAAGGCCTTGTTGGCCTCGGCCATCTTGTGGGTGTCCTCGCGTCGCTTGACGGAGGCACCCAGGCCGTTTGAGGCGTCGAGGATCTCGTTGGCGAGCCGTTCTGACATGGTGCGCTCGCGGCGGTCGCGTGCATTGCCCACCATCCAGCGGACGGCAAGGGTGTTGGAGCGACGGGGACGCACCTCGATCGGCACCTGATAGGTGGCGCCACCCACGCGGCGGCTCTTGACCTCGAGCTGCGGCTTGATGTTCTCGAGAGCCCGCTTGAGGGTGCCTACCGGCTCGCTGCCGGTCTTGGACTCGACCGTCTGGAGCGCCGAGTAGACGATGCGTTCGGCTGTGGATCGCTTGCCGCTGCGCAGCACCTTGTTGACCAGTTGGGTGACAACGGACGAGCGATAGACGGGGTCGGGAACCAGTTCGCGACGATCGACAGGGCCCTTGCGCGGCATGTCAGCCCTCCTTCTTGGTGCCGTAGCGGCTACGGGCCTGGCGACGCTGGCCGACACCGGATGTGTCGAGCGTTCCCCGGATGACCTTGTAGCGGACACCCGGCAGGTCCTTCACCCGGCCACCGCGTACGAGCACGATCGAGTGCTCCTGGAGGTTGTGTCCCTCACCAGGGATGTAGGCGGTGATCTCGACACCGGTGGTCAGGCGGACACGGGCGACCTTGCGAAGTGCCGAGTTCGGCTTCTTCGGGGTGGTCGTGTAGACCCGCGTGCACACGCCGCGGCGCTGGGGAGCGCCCCCGAGGGCCGGCGTGGCCTCCTTGCGTCGCTTGGACTGGCGGCCCTTGCGGACCAGTTGCTGGATCGTGGGCACGAACTACCTCGGACAGTGCGGATTGGCTGGCATACGGATGTGGGCCGAAAGGGACTTCCGGTCGGCGGCCGAGTCTACGGGTGCCCCTTCCCGACTCACACGCGCACCTCGTCTGGGCGGACACATGTCAGGCGGTGGCGTCGTCTGTGGTCCCGAGGCTGTTGGCCAGGTCGATGACATCGGCTTCGTAGGCGCCGGCGAACTCGTCTTCGCCCAGGGAGGCCTGACCGGCCAACCAGTCGGCAAGGTCCTGTTCCTCGTCGGCGGAACTGTAGAAGTCCATCGGCTTGTAGTCGGGAGCGTGTGTGGCCACCCGACGGTATCGCTCGAGGCCCGTGCCCGCCGGAACCAACTTGCCGATGATGATGTTTTCCTTGAGGCCGATGAGCCTGTCGCTCTTGCTCTCGATGGCCGCCTCGGTGAGCACCCGCGTGGTCTCCTGGAATGAGGCCGCAGAGAGCCACGATTCGGTGGCGAGCGAGGACTTCGTGATGCCCATCAGCACCGGTCGCCCCTCGGCCGGCCGCTGGCCCTCGGCCACGAGTTCGCGGTTGGTCTCGGCGAACAACCGCTGGTCTACCTGTTCGCCGGGGAGGAACGACGAGTCGCCGGGGTCGTTGATCTGGACCCGCCGGGTCATCTGGCGCACGATCAGCTCGATGTGCTTGTCGTGGATCGAGACGCCCTGCTCTCGGTACACCCTCTGGACCTCTTCGACCAGGTACTGCTGGGTTTCACGCACGCCCTTGATCTCAAGCAGTTCCTTCGGGTCGCGTGGGCCCTCGACGATGGCATCGCCAGCCCGGACCTCCTGGCCGTCGACGACCTCGAGGCGGGACTGGGACTGGATGAGGTGCACGTCCTCGTCCCCGTCGTCGGTGACCACGGCGACCTCACGGCCACGACCCTCGTCGTCGCCGATGCGGACGACGCCCGAAACCTCCGCCAACACCGCCTTGCCCTTGGGGGTGCGGGCCTCGAACAGTTCCACGACGCGGGGCAGGCCGCCGGCAATGTCCTTGCCGGCCACGCCACCGGTGTGGAAGGTCCGCATCGTGAGCTGGGTGCCCGGCTCGCCGATGGACTGGGCGGCAATGACGCCCACGGCCTCACCGATCTCGATCGGTTCGCCCGTGGCAAGCGACATTCCGTAGCAGGCTGCAGAGACGCCGGTGGGAGAGTCGTCAGTGAGGGGCGACAGCACGCGCACCCGATTGACATCCGGGTCGTCGCGCAGCAGATCGAACTCGTCTTCGCCCACGATCGTGCCCCGGGGATAGACGGTGCCGTCGGACAGCGTCACGTCGTCGGCGAGGGTCCGGCTGAACAGGCGCGTCTCTAGATAGGTCCGCTTGTTGTCGGTGTCGGGGTACACGTCCTCGAGCCAGATGCCGAAGACGGGGCCGTCGGCTTCGAGCGGGTTGTGCTCGCTGATGATCAGTTCCTGGGCGACGTCGACCAGACGACGGGTCAGGTAGCCGGAGTCCGCTGTACGCAGCGCCGTGTCGACCAGGCCCTTCCTTGCTCCCGGCGTGGCGATGAAGTACTCGAGCATCGTCAGGCCCTCGCGGAAGTTGGACTTGATGGGACGAGGGATCAGGTCGCCGCGGGGGTTGGCCACCAGGCCGCGCATGCCGGCGATCTGGCGGATCTGCATCTTGTTCCCTCGGGCTCCCGAGTTGACCATCATGTCGATCGGGTTGAGGGCGTCTTTCCGCATGGCGTCGTCCATCTTCTCGGTCACCTCGGCGGTTGCGGCATTCCAGATCTCGACCTCCTTCTGGCGCCGCTCGCCGTCGGTGATGATGCCCTTCCGGAACTGATTCTCGACCTTCTCGGCGTCACGTTCGTGTGATTCGAGGATCGACTGCTTTTCGTCTGGAGTCTTGACGTCGTCGATGGAGACCGTCAGGCCCGATTGGCTGGCGAACCGGAAGCACAGGTCCTTCATGCGGTCGAGGCTCTCGGCTACGACCCGCTTCGGGTAGTGCCGGGCCAGGTCGTCGACCAGCTCACCCATCTTCTTCTTGTCGATACGTTCGTTTATGTACGGGAACTCATCGGGCAGTGACTCGTTGAAGAACACCCGCCCGGCCGTGGTCCGGTGCCAGGTTGCGGCGGAACCGTTTGCGGGGGTCTCGATCAGATCGGGGATGTCGGACGCTCGGAACTCGATCCGGGCATGGAGGTCCAGGGTGCCGGCGTCGATCGCACGTTCGAGTTCGTCGATGCGACGGAAGGCGAGACCCTCACCGACGGCACCATCCCGGGACATGGTGAGGTAGTAGGAACCGATGATCATGTCCTGGGTGGGCGCAACCAGCGGACGTCCATGCGCCGGGCTGAGGACGTTGTTGGCCGACAGCATCAGCACCCTCGCCTCGGCCTGGGCCTCGGCGGACAGGGGCAGGTGCACGGCCATCTGGTCGCCGTCGAAGTCGGCGTTGAATGCGGTGCAGACCAGGGGATGGAGTTGGATGGCCTTGCCCTCGACCAGCAGCGGCTCGAATGCCTGGATGCCGAGGCGGTGCAGGGTGGGCGCACGGTTCAGCATCACCGGGTGCTCCTGGATGACATCTCCCAGGACGCCCCAGACCTGCGGTCGGCGACGCTCGACCATGCGCTTGGCGGACTTGATATTGGGCGCCAGCTCCTCGTCGACCAGCTTCTTCATGACGAACGGCTTGTAGAGCTCGAGCGCCATGATCTTGGGCAGGCCGCACTGGTGGAACCGCAGGGTCGGGCCGGCCACGATGACCGAACGGCCCGAGTAGTCGACCCGCTTGCCGAGCAGGTTCTGGCGGAAGCGGCCCTGCTTGCCCTTGAGCATGTCGGACAGCGACTTGAGCGGACGGTTACCCGGTCCGGTCACAGGGCGACCGCGTCGGCCGTTGTCGAACAGGGCGTCGACGGCCTCCTGCAACATCCGCTTCTCGTTGTTGACGATGATCTCGGGTGCACCGAGGTCGAGGAGGCGCTTCAGCCGGTTGTTGCGGTTGATGACGCGGCGGTACAGGTCGTTCAGGTCTGAGGTGGCGAAGCGGCCTCCGTCGAGTTGGACCATCGGACGGAGGTCCGGTGGGATGACCGGCACGGCGTCGAGGATCATGGCGCGGGGCTCGTTGACGCGACGACCGTGCTCGTCGCGGCGGTTGAAGCCGGCCACGATCTTGAGCCGCTTGATCGCCTTCTGCTTGCGCTGTACGGACAGCGGCTTCTGGCCTTCGGGCGGGTCGATCATCGAGCGGAGCTTGACCTCTTCGTTGTCGAAGTCGATCGACTCGATCAGCCGGGCGATGGCGTCGGCACCCATGCCGCCGTCGAAGTACTCGCCCCAGCGGTCGACCATCTCCCGCCAGAGGCGCTCGTCCTCGATGATCTGGCGGGAGAAGATGCTGCTGAACTCGTCCCAGGCGCGGCTCAGGATCTCGAGTTCTTCAAGGTATTCCTCGCGGATCTCGGCTAGGTCCTTCTCGGTGGCACGCTGACGGGCCCGGAGGTCCGTCTCCTTGGCGCCCTCCTCCTCGAGTTCTGCCAACTCGGCCTCTAGCGCCTCCTGGCGGGTGGCCAGGCGGCCGTCGCGCTCTTCTTCGATGGCGACGCGCTCCTCGTCCAGTTCGGCCTCGAGCGTGGCCAGGTCCTCGTGGCGACGATCCTCGTCGACCGAGACGACCATGTTGGCTGCGAAGTAGATGACCTTCTCGAGTTGCTTGGCCTTGAGCTCCTCTCGGGGCTCGGTGCCCATCAGCAGGTAGGCCAGCCACGACCGGGTGCCGCGCAGGTACCAGATGTGGACGGCGGGGGCTGCCAGTTCGATGTGGCCCATGCGCTCGCGGCGCACCTTCGACCGGGTGACCTCGACGCCGCACCGCTCGCAGATGATTCCCTTGAACCGGACCCGCTTGTACTTGCCGCAGTAGCACTCCCAGTCCTTGGTCGGACCGAAGATCTTCTCGCAGAAGAGCCCGTCCTTTTCAGGCTTGAGGGTGCGGTAGTTGATGGTTTCCGGCTTCTTGACCTCGCCGTTGGACCACATACGTATGCCGTTGGCAGTCGCAAGGCCGATTCGGATCTGGTCGAAGTCGTTGACGTCGAGCACGCGTTGTTCCTGGTTCTCTTGGCGGGGGATGGTTGCGGTCAGCGGAGGAGGCCGGCGCTCCGGCGCTCGTCCTCTTCGTCGGATCCACGCTCGGGACGGGACAGGTCGATGCCCAGTTCCTCGGTGGTGCGGTACACGTCCTCGTTGATCTCGCGGATCTCGACTTCTTGGCCGGCCTCGTCGAGGACCTCGACGTCCAGGCAGAGGGACTGCATCTCTTTGATGAGGACCTTGAAGCTCTCGGGGATGCCGGGCTCCGGGATGTTGTCTCCCTTGACGATCGCCTCGTACACCTTGACGCGGCCGAGGATGTCGTCGGACTTGATGGTGAGCAGTTCCTGCAGGCAGTAGGCGGCCCCGTATGCCTCGAGGGCCCACACCTCCATCTCACCGAATCGCTGGCCGCCGAACTGGGCCTTGCCGCCCAACGGCTGCTGGGTGATCATCGAGTAGGGGCCGGTGGACCGGGCGTGGATCTTGTCGTCCACGAGGTGGGCCAACTTCAGGATGTAGACGTAACCGACCGTGATCCGCCGGTCGTACTTCTCTCCGGTCCGGCCGTTGAACAGGACGGCCTTGCCGTCGTTGCCCAGGAGGCGCTCGCCCTCGACCGATTCGGGACGGATGTTCTCGAGCACCTTCTGGATGGTCGGGTGGCGTCCGGCGCGGTCCTCCTCGTCCCAGTGGGCGCCGTCGAAGACCGGCGTAGCCACGTGGACGGCGGGCTGGGTCGACGGCCTGGTCTTCGTCTCGGTGCCCCGGACAGGTTGGTCGCCGACGGACTCGCCGTCGATGTCCCAGCCCCAGCGGGCGCCGTAGCCCAGATGCGCCTCGAGGACCTGGCCGACGTTCATGCGGGATGGCACGCCGAGCGGGTTGAGGATTATGTCGACCGGGGTGCCGTCGGCCATGAACGGCATGTCCTCGACGGGCAGGATCTTCGAGATGACACCCTTGTTGCCGTGCCGGCCCGCCAACTTGTCGCCGACGCTGATCTTGCGCTTCTGGGCTACATGGACCCGTACAAGCTGGTTGACGCCCGGGGGCAGCTCGTCGCCGTCGTCGCGGTTGAACAGGCGCCGGTCGATGACCTTGCCGGACTCGCCGTGCGGAACCTTGAGCGAGGTGTCGCGGACCTCGCGGGCCTTTTCGCCGAAGATGGCGCGCAGGAGGCGTTCTTCAGGGGTGAGCTCGGTTTCGCCCTTGGGGGTGACCTTGCCCACCAGCACATCGCCGGGCTTGACCTCGGCGCCGACACGGGCGATGCCGAGGTCGTCGAGGTCGGCGAGGATCTCGTCGGAGAAGTTCGGGATGTCCCGGGTGATCTCCTCGGGCCCCAGCTTGGTGTCTCGTGCGTCGATCTCGTGCTCGTGGATGTGGATCGAGGTGAGCACGTCGTCTTTGACCAGGCGTTCCGAGATGATGATGGCGTCCTCGAAGTTGTAACCCTCCCAGGACATGAACGCCACGAGCAGGTTCTTGCCCAGCGCCAACTCGCCATGGTCGGTCGAGGGTCCGTCTGCCAGCAGTTGGTCGGCACGAACGTTGTCGCCGGGCTTCACCCGGGCCGTCTGGTTGATGCAGGTGTCCTGGTTGGATCGCTCGAACTTGAGCAGTTGGTGGCGGTACTTGCCGGCCTTGCGGTAGTCGATGGTGATCGAGTCGCCGTCGACGTCGAGGACCGTGCCGGCCTCCCTGGCCAGCACCATGTCGGCGGCGTCGAACGCTGCCCGGACCTCGATGCCGGTGCCGATGAACGGTGCCTCGGCGCACACAAGCGGTACGGCCTGGCGCTGCATGTTGGCGCCCATGAGGGCACGGTTGGCGTCGTCGTGCTCGAGGAACGGGATCAGCGCCGTGGCGACCGAGACGATCTGCTTAGGCGAGACGTCCATGAGCTGGACCTCGTCCGGTGGCACATAGGAGATCTCGGTGGTGGCGCCGAAGAAGATGTCCTGTTCGAGCTGGAGGCGCAGGTCCTGGAGCGAGGCCGCCTGCGGCGAACGGCGCACGAGCACACGCTGGTTTCGGAAGGTGCCGTTGTCGTTCAGCGGCGCGTTGGCCTGGGCGACGACGTACTCCTCTTCCTCGTCGGCTGCCAGGTAGACGATCTCGTCGGTGACCTTGCCCTTCGTCACTACGCGGTAGGGCGACTCGATGAAACCGAACAGGTTCACCTGCCCGTAGGTGGCCAGTGCACCTATGAGCCCGATGTTCGGACCCTCTGGGGTCTCGATGGGGCACATGCGGCCATAGTGCGAGAAGTGGACATCGCGGACCTCGAAGCCGGCGCGCTCGCGAGAGAGGCCACCCGGGCCGAGTGCCGAGAGGCGACGTCGGTGGGTGAGGCCCGAGAGCGGGTTGACCTGGTCCATGAACTGCGAGAGCTGGCTGGTGCCGAAGAACTCCTTGATGGCAGCGACCACGGGTCGGATGTTGATGAGCGTCATCGGCGTGATCGCCTCGACGTCCTGGGTGGTCATGCGCTCGCGGACGACGCGTTCCATGCGGGTGAGGCCGATGCGGACCTGGTTCTGGATGAGCTCGCCTACCGAGCGGATGCGCCGGTTGGCGAAGTGGTCCTGGTCGTCGAGGCGGTAGCCGGGCTCTCCCATGGCGAGGCTCAGCAGGTAGGTGCAGGTGGCCAGCACCTCGGAGCGGGTGAGGACGGACTGGTCGGGATCGGGCATCTCGAGTTCGAGACCGAACAACTTCTCACAGCGCTCGATCTCTGGGCGGAGCTTGCGGTTCAACTTGTAGCGGCCGACCCGGGACAGGTCGTAGCGGCGTGACTCGAAGAAGGCGTTGCGCAGGTAGGCGCGTGCGGCTTCGACGGACGGCGGCTCGCCGGGGCGCACGCGCTTGTAGATATCCAGCAGCGCTTCCTCCTGCGGGGCCTCGCGGTCGCCGGCCTCGAGTTCCTCTTCCCAACCTTCGGGAAGGCGTTCTTTCTCCCACTGGCCATCGAGGAAGTCGAAGTGGTCGACGAACTTCTGGAGGAACCCGGGCTCGTTGACCTCGTCGTAGCCGAGGGCACGCAGCAGGGTGAAGATCGGGAGGCGACGCTTGCGGGCGATCCTGGTGCCGGCGGTGACGTCCTTGCCGGGCTTGTGCTCGACGTCGAACTCGATCCATTCACCGCGGTACGGATGGATGGTGCCGGTGACGAGTTGGTGCTTGGCCATGTTGCGGAGGCGGAAGCGCTCTCCCGGCTGGAAGATCACGCCTGGCGAGCGGACCAGTTGCGAGACGACCACGCGCTCGGTGCCGTTGATCACGAAGGTGCCCTTGTCGGTCATCATGGGGAAGTCACCCATGAACACGACCTGTTCCTTGATCTCGCCGGTGTTCCTGTTGTTGAAACTGGCCCGCACGAAGATGGGAGCGGAGTAGGTCATGTCCCGCTCCTTGCACTCGTCCACCGAGAACTTCGGCGGCGGGCGCAGGTCCTCGTCGTCGGGATCGAACTCGAGGTCCAGCGAAAGCGTCTCGCTGAAGTCGGTGATCGGGCTGATATCACGGAAGATGTCGGCGAGACCGTTGTCGACGAACCAGCGGAACGACTTGCGCTGGATGGCGATCAGGTCGGGGATCTCGAGGACCTCCGAAAGATTGCCGAACGAATACCGGTCCCGGACGAGGGGGCGAACAGACACCTAAGACTCCTGGCCAGGGCGGGCGGACGAGGGCGATGCCGAAACGCGTATGTCCGTCGTCACGAAAACGAAACGATGGGCAGGCGCGAGCACGGCAACGGGGAATCCTAGACGGACGCGCAGGCCAAGGCAACCCCCAAAGCAGGGGGAACCGCGTCGCCCGGGGAACGACGTTCGCGCGCATCGTAGGGACTGGGAGCGCTCAGGTCAACCATGCCGACCGCCGGGGGACGCGAAGGAGCCCCGGGGGTGACCCCGGGGCTCGCTCACACAGGTTGGTCGACCGGCGAATGCCAGCCGGCGCTATGAGAGTTCGACGGTTGCGCCTGCAGCCTCGAGTGCAGTCTTGGCCCGTTCGGCGTCCTCCTTCGAGGCGCCTTCCATGACGGCCCCCGGGGCATTGTCGACCAGGTCCTTGGCATCTTTGAGCCCGAGGTTCGTGAGCGCACGCACCTCCTTGATGACCTGGATCTTCTTATCGCCCACCTCGGTCAGGACGACATCGAAGGCGTCCTTCTCCTCGGCAGCATCGCCTTCGTCGCCACCAGCTGGTGCAGCGGCAACCGCTGCGACCGGGGCCGCCGCAGTCACGTCGAACTTCTCTTCGAAGTCCTTCAGCAGTTCGCTCAACTCCAACACGCTCATCTCGGCGATGGCGTCCAGGATCTGTTCCTTCGTGGACATAGTCAGCCCTCCTCGGTGTCTTCGGCCTCGGCGTCTGCCTCGGCGTCGGTCTCCTCGGCGGCCGCCTCGTCGGCAGCCTCCTCGGTCTTGTCGGCGTCGGCCACCTCGGCCGGCACCTCGTCAGCGGCCGCGTCAGCATCGGCCACTTCGGTCTCTGCGCCATCGGCCGCGTCGGCGTCGGCCGCGTCATCGTCGCCACCCGCCGCATCGGCCGCGTCAGCATCGGCTGGAGCAACCACGCCGCCCCGCTCCTCGATCAACGCCTTGAGGGCATATGCCATGTTCTGTGGCAGCGCCTGCAGGAGGCCGGCGAACTGCTGCATCGGTGCCGCCATGGCGCCCGCCAACTGGGCCAGCAGGACCTCGCGCGGGGCGATCTGTGCCAGGGCGTCGATCTCTTCGGCCCCAAGGCGCTTGCCGTCCAGCAGGCCGCCCTTGATGAGCAGGCTCTCGTGGTCCTTGGCGAACTCGCGCAGTGCCCTGGCAACCGAGACGGCGTCGCCGGCCGTGCCGTCCTCTCGCTCACCCACAAAGGCCATCGCTGTGGGTCCGATGAGCAGGTCCTCGAGGTCGAGGCCCAGTTCCTGGACCGCGAACCGCACCAGGGTGTTCTTGTAGATCTTGTACTCGCCGCCTGCATCGCGCAGCGCACGTCGCAACTCGGCGAGGGCGGGCACGTCCAGGCCACGGTATTCGGTCAGGACAACCGCCTCGGTCGACGACAGCCGCTCACGAACCTCGTCGACGACGGCGACCTTCCCGGCCCGGGCTTCGTTGACGTCTGTCATGCTCGCTCACCTCCTCAGTGTTGGTCCTGCTGATGGGTCCGATACCGCCCAGACGGATCGGGTTCGCACACCGAGGACCGGCGGCGGACACGACGGTCCGGACCGATGCCGAGGCTCTCCTGCTCCGGCGGCCCCGCCTCCCAGGTTGCCGGGAGATGGGGCTCGTTCTGTGCCGCTGGGACACAACCGCGAGGTCTTCGGTGAACGATTCGATTGTGGCGGGCAGGCTACCGGCGCCCCGGTGCGCCCCAACCCGCGGGGTGTTACTCGCCGACGAGTGCCGGGTCGATCCGGACGCCGGGACCCATCGTGGACGACACGGAGACCTTCATGATGAAGCGGCCCTTGGAGGCCGACGGCTTGCGTCGCGCCAGTTCGTCGAGCACAACCTGCAGGTTGGCGAGGACGGCGTCGACTTCGAAGCCGACCTTTCCGATCGGGACGTGGACGTTTCCGTAGCGGTCGGTGCGGAACTCGACCTTGCCTCCCTTGAACTCCTCGACGGCCTTCGCCACGTCGTCCGTGACGGTTCCGGTCTTGGGGTTCGGCATCAGGCCACGGGGGCCCAGCACCCGACCCAACTTGCCGACCGTCGGCATCATGTCCGGCGAGGCGATGGCCACGTCGAAGTCGAGCATGCCGCCCTCGACCTCGGCGGCGAGGTCGTCGGCGCCCACGTGGTCGGCGCCGGCCTCCCTGGCGGCGGTGGCGGCATCGCCCTGGGCGAAGACCGCCACGCGGACGTCCCTGCCGGTACCGGAGGGCAAGGCCACCGTGCCGCGGATCATCTCCTCGGACTTCCGGGGGTCTACTCCAAGGCGGATCGCCAGGTCGATGCTCTCGTCGAAGCCGGCTGCCGGGAACCCCTTCACCAACTCGAGGGCCTCCCGGGCCGAATGCTGGTGCTCCCGGTCGAACTGTGTGACGGCATCTGTGTGCCGCTTTCCCCTTGCCATGTCGCCATTCCTCCTGGCTCCCTCGGTGTCGCGGTTGCCGCCGGCGGAGCGAGGTCCTCTCCTGTCCCGGAACCATCCTTCCGGATGGCCGCTGTGTTCGGTTGTGGTTCTGTCGTGGTGCCGTGCGTGGTGCCGGTCAGACGACGGCAATGCCCATGCTGCGGGCGGTACCGGCGACCTGCAACCTGGCGCCCTCGGCGTCGATGGCGTTGAGGTCGGGCATCTTGACCTCGGCGATCTCGGCCACCTGGGTCCAGGTGATCGTGCCTGCTTCCTCGCGGCCGGGGTTCTGGGAACCCATTTCGAGTCCAGCTGCCTGGCGTACCAGGAACGAGGTGGGCGGGGTCTTTGTGATGAACGAAAACGAGCGGTCCTCGTAGATGGTGATCTCGACCGGGATGATCTGGCCGCGCTTGTCCTCGGTGCGGGCGTTGTACTCCTTGCAGAAGTCCATGATCGCCACGCCATGGGGACCCAGGGCGGTGCCCACGGGCGGTGCGGGCGACGCTGCACCGGCGGGGATCTGGATCTTGACCATTGCGGCGACGGGCTTGGTCTTCGCCATGTTGCGGAACTCTCTGCTACTGGGGGATCGGTACCGACGTGGGACCACGCCGGCCGTTGGAACGGCCAAGTCTGGTCGGAGCCCGGGTCTTTACCAACCCGCGATGCTCCCACCATGGTGGCTGTCGGGGGCGCCTAGAGTTGGGCCACCTGGGAGAACTCGAGTTCGACCGGGGTCTCCCGGCCGAAGATGTTGACCAGGACCTTGACCTTGAGTTGGTCCTCGTTGATCTCGATGATCTCGCCGGAGAAGTCGGCGAACGGGCCTTCCTTGACCCGCACGGTCTCGCCCTGTTCGTATCCGAAGCGGGCACGGGTCCTGCGGGGGGAATCGGGGCTGTCCTCGTCCGGGGCCTGGAGGAGGTTCTCGACCTCGCGGCGACCGAGGGGCAGCGGCTTCCCGCCGGAACCCACGAAGTTGACGATGCCAGGCGTGTCGCGCACAGCAGCCCAGCTGGTGTCGTCCAGGTGGCATCGGACAAGCAGGTAGCCGGGGAACATCTTCTTCGAGACGGTCACCTTGCGGCCGTTGCGGAACTCGACGACGTCCTCCATCGGGATCACGACCTCGTGGATCCGGTCCTCGAGGTTCATCGATGTGATGCGGGAGTCGAGGTTCTGGCGGACCTTCTTCTCGTAGCCCGACTGGGTGTGGACGACATACCACCTACCGGGTCGATCGTAGGGGCTCTCGACCGGCGCCCGGGCCTCGGCCTCTTCCTCGAAGAGTCCGTCCTCGTCGACGACGGGGGCCTCGTTGGCAATCGACGGCTCGACCTCAGGGGCGGCATCGACTGTCGGTTCGGGAGCGGGCTCGACGCTGGTCGGGTCGGCTTCGGGCACAACGGGGTCGACCGTGCCGGTGGGCAGCAGGTCGGCAGTGTCCTCGACTGCCGGCTCGGGAGCGGGCTCGACGCTGGTCGGGTCGGCTTCGGGCACCACGGGGTCGATCGTGCCGGTGGGCAGCAGGTCGGCAGCCTTCTCGACAGATATCTCGGCTTCTTCGTTGATGCTCATCAGACGTCGAACAGTTCGAGGATGGAGTTGGAGAACAGCCAGTCGAGGCCGGCTACCAGGACCGTGACGATCGTGATGGTGATCACGACGACGATCGTGTAGTTGAGGGTCTCGGAGCGGGTCGGCCAGGCAACCTTGCGCAACTCTGCCCGGCACTCTCGGAAGAACTGGAGGGGACCGGTGCGCTCTTCCTTCGTCCGCTGCTGGGGGGACTCGCGACGGGTGCGGATCGGCTCGCCGTCGGCGTCGACCTCGCCCTGGCGCTGCATCATGCGCCTCTGTTCGCGGTTCATGGACATGGGGGAGCCTTCAGGGGATGGAGCGGTCGGTCGGTCGGTCAGTCAGCCTAGGGGCGGTTCCGGGCACGTACTCCCCCGGCGGCGACCCTGGGCGGGTGCCGTCGGGGCTTCGCAGGGCAGGAGGGACTCGAACCCTCAACCGCCGGTTTTGGAGACCGGTGCTCTG
>JACNKQ010000006.1 GCA_014381945.1 Actinomycetota bacterium
CCGTCGGCGGTCTCGTAGGCGATCGTCAACTGCAGCGTGTCCGCACCGAGGATGATCTGCGTAAACCCGGCGTCGTAGAGGTCCTGCTGGCGCACCTCGAGGGCGAAGTTCCCGGACTCGGGGGTCGTTCCCTCCTCGACGAGCAGACCCGGGGCAGTGAGGCTGTAGTAGCCCCCATTTGCTCCGGGGGGCAACTCGTAGTCGAAGGTGATCTTCTCCACGTAGTTCCCCGGCCAGCCGTAGATGGAGAACTCGGCTGGTTCCCCGTAGAGGATTGACGTGTATGAACTGATCGGAGCGCTTCCGGTCTCCTCGACGACATAGAAGTGGTAGGTCGAGTCCAACGACCCCAGCACGGCGGACAGCGGATCTCGATAGCCGTAGACATCCATGGTGGTGCGGCCATCGGCCAGCAGTGCCGGGTCCGGGGCCAGGCCGGTGGAGGGAACGGGACGGTCCTGGAGCGCCGAGACGTGTACCTCGTAGGCGCCAGCCTCTTCGACCACGAACGACATGCCCTCGGCATCGATGTAGCCCACGGAGTTCGCCCGATTGGAGAACTGACGAATGTCGCCGTCGGGACCAGTGACGGTTACGTCGACGGCTACGTCGAGGGTCGGCCAGGCCTGGCCGCTGAAGGTGAACAGGTCCCCGGGCACGAGCACGCTTCCCGGCCGGGTGCCGGTCGGAGTGACGAAGAGGTCCACGTCGCGCCCGTGGTGGACTAGCAGTGGGCCACACGTACCGAGACCGCCGACTGCCCCCTGGTAGGGCGGGCAGATGCGACCACCCAACTCGTCACCGACTGTCCATCCACCCGATTCCAAACGGGTGGGCTCCTCGATGATGACCGCCATGGAGGCATAGGGGACAAAGTGCGACTCGTCCGCTCCCTTAAGGACTGCGCCGCCGAAGAGCAGCTTCACGTCCCCCTCCTCGTCGCCCCTCGCGTCCGAGCCTCGGCGGCCGCCCTGTGGTGGCGTGAAGTAGAAGTCCCGACACACCAGACCGATCTGGCAGTTGTAGGTGTCGTGGCCGTACCAGTGGACGTGCTCGCCGCCGCGTCCCTCCGCGACCGCCGCGAACACGGAGACGTCGAGGCGCATGCTGGTCGAGTACCAATAGGCTCGCCGCTCAACCTCCAGAGCACCTATGACCGTCGAGAACAAGTGGCGGCTGTCGGGCGAGTCCACGCAGCCGTCCATCGTGCAGTACACCTGGGGCTCCAGTTGCGGAGCCACGGATCCCAGCAGTTCGGCTGGCCCGTCGACGGTGACGATCGGGTTAATCGGCAAGAGGTCGACCAGCCAGGCGACGTCGCCGGTAAAGAACGGGTAGGCGATGCCACCCTCGGTCGGCTCCTCACTGCATACCTCCGAGTCGCACGTGGATGCGGTGTCTAGCAGGCGGTTGAAGAACCAAGTCCTTAGGACCGGTTCGCCCGGGAGGTGGCCCGGGGGGGCGTTCCGCTCGCCGTGGGCGACGAGGGGGCTGTCTGGGGTAGCCACGATGGACGCCGAGGAGCGTGCTCCCATCCACAGGGTTCCGTCCGCCGGGTCGAGATAGGAGGCGGTGACATCCACCCGGTACTCGCCATGCTCCCTCGGGACCCATGCCCGGTCGGAGGCGAAGTAGCCATATCGGTTCGCCGTGCCGGTGACCGTATGGGTCTCGAGTCGATCGGGGTCGCCGTCCGGGTAGTGAGAGATTTCAATCGTGACCTCCGCCGGAACGCCAGGTTCCAACGTAACGGTCGGGTTCCACGCGTCCCCGACCTCGAGTGGCGTGCCCTCGAACACGCCGAGCGAGAGGTCCAGCGGTTCGGCGACCCAAATCTTGTAGGTGCCCGCAACGGCAAACTCGTCGCCCCGCGAGGACCGCAGCGTGCCGTCCAGACGCACGGTGTGTAAGCCGAACTGGTCGAACTCCATGTCCAGGGCGTCGAGGCGGGTGGTCAGCCCGACGGTGTGCGACGGGCCGGAGAATGGCAATTCGACCGGGTATCCCGCGAACCACGCGGCGGCGACAAACATCTCCACGGTGGCATCCTCTGCGAGTTCCTGCGTCTTGCCATCGGGGGTGGTCAGCGAGATGGTCAAGCTTCCCGGGTCCTCGGCGTCAAGGCGGAACAGTGGTTCGGGCATCTGGGCAGCGAATCCCGAGTAGCCGACCGTGGGAAGGTACGGCTCTAGCGTGTAGTGGACCGACTGCCCGGAGAGCGGGTCCGTGGGCGATGCGATGAACGGCCCTGCATACGAACGCCGACTGCCCAGGGCGAACCGGTCGGTGTCCTCGTCGGCTACAACGCCGCGTATACCGGCAGTCCCCCAACTGGGAGCCTCGTTGAGAAGGGTCGTCGGCAATCGAGGTATGGCGGAGGTGCCGACGCTGAACATGGGCAGGTACCCGAATCCCGTGTTGCCCTCGAAGTCCAAGCCTCCGGCTGGTGGTATGTTCGTCCACCTGTCGAGGTAAACCTCGTCGCCGCCCCAATTGACATTGCCGAATACGATGCGGGGCAGGTACCAGCCTGTTTCCAGCGATTCGGGGAGAACATCGGGCGTCAACGTCTGGTCCGAACGCAGGCACTCCGGCCTGTCGACGAACTCGACGACCTCCGAGAATCTGCTCGTACCCGTCGTCGACTCGATGGGCAGGCCGGTCGCTGTGAGGACCGGTCCGTGGACGTTCACGTTCACCTGGGTCACGTAGCTGCCCTCCGCGTCGAAGAGCCGGTAGAGGTGGATCCTCGGCACCATGCACTCGTCACCCGGCGACTGATGGACCCGGAACCGGATGCCGTCGGGCGACGGCAACGAACCAGTGGCCGACCACTTCATCGACGAACCGGCCCTACCGAGGGTGTGAAACCCACTCAACCCTGCGATGGCCAGGTCCCCATCCGGGACGGCCAGGACAGCCGCCGGCCCGGTCTGGATCCCCTGACCGACGCAGTGTCCACGTCCGATGGGCATCACGTAGAGCGTGGAACCGGCTGGGGCTTCGAGCTGTGCATTGAAGGAACCGTCGGATCCCCTGTCCACGCAGTCCTGGGTGCCCCATTCGACGGCGACCACAACGACCGCCCCCCAGGGCCGGTCGGGCTGGCCGATCGGGACCGCACCTTCCGCACCGGCGACAGCGACCATGCCCGCATCGTTGGGGGGGGACACGGCGATCAGGTCGGCGCGTGGAACTGCCGCGTGGTCGTTCGCAGCCTGGTCGCCGCGGAGCAGGAGGGGGTCGAAGACCTCGATCCCATCGCGCAGGCTCACGGCTTCGACGGTTTCGGCGGGGGCGGTGGTGGTCGGCGCGTCAGTCGACGATGTGGGGGGCGCCGAGGTCGTCGCCATGGAGGTCGTCGACGATGAGGTGGACGCAGGCACCGACGTAGACGCAGGCACCGACGTAGACGCAGGCACCGACGTAGACGCAGGCACCGACGGAGTTCCGCCCCCGCCACAAGCTACGACTAACAGAGCACCGCCCAGGAACCCTCCGAACCGACGCATAGCGGCACCGTACTTCAGGTGCCGCGCCGCACGCGAAGGCACCCGCCCCCAACTCGGAGCGGGTGCGATCCGGAGCCCGGCATCCACCGGACCCCCGACCGGAGGACCCCCTTCGGCGACACCCGAGTATCGGTCAGGCACGTACGCCCGGTCATCCGGTCACCACCATGTTCGCGCCGGCCCGCCTCCAGATGCAAGGGGTTCGGATTCAAAGGGACGATCCCCCTCGACAGGGAGTAGTTTTTGGACATGAACGCATTGGCGGAACTCCTTGGAGAGAAGGGCCATCTCGTCCTCGACGGGGCGATGGGCACGCAACTCTTCGATGCCGGCCTGGTCGCCGGCGATGCTCCCGAGGGTTGGAACCTCGACCGCCCCGACGACATCACGGCCATCCACAGGGCATACGTGGCTGCCGGGTCCGACATCATCCTCACCAACTCGTTCGGCGGGACCTCCTTCCGCCTGAAGCTCCATGGGCTCGACGACCGGGTCCGCGAGGTGAACGCCGCCGCCGCCCGCAACGCCCGAGCCGCCGCCGACGAGGCTGACCGTCGGGTGCTCGTCGCCGGCTCGATGGGGCCGACCGGCGAACTGCTGGAACCGCTCGGTCACCTCACCCCCGCCGAGGTCGCGGACGGCTTCGCCGCGCCGGCCGAGGGA
>JACNKQ010000016.1 GCA_014381945.1 Actinomycetota bacterium
GGCGCTGGAGGTTCGACTCGTCGACCACGTCCATGTCGATGATGCCGATCGTGCCTACTCCGGCGGCGGCGAGGTAGAGCGCTGCCGGCGATCCGAGCCCACCGGCACCGAGCAGCAGCACCCTGGCGTCGAGGAGCTTCAACTGGCCCTCCTCGCCTACCTCTGGCAGCGACAGGTGGCGTTGGTAGCGGTTGCGCTGGTCCGGGGCGAGCGTGCGGGGGGTGGACCAGTTCCGGCCCTCGTCCTTCCAGCGGTTGAAGCCGCCGTCCATGGAGACGACGTCGGTGTAGCCGAGTTGTCCGAGCGTGTCGGCTGCGAAGGCCGACCGCACGCCGCCGGCGCACATCACGACGATGGGCTGGTCACGGTCGGTGACCCGGTTCTCGATGCCGGATTCGAGGTTGCCCCGGGGGATGTGGATCGAGCCGGGGATCGCCCCCTGTTCGTACTCGTCGGGCTCGCGGACGTCGAGCAGGAGGTGGCCCTCGGCGAGGAGGGCCTCGGCGCCGGCGGGGTCGGTCTCGCGGACGCGCCCCTTGGCAGCCTGGAGGAGTTCACGGAATGTGGCCATGCCGGAAAGCCTACCTATTCAGTCGGGATTCGGCCACCGAGGATCCTCGGTAGTTCTTCGGCTATCTGGCCCCGCACCACCACGTCGACCATGTTGTCCATCTCGGTCGGCTCGGCGTTGAGCACCACCACCGGACGACCGGCCTGCACGGCCTCGGGCACCATGAGGTTCACCGGGCCCACACTCAATGTCGTTCCGACGGTCAGGAGCACGTCGGCCGACCGTGCGGCTGCCAACGCCCGGTCGAGGTCGCCGGGGAACAACTGCTGCCCGAAGCTGACCGTGGCACGCTTCAGGAGGCCACCGCAATCGAGGCAGTGCGGGTCCAGTTCGCCTGTCCTCACCCTCTCGAGGACCTCCTCGACGGGCGCCTGCACCCCGCAACCCAGGCACATGGAGCGCCGCACCGTGCCGTGGACCTCGACGATCCGGTCCGGGTCTGTGCCGGCCATGAGGTGGAGGCCGTCGACGTTCTGCGTGACCAGCGTGTGCAGTCGGCCGGATCGTTCCAGGCCCACGAGGGCCTCGTGGCCGACGTTGGGACGCGCCGCATCCCAGATCCCGCTGGCCATCACCTGCCAGTTGGCCCGGCGAACCTCCGGGTCGGCCAGGTAGACCTGCAGGTTGGAGGCCTTCTCCGCCGCCGGGTTCAACGTCCAGATGCCCTGCGGTCCACGGAAGTCGGGGATGCCGCTGTCGGTCGAGATGCCCGCCCCGGTCAGCACGGCGACGCTGTCGGCGCCATCCAGGAGGGCGGCGGCCATCGCCACGGGACCGGAAGCGTCGGGCATCCCGGGAGCCTCGCGCATCCGATCGTGCCGCCCGACAAGATTTTCCTTGACATTTGCTGAAATAGACTGAAATACTCTATTTGCACCTCCCTCCTGACACATCCCCCGCCCATTCCATCTGCCTCACCAGGAGGCCACCGTGTCCTCAACGCCCACATTCCCGACCGACCGACTCCGCGTCGAAGCCTGGGACGATCCCCTCGTCGACCGCCTCGGCCACGATCCCCGGTCCACCTACGCCGAGCACTTCTGGCTCGGAATCCTCGGCCCCAGTTCATGCTGGCTGCTACGCCGTCTCGCCGACGGTCTCGACGCCGACCCGACGGGCTTCGACCTCGACCTCCACGATGTGGCCGCTTCCATCGGCCTCCGGCTCAACGGCGGCCGGCACGCCCCGTTCCTGCGAACGCTCGGCCGGCTCTGCCAGTTCCGCATGGCCCGACAGGCAGGCCCGTCCACGCTCGAGGTCCGGAGGCACCTGCCACCCCTCACGCTCTCGCAGGCCGACCGGCTCCCGGCCGAACTCCGCGACCGGCACCGGGCCTTCATGGAGTCGAGTCGCTGCGACCACGAGGCCGAGGTCGTCCGCCGGGCACGCCACCTGGCGCTCACGCTCGTCAGCCTCGGTGAGGGCCTCGACGCCACCGAGCGCCAACTGCGCGAGTGGCGCTTCGAGCCCGCACTCTGCCTCGATGCGGCCGGATGGGCCTGGAGTTCGCACCGGCACCCCTCAAGCCGACCCGCCATCAAGCCGGTCACCAGGTCGCCGGAAGGCGCAGCGTCCGAGATCCTGCCCGCTCTCGACGGCGCCGCCTGAACCGGCCGGTCGCCGACGGCCCTTGAGCCGTCCGCCCCCCTGCGGCAGATGGCCGTCGGCGACCCGCTCAATCTCCTTCGGGCGCCTCGAAGGCCGCCACCAACTCGAGCAGCAGTCGCACACCGAAGCCGGTGCCGCCCTTTGCCGTCTCTGCGTCCTCGCTGTCGGTGAACGCCGGGCCGGCGATGTCGAGGTGGGCCCACGGGATGCCGTCGGCCACGAACTCGCCGAGGATGATCCCCGCCGTGAGTGCGCCGCCGTATGAACCGCCGATGTTCTTCATGTCGGCCACCGACGAGTCGACCATCCTGCGGTAGTCGCCGGGCAGCGGCAGGTGCCACACCCGCTCCCCCGACCGCTCGGAAGCCGCCTCGACCTGGTCGAGGAAGCCGTCGTTTCGGCCCATCAGGCCGGCGATCTTCGGACCGAGCGCCACCATGCAGGCGCCGGTCAGCGTGGCCAGGTCGACGATGGCGTCGGGCTTGGCCTCGCTGGCGAGCGACAGGGCGTCGGCGAGCACGAGGCGCCCTTCGGCGTCGGTGTTGAGCACCTCGATGGTCTTGCCGTTGCGGATCGTCAGGACATCGCCCGGGCGCGTCGCATCGCCGCCGAGCATGTTGTCGGTCATCGGCAGGAAGCCGCGGACCCGGCAGTCCGGGGCAAGGGTCGGCAGCGCCGAGAAGGCACCGACCACGGCGGCGGCCCCGCCCATGTCCATCTTCATGTCCATCATCCCCTGGCCGGACTTGATGGACAGCCCGCCGGCGTCGAACGTGATGCCCTTGCCGACGAGTGCGATCGTGCCCTTCGCCCGGCCCTTCGGGCGGTAGTCGAGTTCCACGAACCGGGGCGGACGCGTCGATCCCCGGTTGACGCCCAGCAGCCCGCCCAGACGGGCACGTTTGATGGCCGCCTCGTCGAGCACCTTGACGGTGATGCCCTTGGCGCGCGCCATGCGCCGGACCCGGTTGGCGAACTCGGGTGCGGTCAACCTGCCGCCGGGCTCGTTGACGAGGTCCCGGGCCAGCGACACGCCCTCCACGACCGCCTCACCGCGTTCGACCGCCGACCGCACGCCCGCAGCCGTGCTCCCCACCAGCGAGACCCGTTCGATCCCACGTTCGGCCTTCTTCGAGGTGTAGCCGAAGCGGTAGGCGGCCAGCCCGATCCCCTCCACCACGGCCTGTGTCGCATCGGCGGCGTCGAGGCCCGATGCGGCGGCGAGGTCGCAGGCCAGGAAGCGGTGTTTGCCGGCAGCGCGGGCCACCCCGGCGGCTGAACGGCGGACGGTCGTGGTCGAGATGTCCTCTGCATCGCCGAGGCCGACCAGGGCGACGAGGCGCTTTCCGGATGGCAGGACCTGGACCTGCTCCGCCTTGGCCTCGAAGCCCAGGCGGCCCAGCAGGTCGGCGTCGATGCCCTCGGGAAGGCCGGATCCGTCCTCGAGGCCCTCGGTCGTGACGCCGTGGGCCACCACGTGGGCGGTCGCCGGCGCACGCCGGGCGGTCGTGAAGGTGATCGTCATCGGTGGTGGTTCCTATCGGGTCAGTTGGGGTCGATGTTCCTGGTCACCACGGCCTCGCCCTCCTGCCAGCGGGCCAGGGTCCAGAGCAGGTCGGAGAGGCGGTTGAGGTAGGGCACAACCTGCGAGCCGTCGACTACTGCCGAAAGGGCGCTGCGCTCGGCCCGGCGGCTCACTGTGCGGGCCACGTCCAGGCGGGCGGACACCTCGTTCCCACCCGGGGCGACGAACTCGGTGGGCGGATCGAAGCGTTCGCCGGCCTCGTCGACGAGGTGCTCGAGCCGCTCCACCATCTCGGCCCGCACCAGGCCTCCGGTGGACTCGAGTCGGTCGAGCTTGTCGGGGTTGCAGGCCAGCCCGGCCACTCTGACCCAGATGGCGCTCCCGGGGCCGACGAGGAGTCCTCCCACGTCCGCCCCGCCGGCTGCCCCGGCCAGCCCGACGGGCGGCCCC
>JACNKQ010000051.1 GCA_014381945.1 Actinomycetota bacterium
TGGACGGCGCCGACGGGGTGGGCTACTGCTCCGACATCACCCGCTGCGTGCACCTGGGGGAGCCGCCGGCTGAGTTCGCCGAGTTGTACGAGGTGCTCCGGGAGGCGCAGGCGACAGGGGTCGCCGCCGCAACGGTCGGCACACCCTGTGAGGACGTCGACGCAGCCGCCCGGCAGGTCATCGACGACGCCGGCTACGGGGCGCACTTCGTGCACCGCACGGGCCACGGCATCGGGGTCGAGGCCCACGAGCACCCGAACATCGTCGTCGGCAACGACCTGCCGCTGGTCGCCGGCCACGCCTTCTCGATCGAGCCGGGCATCTACGTCCCCGGCACCTGGGGCGCACGCCTCGAGGACATCGTCGTGGCCACCGACGAAGGCCCCGACCCCCTCAACCGCATCGACCACGGCCTCGCCGTGATCGGCTGAACTACTGTGGTTCTTCGATGAGCGCGGACGGTTCGCGTTCCGAGATGGTTGTGGAGCGATCAGGGTGGGTTCTGTCCACCCTCCGGCGGGTGGTTGCCAGACCCCCCGATAGGGACTTTCCCTGGGCCGTGGTCGTCTTCGTGGTGTTCGCCGCCGCCTACCTTCCGCTCACCCGCTTTGGCATCGATCCCCACCACGACGGGCTAATGCTCAAGCCGGCCCTGGTGGTCGCCGACGGTGGCGTGATCCACCGGGACGTGTTCAGCCAGTACGGCCCGATGGCGACATGGGTCCACGCCATCTGGGTTGTGATACTAGGGCCCACCCTCTGGGCGATTCGGACCGGCACGGCGCTGATGTTGGTCACTGCGGCCACGCTCCTGTTTGTTGCGTGGCGGCGTGTATTCGGCCAGGGCGTGGCGCTGGTAGCGATCTCCTGCGCGTTCCTGCTCACCCCCCATTTCAGTCCGGAGATTCCTGCGAATCCATGGTCGGCGGATGTGGCGTTCCTCTGGATCTCCCTGATTGCGCTGGTGCTCACGGCGAGATGGAGGCCGCCGTACAGTCCGGTGTGGGGCTCCTTCACGGTGGGGGCACTTGTCGGAGCGGCGTTGTTGACGAGGCTCAATCTGGGCGTCTCCCTCGTCGTCCTGTTCGGCCTACGAAAGTTGCTTCGGCGAAGATTCCGGGACCTCGCCTGGCTAGGTGTCGGGTTCACTACGGTTGTCGGCCTGGCGGCACTTTCGCTTGGGCTCAGCGGGGCGTTGGACGAGTGGTGGCTGCAGTCCGTCGAGATGCCCCGCTCATGGTTGTCGAACGTCGCCGGAACATCGGGTGGGTTCTTCATCCGCCACAACGTGTTCACGCTGGCCGTACCAAGTGCCGCCATCGTGCTTATGGTGGTCACTGCAGTCGGGGGCGGCCTGGAGCGATCGATCTACAGGCGAAACCTTCCAGTACTACGCACAGCGTTCGCGGTCGTGATCCTCACCGTTGTCGTCGTCTACCACGTGGGTTGGTCTCTGCCCGGTTGGAACCGGTGGGATGCGAGTTGGGCGGTGATCGTCCTGGCCATCGCTGCGGCGCCACTCGTCCTCGGATGGTGGAAGGGCGGGATGGCCGTTCTCGGTGGAATCGGTGGTTCGGACGAGCGGTCGCGGATGGTCGAGGGCGTTTGGCTCGTCGGTCTTGCTGCACTCATTCAGATATACCCGGTTGCGGGACCGCGTTACCTGTGGTGGGCCGCCGTGCCTGCGCTCGGACCCGTGATCCACATGCTGCGGCGCTTCACCCTTCCGGGTCGGCGGCGCGCTCTGGTCGGCGTCATGGCGGTCGCCGTCTTGGTTCCCATGGCAGCTCAACAGGTCTGGCGAACGGTGCACGAAGAGCGGGTATCGATACCAAATGTCCCGGTGCTCGAACACATGCTGATGGACAAGGACCTGGCGACGGCCCTGGTCTCCAACATTGAGGTGGCGCAGGCCTATATCGACCGCGAGGTGCAGCCCGCGGTCCTCAACCTCTGTGCCGATGGCCTGTATTCGACGTTGTCGGCCAACCATCTGTCGGCGGACCCGTACTTCGTCTTCTGGCCGTTCCCCGAGGGGGCCATCGACGACGAGGTCCGCGGGCGGTTCATCGAGGATCACCGACCTCTGCTCTGGTGGTGTCCGCCGGCACCCGACCCGCACATTCTGGTGAACGGTTACAACATGCGACTCCTGCCGGTTGATCCCAAGATCCGGGACGACCCGCAGTACGAGGCATGGCCGCTAGCGGGCCGAATCGGCGTGCCTCGGGAGTGGGACCCGCTTCCCGGCGAGTCGGAACTGTTGCCGGAGGGCTATGACGCAGAACGGTTCGAGCTGGTCGAGCAGGCCCTGGGCCGAGGCTTCCTCGATGTGATCGAGGAAGGGAGCATGGTCGTGCTGGACCACCGAGACGAGCTTTCGGACGACAACGGCTTCATCCTCCGATATCTGGAGCGTGACCGGGACCTTCGGTTCGTCGACTCGCTTCCCGCATTGGCAGAACAGTGTGGAGACGCGCTCTGCGATGGTGATGGTGCTCCTATCTCGGTCATGGAAATCGTCCTTGTAGACGGACAGGGCGTCCTTCTCCTATCGCCGATCGCCTCGAGGTCACCGGAAGGCCTGATGGAGGTGAGCCTTCCCGAAGCACGCCTCTTTGGTCCAGCAGGCGTCACACCGCTCTGCGACTTCCCCGCAACAATCGATCAGGCTCGAGAATCGATTGTCGGAGCTGAGGGCTGGGCAAGCCGCAGATGCACCTCCGGTCCGATCACGTTGTTTGCCGACCTTGAGTCGTGGGTGGCGGACGGTTGTGTGGGTCGTTCGGGCTGGTGGCTTTGTTCGCCTCCGATCGACGAGGAACTGGCTGTGTTGGCGGACGGGGCGTTGGATGCGGGCCTGTTCGACGGGGTCGGGGCGTCGTCGACGGTGGTGTTGGGCGATGTCGAGGCGTGGCGGGATGGGGCGGGGTCATACCTGGAGGATCGGGTCGAGACGGCGGGTGTGCGGTTCGTGGGCGAGCTTCCCGCTGAGGTGGTGGTTTGTGGTGAGGCGGCGTGGTGCGACGCCGAGGGGCGGCGCCTGTACGTGTTGGACGTGGTCGACGGTGCGGAAGGTCCGGTGCTGGTGTTGGCGCCGGTGGGGGACATCGGCTCCGAGCATGGGCAGACGGTGATCGTGTTGGGTCATGTGCGTCTGGCGGGTCCGGCGGATCGGACGCCGTCGTGTGATCTGGCCTCCGGGATGTCGACGGGACCGTCATCGGGTTCTTCGGTAGTCGTGGTGAGGTCCTGTACCGGGGCGCCGGTGATGTTGGCGGTCTTCGTGTCGTGGGTGGCGGACGGTTGTCAAGACCGACCCGGCTGGTGGCTCTGTCCTTGATCCGACCGTCGCCGACAAGACGCGCGTAACGTTTCTCGGGTGATCACCCTGGACGCCGCGACCGTGCTGTTGCAGTGGGCGGTCGGCGGGCTCTTCTTCCTCTGGGTCACGACCCGCCGCCGGGAGGTCGGCATCGGCTACGGCTGGACGATGCGCATCACCTTCGGCCTGATGGCCGTCGGCGCCGTGGTCGTCGGCCTGGTCGTCGACCCGGTGCCGGTCCGGGAGGCCTTCGGCATCGGCGTCGTGGCGGCAACGGGCGTCGCCCTCGTCGTCTCGTGGCAGCGTCGAAAGGCGGGTGTTGCCGGGCAGCGTTCCGAGGAGGAGCGCCGGTCAACACGGGTTGCGGAGATGACCGGCATCGACCGTGACACCCAGCAGTTCGACCGTAACGTGCCCGAGTTCCCGCCCGTGCTCGACCTCGTGGCACCCCTGCTCGGGCTCGTGGCACTGGTCGCTGCAGGTATCGACGCCGGCGACCCGGTGCTCCTGGCCCTCGCCCGAACGCTCGTCGGCGCACTGTTCCTCGGCGCCGTCTCCGACGCCATGCTGCTCGGCCACTGGTACCTCGTGCAGCCCGGCCTGGCCCGGGCGCCGATCCTCGAACTGGTCCGGTGGACGGCGATCCTCTGGCCGTTCGAACTCCTCGTGCTGCTCTGGCCGACCGGGATGCTGTCAGTCCTGTCCGGAACGATCGACGACGGCTACGGAGGGATGCTGGGCTGGTACTGGGTGGCCAGCACCG
>JACNKQ010000019.1 GCA_014381945.1 Actinomycetota bacterium
CCTGGATGCGCTCCTCGATCTTGGCGACCAGGTCCGGCTGCACGGCGGCGCCGCCCCCGCCCAGGTGCTCGAGGCTGGACGTGTCCCGCTTGTCGAAGTCGGGGCTGTTGACGAGTTCCCGGGCCATGGTGGGCACGCCCGTGAACGACGAACTGCGCTCCCGTTCGATGAGTTCGAGGGCCCGCTCGGCATCCCACCGATGCATCAACACGAGGCGTCCACCGCCGGCGGTGATCGGGTGCAGGCAGCAATTGCAGCCGGTGACGTGGAACAACGGCACCGCCAGCACCGAGCCGGGGTTCGAGTGGCCCTGCACCTTGTCCGACCCGGGGGGCGCCTCGCCGGCGGCGACGGCCTTCGCCTGTGCCGCACCCGCCATCGTCTGCCAGAAGGCAAGGTTCAACAGGTTGGACACCGCTCCCCGATGGGTGAGCACGGCACCCTTCGGGTGGCCCGTCGTACCCGACGTGTAGAAGATGCAGACGTCGTCCTCCGGACCGATGGCGGGCGGTTCGGGCGGCTCGCCGGCCGCCGCCAGGGCATCGTCGAAGTGGACGGCGTCGTCCGGGAGGTCGCCCTCGGTGCGCACGGCCACCACATGGAGTCGACGGTCCTCCCGCAGGCCACCGAGGCCCGGCGCGATCCGCTCGAGGCGCTCCTGGTCGCACACCAGCACAGTGGCCTCGCAGTCGGCGAGTCCGAACTCCATCTCGGGTCGGGTCCACCAGGCATTCATGCCGACCACCGCCGCCCCGAGCTTGACCGTGGCCCAGTAGCCGACCACCCACTCGGGGTAGTTCCGCATGGCGATCGCCACCCGGCCGCCGTGCCCGATACCCGCGGAGGCAAGGTGGGCGCAGAGGGCGTCGACGCGCTCATGCACCTGGGCGTAGGTGAGGCGCTCATCCTCGTAGACGAGGTAGTCCTTGTCGCCGTGGTCCGCCGAGGCGGCCCAGAGCAACGCCATGGACGGTGGTGCACTGTCGTAGGCACGCGTCGGCACGCCCCGGATATCGACGACCGACCAGGCGAACGGTGCGCCCGGGGCCGTCATCTCGTCCCACGCCTCGCGATAGTGCCGATCCACCTTGATGTGCCTCCGGTCTCGCTGCTGCCGACGCCGTCACCGACGACGGCCCGTGACCCTAGACACCTGCCCACGTTGGCCCGGCATCCGCTCAACGGCCACCGTGTACGACACACACGGCACCGGGAGGAACGCACATGGACGAAATCGCCTTCGACGACATCGACGGGCTGAACGCCAGCGCCAGCGACGACTGGAGCGGCTGGGGACCCGAGGTCGAGGTGACCCAGGAGATGGTGAACGGGTTCGCCGACCTCACCGGCGACCACCAGTGGATCCACGTCGACGTCGAGCGGGCCACCGCCGGCCCGTTCGGCGGACCGATCGCCCACGGGTTCCTCACGCTCAGCCTCCTGCCGAACCTCAACAAGACCGGCGACGTGCGGATCACCGGCCACCAGAACGCCATCAACTACGGCGCCGACGGCCTGCGATTCCTCGTACCGGTGCCGTCGGGATCCACCGTGCACGCCCGCAACCGGGTCAGGGAGGCCCGGCAGCACAAGAAGGGCACCCTCGTTGCCACCCAGGTGGCGATCCACGTCGTCGGCAATGAGGTGCCGTCCGTCCTCTATGACGCCCTGGTGCTCTACCAGGGGTGATCCCGGAGCGCCCGGGAAATCGGATCAGTTGTTCTTGATCGTCATACCGCCGTCGACCAGGAGGGCGTGGCCGGTGATGTAGGACGACGCTGGAAGCGCCAGGTGGAGGATGCCGTGGGCGATCTCCTCCGGTTCTCCATAGCGGCGGACCGGCACCGTGCGACGTGCGAACTTGGCCTTCATCTCCTCGGGAATCGCCGACGTGATGCCTGTGTGGATCGGCCCGGGACAGACGGCGTTGACGGTGATGCCGCTCTCGCCCAGTTCGACGGCCAGGGACCGGGTGAGCCCGATCACGCCATGCTTGGCGGCGGTGTAGGCGGAAATGTTGGCCGAACCGCCGACGCCCTCCGTCGAGGAGATGTTCACGATGCGTCCCGCTGCCGCCTGTCGCAGGTGCGGCAGGGCCGCCCGGATCGTGCGCGTCAGCGAGGTGAGCAACAGGTCGATGCCGAAGTCCCAGGCCTCCTCGAAGTCGTCGTGGTCGATGGGGTGCCCTACCGACGCGCCGGCGTTGTTGACCAGCACGTCGAGGCCCCCGCCCCAGGCCGCCACGTCGGCAACCACCCCCTGCACGGCCGCAGCGTCGGTCACGTCCAGCGCCCACGCCCGGGCATCGCCACCTGCAGCCGTGACCTCCGCCGCCACGTCGTCCGACGAGGCAGCGTCCAGGTCCGTGACCGCCACCCGTGCCCCCTCGTCGGCAAAGAGGTGTGCTGTGGCCCTCCCGATGCCCGACCCGGCCCCGGTGACGAGCACCACGTGGCCCTCGACGGACCTGCTCAACGAGGAGAGTCGCCTTCCCACTTCGCCTGTCATGTGCCGAGTCTCGCACCACGGGTTTGCCTACAGCCCCACCGGGCCGGATGATGTTGACATGAGCATTCCGACCGGCCCCAACGCAATCGCCGCCATCGACACGATGATGGGCACCAAGGCCGGACCCGGGGCCCGCAAGGTCTACAAGGACCTGATGGCACTCAAGGACGACGAGTCCAAGGAGATGGTCTTCCCGGCCCAGTACATGTTCAAGGACGTGCCGTATTCGCCGGAGGCGCGCGGTGCCGAGGACGTCGGAGCGGAACCCGAGATTCCCGAGGGCGCCGACCTGCTGCTGCCGGCCATGGACCGGCACAACGTGGAATACGCCCTGATCGGCGTGGGCCCCAAGGGGTCGACCGCCCGCTCGCTCATCGCCGAGCACCCCGACCGGTTCCTGCCCTCCTTCGATCCCGACCCCAACGATGTGATGGGGTCCGTCCGGAGGATCCGACGCCTCCACGACGAGGTGGGGCTCCGGGCCGTCTCATTCTTCCCGTCCGGCGGCAACCCGCAGGTACCCATCGACGACCCCAAGATGTACGCCCTGTACGCCGTGTGCTGCGAACTCGACCTCCCGGTCTTCTGCTGCGCCGGCGTCCCCGGACCCCGCCTGCCCTTCGCCCCCCAGCGGGTCGAACTCATCGACCGGGTCATGTACGACTTCCCCGACCTCACGTTCGTGACCCGGCACGGCTGCGAGCCGTGGGAGGACCTCATCGTCAAGCTGATGCTGAAGTGGCCCAACCTGTACTACTCGACCTCGGCCTTCTCGCCGAAGTACTACCCGAAGGCCATCATCGACTACGCCAACACCCGGGGCGCCGACAAGGTCATCTATGCCGGCTACTTCCCGATGGGCCTCTCGCTGGACCGGATCTTCGGTGAGTTGGCTGACGTGCCCTTCAACGACGACGTGTGGCCCAGGTTCCTGCGGGGCAACGCTGCCCGCGTGCTCAAGCTGGACGAGTGACCTCCGACGGCCCGACCGAGCTGCCCGACTGGGCGGTCAGCCAGCGGGAGCACCTCGAGGCGTCGGTCGTCGGCCGGTTCGGGGTCCACCCCCCCTGGTGTGAGCCGGTGGGGCGCATCCAGTTCTCGATCGACCCCGGGCCCACGTTCGGGCACGGCGGACACCCCTCCACCGTCCTGGTGCTGGCCGAGATCGACCGGATCGAACCGGAGGGCCTTTCGGTGCTCGACGTCGGCTGCGGCTCCGGGGTGCTGGCGATCGCCGCCGCACTCGTCGGTGCCGACCCGGTCGTCGCCATCGACGTCGATCCGGACGCCGTGGCCTGGGCGCAGTTCAACGCCGCCGCCAACGACGCCACGGTCGACGCCTCGGCGACACCGATCGCCGACCTGGAGGGCCCGTTCGACCTGGTCGTCGTCAACGTGTTGCCCTCCGAGCACGAGTCGGTCGCCAAAGACGTGGCCCGCCTGACCAGTGGGCGCCTCGTCGTCAGCGGCATCCCCGAGGAACAGGCGGACGTGGTCGCCACGCTCTACATGGCCGCCGGTGCGGGCTCCCTGACCGCTGAACACCGCACGACGTGCGAGGAATGGACAGCGATCACGTTCACGAAGGCATCGCCCGACGACACCGGATCGTAGGCGCCGCTCAGTCGCTGGGCCCGACGATCCCCCTCGAACGCAGATCGGCGATGCGGTCGGCGTCGTAGCCGAGGCCGGCCAGGACGTCGTCGGTCTGCTCGCCGACCTCCGGCGCCATCGTCGGCGTGGGCGGGAGTTCACCCTCCACGTAGACGGGCAGCGGCAACTGCTCGGCACCCACGTCGTCGATGCCGTAGAACGGCAGGCGGTGGCGGAACTGTGGGTCGTCGGCGACCGTCTGCGGAGTGTTGACCGGGGCGATCGGCACATTGGCCTCGTTGGCGAAGGCCAGCCACTCGGCGCAAGTCCTCGTACGGAAGATGTCGCGTAGTTCGGCCTGGAGCTCGGTGTTGTTGCGGGCGTGGTCGGCGTAGGTCGAGCCCGGCCACTTCTCGAACAGGTCCATGCGGTCGACGCCCCCGCAGAAGTTCTTCCAGAAGGCCTGTTCGGAGGCCATGAACAGCACGTGGCCGTCGTCCACCGCATAGATCTGGTAGCGGACGCCCTCCCACATGCCGGCCAGCCCGGGAGCGCGGCGCTCGTAGCCGTCGGAGGGATTGCCCGTGACCAGGTCGTCGGGCCGCTCGTAGGCCCGGTAGGTCTCGATGCGGTACCAGTCCATGTAGGCGGCTGCATCGGACTGCGCCACCTCGATGGTCACGCCCTCGCCGGTCTCGCGGGCACGGATCACGGCCGCCAGGATGCCGAGGGCTCCGATCATCGGACCCACGTTGATGCCGACGTTCGGCAGCGTCGGGATCCGGGTGAAGCCCTTCTCGTCGACCACCGGCTCGATCAGGCCCGCCCACGTGTCATAGGCGATGCCGTGGCTCGGCATGTCCCGGTAGGGGCCGGTTGCCCCGTAGCCGGAGATGGTGCAAAAGACGAGTCGCGGGTTGACGGCCCGCAGGTCGTCGACGCCGAGCCCGAGCTTCGCCAGCGATCCGGGTCGCATGGCCTCCACGACGACGTCGGCGCCGCGGACCAGGTCCTTGTAGACCTCGACCCCCTCGTCGGACTTGAGGTCGATGGCGATGCTGCGCTTGCCCCGGTGGGTGTGCAGGTGCAACAGCGACGTCCCCTCCACGATCGGCCAGGTCATCTGCCGGATGTAGTCGCCACCGCGCGGCTCGACCTTGACGACGTCGGCGCCCAGGTCAGCGAGGAACGTGGCCACGAGCCCGGGGCCCAGAAGGGAACTCTCGACCACGCGCAGGCCCTGCAACGGGCGACTCTCTCCCATGGAGGGATTCTCCCGCCCCCTTCGCCCTTCGTCCAACCCCCGGCGGGCGCTGCTACCCGCCCTCCGTAGGCTCGCGCCATGTCTGCGCCGATGGGGATGCTCCACGCCATGTCCCACCATGGCGGACGGGTCCCCCCGGTGAGCGCCGAAACCCGGCGTCGCGTCTGGGCGTTCGCCCACCCCTACCGGTCCATGGTCGCCGGCTTCGTGGCGACCGTCGTGCTCTCGTCCGTGCTCGGGGTCGTCCCGCCGCTGTTGTTCCGCGAGATCATCGACGGCGCCATCGCCGACGGCGACCGCAGTCGCATCACCGTGCTGGGCGGGCTCGTCGTCGTCGCCGCCCTCGCCCATGCGCTGCTGTCGTTCCTCGAACGCTGGTGGTCGGCGATCATCGGCGAAGGCGTCATCTTCGACCTCCGGGTCGCCCTCTTCGACCACGTGCAGCGCCTGCCACTCTCGTTCTTCACCCGTACCCAGACCGGGGCGCTCGTCAGCCGCCTCAACAACGATGTGATCGGCGCCCAGCGGGCCCTCACCGGCACGCTCGGCACGGTCGTGGCGAACACGATCACCGGCATCACGACCGTCGCCACGATGTTCTTCCTCGAGTGGCGCATCACGCTTCTCTCGTTGATCCTCATCCCGCTCTTCGTCCTGCCGGCCCGGCGCGTCGGACGCATCGTCGCCGATATCACCCGTGAGGGCATGAACCTCAACGCCTCGATGAACACCACCATGACCGAACGATTCAACGTGTCCGGCGCCCTCCTGGTGAAGCTCTTCGGGCGCCCCGACGAGGAGCGCTACGAATTCGCCGACCAGGCCGGGCGGGTCCGCGACATCGGCATCCGCAGCGCCCTCTACAGCCGCACCTTCGTCATCGCCCTCACCCTGCTCGGCGCCGTCGGGACCGCCGCCGTCTACTGGGTGGGCGGGACAATGGCGATCGAGCAGACCATCAGCATCGGCACCCTCGCTTCGATGGGCGTACTCGTGGCGCAGCTCTATGGACCCCTGGCCCAGCTCACCAACGCCCGGGTCGACGTGCTGTCGGCCTTCGTGTCGTTCGAGCGGGTCTTCGAGGTGCTCGACGCCCCGAACCCGCTGGCCGACGCCCCGGACGCCGTCGAGTCCATTCCCGCCGGTGGCCATGTCCGTATCAGGAACATGTCGTTCCGGTATCCGACCGCCGACGAGAGCTCCGTAGCCTCGCTTGAGACCGAGGCTCCCAACGGCGAGGCCAACCGCCTGGTCCTGCGGGACATCGACCTCAAGGTGGAACCGGGCCGGATGCTCGGCGTGGTCGGCCCCTCGGGCTCCGGAAAAAGCACCATCGCAGCGCTCCTCTCGCGCCTCTACGACGTCACGGAGGGTTCGATCGAGATCGACGGACAGGACGTCCGGTCGCTGTGGCAGGCTTCGCTCCGCTCCCGGATCGGCGTCGTCACCCAGGACCCCCACCTGTTCCACGAGACCGTCGGCGCCAACCTGCGCTACGCACGCCCCGAAGCCACCGACGTCGACCTCGATGCCGCCTGTCGGGCCGCCCGCATCCTCGACGTGGTCCGCCAACTCCCCGAGGGCTACGACACCCTCGTCGGAGAGCGCGGCTACCGCCTCTCCGGCGGCGAGAAGCAGCGGCTCGTCATCGCCCGACTGCTGCTCAAGGACCCCGACATCGTCGTCCTCGACGAGGCCACCAGCCACCTCGACACCGAAAACGAGGCGCTCGTCCAGGAGGCCCTGGCCGAGGCCCTCGCCGGCCGCACGTCGATCGTGATCGCCCACCGGCTCTCCACGATCGTGAACGCCGACGAGATCGTCGTCCTCGACGACGGACGCATCGTCGAACGGGGTCGCCACGACGAGTTGCGAGCCGCAGGAGGCCTCTACGCCGAACTCTGGGACACTCTCGTCCGCGCCGAGTCGCGCCCTGAAGGGCACGCCTGAGCCGCTGATCCCGACGACGCCGTGACGGGCATCGCCGAGTACCGTTCGACAAGGCTCCCTGCCCAACGTGTCTTCTACTCGATCAATGCGCCGGGAGCAGGAGGATGGGATCGTGACCGGGACCGGGTCTTTGGGAGAGCCAGCGAACGGGACGGCCGCTCCCCTTGCACAGGCCACCTGCGGGACGGTTCGCGGACGCCATCGCCGCGGCATCGAACTCTTCGCCGGCATCCCCTATGCCGAGCCACCAGTCGGCGAGCGCCGTTTCGCCGCTCCCATTCCCCACGAACCGTGGGACGGCGTCCGCGATGCCCTCCGCTTCGGGAAGGCAGCGCCGCAACTCCCCGGCGAGGGCCTCACCAACCAGGTGCCCGTTCCCTGGGACGAGGACTGCCTGACCCTCAACGTGGTGACGCCGGCGGCCGACGACGCCCGACGCCCCGTCTACGTGTGGATCCACGGTGGCGCCTACCAGCACGGCCAGGGTGCGACCCCCTGGTACGACGGCACCTCGTTCGCCACCCGGGGCGACATCGTCGTCGTCACGATCAACTACCGACTGGGCGCCCTCGGCTTCTGCCACCTCTCGCCGCACCTCGGTGACCGGTTCGCCTCAGCCGGCGTCAACGGCTTCCTCGACCAGCTCGCCGCCCTGGAATGGGTCCGGGACGACATCGCGGCGTTCGGCGGCGACCCGGACCGGGTCACCGTCGGCGGCGAGTCGGCAGGCGCCTTCAGCGTCTGCAACGTGCTGGCCTCGCCCCACGCCGCCGGACTCGTCCACCGGGCCATCGCCCAGAGCGGCGCCGCCCACAACACCCACGATCCCGAGTCCGGCAAGGAGATCTCGGCACAGTTCCTCGCCGCTCTCGGCGAGCCCGATGCCACAGAACTGCTCGAGATCGGCGCCGACCGGATCCTCGAGGCCCAGCAGCAGGTGATCGTCGAACGCAGCGCCCGGCCTGCACACGGTCCAGAGCCCTTCTACCCGGTCTGGGGCCACGAGGCCCTGCCTCGGGCGCCCCACGAACTGATTGCCGACGGGGCCGGGAGCGAAGTCGCCCTCCTGACCGGTACCAACGAGGACGAGATGGCCCTCTGGGGCGTGACCGGCCTCAGCGAGGACAGGGTCCACCGCTACACCGCCCGGATGTCACCCGATGCCGACGCCGTGCTGGCCTGTTACCGGCAGCGGCTCTCCGACGTGGAACCCGGATGGGTGGCCTGCGCCATCGGCACGGACCGGGTTTTCCGGATACCGGCCGTGCGCCTGGCCGAGAACCGCCACGCCAACGGTGCCGCTACGTGGATGTACCGCTTCTCGTGGGACTCCCGGGCGTTCGACGGACAGTTCGGTGCCGCCCACGCCCTCGAGATCCCGTTCACGTTCAACACCCTCGACGGTCCGGGCACCGATGCGTTCCTCGGCGAGGGCCCCCGCCCCGACGCCCTCGCCGAGACCATGCACGGCGCCTGGATCGCGTTCATCTGCGACGGCGACCCCTCGACCCCCACCCTCGGCGACTGGCCACCCTACGAACCCGACCACCGCCTCGTGATGAACCTCGACGACGAGTGCGACCTGCTCGCCGACCCCGAATCGGACGAACGGGACATCTGGGAAGGCGTGGTTTCTTGACCAGCGAGACGCTGCGGGTCCTGGTCATGGGCGGCACCCAGTTCAACGGCCTGGCCCTCGTCCACGAACTGGCCCGCCGTGGCCACGAGGTGACCATCCTGAACCGGGGGGTAACCGAGGCGCCGCTTCCCGACGGCATCAAGCGGCTGAAAGCCGACCGCTCCGACCACGACCAGGTCCGCGAGATCCTCAGTCGCCAGAGATTCGACGTCGTCGTGGACATGACGGCCTACCACCCCCAGGACGTGGCACTCATGGTCGAGATCCTCGACGGACGGGTCGACCATTACGTGTTCGCCAGTTCCACCGTCATCTACTCAGCCACCGAACGACTTCCCATCAGGGAGGACCACCCCGAGGAACGTGGCGACGACCAAATCGAGTACGGGATGCACAAGTTGCTCTGCGAAGACCTGCTCACCGAGGCCCACTCGGAGCGTGGCTTCCCGGCTACCACGGTGGCCTTCGCCATGGTCTATGGACCTCGGAACATCATCCCCGACCGGGAACAGCGCATGTACGCCCGGCTGGAGGCCGGACGACCGGTTCTGGTTCCCGGCGACGGGACCACGATCGGCCAGGTCGGCCACGTCGATGACCAGGCCCGGGCCCTCGAGGCTTTGATGGGCAGTCCGGCCACGTTCGGCCGGCGGTACAACCTGACCGGGCGCGACTACTTCACCGACCTCGGGTACGTGCACACCACCGCCGAGGTACTGGGCGTCGAACCCGACATCCGGTTCATCCCCGCCGCTTTCATGGATGACCTGTGGGACGGTCGGATCGAGTTCGAATCGGGCGGGCAGTCCCGGACCAACATCGACATCCGAACCAGCGAGGAGGCTCGGCGCCGACAGGCCGCGATCCGTCACCGGTTCCGTTTCACCACGGTGATTCCGCGGCTGGCCCCCAACATCCACCGATGGAACCGCAACGTGGTATTCAGCATCGACGCCCTCCGCCGCGACACCGGCTGGGAGCCGCAGCACGACCTGGCGTCGATGGTGGCCCACACCCATGCCTGGCACACCACGACCGGTGGCCGGGACTTCGACTGGTCCTACGAGGACCAGATCCTGGACCGACTCGACTGAAGGATTCCGCCGACCCCTATGCGCCGGATGCCCCGGCGACCGAGGGGTAGTGACAGGCCACGAAGTGGTCGTCATCCAGGGCCTTTAGTACGGGTTCCTCGGTTGCGCATCGGTCGTCGGCCCGAGGACAGCGGGTCCTGAATCGGCACCCGGACGGCGGGTCCATGGGCGACGGGATCTCGTCGCCTATGGCCGCCTCCGACTCATCAACGGTGGATGCCGGTTCAGGGGCAGAGGCCAGCAGCACACGGGTGTAGGGGTGGGCGGGGGCCGAGTAGAGGGCGTCGGCGCCACCGACCTCGCACACCTTTCCCAGGTACATGACGATCACCCGGTCGCTGATGTTGCGGACCACCGACAGGTCGTGGCCGATGAACACCAGCGTCAGGCCATAGCGGTGCTTCATCTCCTCGAGGAGGTTCAGGATCTGTGCCTGCACGGAGACGTCGAGAGCTGAGACGGGCTCGTCGCAGATGAGGATCTCGGGTTCGAGGACGACCGCCCGGGCGATGGAGATCCTCTGGCACTGGCCGCCGGAGAACTCGTGGGGTCGGCGGTTGGCGGCCACCGTCGGATCGATACCGACCGCTTCGAGAACTTCGTCGACCCTGGCCCTGATCTTTTCGTCGTCTAGTCCCTCTGACCAAATGTGGAGGCCCTCGCCAACGATGTCGCGGACTCGCCGCCGCGGGTTGAGCGACGAGATCGGGTCCTGGAAGATCATCTGGAGCCGGGGCCGCACCTGCCGCAGGTCCTCGCCCTCGAGGGTGGTCAACTCAGCCTCCTGATCGGTTCCCGGGTCCAGTACCACCCGACCCGAGGTGGGAGGCGGCAACTGTACGATGGTCCGGGCAGTGGTCGACTTGCCGCAGCCCGACTCCCCGACGATGCCGAGTGTCTCGCCCCGACGGATGTCGAAGCTGACATCGGATACCGCGTGGACGACCTGATGGCGACCTGCCGGAAACTCCATGACGAGGTTCTCGACTCGGAGGACCACGTCGTCATGGCCGCGGAGGTGGGCCGTGCCGCTACCCGCCATCAGCCTTCTGCTCCCGATTGGCCCAGGTCGGCGATGGGCACATTCCGGGCGAACTGGTCCATGTCGAGGCCGGCGGCGGTGGTTCCGGCCGACTCGTTCGCTGCGCGCGCCTCGGTGCCTGACGGTGTGCCGACCGGGGCGTGGCAGGCGCACAGGTGACCAACGCCGTGGGAGGTGAGATCCGGTTGATCCGTGAGACACCTGGCGATCGAGTAGCGGCACCTGGGGGCAAAGGGGCAACCGTCGAGCACGTCGATCACCTCGGGGGGCCGACCGGGGATGGGCACCAGTCGGGTGTGACTGGGGGTGTCGATGCGGGGAATGGTCTCAAGCAGGGCCTCTGTGTAGGGGTGGCGCATTTCGTCGAACAGGGTGGTTGTCGGGGCTTCCTCCATGGTGTGACCGGCATACATGACCATGACCTCGTCGGCTCGGCCCTTGACCACCCCCAGGTCGTGGGTGATGAGGATCATGGCCATGTTCCGGGTCCGACGGAGGTCGTCGAGGAGGTCGAGGATGTGCTTCTGGACGGTCACGTCGAGTGCGGTGGTCGGTTCGTCGGCGATCAGGAGGCGGGGACCGCAGGCCAGGGCCATGGCGATCACGACCCGTTGGCGGAGCCCGCCGGAGAGTTCGTGTGGGTACTGATTGAGCCGCTTGCCCGGTTCAGGAATGCCGACCTGTTCGAGCAGGTCGCCGGCTTCGACCAGCGCGTCGCGCCGACTCCGGCCCAGGTGGACCCGTAGCGATTCGGCGATCTGTTCGCCGATCTTCTTGACCGGGTTGAGCGATGTCATGGGGTCCTGGAACACCATGGTCATCTCCACCCCCCAGAAGTGCTTCTCCCTGCTTGCGGCCATGGCAAACACGTCGCGGCCGTCGAAGTTGACCGTTCCTCCGACCTGGGCATACGAGGGCAGCAGGTTCATGAGGGCCTTGGCGGTGACCGACTTGCCCGACCCGGATTCGCCGACGACGCCGAGCGTCTGGCCTGGTTCGAGGTCGAACGAGACGCCATCGACGGCCCGGACCAGGCCCTGCTCGGTGAGAAAGCCGACGCTCAGGTCCTGGACGGTCAACAGGGCTCCGGCCACCTCAGCGACCCCCGATTCCGAGTTCGCGGACGTCGAAGTACTGGCGGAGTCGGTCACCGGCCAGGTTCAGCGACAGCACGGTCAGGAACATGGCACCGATCGGAAAGAAGGCCACCCAGGGTGCGGTCTGCAATGTTCGGAGTCCGGCCCCCAACTGGATCATCTTCCCCCACGAGAACCCGTCGGCCACCGACAGGCCCAGGAAGGCCAGGCCACCTTCGGCGACGATGGTCAGGCCCAGGCCGAGCAGGAGCAGGGCGGACATCGGGATGAGGACGTTGGGCAGGATCTCGCGCGCCATGACACGTCGGTTCGTGGCACCCAGCAGTCGGGCTGCGGCCACGAACTCCCGTTCGGCGAACGCAATGGTGATGGCCCGGGCCAAACGGGACACCGACGGTATGACCACAATGCTCAGGGCGGCGGTGACGATCCACAGGCCCTGGCCAAAGAGGAGGATGACCAGCAGGAACAGAACCAGGGTCGGAAAGCTCAGCATGACGTAGGTGACGAATCCCAGGGCCAGGTCAATCCAACCTCGACGGTAGCCGCTGGCTACACCCATCATCCCGCCGACCAGGAATCCGGCCACGATCGAGAAGAACCCCACCATCAGCGAGACTCGGGCTCCCCAGATGGTTCGGGAGAACATGTCCCGACCGACGGTGTCCGTGCCGAACCACTGGTCCCAATTCGGACCCGAAGACCGGGGTCCTATTCCGATCTGGTCCGGGTCGGCGATGGGGAGCAGCGGGGCAGCGACTGCCGCCCCCGTCACCAACGCGACCCAACCGATCGCCGCCCAGAAGGTGACCCCGAGCCGGCGTTGAGGGGCCCGGTCGGGATCTGGCTCGGCATCGGCACCGACTGGCCGGGCGGCGAGTTCGACGGTGGCCGATGACCGCTTCCGCCAGTACTTCGCCGTCCGCGAACTCGAAATCGTGTGTTCGTTCGTGTCAGCCGGCACGTCTCACCCTCGGGTCGAGGTACGAGTAGAGGAGGTCGACAGCGGTGTTAATGGCCACGAAGGCGGTTGCCGTGACCGTTACTCCAGCGAGGACCACCGTGATGTCGTCCCGGATCGCGGATACGTACAGTTCGCGTCCGAATCCCGGGATGGAGAAGATGCTCTCGATGATGATCGTGCCGCCGATCAAGGCAGACATGTTCAGGCCCACCACGGTGATCATCCCGAACATCGACGGCCTCAGGACGTGGCGGAACATGATCCGACGGTCCGACAGGCCCTTGGCCTTGGCCATGATGACAAAGTCCTCTTGGAGGGTGGTGATCAGGTCGGTGCGGAGCAGACGCTGGTAGACCACGGCCAACGGCAGGCCGAGTGAGGCTGCGGGAAGTACCAGGGAGTGGAGCCGGGAGAAAATATTGTCGTCCATATACCGGCTCGGAAAGATCTGCCATCGGACGACGAAGAAGTAGAACAGGATGATGGCGAGGGCAAAGCCGGGGATGGACAATAAGCCGAAGGCGCCAGCCGTCGACGCACGGTCGAACCGTTGGTTCGCCCGGTAGGCGGCGGCCACACCCCACGGGATGGAGACCCCCAGGGCTACGACCATGGACACTCCCATGAGCAGTATCGACTTGGGGAGCCGTTCGGCAAGAATGGAACTCACCGGCATCTGGTTCGCGTACGACTCCCCGAAGTCTCCTTGGATCATTCCGCCGATCCAGTGCCCGTACCGGATGGGCAACGGGTCGTCCAGGTGGTATTTCTCGCGAGCTTCGATGACCCTTTCGCATTCACCGACGCCGGTACCTGCAACGGTCCCGATGACGTCTTTGATCTCTCCAGCGATGACGGCGTCGCAGTCGACGGAGGCATAGAAGCCGACGACGTTGAATAGGGGGTCGCCGATGACGTTTGTGGCCGAAAAGGCCAGGAACGTGACAGCAACCAGCACAGCGAACATGAACGCCAACCGGCGTATTAGATAAGTCATCTGGTGAAGGCGTTCCCAGCGTGAAGGGGCGGCCGGCTAAGCCGGCCGCCCCCCGTAACACGCTTGTCAGAGGATCAAGTTACGTGGTTACTCCTCGATCCACATGTGGGCCCAGGACGGATTCGCACTATTGACATGGCACAAGGGCGTGGACCCGTCCGGGAGGACGTAGCCGCAGACGTTCTTGACCTTCGTGTCGTATGCGTTCGTCCACATGGTGTGGGTCTGGAACAGGTAGGTGTAGCTCTCATTGATGCTGACGGCCCACTGCTTCCAGAGTTCGACGTTCGCCTCACGGTCGTCGCTGGCCCGTGCCTCGAACATCAACGCATCCCGCTCCTCGTCGCAGTACCTCGGCCAGTTCAGCGACAGTGCGCCAACGGACTGGCACTCCGTCCACAGGATGTGGCCGTCCGGGTTGATACTTCCGAACTGTCGCCAGGTGAGGAAGTCCCACATGCCGAGGATGGCGTGGGTGATGTGGTCATCCTGGGGCAGCAGATCCTTCGTGAAGTTGAAGTGATCCGACCAGCCCTCGGTGAGGAGGTCGAAGATCTGGTCCTGGATGACCGACGGACCCGAGTACTGGTACTCGGCGTTGATCCTGCCGTCGGTGCACATCTCCGGGACGTCGGCGCAGTACTCGGCCACCAACGGTGTCGCCAGGTCCGGCGTGTCGTGTTCCTGGACGACGTCCGGGTTGTAGAAAGGCGACTCCGGAGTGGACGCCTGGTCCGCTGCCCGCAGAACGCCTGCGCCGATGAACTCGACGTAGTCGTCACGGGGGAATGCGTAGGTGAGCGCCTTGCGTGCCCTGATGTCGTCGAACGGGGGACGAGAAGAGTTCGCCATAGCGAAACTCTCCTCATAGTCGTCCGTCTCATACAACTCGATGCCGTCGAGCGCCCGAAGCGTCAGGATGGCGTTCGTGTTGGAGGTACCCATCACGTCGATGTCTCCGGCTGCCATGGCGCCGGCAGCGAGTTCGCCATCCGTGTAGATGTAGAACTCGACGGCGTCGAGGTAGGCGGTGTCACCCCAGTAGTCGGGGTTCCGGACGAACCGGGTCATGGAGTCCTGGACTCGGCTGTCGAACATGAACGGACCGGTGCCGACAGGAGCCTGGTTCAATGTCGGATCGTCGGTCGCGGCCATCATGTATGCCAGCGAGGGAACATTGCCCAACTGACCGGTGAAATTACCGGGGAAGTCGACGTGCGGACGCTTCGCGTGGTAGCGGATCGTCATCTCGTCGAGCAGTTCGGCCGGCTCGAAGGCTTCCGTCTCCGGGTCGTCGGCCGCGAACAACGCCCTGACGGCGATCCCCACGGTCGGGTCGTTGAGCTGCATCTTCAACGCATACAGAACCGCTTCGGCAGTCAACGGCGACCCGTCGTGGAACGTGACCCCTTCCCGAATCTTGAAGTCCCATGTCGCGTAGTCGTCCGAATGCGTCCACGACTCGGCAAGGGATGGTATGTAGACACACCCACACGGGTCGTCTGACGTGACAACCAGGTAGTCGTAGACGGCGGTTCCCATCTGGTAGGCGGAAACCGCAAACCGGTTCACAGCCGGGTTCAACCCGTCGGTTTCGGCTTCAAGGCCGATCCGCAGGGTCCCACCGACCACCGGTTCTGGCCAGAAGTCATCGGGTTCATTACCGGTGGCGCCGACCACGCCTTCGACGAACAGGCCCATGCCGAGCATGGAGCCGTCGTCCATGGTCTCGCCAGCGGCAACCATCACGTTGCCGGCCTGGTCGTTGATCGGACCGGAGAATGGATGGAACGTGCCGGCGATGATCTCGGCCTTGCGAGCCTCGACCGCCGCGACCACGTCGGCATCCACGTCGTCGGCGATCGGTGCCAGGTCGACGATCCCGTCGGCCATCGAACCCCAGTAGTAGCCAGGCGTGTAGGTGCCGGCCGCTGCGGACTCGATGATGTCGACGTAACGCGGACCCCAGTTCCACACCGGAGCCGTCAGGAAGGCGTTCGGAGCGAAAGCGCTCATGTCCGAGTTGTACGACACCCAACGGGCACCGGCAGCCTCGGCCTTATCACCAGCAGCAGTCGAATCCTGATGCATGGCGATCACGTCGGCGCCCTTGTCGAGCAGCGCCTGGGCTGAATCGCCTTCGACGACCGGATCGAACCAGGTGGACGTCCACGCCACCTCGACCACCGCATCCGGGTTGGTCTCCTGGACACCCAAGGCGAACGCGTTGATACCCCGGATCACTTCCGGGATCGGGAACGCCGCCACATAGCCGATCAGGTTCGACGTGGTCGCCGACCCTGCCACCATCCCCGACAGATACCGCGGCTCGTACATCCGGCCGAATGTGTTGCCGAAGTTGGTGTCGTTGGCCTTGTATCCCGAAACATGTTCGAACACGACGTCCGGATACTCGTCGGCCAGGGCCAGCATGTCGTCCATGTACCCGAACGACGTCCCCACGATCACGTTGAACCCGTCCTCGATGAACTGGCGGGCGTAATTGCCGAAGTCGGCCGTGCCCTCAGGCACCGACTCCACGAACGCCGTCTCCACACCTGTCTCAGCCTCCGCGTACTGACGGCCCTGGTCATGCGCCCATGTCCAGCCTGCATCACCCGTCGGGCCCACGTAGATGAACGCGGCCTTGGTGTCGCTGGTCTCGGCAGGCGCTTCACAACCCGGGGCGTCTGTGACCCAGACACAGGTCGGGATGGCGCCGGACTCGAGGTCGGCCTTGAGGGCGACGAGCATGTCCTGGACCTCGGCGGGCACCGAGTCGGCATGGTCGTGGAACGGAGCCAACGCCACACCGCCGTAGTAGTTGCCCGCAGGCATCGAACCAGCCAACGACTGGCCGATCAGGTCCGAGACGCCATCGACGATCATCTTCATCGAAGACGACACCAGACACGGATGCGCCTCAGGAACCGTGGTCCACTGGTCGGTGTCGACACCGATGCAGAACGCACCAGCCTCACCGGCCACCTCGATGATCGCCCCGTTGCCGGTCTTACCACCAGCACCGAACACAACATCCGCACCCTGGTCAAGGGCCTGACGAGCCGTCGTCGCACCCCACTCCGGGTCCGTGAACGCCACATCCAAACCACCCGGATGGTACGTCTTGATCACCGTGATCGACGGATCGATGTGCTTCGCACCATTCACGAAGCCCTCACCGAACGCAACCACCGGCGGCACCAGGTCCGTACCCAGAACCTCCGCGATCACACCCGAAGTCGACAACGAAGCAGCCAAGGCACCAGCCAGGTAACCAGCCTGATCCTCAGGGAACAACAAACCAGCCACATTGGCAATCGCCTCACCCTGCCACTGGTCCACACCAATGAAATCGACATCCGGATACTCACCGGCAGCGATCCCGGTCGCCTCGCCCAAAGCGAACCCGACCGTCACGACGATGTCGCAACCCGAATCAGCAAACAAACCAATGTTGGTCGCATAGTCCTTCGCCGCCTGCGTCTCGATGTAGTCCACCGACGCACCAGCAGCCGCACCAGCAGCCTGGACACCCTCCCACGCCGACTGGTTGAACGACTTGTCATCCACCTCACCCACATCAGTCACCAAACCAATGCACGCCCCCTCCGGGGCAGCAGTCGTTGTCGGCGCTGCAGTCGTTGTCGGCGCTGCAGTCGTTGTCGGCGCTGCGGTCGTTGTCGGCGTCGTGGCTTCGTCGCTGCCACATCCTGCAGACAAGAGCATCAGACTCAGGGTGATCGCCGTCAAGCGGCGCAGTCGTGCATTCATTCTCGATCCCCTCCTCGGGTTCGTTTTCCCCCATGGCGCGCGTCACGCCCGAAGTTCCGGTAATCATTGCCGGTTACCACCCAGTAGGCAAGTCCTGCCGCAGATATCTTTGCGCCCGTGACCGACGAGCCATGCCCGGACGACGACAACCACGACGAGCCTCCCCTCGACGATCGGGGTCTGCAGGTCCGGCCCGACCCTGCGCCGCTGCCGGAGGGTCCCCACACCCTCGCCGACGTCCTCGTCGACGGCGTGCGCGGACATCCTGACCGGGAGGCACTCGTCCATGGCGCCGACCGGCTGACGTACCGGGAACTGGATGAGCGCGTCACCGCAGCGGCCGGCGGGCTCGCCAGGCTCGGCATACGGACCGGTGACCGGGTGGCCGCCAGCCTGCCGAACCGGGCCGCCCTCATCGAAGCCTTCCTCGCCACTCAGCGACTCGGCGCCATCTGGGTCGGGATCAACGCCAACCTGGCACCCTCGGAGGCACGCTGGATGATCGAGGATGCCGGGGCGTCGCTGGCCGTGGCCACCCCGGACCGTGCCCGGGACCTCGGACACAACCACGCGTTGACCGTCGATCCGGTTTCCGGCGAGGGCTCCTGGGCCGACCTACTCGCCGCCGGACACCCCCAACCCACTGTGGACGTCGATCCCCACGCACCGGCGGCCATCGCCTACACCAGCGGCACCACCGGTCGCCCAAAGGGCGCCGTCCACAGCCAGCACAACGTCATCTGGTCGGGGATCTCCAGCCGAACCAGCTACCCGGCCGTCCCCGGTGAACGCCACGGCACCGCCCTGTCGTGCACCATCCTCAACCTCCTGCTGCTGGGACCGGTGTGGTCGTTCGTGCGTGCGACCACCTCTGTACTCATCGACCGAACCGACCCCGTCGGCCTGGCCGAGGCGATCCGGACAGACGGCGTAAGTCGCATCACGCTGGTTCCGACGCTCGTCCACGACCTCGTCGAGCACCCCGACGTGCACCGTGAAGACCTCTCCGGCCTCACGCACATGATCATCGGTGCTGCCCACACGCCGCCGGAGCTCCGGCAGCGCTGGTACGACAAGTTCGGGACCTGGCCGTTGGTCGGCTACGGGCTCACCGAGGCGCCGTCCGGGATGGTGCGCGATCGCGCCGGCCACCGAGCCAACAGCACAGCTGCCGGCTTCCCGCTAGACCCGGTCGAGGTGCTCGTCGTCGACAGGACTGGTGTCGACCTGCCCGACGGAGAGGTCGGCGAAGTGTGCTTCCGGGCTCGCAGCGAGGGCCGGTGGGCCGGTGTCTGGACCCCGATGCTCGGCTACTGGAACCGGCCCGAGGCGACCCGCGAGGCGCTGCGGGGTGGCCTTCTCCACACCGGCGACCTCGGCCACCTCGATACCGACGGCCAACTGGTGGTCCGGGGCCGGCAGAACCAGCTGATCCTGCGCGGCGGCGCCAACGTGTACCCGGCCGAGGTGGAACGAGTGCTCCTGACCCACCCGCAAGTGGCCGAAGCGGCGGTGGTCGGCCTCCCGGACGCACGGCTCGGCGAGCGGATCGTCGCCGCCGTGGTCCCGGTGGCCGGGTGCAACCCCGATCCGGCGGACCTGGCCACCCACTGTGCAGCCGACCTGGCCCGCTACAAGGTCCCCGACCGCTTCCTCGTCGTCGATGGGCTACCCCGCAACGCCATGGGCAAGGTGGTTCCCCGGGACCTGCTCCCCCGCTTCACCGACTGAGCCCTCAGGCGCCGTCCAACCCGACCACCGCGTCGGCGGCCAGGTGCAGGCCTACAGCCTCACCGCGGTCCACCGGCCGATCGATGAACAGGTGCACCTCGACGTCCCCTACCGCGACGGTTGCCTCGGTCCGCCCATTCCGGAAAGCCACACCGGTCACCCGGGCGGGAAGCGCACCCTCGAGCAGCGTCAGGCGGTCGCCGCGCACCAGCACCGTGCCCGGGCCGGTCGCCAGCCGTCCCAACGCGCACGAACCGCCTGCGTCCAACTCGACCAGGTTGCGGTGCCCGATGCTGCGGGCCACGGCGACAGTGCGGGGGTCGGCCCAGACCTCTGACGGCGTACCGATCCTTTCGATCCGCCCGTCGGCCATCACGGCGATCCGGTCGGCGAGGGTGAACGCCTCGTCGTGGTCGTGGGTGACGTGAACTGCAGCCTGGCCCAGTCGACGCAACAGGACGCCCAACTCGTCGACCAGTCGGTCGCGCAACGACCGATCCAATGCCCCCAGCGGCTCGTCCAGCATGAGCAGCCGCGGCGCCGGCGCCAACGACCTCGCCAGCGCCACCCGCTGGGCCTCGCCACCCGACAGGGTCGCCACGGACCTTGGACCGAAGCCCGCCAGACCTACCATCTCGAGCACGTTCCCGATCCGCTCGTTGTGCCTGACCTCCGGAAGGCCGACCATGCGCAGTCCGAACCCGACGTTGCCCGCCACATCCCGGTGCGGGAACAGGGCATGGTCCTGGAACATGAGCCCGAAGCCCCGCTCGTGGGGTGGAATGGCGGCAAGGTCCTCGCCGTCCCATGAGACCAACCCCGCCGTCAGGGGCTCGAGCCCCGCCACCGCACGCAACAGCGTCGTCTTGCCGCAACCACTGGGGCCGAGCAGCACCACGACCTCCCCGGAGGCGACCGCCAGATCGATGCCGTCGAGCACCCGAATACCGTCGAAGCCGACCGACACCCCGGCTACGACCAGACCGCTCACAGGTCACCCCTGACCACGCCCGAGCCGAACCGGCCGCGGGACTCGATCACCAGCACGCAGGCCGCCGTCAGCAGCATGAGCACAACCGCCAGAGCCATGGCCTGGCCCCGCAGGAGGTCGCCCGGCGTGCCCAGCAGGCGGAACAACGCCAGCGGGGCCGTCAGCCGATCGGGCTGGCGGGGCAGGAACGAGGTGGCCCCGAACTCCCCCAGAGAGATGGCGAAGGCGAAGGCGGCACCGACGGCCACGGCCCGTCCGGCGATCGGAAGGTCGATCTCGCGCAGTACCCGTGTCGGCGATGCCCCCAGGACCGCCGCCACCTCGCGCAGGCGATCGTCGATGCTGCGCAGGGTCGGCACGAGCGTGCGCATGACGAACGGGATCCCCACCAGCGAATGGGCGACCGGGACCAGCCAACGGGAGGAGCGCAGGTCGAGCGGCGGGCCGTCCAGGGCGATCAGCATGCCGAAGCCGAGGGTCACAGCCGACACCCCCAGGGGCAGCATGAGCCCCAGGTCCAGGACCCTCGACACCCAGCCCCTGCCGTGCACGACGACCAGCGAGGCGAGCCCGCCGACGACGAGCGCGAGCACCGTC
>JACNKQ010000056.1 GCA_014381945.1 Actinomycetota bacterium
AAGTGGGGTCTGCCCTGTGGTTTCCCGTTCTACTGCAGAACATTGAGCTCATGGCAAATGAGGCGATACGACTGGACCAGGAGCCTCACGGCGCGGGAGTGCATCGCGGGTGCCCCGGGCGCAGAAGGGGTAGGAGGCCCCCACCCCGATGCTGAAACCGACGGCCCGCCCCGGGGCCGCCTGATCGCAGGAGCGACCGTGGAGCGATTCGGCTTCGTGGGGCTGCCCAATGCGGGCAAGTCCTCCCTCTACAACGCACTGGCCGGTGGTGGTGCCCTCGCGGCCCCGTACGCCTTCGCCACGACCGACCCGAACGTCGGCGTCGCCAAGGTGCCCGACCGGCGCCTCGACCTCCTGGCCGCCATGAGCGCCTCGGCCAGGGTGGTGCCGGCCAGCGTGCAGTTCACGGACATCGGTGGCCTTGTCGAGGGGGCGGCTTCCGGGGAGGGTCTCGGCAACCGGTTCCTGGCCGGTATCAGGGAGGCCGACGCCATCGTGTTCGTCCTGCGTGCATTTCGCGACGGGGACGTGCCGGGGCCGACCGATCCGTTGGAGCACCTGCGGATCCTCGAGGTCGAGTTGGCGCTGGCCGACCTCGAGACGGTCGAAAAGCAGGTGGACCGGCAACGTCGTGCCGCCAAGGGGGACCGTTCGCTGGCAGCGGCCGTGGCGGCCCTCGAGGCGGCGCAGGCACATCTCGAGCAGGGCACGCCGATCTATCGCAGCGATGTTCCTGCCGATCAACGTGAACTGCTCACGCCGTTCTTTCTGCTCACCGACAAGCCGGTCGTGGCCGTGGTCAACCTCGACGAGGAGCAGGTCGAGGACCCGGATCCGGTACTGGCGCCCGTGATCGCCGAACTGGACGGCGCCGACGTGGTCGGCATGTGCGTGCAGCTCGAGGCCGAAGCGGCTCTGTTGCCGCCTGACGAGCGCTCCGAGATGCTCGAGGGCCTCGGCCTGGGTGAGGGGGCGCTGCCCCGCTTCATCCACGCCGCCTACCACTGTCTGGGGCTACGCACCTTCCTCACCACCGGCGAGAAGGAGAGCCGGGCGTGGACGTTCAGGGCGGGTTCGACGGCCCCGGAGTGCGCCGGTCGGATTCACACCGACTTCCAGCGGGGGTTCATCCGGGCCGAGACGATCCACTGGGATGTCCTGCTCGAGGCCGGTTCCTACGCCAGGGCCCGCGTGGCCGGCCTGGTGAGAAGTGAGGGCAAGGAGTACCTGCCGGTCGACGGGGACGTGCTGGAGTTCCGCTTCAACGTCTGAGGTGGACAGGCGCCGCTTCGGTACGGCTTCAGTGCACCTTCAGTACACCTTCAGTACATGGGCGTGCGGGTGAGGTGGTGGGGGCGCAGGGTGGGGAACGCTGCGTGGTAGGTGCTCCAGAGCCGGTAGTCGACCTGCGGGATGACCACCTGCCGGTCGGCGGGGCGAATGTCGTTGATGGCGTCGGTGAGCAGGGCGGTGGCGTAGATGGTGTGTGACCGGATCTCGATCTCCTCGTCGGAGTCGCGTTCGATCAGTTCCTGTCGGGCGACGCGGTCGGAGAGGTCGTCGGTGTATTCGAGGATCCCCATGGCCTCGAGGGCGACGGGGAGGATGTAGTCGGCGAATGCGGTCAGGTGGTCGAGGTCGCGGATGGCGAGCGCTCCGGTGCCGGAGAGGGCGACGTGCAGTGACCAGAGGCAGAGTTGGGCGAGTTTGTTGAACACGACGGTTCGGCCGCGGTGGTCGCTGACATCGTTGAACCGCGGGAATTCTCCGGTCAGCCGTTCGAGGAGCCCGTTGCCGTCGGCGTAGACGGCCGCCTCGCAGGAGCGGACGAAGTTGTGGAAGCGGCCGTCGTATTCCTCGACGAGGACAACGCCGATCTCGTTGAGGATCCGTACGCGTTCGTCGAGCATCGGGATCTCGATGCTGCCTTTGAAGATCCGGGCCAGGTCGGTGCGTGAGGCCGTGGCCAGGAAGTCGCCGTCGAAGATGGGCGTACCGCCGAGGTGAGCCTGGTGGATCGTGGCGTAGAGGGCCTCGGCGTCGGCCCAGGTGCGACCCTGGTGGTCGGTCTCGAACCGCTCGCCCGAATCGAAGTCGGTGTAGGCGAAGTTGAGCGATGAGATGAGCAGGGTGGCGTCGATGACCGCATCGGGTTCCGGCCCGAAGTCGAAGGGCCCCTCGATCGACCCGTCCGGTGGGGCGAAGTCCTCGTAGGCCATCCAGCGGGCCACCCGGTCGACGTCGTCCTGCGAGGTGTCCACGTGCCGGGATGCCTCGACAACCGGAACCACCGATCGCAGGACCGGGCCCTCCCAGGCGCTGATTCTCGGCATGCGGTGCTCCGCTCGTCGTCGGCTTCGGACTCGAGTGTCGCCCGGCGGAGGTGCCGACGACGAGATGGGCCCGTCCCGGTAGCGGGCGTAGCAGTCGGTAGCGTCAGGGGCCGAGTCAGTCGAGGACCGGGAGGACACACGGTGGTGGGTTCGGATTCGAAAGCCGGGCATGTGCTCGTCGTCGGTTCCACCATGATCGACCTCGTCGCCTACACGCAGCGAGTCCCCGAGGCGGGCGAGACGATCGTGGGCGACCGGTTCCAGATGGGCTTCGGGGGCAAGGGCGCCAACCAGGCGGTGATGGCGTCGCTGGTCGGAGCGGGGGTGACGATGGCGGGGGCCGTGGGCGACGACTCCTACGGGCAGATGGCCCTGCAGAACCTGGGATCGTTCGGGATCGACACCGGTCACGTCCATGTCGTGCCCGGGGCCAGCGGTGTCGCCCCGATCTGGGTCGAACCGGACGGCACCAACAGGATCATCATCGTCCCGGGCGCCAACGAGGGCCTGACCGCTGCGATGGCAGTCGATGCCGTCGGGTCGATCGCAGACCTGTCCGTCGTCGTCGGCCAACTCGAGGTTCCCCAGGCGGCGACGGCTGCGGCCTTCGCCGAGGCGGTTCGCAGGGGGGTGCCCACGGTCCTCAACCCGGCGCCGGCGGCGGCCCTTGAACCCGACCTGCTGGGGGTGACCGACTGGCTGATCCCCAACGAGGTGGAGTTCTCGGTCCTTGCGGGCGGAGCGCAACCCGACGACGATGCCGCCCTCGTCGCCTGTTCGCAGCACACCGGCGCACGGCTGCTGGTCACCCTGGGCGGGGACGGTGTCGCCCTGGTGGAGGTGGACGGCACGGTGTCGAGGTTCCCCGCCGACCTGGTTGAGCCGGTCGACACCACGGGTGCAGGCGATGCGTTCGTCGGCGCCTTCGTGGCCGGCCTGGCCAGCGGCCTGGACGAGATGGCGGCCGTTCGACTCGGGATGGCCTGTGCCGGCGAGAGCGTCACCCGGCCCGGTACGCAGACCTCGTTCCCCTCCGGCGAACGGTGCCGGGAGATCCTCTCTGCCTGTTCCTGAGCGGTGGCAACGGCATCTACGCTGGCCGCATGGCTTGGTTGGTCTGCGGTGATCGGGTGCTGGCCAGCCTGGAGTTGGCAGATTCGCCACGGACCCGCCGACGGGGACTGCTGGGCCGCGACGGCATCGAAGGGGCGATCCTCCTCAGGCCGGCGTTTCGGGTACACACGGTGGGTATGCGGTTCGCCATCGACGTGGCGCACCTCGACGCCGACCTGGCGGTGCTGCGCACCGTGACCATGGAGCGCCATCGCATCGGGCGGCGCGTCAGGGGCGCACGGGCGGTGTTGGAGGCCGAGTCGGGCACCTTCGCAAGGTGGGGCCTGGAGGTCGGCGACGAGTTGGCGGTGCGGGAGTGAGCGCCTCGTCCGGGGCGGGACGGCTGGTGCTGGTCGCCACGCCGATCGGGAACCTCGGCGACCTCGCACCCCGGGCAGTCGAGGCGCTGGCAGCCGCCGACGCGGTCGCCTGTGAGGACACCCGCCACAGCGGACGGTTGCTCAGGCATGCGGGGGTCACCGACGTCCGGCTCCTGCGGCTCGACGCCCATACGGAGGACCGTGCCGCCGGTGACGTGCTGCGTCGCCTCGCCGAGGGCCAGGTGGTGGCCGTGGTGACCGATGCCGGTACGCCCGGAATCTCCGATCCGGGCGAGCGCCTGGTCCGGCGGGTGGTCGAGGCCGGATACGGGGTCTCGGTGGTGCCGGGGCCATCGGCGCCCGTTGCGGCCCTTGTGGCCAGCGGCCTGCCCACGGAGCGGTGGTGCATGGAGGGCTTCCTTCCCCGCAAGGGTGCTGCCCGGGGAGGGCGGCTGTCTGAGTTGGCAGTCGAGGAACGCACGATGGTCCTGTTCGAGTCGCCCCACCGACTGGCGGCCACGTTGGATGACATGGCGGGATCGTTGGGCGCCGACCGTCGGGCATGCGTTGCCCGCGAGATGACGAAGCTCCACGAGGAGTACGTGCGCGGCACGCTGGCGGAGTTGGCCGACTGGGCCCGGCAGCCGCCGAAGGGTGAGGTGGTCGTCGTGGTGGAGGGCGCCCCGCCCGCCGAGGGGGCCGACGACGACCGGATCCGGGCGGCGCTGGCAGAGTCGATCGCAAGGGGTGCATCGACCCGGGACGCCGCTGTGGAGGTGGCCAACCTGCTCGGGGTGAACAGGCGCCGCGCCTACCGCCTGGCCCTCGAGGGCTGACCCGGACCGCAAACAGGCCCGGCCTGCCGGAAGGGCAGCGGTAGCCTCGGAGGCGATGTCCGTACCTCCTGTTCCGATCCTCGTCGCCGTGGCGTGGCCGTACGCCTCCGGTTCCCGCCACCTGGGGCACCTCGCCGGGGCCTACCTTCCGGCCGACGTCTTCGCCCGGTTCCAGCGCCTGGCCGGCAACCGGGTGCTGATGGTCAGTGGTTCGGATGTCCATGGCACCCCCATCACGGTGCGGGCCGACGCCGAGGGGGTCACGCCGGCTGAGATCGCCGACCGCTACCACGCCGAGTTCCTAACCGCCTGGGAACGCCTGGCGATCTCCTGGGACTGCTATACGTCGACCGGAACCGGGAACCACGAGGCCGTGACACAAGACATGTTCCTGACGCTGCTCGAAAAGGGCCACATCGACCGGCGGACCGGCGAACAGTTCTTCGACGCCGAGGCCGGTCGCTTCCTGCCGGATCGCTACATCGGGGGTACCTGTCCACACTGCGGCTATGCGGAGGCGCGGGGCGACCAGTGCGAGGACTGCGGTCGCACCCTCGATCCCGAGGAGATCGTCGACCCCCGCTCGAAGATCACGGGCGCTGTTCCGGAGTTGCGGTCGACGGAGCATTTCTTCCTCCGCCTGTCAGATTTTCAGGAACCTCTCGGTGCCTGGCTGGAAAGCCGCCGGGGCTGGCGGCGACACGTCCTGAACTTCTCGAAGGGCTGGATCGAGGAGGGCCTCCAGGACCGGGCCATCACCCGCGACCTCGACTGGGGGGTGGCCGTTCCGGTAGACGGCTTCGGTGACGGCAAGCGCATCTACGTCTGGTTCGAGGCGGTCATCGGATATCTCTCGGCTGCGAAGGAGTGGGCGCAGCGGCAGGGCGATCCCGAGGCGTGGCGTGACTGGTGGGAGGGCGACGATGCCCGGTCCGTGTACTTCATCGGCAAGGACAACATCCCGTTCCACACGATCATCTGGCCGGCGATGCTCACCGGCTACGGCGGCCTGAACCTGCCTACCGATGTGCCGGCCAACCAGTACCTGACTTTCAAGGGCGGCAAGGCGTCGGCCAGCAGGGGGGTGGGCCTGACGATCGGCGAGGGTCTGCGCCTGTTCGAACCGGACGCCCTGCGCTATGCCCTGGCGGCCTCGTTTCCTGAGCAGAGCGACACCGACATCTCGGTTGAGGAGATCGCCCGGCGTACCAACGATGAGCTCGTGGCCACCTGGGGCAACCTCGTGAACCGGGTGCTGTCGATGGTGAACGCAAGGTGCGATGGCGCCGTGCCGGAGCCCGGCGATCGAACCGACGCCGACCTGGCGCTTCTGGCAGGGGTCGATGCCGCCCTGGTGACGGCCGCCGACCAGATCGACCGGGTCGAACTGCGGGCGGCGCTGCGGACGGCGATGGAGGCGGCGGCGGAGGTCAACGCCTACCTCAACGCCACCGAGCCGTGGAAGCTGGCCGGGTCCGATCCTGATCGGGCCCGCGTGGTGCTCGGAACGGCGCTGGATGCGGTCAACGGGGTGCGTGTGGCGTTCACTCCGTACCTGCCGTTCTCGTCGTCGGCGCTCGAGGATGTTTTGGGGCCGGTGGTGGGATGGGTTCGGCCGGAACTGTCGCCGGGTAGGCCGATCGACAGGCCGACGCCGTTGTTCGCCAAGGTGGACGTCGAGGCGCTCCTCGCCGAAGATGCCGTCGAGCCGGCGTGAGCCTCGGCACGGATCTTCGCTGGTTCGACAGCCACTGTCATCTCGGCAGCGATGCCGACGAGGTGGTCAGACGGGCCCGGGGCGCCGGGGTGGCGGGGATGGTCACGATCGGGACGGACCTGGCGCAGAGCCGGATGGCGATCGAGGTGGCCCGCCGGTTCGACGGCGTGTGGGCCACCGCCGGCGTGCACCCGCATGAGGCGCGTTTCGGAATCGAAGGCATCGCCGGGCTGCTCGATGACGGGGCCGTCGTCGCCGTCGGCGAGGCCGGGCTCGACTTCCACTACGACCACTCTCCACGAGACGTGCAGGTCGACGTGTTCGCCGCCCAGGTGGCGCTCGCCAACGAGCGGGAGATGCCGCTGGTGATCCATTCCCGTGAGGCCTGGGAGGAGACCTTTGCGGTGCTCGACGCCGAGGGGGTTCCGGAGCGGACGGTGTTCCACTGCTTCACGGGCGGCCCCGCCGAGGGGGAGGCCTGTCTCGAGCGGGGTGCGTTCCTGTCGTTTTCCGGGATCGTGACGTTCAAGGGTGCCGACGACGTCCGGGCGGCGGCGGCCGGCTGTCCGGTCGAGCGGGTGCTGGTCGAGACAGATTCGCCCTTCCTGGCGCCTGTTCCCCACAGGGGACGGACCAACGAACCGGCCAACGTCGCCCATGTCGGGGCAGCGGTCGCCGAGGCGATGGGTCGTCCGGTTGAGGAGGTTGCAGCGGTGACATTTGCCACGGCTTGCGATTTCTACGATCTCGAGATCCGCTGATTGTCGGGGTTTTGCCGGTGGCCTCGCGCGCTGCGTGGCGGGCCTCGCGCTCGTTCTGAATTGGGTGTTGCGCCACCCGTGTTCGTCTTCCTAGGTTTCCACCTGGCTCTGGCGACCGACGACGGTCGCCACCAGAGGGGAAAGGGACAGGAGCTCTGGAAGCCGAACCCACCATCGAACGGTGGCGTGTGCTCGTCGTGGCCCTTGCCACGATCGCGGCACTGCCGATGTTCGTGTTCGAGAATCCGAATTCGCCTGGAGCGGCCACTGAGGTCGCCGCTGCCGCCGCGCCCGAACGCGCCCCGGAGCAGGTTGTGATCGAGTTGGTCGTCGATGCGTCCGTCTCCGGGGATGCGGCGGTCGTAGACGAACCGGTGGTTGCCGAATCGTCGGACGTTCCTGCTCCTTTGGACCCGGCCCCTCCGGAAAGGACCGACACGGATGCCGCCCGCATCGTGGCGGAGGCGAGGGCGCAGGAGGATCTGGAGGCCGAGGCGAGGGCGCAGGAGGAACTGCGCTTCGAGGCTGAGGCGCTGGCCCTCGCTGCGGAGATCGCCGAGGCCGAGTTCGTCGCCCGTCAGGCCCTCCACGTCTTCCTCGAGGCCAAGCAGGCCGAGTTGGACCGCCAGGCGGAACGGGCACGCATGCGGGCCGAGGAGGAGGACCGGCGGGCGGAGGCGATCGCCACACCGGGGCCGACCACCACGATCCCCGCCGACACCGTTCCGGCCGAGTTCGGGCCCACCGCCGAGCAGTGGGAGGCCCTGCGCTTCTGTGAGGCCACCGGCAACTACGGGGCGGTCAGCCCCACCGGCAACTACCGGGGCGCCTACCAGTTCAGCCGGGTCACCTGGGACTGGATCGCCGGCATCTACCACGAGCAGCTCGTCGGCCTCGACCCTGCCGAGGTGGCGCCGGCCGATCAGGACGCCATGGCGCAGTCGCTCTACGACCTGCGTGGTCGGGGCCAGTGGCCGGTGTGCGGTCGCTACCTGCCCTAGCCGCACTCCCGTAGCCTCGGCTGCGTGACGCTCACCCGCACCGAGGTACGCAGCCTCCTCGACCGCTACGGGATCCGCCCCAAGCGTTCGTTGGGGCAGAACTTCGTGGTCGAGCCCAACACGGTGAGGCGCATCGCGGAGTTGGCAGGGGTGGGTTCCGGTGACCGTGTCGTCGAGGTCGGTCCCGGTGTCGGGGCGCTGACCCTGGCGCTGCTCGAGACCGGCGCCGAGGTGACGGCCGTCGAGATCGACGACGTGCTGGTCGAGGTGCTCGGTGAGGTGGCAGGCGACCATGTGGCGCTGCGGATCGTGCACGCCGATGCCATGGAGGTCGACTGGGGGGTGCTTCTGGGTGACGGGCCGTGGACGTTGGTGGCGAACCTCCCGTACAACGTCTCGGTGCCGCTCGTCTGCGACCTGCTCGACGACGTGCCGGCCATCGTGCGCCTCGTCGTGATGGTGCAGCTCGAGGTGGCGGACCGTCTCGTTGCCGGACCGGGCGACGACGCCTACGGCCTGCCGTCGGTGAAGGTGGCGTACCACGCAACGGCGAAGAAGGTCGGCCGGGTGCCACCGTCGGTCTTCCTGCCCCGGCCCCGGGTGGATTCGGCGCTGGTCGACATCGTGCGGCGCCCGGAGCCGACCGTCGAGGCCGACCCGGAGGTGCTGTTCCGGCTGGTGCGGGCGGGATTCGGCCAGCGGCGCAAGATGCTGCGCGGGGCGCTGCGTGGCCTCGTGGACGAGGCGGGGCTCGTAGCAGCAGGGGTGGACCCGACGCTGCGTGCCGAGGAACTCGACCTCGGTCAGTGGGCGGCCATCGCAGCGGGGGTTGCACGGTGAGCACCGAACTGTTCGCACCGGCGAAGCTCACGTTGTCGTTGCGGGTCACCGGTGTCCGCCCGGACGGCTTTCACGAGATCGACGCCGAGATGGTCAGCCTCGACCTGGGCGACCGGCTGGTGGTGGCCGAGGGGGCGGGTCTCGAGGTCGTGGGTGTTGAGGGAGCGGGTCTGGAGATCGATGCCGACGACAACCTGGTGGCCCGGGCCCTGCGGCTGGCCGGTCGGACGGCCCATGTCCGGATCGAGAAGGCTGTTGCTGCAGGTGCGGGACTGGGGGGTGGTTCGTCGGATGCGGCGGCGATCCTGCGCTGGGCCGGTTTCGACGACCTGGTCGCTGCGGCGTCGATCGGCGCCGACGTGGCCTACTGCCTCGTCGGCGGTCGGGCCCGGGTGACCGGCATGGGCGAGGTGGTCGAGGTGCTGCCCTTCGAGGAACGCGTCTTCACGCTGCTCACACCGCCCCTGGCCTGTCCGACGCCGGCTGTGTATCGACGTTGGGATGAGCTCGGTGGCCCTTGCGGCGACCATGGCAACGACCTGGAGCCCGCCGCCGTCGACCTGGTGCCGGAGCTCGTGCGGTGGCGTGACGACCTGGCGGACGCGACCGGACAGCGGCCGCGGCTGGCCGGGAGTGGCAGTACGTGGTTCGTGGAGGGGGGGTACCCGGGAGGGGAACGGCAGGTGGTGCGGACGGTGCCGCCACTGTTGCCGCCGCAGGCCTGAGGCCGGCTACCGACCCCGCATCCGCTTGGCGCGGGTGCGCTTGAGCATCTTGCGGTGCTTCTTCTTGCGCATGCGCTTGCGGCGCTTTTTGATCAGTGATCCCATGGCGTGCGACACCGTACCGCAGCGGGGCGTGGATGCCGCACCGTCGACCCGTGGCCCCGTATCGTGCGCGGGTGTCCGACGCCGGCTACGTCCCACCGTTTCCGAAGGGCTGGTACGTCGTCGCCGGGTCCGATGAGGTGCCGGGGCCCGAACTGGTCGCGTTGGGTGCCTTCGGCCGCGACCTGGTCATGGGTCGTGATGCTGCAGGGGAGGTCCGGGTGACCCAGGACCTGTGCCCACATGTCGGTGGGCTGTTCAGCCAGGGTGGGCGGATCACCGACGACTGCATCGTGTGCCCGTTCCACGGTTGGAAATTTGCAGCCGACGGGGCATGCATCGAGGTTCCGGCGGGGGATTCGATTCCGGAGCGGGCGAGGGTCCGGATGTGGAAGGTTCGGGAACGGGATGGATGCATCGAGGTGTTCCACGGCCGGCGTGGCCAGGTGCCGGACCCGGACGCCGAGGTCTTCGACCGCCGTTGACCGAATCCTCCTAGGCTCGCCCGGACACCGGCCGACCGAACCGAGGAGGCCCGCCATGTCCGACGAGTTCCGAATGATCGGCGATCTGCCCGACCTCAAGGAGATTCCCAACGGTGAGCGCGCACAGGGCACGTTCTCCGATGCCGAGATGCAGGGTCGGCTCGACCGCCTGCGTGCGGTCATGGCTCGGCGTGGTGTCGATGCGGTGCTGTTCACGTCGATCCACAACGTCAACTACTACGCCGACTTCCTGTACTGCTCGTTCGGTCGCCCCTACGGGTTGGTGGTCACACATGAGGCGTCGACGTCGATCTCGGCCAACATCGACGCCGGCCAGCCGTGGCGTCGGACCTTCGGAGAGAACGTGGTGTTCACCGACTGGCGGCGCGACAACTACATCCGGGCGGTGCAGTCGCTGGTGCCGGCCGGGGGTCGTCTCGGTGTCGAGCACGACCACATCAACGTGGCGCTGCTCGGCAAGGTGGAGGCGGCCCTGCCCGGCACGGAGGTCGTCGACATCGGCGCCGACTGCATGCGTCTGCGGATGCTCAAGTCCGACGAGGAGATCGTCGTCATCACCCACGGTGCCCGTATCGGTGACATCGGCGGAGCTGCATGTGTGGAAGCCATAGCCGCGGGCGTGCCCGAGCACGAGGTGGCCCTGCACTCGACGCAGGCCATGGTGCGCGAGATCGCCCGCACGTTCCCCGACGGCGAGTTGATGGACACCTGGACCTGGTTCCAGTCGGGCATCAACACCGACGGTGCCCACAATCCGGTGACCACGAAGCGGATCGAACGGGGCGACATCCTGAGCCTCAACTGCTTCCCGATGATCGCCGGCTACTACACGGCCCTCGAGCGGACCCTGTTCTGCGAGGAGGCGTCCGACGAGCACCTCCGCATCTGGGAGGTCAACTGCGCCGTGCACGACGCCGGCAAGGAGTTGCTGGTGCCCGGCGCCGTCTGCAGCGACGTGGCGCAGGCCTTGAACGAGATCTACGCCGAGCACGACCTGTTGAAGTACCGGACCTTCGGGTACGGCCATTCGTTCGGGGTGCTCTGCCACTACTACGGCCGCGAGGCGGGCCTCGAGCTGCGGGAGGACATCGACACGGTGCTCGAGCCGAACATGGTCGTGTCGATGGAGCCGATGCTGATGCTGCCCGAGGGGCGTCCCGGCGCCGGCGGCTACCGGGAGCACGACATCCTCGTGATCACCGGGGACGGTGCCACCAACATCACGGGCTTCCCGTACGGCCCGGAGCACAACATCATCCGCAAGGGGTAGGTACCGGTCGGCCACTACGCTCCTTGCCGTAGTGGTGGCCGGTAGTTCAACTGGCAGAACGCCTGACTTTGGATCAGGAGGTTGCAGGTTCGAGACCTGCCCGGCCAGCCAGCAAAGCGCAGGTCAAGCTGTGCGGAACACCGCAAGGACCGAGAGGCGGTCGACGTTCTCGCCGATGCTGTAGGTCGGGACCCTCAGGAACTCGGGGGCCGTGATCCGGCCGGCGTCGGTGTCGCTGCGGAACCGGTCGGCGAAGCCCTCGCCCTCGAAGTGGTCCGGGTTGATGCCGACCACGAACAGTGCCCCGGGGCGGGCGATGCGGTACAGCTCGTCGAAGGCGTCGTGTCCGACGTGGCCGTGGGTGAACGTGCCGGCGCTGACGACGGCCCCCCACGTGTCGTCGCCGTGCCCGAGCGGGACGGTCAGGTCGGCGACATGCAGCTCGCGGTAGACGGGCGAGCCGTCGTCCACAGCCTTGGACCGAGCCTCGTCGAGCATCTCGGGGGAGAGGTCGAGGCCGTCGATCGTCCAGCCGCCGAGCGCCCGCAGCGCCACGCCGACCAGGCCCGTGCCGCACCCGATGTCGAGCACCGGATCATCGTCGGGACCGGCGGCGTCGGCGAAGGTCGCAGCCACCCGCTCGTGGTACACGTAGGCATGGCGGGCAGCGAAGCCGCTCTCGTACGTCGACGCCCAGCGCCCGTAGAGGTCCCGGTTGTCGTCGGGAGTCTCGACCGCATACGCCTCCTCCAGGTCGAGTTCCTCGTCGCCGGTGTCCACGGCCGGACCGTAGCCGCACAGCCACTGGCCAGGTCCCAACGGGTCAGCACTAGGGTCGCACCCGATGGCCGCCAGCGAGGAAGCACCTGCCGAGGCCCCCGAGCGGGTCGCCTTCCGGGCAGAGGCACGCGCCTTCCTCGAGGCCCATGCTGAGCCACGGACCGAGGCCGACCCGTGGGAGGTCGTCGGCTTCCCCGACGACGACGAGGCGCTGGCACACTTCGAGAAGTGCGGGGCATGGCAGCGCACCCTGGCCGACAACGGCTGGGCCGGCCTGACGTGGCCGACCGAGTACGGCGGCCGCGGCCTCGAGGCGTGGGCGGACCGCATCTTCGCCCGGGAGTCGGTCCGGTTCGGGTCAAACGCCGGCTTCATCCGGGCCTCGATGGCGATGCTCGGCCCGACCCTGCTGGCCCTCGGCACCGAGGAGCAGAAACTGCGCTTCCTGCCCCCGATGCTGCGGGCAGATGAGACCTGGTGCCAGTTGTTCAGCGAACCGGGGGCGGGCTCGGACCTGGCTGGGCTGGCGACGAGTGCGGTCATCGACGGCGACGAGTTCGTCGTCGACGGGCAGAAGGTCTGGAACTCGTCGGCGCAGTTCTGCAACCGGGGCTTCCTACTGGTCCGCAGCGACCCCGACGCCCCCAAGCACCGGGGCATCAGCTTCCTTCTGATCGACATGACGAGCCCCGGGGTCGAGGTCCGTCCCCTGGTGCAGGCCAACGGGTCGGCGCACTTCAACGAGGTGTTCCTCACCGGGGTGCGGGTCCCGGTCGCCAACCTCGTCGGCGAACTCCACGGCGGCTGGGGCCCGGCCCGCATGGTGCTCGGAAACGAGGCGTCGTTCATCGGCGGCACCGGCGGCGGGCGACGAACCTCCGACCGCCTCATCGACCTGGCCCGGTTGTTCGACCGACAGGACGATCCCGTCGTCCGCCAGGAGTTGGTCCGGGCCTACAGCCGCGAGCGAATTTCCGGACTGATGGGCCGACGCATGCGAGATGTCATCCGACAGGGAGGCCCGCCGCCGTTCGACCCGGCGCTGATGAAGGTGTTCGTCACCGACTCGAAGGTCCACACCGGACAGTTGGCGACCTCCATCGCCGGACCCGCCGGCATGGCCTGCCCGTCCGACGACGACCGGATCGGCCGCTGGGTGCAGGCCGAGGTCATCAACCGTTACACGATCTCGATAGGCGGCGGCACGACCGAGGTCCAGAAGAACAACCTGGGTGAGCGTTCCCTGGGACTGCCGAGGGAGCCGCGCAGCGACAAGGACATTCCCTGGAGGGACGTGCCGCGCAGCTGAGGCAGCCGGGGGAGGTCCCTGCTCAGGCGTTCAGCAACTCGAAGTACTGCACCTCGACCGACATCGGCAGCAGGTACCGCACGTAGACGTTGTGCAGCTTCAGGAAGCCGAAGTCCTCGACCTCGTAGGAGAGGATCTCGACCCGCTCGTCGTGTGCCCGGAACTCCTCGATCCGGGCGACCATGGTCTCGAGTTCGTCGAGGCTGTCGACCTGGACGCCGAAGTGGTCGCCGGGCAGCCCTGGCGGGCATGCCATGGGCGGATCGTCGGCGATCAGGAACACGAACCGGTCGTGCGAGAACAGCGAGAAGATCATCTTCTTGCGGTCGACCGTCTCGGTCGGCAACTCGTGCCAGCCGAAGACCCCGCCGAAGAAGGCAACCAGGTCGGAGCGGCCCCTTTCGTCGAGCAGGTCGGCGGGAAGGCTGATCGCCACGTGGTTGATGCGGTTGGGTCCGGGAAACTCGGTGCGGTCGAGGATGGCCACGGCGTTCAGCCTCCGTGCTAGGGGGTCCCGATCCTAGGCACCGGGGCGCACCAGGACCTTGCCGGCCACCTCGCCGGCACGCAGCCGGACCATCGTGTCGAGCAGTCCGTCGAGGCCGATGGTTCCGGGCTCCAGCAGCAGGTCGAGGGGGAGCGAACCGGAGGCGATCAGGTCGAGTGCCGCAGCAAAGCCATTGTCGTCGTAGTTGTAGGCGCCGGTCACGACCAGTTCGTTGAGGATGATCCGGCCCGTGTCGAGGCGCGGGAAGTCGAGGCCCGTGCCGACCAGCACGAGCCGGCCGCAGCCGGCCAACTGGCCGAGGCATGACTCGACTGCGGCGCGTACCCCGGAGGTCTCGAAGACCACGTCTGCGGGCTCGTCGACGGTGAAGCCGGGGTGCCAGGGGGTCTCGAGGTCGTCCGGATGGCAGGTGGCGGCCCCGAGGCGTTCGGCCAGGTCACGGCGGAGGTCGGAGGGCTCGACCACCAGGAGGTCGGTGTGGCCGCCGGCGAGCAGCACGGCGACGACGGCGGCGCCGATGGGACCGCAACCCGATACCAGCACCCGCTCGTCGGGCTGGGTCGCAGCCAGCGTGATGGCGTGGAGGGCGACAGCGAGGGGCTCTACGTAGGCGGCCGACCGGGCGTCGACCCCGTCGGGGACGGGCAGCACCTCGGCGGCATCGACGACGAGGTGGTCGGCGAATGCCCCGAGGTACCTCTCTGTTCCGATGGCGCCCCGCTGCCGGCACAGTCCGGACCGGCCGGCACGGCACGAGACGCACTCGCCACAAGGTGAGAGCCCGGAGCCCACGACGAGCGTGCCGACCCCGATCTGCGCCCTGTCGCCGGCGGCCACGACGAGGCCGGACCACTCGTGCCCGAAGATGCTGTCCGGCACGCCCCAGCCGTCGAGGACATTGTGCAGGTCGGTGCCGCAGACGCCGCAGAACGCCACCTCGACGAGCAGGTCCGTCGGCCCGAGGGTGGGCAGTTGCACCTCCGTCACGTCGAGCCGCCCGGGCCCTCGGTAGACGGCTGCGCGGGTCGGGTCGCTCATCGTCGGGCTCCGGCCCGGTCGCTGAGTCCGACCCGGTCGGGCTTGCCGGTCGGCAGCAGCGGCACCTCGTCGATCACCTCGACGTACTCGGGGGCCATGAACAGGGTCAGGCCCCGGTCGTCGAACCAGGCCCGGCAGGCGTCCAGGTCGAAGCCTCCGGGCGCCACTACGAAGGCGGCGACGCGCTCGCCGAGGCGCTCGTCGGGCAGGCCGACGACGACGGCTGCGTCGACGGCCGGATGCGCCACCAGGTGCGCCTCGACCTCGTGTGCAGAGATGTTCTCGCCGCCGCGGATGATGCGGTCGCCGAGGCGGCCGGTCACCGTGAGCCAGCCGTCGTCGAGGCGCCCCAGGTCGCCGGTGCGGAACCAGCCGTCGACGAACGATGCGGCGGTCTGGTCGGGGTCGAGGTAGCGGCGGGCCACCTCCGGGCCGCGTACCCAGATCTCGTCATCTTCGTCGATCCTGAACTCGGTGTCGCCGAAGGGGCGACCGTCGCTGGTCGTCATCCGGTCAGGGGGGTCGTCGAAGCGGCTGGTCGCCACCGTCGGCGCCTCGGTCGACCCGTACGACCTCTTCACGACGGCCCCCAACTCTCGACCGGCCCGGTCTACGAACTCCGGCGTGACCTCGGTGCCGCCGCACGAGAGCAGGCGCAGCGAGGCGGTCCTGCCGGGAGAGAAGCCGGGGGCGTCCATGAGGCCGAGGAAAAACGTCGGCGGTCCGACCATGTAGGTCACACCCTCGGCCTCGATCAGGTCGAGCGCCCGACCGGGGTCCCAGCGGTCCATCAGCACGGTGCGCATGCCGACGGCGCCGGGGACCAGCACACCGTGGAGGAGGCCCGAGACATGGGACAGCGGCGCCGGCATCAGGACCACGTCGCTGCCGTCCAGGCCGTGGACATCGAGCAGTTGGAGGACCTTGCCGGCGAGGCCCCCGTGGGTGTGGACAACACCCTTGGGCGCTCCTGTGGACCCGGAGGTGAACATGACCAGGGCGTCGGCATCCGGCGCCGGTCCGGCAGCGGCAGCAGCGTCCCCGCCCGTGAGCTCGGCGGGTGTGACGGCGCCGGTGGCATCGGCGAGGGGCATCCCGGGGGAGGCGACGCAGGCGGTAGGCCCGAGCTGGTCGACGGCGGCCGCCACCTGGGTGGCACCCATCCGGTCGTGGAGTGGAGCTGCGACCGCCCCGAGGTGCCAGCAGGCCCGGAACAGCGTCACGGCATCGAGACCGTTGGGGACCTGGAAGGCGACGGCATCGCCGCTGCCCACCCCCGTCCCGGCCAGCCCGGCGGCCGTCGACGCGGCGGCGGCGTCGACCTCGCCGGTGGAGAACCTGCGGCCGCCGTCGACCACGAGGTCGGGCCTGGTGGGTGCCGAGGCGAGGAGGTCGTGGAGGCCCATGACAGGTGGCTCGGATGGATCGGGCGGGCCCGTACCTCAGCCGGCCCCGATGAGCCCGTCGGCGTTGTCGCGCATGACCTTGCGGATCTCGTCGTTGTCGAACCCCACGAGTTCGTCGACGTAGGACATCGGGTCGGCGAGGCCCTCGGCATGCGGGTAGTCAGAGCCGAACAGCAACCGGTCGATGCCGAGCAGGTCGCGCAGCATCACCATGTCGTCCTCGAAGTAGGGCGACACCCAGACGTTGGAGTGGAACTGCTCGACCGGATGGCGCTCGAAGGCGAAGGGCATCTTGCCTTGGGCGCTCGCCAGGTGCCGGAGCAGTTCGGGCACCCACATGCCGCCGTTTTCGATCGACACGATGCGCAGGCCGGGGAAGCGGCAGAACGCCCCGTGGCAGATCAGTGCGGCGAAGGTGTCGGAGATGGTGCGGTCGGCGAACGCCACGAGCGGGAACGCCGAGTGGCGAAACGCCTCGAACTGGGAGGAGCCCGACTCCCAGACCTTGCCGTACTGGCTGGTGCCGCTCAGCCCGGCGTGGAACGCCACCAGGGTGTCGGCCTCCTCGAGGCGGGCCCATACGGGGTCGTAGTCGGGCATACCCGGCGACTGGTAGCCGTCGGCCGTCGGAACGGGGCCGGGCACCATCACCACGAGGCGGGCCCCGGCGGCGAGCACCCGGTCGACCTCTGCGGCGGCCTCGACCGGATCGGCGAGGGTCAGCATCGGGGCGGCGAACAGGCGGCCGTCGCGGTCGAACCCCCAATCCTCGTCCAGCCACAGGTTGAAGGCCCGGAAGGCGGCGTGCAGGGCGGGCATGTCGTGGCGCAGGGCCGCCTGCATGCCGACGCCAAGGGTCGGGAACAGAAAGGCCCGCTCGAGGCCCTGGCTGTCCATCAGGGCCAGGCGGGCGTCGCGGTCCCGGTAGCCGGGGTTTTCGGCGAGGGACTCGAGGTCGCCGAACATGGCGGCGATGTCCCGGCCCTCGGTGTTGCGGCCGCGGAAGTAGTCCTCGAGGCTGCCCGGGCGGGCGATCGGGTCGAAGGTCGGGTTCGGGATGAACTTGTTGACCCGGCCGCCGACCAGCAGGCGCTGCTTGCCGTTGATGTCGGCCCACTGCATGCAGCGCTTCGCCATCGACGGCTCGATGTGGCGGGTGAAGGCGTCCTCGGCCTCGTAGTAGTGGTTGTCGGCGTCGAATGCCCGGAAGTCGGATTGTGGAAGAGTCGGCATGGGGCGAGCGTAGTTCCGGGGACGTTCCGGACGAGAGTCCGCCGCCGATGCCGAACTATGGTCCGGGCACCGAGTGGGAGAGCCGGAGGAGCACCGTGGAGCACATCCGCTATGAGGTGGAGGGACGGGTCGGGGTGATCACCCTCGACCGCACCGAAAAGGCCAACGCCGTCGACCAGCAGACCCTCGACGAGATGAACGAGGCCTTCGAGGCGGCGGCCGCCGACCGGGAGGTGCGGGTGATCGTGCTGCGGGCCGAGGGGAAGCACTTCTGCGCCGGCCACGACATCAGCGCCAGCAACGAGGCGATCGGAGAGGGAGTAGAGGGAGCAGAGGGAGCCGGAGGAGCCGGGAGACAGGCGCCGCGAACCGCCGTCGACTGGCAGGACCGCGGGCTCCAGGCCATCTACGAATGGGAGACCATCCACTACCTGGGCTACAGCCGCCGCTGGCGCGACATCCCCAAGCCGACCATCGCCGCCGTGCAGGGCCAGTGCATAGCCGGTGGCCTCATGCTCTGCTGGCCGTGCGACCTCATCGTCGCCTCCGACAACGCCCGGTTCTCCGACCCGGTGGTGCGCATGGGGATCGGCGGCGTCGAGTACCACGGCCACACCTGGGAGCTCGGGCCGCGCAAGGCCAAGGAGATGCTGTTCACCGCCAGGCAGTTCACCGCCGCCGAGGCGCTCGACCTGGGCATGGTCAACCGGGTGGTTCCGCTAGACGACCTCCTCGACGAGACCATGGCGCTCGCCCACGAGATCGCCGAGATGCACCCGTTCGGGCTGGCCCAGGCCAAGCGGGCCGTGAACCAGACCGTGGACATCCAGGGCTTCTACAACGCCCTGCAGTCCGTGTTCGACATCCACCAGACGGGCCACGGCAACGCCCTGAGCGTCTCGGGCTACCCGATCCTCGTGAACCTCGACCAGATGAAGGACGGGACGGGGGACAAGGGCGACGGGTCGGACAAGGGCGACAAGGCGGACGAGGCGGACAAGGGCGACGGGTCGGCCTGACCCCCGGTGTTGTGCCGGAGCCGTCCATGATGTGCGCCATGCCTGAACTGCAGGTCCTCGACCGTGACACCCCGCTGGCCGACCTACTCGCCGCCCTCGCCAGGGACGGTGGAGTCATCGTGCGCGACCTGCTGTCGGAAGGTGCCGTCCGGGCGATAGTTGACGACCTCTCCGCCGGCTTCGACGCAGCCGTCCCCGGGTCGAAGAGTGGCATGGAACTCTGGGAGACCTTCCACGGTCCCAACACCGTGCGGTTCTGCGGCCTGGCTGCGCGCAGCAGGGCGTTCGTCGACCATGCCCTGCTCAACCCGGTATTCACGGCGATGACCGACGCTGTCCTGAGCTCCGCAGGCGCCGACTACTGGCTCAACACCGGTCAGGTGATGGCCGTCGGGCCCGGCGAGCCGGCCCAGTACATGCACCGCGACGAAAACAACTGGCCCGAAGCGGTCGCCGACGGCCGGGAGATCACCCTCAGCTGCATGTTCGCCCTGTCCGACTTCACGGTCGAAAATGGTGCGACGGTCGTGATCCCCGGCAGCCAACGCCGGCCGTCGGGGTTGATCCGCGGCATCGAGACCTCGCCCGACGAGGTTGCGTATGCCGCCATGCCGGCCGGCAGCGGCATGGTCTACTCCGGCAAGATCATCCACGGTGCCGGCGAGAACACCTCCGACGGATGGCGCTACGGCATGCACGTCAGCTTCGTGACCGGATGGCTGCGGCCCGAGGAGGCCAGCCCGCTGGTCATCGACCGAGACCTGGCGGCGACGTTGCCGGAGCGTGCCCGCCAACTGCTCGGCTGGGGCTCCTACCACGCCGACGGTGGGGGCCGGACCTGGCTGGTCGACTTCGAGGACGCCGGTCGCCTGTTCGACTGACTCAGTCGATGGTGGCGTACTGGCCGCTTCCTCCCGGTGAGGAACTGCGGGCCTCCTCGACGGCTGCCGACAGGTCGCCGAGGAATCCGTCGACCACGGGAACGTTGCCGTTGCTGACCGTGAGGTGGAGGGCATCTGGCGGGTACTGCCGGTCGACGTGCCAGCCCCGTGTGGCGAGGGCGTCGCCCACGGCGAAGACGTCGAGGTCGGGATCGACGGAGGTGATCGTCAGGATCTGGTGGATCGGGTCGCCACGCACGGCCAGGCCTTCGATCGCACGGACACCTGACCGGATTCGGTCGGCGGCGTCGAGCGTGCCCCGCACAAGCCGCCGGTAGCCGTCGGTGCCCAGGTGCGACACGACCGCCCAGGCGGCCGCCATCGGAAGTCCGGCACGGGTGCCCTGCAGGTTCGGCGTGGCGTATAGGCCGCCCAGCCACTCGTCGAACACGAACGTCTGGTGGCGCCGGAGGTCCCTCGAGGCGTGGAGCAGCACCGACACCCCCTTGGGTGCGTACCCCAACTTGTGGATGTCGGCCGAGATCGTGGTGACGCCCTCTGTGCGGAAGTCCCACGTGGGTGCGGGGCGGCCCTCCATCTCTGCGAACGGCAGCACGAACCCGCCCATACATGCGTCGACGTGGCAGCTGGCTCCGACCGATGCGGCGAGGGCGGCGATCTCCGGGACGGGGTCGACCAGCCCGGTCGGATAGTCCATGGCTGACGCCACGACGAGGGCGGTGTTCGGCCCGAGTTCGTCGGCCATTGCATCCGGGTCGGCGGTGAGGTCGACGGTGACCGGGGTACGGCGCACGGTCAGCCCGAACAGGTGGGCGCCCTTGTGGAAGGCGGCGTGGGCGGACTCGGCCAGCACGATCTCTGGCTCGGTCACGCCGCGCTCGGCGAGCGCACGCTCCCGTGCGGCCTTGACTGCGAGGAGGATGCTCTCGGTGCCACCGCTGGTCAGGAAACCGGCCGCCCCGGGCCCGTGGAAGAGGCCGGCGATCCAACCGCACAGTTCCGACTGGATCGCACCCAGAGACGGGAACGCCGCCGTGTTGAGGGCGCTCTCGTGCAGGTAGAGGCGGGCGGCCTCGTCGGCCACGGCCCGTACGTCGTCGCCGCCGTCGAACACCAGCCCGAAGGTGCGGCCCTCGGCCCAGCGGGCGTCGCCTGTCTGCTTGGCGGCCAGGTCGGCGAGGACGTCGGCGGCAGGCCGTCCGGCGGTGGGGAAGGAACGGTCGTCCATGGGGCGACTGTAGGTGGCGGAATCGGGCGGCTGGGTGGCCGGGTCGGTTGTCGCACCCCTTGGTCATGATGTGGGCATGGTTTCTACGAGCATTGCTGCTGCCGGGTCCGGGTCGGTTGTCACACCC
>JACNKQ010000059.1 GCA_014381945.1 Actinomycetota bacterium
CCACCGTGCCGTGGTGCATCTACAGCCACCCCGAGGTGGCGTTCGCCGGGCTGACCGAGGCTGCGGCCGTCGAGGCCGGGCACGATGTGGTCGTGTCGTCGCACCGGTTCATGGGCAACGGCCGGGCCATGATCGTCGGCGACACCGACGGGCTCGTGAAGGTGGTGGCCGAAAAGGACCCCGACGGGCGGGCCGGGCGGATCCTCGGCGTCCACCTGGTGGGCCCCTGGGTGACCGAACAGCTCGGCCAGGGCTACCTGGCGGTCAACTGGGAGGCGACCGTCGACGAGGTGGCGGCGTTCATCCAACCCCATCCGACGCTCAGCGAACTGTTCGGCGAGACCGTGCTCTCGTTGACCGGGCGATCGCTGCACGGGTGACGAACGTGGCCGACCTGCGGCTCCCCCAACTCGGCGAGACCGTCACCGAGGGCACCATCACCCGCTGGGCCAGGCGGGCCGGCGACCGGGTCGAGCCCGACGACGTGCTCTACGAGGTCTCCACCGACAAGGTCGATTCCGAGGTCCCGGCCGGGTTCTCCGGGGTCCTCACCGAGATCGTCGCCGCCGAAGGAGCGACCGTGCAGGTCGGAGAGGTGATCGCCCGCTACGAGTCGGAGGGCGCAGCGCCGCCGGTAGAGGCCTCGGCGCCGCGTTCCGAGGTGCCGGCCGAAGTGCCGGCAGCCCCTGCGGCAAGCCCGGCGCCCACCGCTCCGGCACGTGCGACGGGCGGGTCCAGGCTGCTGTCGCCCGTCGTCCGCTCGTTGCTGGCCGACCACGGCCTGGATCCCTCCAGGGTTCCCGGAACCGGCCTCGGCGGGCGCATCACCCGGCACGATGTCGAGCAGTACCTGCGCGACCATCCCGGCCACGTCGAGGCGTTCACGTCGATCCGCCGGCGGACGGCCCAGCACATGGTCGCCTCCAGGTCGACCTCGCCCCACGTCCTCACGGCCATGGAGGTCGACTACGGCCGGGTCGAGGAGGCCCGACGTGCGCACGGCTCCGCATGGAAGGCCGCCGAGGGCCGCAGCCTCACCTACCTGCCGTTCATCGTGCGGGCCGTCGCCGAGGCACTCGTCGACCATCCCCGGATCAACGCCAGCGTCGGCGACGGTGAGCTCATCGTGCACCGCGACCTCAACCTGGCGGTGGCCGTCGACCTCGACTTCGAGGGGCTGGTGGCGCCCGTCGTGCGCCAGGCCGGCCAGATGACTGTGCCCGAGGTCTCGCGGGCCATTGCCGACGTGGCCGAACGGGCACGCTCGAAAAAGCTCTCGCCGGACGACCTTGCCGGGGGCACGTTCACGGTCACCAACCCCGGGCAGTACGGCACCCTGTTCCAGTTCCCGATCATCAACCAGCCGCAGGTGGCGATCCTGTCGACCGACGGTGTTTCCCGGAAGCCGGTCGTCGTGGTCGATGACGACGGCAACGAGACGGTCGGCATCGGTTCGGTCGGGGTGCTGGCGCTGGCATGGGACCACCGGGCCTTCGACGGGGCCTATGCGGCGTCGTTCCTGCGGCAGGTCCGCCACGTGCTCGAGACGACCGACTGGGCGGGCGACTGGGGTTCCGGGACCGAATGAGCTCGGGCCGCCCATTCCGGGTCCGCTGGCTGGGCCGGGTCCGCTACCGGGATGCCCTCGCCCTCCAACAGGGGCTGTTCGCCGACAGCGCCGACGACCACCTGCTGCTGCTCGAGCACCATCCCGTCTACACGCTCGGCGTGCGGGCGACCACAGAGCACCTGCTGGCACCCCCCGAGGAGGTCGGCGCCGACCTCGAGCGTGCCGACCGGGGAGGCGACATCACGTTCCACGGTCCGGGGCAGCTCGTCGGGTATCCGCTGCTGCACCTGCCCGGCAAGCGTGGCGGCGGCATGGCCGACACGGTCGACTACGTCCGCTCGGTCGAGGGGCTCGTCATCGACGTGTGCCGAGAGTTGGGGCTCGCTGACGTCGGCCGCCTCGACCCCTATCCGGGCGTGTGGGTGCGTCCCGACGGCCCCGACCCCCGCAAGGTCGCCGCCATCGGCGTCCGGCTGAGCCGCGGGCGGACCATGCACGGGTTCGCCCTCAACGTCGACCCCGACCTGTCTTTTTTCGACCGGATGGTCCCGTGTGGCATCACCGGGTACGGGGTCACGTCGCTGGCCGCCGAGGGCGTCGATGTGTCGATGCGCGAGGTCGTCGACCGGGTGGCCGGGCGGGCTGCCCGGATCTGGGCGCAGGGGCCGGTCGACCGGGCGGACGTGGCGTGGCGGCGCACGGACGTGGAGGGAGATGCCGACGTGGCTGCCTTCACCAGGGGAGAGGGCCCCGGCGAGCCGCCACCGGTCGAGCGCAAGCCCGACTGGATGAAGGTGCGGCTCGACACCGGACCCGAATACAGGCGCCTCAAGGGCCTGATGCGCGGGCAGTCGCTGGTCACCGTGTGCGAGGAGGCCGGCTGTCCCAACATCTTCGACTGCTGGAACGACGGCACCGCCACGTTCATGATCAACGGCGAGCGGTGCACCCGGGCCTGCGGGTTCTGCCTGGTCGACACCCGTCGGCCGGAGGCCACCGACCCGGGTGAGCCGGTGAGGGTCGCCGACGCCGTTGCCGAGATGGGCCTGGCGCACGCCGTGGTCACGGCGGTGGCCCGCGACGACCTGCCCGACGGCGGGGCCGCCGAGTTCGTCGCCACCATCCGGGCCATCCGGGCCGCCAACCCCGGTACCGCTGTCGAGGTGCTCATCCCCGACTGCAAGGGCGACCCCGAGTCGCTCGCCCTCGTCTTCGACGCCCGACCCGACGTGCTCAACCACAACCTCGAAACCGTCGCCCGCCTCCAGCGGACTGTGCGCCCGTCGGCTTCGTATGCCCGGAGCCTCTCGGTGCTGGCGCGGGCGAAGGCGGCGGGCCTCACCACCAAGTCGTCGCTGATCGTCGGCCTGGGCGAGACCGACGACGAGATCGACGGGGCGCTCGCCGACTTCGCCGGCGTCGGCTGCGACATCGTCACCATCGGCCAGTACCTGCGGCCGACCACCAACCACCTGCCCGTCGAGCGCTGGGTCGAGCCGGCCACCTTCGACCGTTGGAAGCAGGAGGGGGAGCGCCTCGGCATTCCACACGTCGAGTCCGGGCCGCTGGTGCGTTCCAGCTACCACGCCCGCCAGGCCGCCGAAGCCGTTGGCGTCGCATCGGCGGTCCCGGTGACGCTCGCAGCAACGCCCGCCTGACACCCGACGCCTGGCACCTAGGCTCACCCCGTGTTCGCCGAGCGTCTCGACCGGGCCCGTGCCGCCATGGCCGAGCGGGGCGTTGACGTCCTGCTGCTGTCGGTCGGTGCCGACCTTCCCTGGCTGTGTGGCTACGAGGCGATGCCGCTCGAGCGCCTGACGCTGCTCATCGTCCCCCGCGAGGGTGATGCCCGCCTGCTGGTCCCGTTCCTCGAAGCTCCTCGGGTCGTGGATCGACCGGGCGTGTTCGAGATGGTCACCTGGCGCGACGGCGAGGACCCGGTGGCGCTGGCCTCCGGCCTCATCGGCGCAGCGGGGACCGCAGCCATCGGGGACCAGACGTGGGCCGGGTTCCTCGTCGACTTCACCTCGGCGATGCCGGGCACCAGTTTCTCCCGGGCGTCTGCGATCACGGCACCGCTGCGCATGGTCAAGGACGCCGCCGAGGTCGATGCACTGCGCATGGCCGCCGCTGCCGTCGACCGCATCCTCGCCGACGTGCAGGCTGGCAACGTGGCGCTGACCGGACGCACCGAGGCGGCCGTCGCAGCAGAGATCGCGCAGCGGATCCTCGACGAGGGCCACCGCAAGGTGAACTTCACGATCGTGGCCTCCGGACCGAACGCCGCCAGCCCCCACCACGAGGCTGGCGACCGGGTCATCCGGGACGGCGAGGGAGTCCTGTTCGACATCGGCGGCACCATGGACGGCGCCGACGGGGTGGGCTACTGCTCCGACATCACCCGCTGCGTGCACCT
>JACNKQ010000055.1:0-9715 GCA_014381945.1 Actinomycetota bacterium
CGGTTGATCATCTCGGTGATGAGCACCGTCTTGCCCACGCCGGCACCGCCGAACAGGCCGATCTTGCCGCCCTGCAGGTACGGGGTGAGCAGGTCGATGACCTTCACGCCGGTCTCAAACATCTGGGCCTTGGGCTCAAGGGTGTCGAATGCTGGGGCTTCGCGGTGGATCTCCCAGCGCTCGGTGATCTCGCCCAGCGGCTCATCATCGAGCTGGTTGCCGGTGACGTTGAACACGTGACCGAGGGTCACGTCGCCTACAGGCACCGTGATGCCCCTGCCGGTGTTTCGCACGACGGTTCCCCTGGTGAGGCCGTCGGTCGGCTTCATGGCGATGGCACGCACACGGCCGTCGCCGATCTGCTGAGCGACCTCGGCGACGATCGTGACGCTCTCTCCGTCGACGACAACGTCGAACTCGAGGGCCGTGTTGATCTCTGGCAGCTCACCAGTCGGGAACTGGGCGTCGATCACGGGCCCGGCGATGCCGACGATGTGTCCGTCTTTCAGTTGGACGGCCTCTGCGGCTTCGGTGACGGTCATTGTTGCTCCTGGCTCTCTTCTGTTACTGAAGCGATCTGGGTGGTCAGGTCGTGGCGCCCGCGGGCACCGGTGTCTCGGTCTTGTCATCGTTGCCGCTGCCCAGGGCCTCGGCGCCACCGACGATCTCCATGATCTCGGTGGTGATTGCGTCCTGGCGTGCCTGGTTCATCTCACGCGACAACTTGACGATCATGTCCTCAGCGTTGTCGGTGGCGGCCTTCATTGCCCGCTGGCGACTGGCATGTTCGGAAGCAGCCGACTCAAGCAGTGCACCGAACAGGCGAGCCTCGACGTAGCGGGGAAGCAGCGCCTCGAGCACCGCCTCTGGAGACGGCTCGAACTCGAATGATGCAACGGCCCCGGCCTCGCCGTGGCCCTCCTCGGCCATGATCTCGGTGCTCTCCAACGGCAAGAACCGTCTCACGACCACCTTCTGGCTTCCGATGCTTATGAACTCTGTGTAGACCAGCTCGACCCTGTCGATCTCGCCTGACTCGAACAGCTGTGCAACGGTGTCGGCAACGGCCTTTGCGTCCTCATACGTGGGGTTGTCGCTGATGCCCTCGGTGAACGAGTCGATCCGATAGTTGCGGAACCGGAAGTAGTCGCGGCCCTTCTTGCCGATGATGATCAGGGCGTAGTCGGCACCCTCAGCCTGGGCATTTTGAACCTGACGCTCAGCGGCACGGATGATCGAGGAGTTGTAGGGGCCGGCCAGGCCACGGTCAGATGTGATGAGCACCACACCGACCCGCTCGACCTTCTCGGCCTCACGTAGCAGCGGATGGTCCACATGGGTTCCAGCAGCCGCGAGGTTCTCGATGACCTGGGTGATCTGCCTGGAGTATGGCGCCGAGGACCGCGCCCGTTGCTGGGCCTTCATGACCCGAGTGGCGGCGATGAGCTCCATTGCCCTGGTGATCTTCTTGGTCTTCTGGACGCTCGTGATGCGTCGTCGAAGGACCCGCTCCCTACCGCCTGCCATGACCAACTCCCATTGCAGTCGCCACGCGCGCCTTAAGCACTACGCAGGTGCCCATGGCACGGTCGGGTCGGACAGCTGAGATCACTCGGAGTCAGCCTCACCAGCGGTGATGTCCTCTTCGGGGAGGGTCGTGTCGGCATCGACGATGTGGGAGCCGGTCTCCTCGGCACCGGTGCCGGGGTGTACCTCCGTGTCTGGCTCGGACGACTGGAACTGCTCGGCGAAGGCCTTGATGGCAGCCTCAAAGGCCTCTTCATCGGCGATCTTGCCGGTCTCGCGGATTGCGTCCAGCTGGGCGATCTCGCGGGTACGGAACCAGTCCAGAAGCTCGGCCTCGAAGCGCTGCACATCCACTACGGCAACGGAATCGAGATGGCCACGGGTACCGGCCATGATCGAGACCACCTGCTCCTCGACCAGCAGCGGCGAGTTGAGACCCTGCTTGAGGAGCTCGACCAGCCTGTAGCCACGGTCCAGCTGGGCCTGTGACACGGCGTCGAGATCGGAACCGAAGGCGGCGAACGCCTCCAACTCCCTGAACTGCTGAAGGTCGGACTTGAGGGTTCCCACGGCGCTCTTCATGGCCTTGATCTGTGCGGCAGAGCCGACACGGGACACCGAGATACCGACGTCGACAGCCGGACGCACACCCGACTTGAACAGGTCGTCCTGAAGGAAGATCTGACCATCGGTTATCGAGATCACGTTGGTGGGGATGAATGCCGACACGTCGCCGGCCTTGGTCTCGATGACCGGAAGGGCCGTCATGGATCCGGCACCAAGGTCGTCGCTGAGCTTCGCGGCACGCTCCAACAGGCGGCTGTGCAGGTAGAACACGTCACCGGGGAAGGCCTCACGACCCGGTGGGCGGCGCAGCAGAAGCGACATCTGACGGTAGGCCTCAGCCTGCTTGGAGAGGTCGTCGTAGACGGCGAGGGCGTGGCCCCCGTTGTCCATCCAGTGCTGGCCCATTGCGCAGCCGGCGTACGGGGCGAGGTACTTGAACGGCGCCGGCTCGGACGCAGGAGCGACCACCACGACCGTGTACTCCATGGCCCCGTGGGACTCGAGCACGGCCACGTTCTGGGCGACCGTCGAGGCCTTCTGGCCGATGGCGACGTAGACGCAGTTCACGCCCTGGCCGGCCTGGTTGATGATCGTGTCGATGGCGATCGTGGTCTTGCCGGTCTTGCGGTCGCCGATGATCAGCTCACGTTGGCCACGGCCGATCGGGATGAGCGAGTCGATCGACTTGATGCCGGTCTGCATCGGCTCGTGCACGGGCTTGCGACCCATGATCCCCGGGGCCTGGATCTCCATGCGCCGCTGCACCACGTTGGTGAGCGGGCCCTTGCCGTCGATGGGTTCGCCGAGGGCGTTGACCACGCGACCCAGCAGGCCGTCGCCCACGGGGAGGGAGAGGATGTCGCCGGTCGCCCGGACGGTCTGTCCCTCCTCGATGTCGTCGACCTCGCCGAGGACCACCGCACCGATGGAGTCCTCGTCCAGGTTCAGGGCCAGGCCCATCGTGCCGCTCTCGAACTGGAGCAGCTCGTTGACAGCGGCGTCGGGCAGGCCCGACACACGGGCGATGCCGTCACCGACCTCGAGCACACGACCCACCTGGGTCTGTTCGAGGCTGGGCTCGAAGCCCTCGAGGTTCTTCTGGATCGCGGCCGCAATGTCCGCCGTGTTGATCGTCAGTTCAGCCATGGTTCTCTCTCGTCTCGGATGGCTCGCGTACTACCGGAAGCTCTCTCGGAGCTGGTTCAGGCGGCGTCGAACGCTGCCGTCGATGATGTCGTCGCCGATCTCGGTGACAACCCCGCCGAGGACGCTGGGGTCCTCGACCACGCGGATCTCGACGTCCTTGCCTGTCGACGTCCTGATGGCGGCGGCCAGGCGGTCGCTCTGGTCGGCGGTGAGGGCGACGGCGGAACGCACGGTGGCGACCGCCTTGTTGCGTGATGCGGCGCTGTGCTCGATGAAGGCATCGACGATGGCGGGCAGCTCGGCGGCGCGTCCGGTTGCCACCACCATCGCGACCAGTGCCGACGTGGTCGCAGAGGCCCGGCCGTCGAGGAGGTCGTCGACCACCTGGAGGCGTCGGGCCGCCGGAACGTTGCCGTCGGCGAGCGTCGAGCGCAGTTCGTCGTTGGAACGGAACGCCTGGGCAAAGCTGAACAGCTCGTCCTCGACGGCCGAGAGGTCACCCTCGGCCGAAGCAACGGCGAACAGCGCCTCGGCGTATCCGGTCACGGCAGCGTCAGCCATTGGCTCCGGCCACCTCGTCGATGTAGGCGTCGATCAGGTTGCCGTGCACGTCGGCATCGAGGCTCGACTGCACAACACGTTCGGCCGCACCCAGAGCAATAGCGGCTACCTCGGAACGCAGGTCGGCGATCGCCTGAGCCTTGGCTGCTTCGGATTCGGCAGCGGCACGCTCCCGGATCCCGGCAGCGTCGGCCTCGGCGCGTGCGATCAGGTCGGCGCGGACCTTTTCTGCGTCGCCACGTGCCTCGTCGATCATCCGCGAGGCCTCGGTCCTGGCGTCGCCGAGGCGTGCCTCGTAGTCGGACTTCACGGACTGGGCGTCGAGCTTGGCCTGGTCGGCCTCGTCGAGGTCCGCCCGGATTCGGTCGGCACGGGCCTCCATGGCGCCCTGCACTGCCGGGTAGCCCTTCTTGACCATCAGCACGAACAGGACCAGGAAGGCGCCGCCTCCCCAGATGATCTCGTTCGTCTCGGGAAGGATCGGGCTGGGTGCCTCGAAGCACTTCTCGAGCTGCTTCTGGACGGCCTCGTCGTGGGCGGCATGTTCGATGTCGCCATGGGCGGCCTCGACGGCCTCGGCGAAGCGTTCGGCCATACAGCCGCCCACGCTCTCACCGGATGCCGAAGCTGGGCCGGCGAGGGCCACGAGCACGACAAGGGAGAGCAGCGGGGCTGCCAACAGGCGGATCGGTCGGTTATGCATGGGTGCGACTCTCTTTCGTTCGACCCGTGCCTCAGGGCATCAGGAGGATGAAGACGACGAACCCGATGAGGGCCAACGCCTCAGTGAAGGCGATGCCGAGGAACATCGTGGTCCGGGCCATGCCCGCGGACTCGGGTTGGCGGGCCATCGCAGAGATGGCGTTGCCGACCACTGTTCCGATACCGATGCCTGGGCCGATGGCCGCCAGGCCATAGCCGAGGCCGGCACCGATTGCCTTGAGGCCCTCGAGCATCTCGCCGGGTCCCGTTTGCGCCAGAACGTTCAGCACTTGATTTCTCCTGGTTGGTGTTGTTCCGGGTCGGAGGATCCGAGTCCGGTTGGTTTCTTGTGAATTGGTTGTCTTGGAAGGGTCGGTGTGCGGTGCGGCTAGTGGGCCGGGTGCATCGAGCCGCCGATGTAGACGGCGGTCAGGATCGTGAAGATGAACGCCTGCAGGACCGAGACGAGTATTTCGAAGCCGGTCATGAGGATCAGCATGGCGAAGGGGGCGATCGCAGTCGGGGGCATGGCGCCCCACAGTGCGGCGGTGAGCACGGCGAACGTGACCAGCAGGAGGTGGCCGGCGACCATGTTGGCCCAGAGCCGGATGGCCAGCGAGAAGGGCCGCACCACGAAGGTCGAAACCAACTCGATGGGGGTCACGATCAGGTAGAGGGCCTTGGGCACGCCCGGGGGGAACAGCGAGTTCTTGAGGTAGCCGCCGAGGCCCTGAGACCTGATCCCGACGAAGTTGTAGATGACCCACACCACGAGGGCGAGCGTGATCGGAACGGCCATGCGGCTGTTGGCCGGGAACTGGATGCCCGGGATGACCTCGGTGATGTTCGAGAACAGGATGAAGAAAAACATCGTGGTGAGAAAGGGCATGAACTTCCTGCCCTCGGGACCGATGGTCTCCATGACGATCGACTGCTCGACGAAGGTCACGCCCGATTCGGCGATGTGCTGCACGCCGGCAGGCACCAGCGGTGCGCTCCTGCGGCCGGCCGCGAGGAAGATGGCCGCCGTGGCGACTACGGCGAACAGGTAGATGAGCACCGTCTTGTTGACCGCGTAAATCGTGCCGTCGAACAGGATGGCCGGCCACTCGAACAGGTGGCTGACAGGCGGAAAGTCGAGGGCGAGCACATTCACGGGTGGTGCTACTCCTGGGGTGAAGTGGGATCGGTGGACGGTGTGTCGTCGACCTTGCCGGCCGACGGCGCCAGGCCCGGGTGGGCCAGCGTCATCGACACCCGTCTGGTCTCCGCTGCGAGGAGGCCGAGGTGGGTGACGAGCAGTGTGACGGCGAAGGGTACGGCAACGAACCAGCCGGTGCTCTTGAACGCCAGGGCGATCACGGCGAGCAGGCCGAGTCGGACGACGTAGCCGAGCAGCACGGCCCCGTAGAGGGCGTTGAGCGAAATGGACACGGCGCGGCCGATGATGGCGGCGCCGAGGAGGAAGTTGCCGGCGACGAGCACCAGCGCCACTCCGGCCGATACGGCGCCGTTGACGCCGTCGAGGACGGCTCCGAGGATGAGAAATGCCGGCGACACCCAGGCGGCACGGCGGGCGAGGTCGCGTGCGATCTCGCGCTCGGGTCCCTCGGCGGGCAGCACGACGTCGGCGTGGTCGGTCACGGCGCTCACGGGACCAGCGGTCCCCGCGCCTGCCATGCCTCGCGGCGGGAGGCGGCCTCGCGGTCGAGGTTGATGCGGTAGTCGTGGGCCAGGCGCCAGACGGAGTAGCCGGCGGTGACCAGCACGAAGCCGATCGTGAACACCGGGGACGTACCGACCGCACGGTCGAGGAGCCAGCCCAGCACGCCGAAGATGGCGGGGGTCACGGCCAGTTCGAAGGCGGCAGCGGCAGCGTCGCCGAAGCCCTGCTTCAACTCGCGCGTTTCAGCCTGCTGCATCGACGTGGACCTCTGACGAGACGGGGAGGACGGGGGTGCATGAGGCGGGAGCGGAAAGCCCCCCTCAGCGCTTGTGAATATATTCTCTATCTCCCGTGAGGGCAACCCTTTCCCTACCGGCGGCCGCGTGACATCCGACTCGTGCGCGGGCTCATGCATCGCTGTCGGATTCCTCCGGTTCCGGGCTGCTCTGGGCTCCGAGCCGGATCCGCGGCCGACCCTCCCGGTACACGGGGTGACGGGCCGTGCGCAGGCGCGGGTGCAGAACCGTGAACAGCAGCAGGCAGACCGCTGCAATCCCCGTCGGCATGATGGCGTCACCCCTGCCGGTGTAGGTGGGCCACAGCACGAAGCTCGACAGCAGCGCCGTCCATGCCCAGAGGATGAACACCGCCCGACGGTGGCCGTGCCCCAACTTCATGATCCGGTGGTGTACGTGGTCCTTGTCGGCCTGGGTGACCCGCAGGCCCCGGGTGGCGATGCGGCGCACGATGGCGAACGTCATGTCGAACAGCGGAACCCCGAGGATGAACAGCGGGATGAACAGCGGGGCGAAGAAGAAAAACGACTGGCCGGAGAAGGGGGCGTCGGTGCGCCCGCCCACCGATACGGTCGAGGCGGCCATCAGGAGGCCGAGCAGCATGGCGCCGCTGTCCCCCATGAAGATGCGTGCCGGGAACATGTTGTGGGGCAGGAACCCGACGCAGATGCCGAGTACCAGCACGGCCAGCAGCGCACCCGGGTTTCCCTCGAATAGCACGCCGGCGTCGCCCAGCCTCACCGCATAGAGGAGGAAGGTGGCTGAGGCGATCCCGACGATGCCTGCCGCCAGGCCGTCGAGGCCGTCGATGAGGTTGACGGCGTTGGCGATCAGCACCACCCAGACCACGGTGAACAGGGCCGAGAGGTCCGGCGAGAGCAGGATCAGGTCGAGGAACGGGACCCGCAGGACGAGAAGCGAAATACCGGCCAGCGACAGCACGGCACCGGCGGCGACCATGCCCGCCACCTTGGCCGGGGCCGACACGGGCCGGATGTCGTCGAGCGTGCCCACGCCGCAGATGAGCCCTGCGGCCACGAGCAGCCCGAGCATCTCCGTGGGTGTGGCGAAGACCGCCGAGAAGTCGCCGATGCCCCAGGCGACGGCAAGGCCGACGACGAGGCCGGCCATCATGGCGAGCCCGCCGAGGGTGGGCGTTACGTGGTCGTGGACGTGCCGTTCGTCGGGGGCGACGACCTGGCCGGCCCGTGCCGCCGCCCGGCGGACGACCGGTGCGGCCACTGCCGTGGTCAGCGCGGCCGCCAGTCCGACGATCAGGTAGGCGGTCGCCGCGGGCATGGTGTCAGGTCCCGGCGCCGGCCCGGGTCGTGCCCGTCGCTCTCATCGGGAGCTCAGCCGCCGTAGGGCGTGAACCTGCCGCACAGTTCGGCGACATCGGCCCGGACAGCGTCGACCACCGAGTCGTCGTCGCGTCCGCGCAGGGTGCGGGCGATGAGTTCGGCGATCTCGGCCATCTCCGGCTCCTTCATGCCCTGGGTGGTGGTGGACGGGGTGCCGATCCGGACGCCGCTGGTCACGAACGGCGAGCGGGGGTCGTCGGGCACCGTGTTCTTGTTGAGCGTGATCCCCGCCCGGTCGAGGACGTCCTGGGCGACGGCGCCCGTGCACTCCTCGTCGAAGGTGCGCAGGTCGACGAGCATGAGGTGGTTGTCGGTGCCGCCGGAGACCAGCCGGAAGCCGTGGGAGGCGAGCGCCCCGGCCAGGGCCTGGGCGTTGGCGACGATCTGGCGGGCGTAGCCGGCGAACGAAGGGTCGGCCGCCTCGCGAAACGCCACGGCCTTGGCGGCGATGTGGTGTTCGAGCGGCCCGCCCTGGGTGCCCGGGAAGATGGCCTTGTCGATCGCCCTGGCGTATTCGGCCCTGCTCAGGATGCAGCCGCCGCGGGGCCCGCGGAGGGTCTTGTGGGTGGTGAAGGTGACGATGTCGCAGTACGGCACCGGGTTGGGGTGCACGCCGCCTGCGATGAGGCCTGCGATGTGGGCTGCGTCGAACATGAGCAGCGCCCCGACCTCGTCGGCGATCTCGCGAAACGGTGCGGCGTCGATGGTGCGGGAGTAGGCGGTGGCGCCGGCGACGATCATCTTCGGTCGGTGGGCCCTGGCCTTGTCGCGGAGTTCGTCGAGGTCGATGCGCTCGTCGCTGGCCGTGAGGCCGTATGACACGAACTCGTAGAGCATGGAGCTGGCGTTGACCGGCGAGCCGTGGGTGAGGTGTCCACCGTGGTCGAGGCTGAGGCCCAGCACGGTGTCGCCGTGTTCGAGCACGGCCTGGTAGGCGGCCATGTTGGCGTTGGCACCGGAGTGCGGCTGCACGTTGGCGTGGTCGCCACCGAACAGGGCCTTGACCCGTTCGCGGGCGAGGTCCTCGACCTCGTCGACGTGGACGTTGCCGCCGTAGTAGCGCTTGCCGGGGTAGCCCTCGGCGTACTTGTTGGTGAGCACCGAGCCCGAGGCCTCGAGCACCGCCGGAGAGGCGAAGTTCTCGGAGGCGATGAGCTGGAGGGTGGTGTTCTGTCGCTCGAGTTCGTCAGCGACGTAGCCGAACAGCTCGTCGTCGCGGGAGGAGGGCCAGGGCATCGGGGCGTTCGATTCTCGTGGTCGATCGGGTGCCGAGAGGTTAGCGGCCGGAGGTGGCACGCGACGGGGCGAGGGCGTCGGATCGCAGTGCTTCGACCAGGGCGTCGGCGGTGGCGTCGGGTGGCACGTCGGCCCGGCGGGCAAGCACCAGCTGTCGGACGGCGAGCGGGGCGGGGCGGGCGGGGACGAGCGGATCGGCGCCGGGTTCGGCCTGGACGGCCGGTAGCACCGCCCAGCCGAGCCCGAGGCGGACCATCTCGCGCAGCACCTCGGGCTGGTTGGACTCGGCGACCACCTCGAAGCGGGCGCCGGCGGCAGCGAGAGCGGTGGCGATGACGCTGCGCGTGTGTGAGCCGGACGGGAACGCAACCCAGGGTCCCCAGGTGTCAGGGGCGCCGACGTGGGCGTCGTCGATGGCGTAGACGAGGAGGGGCTCGTCGAGCAGCGGCTCGGCGACGACGCCGGCGGGGAGGTCCGGGGGGCCGACCTGTAACCCCCCCTCGGGGGCGCCTCCCACCACGCGGTTGTGCAGGTTCGCCGCAGGGGCCACGTGGCGGGGGGGGGCCGCCTTCGGGGCGCCGGTGCCGGTGAGCCCGCGCGCACTACGTCCGCTGGTGACTGCCGCCGCCGTCGACGTAGCCCCGCCGTCGCTG
>JACNKQ010000055.1:9725-71643 GCA_014381945.1 Actinomycetota bacterium
GGGGGGGGGGGGGGGGGGGGGGGGGGGGGTGGGGGGGGGAGGGGGGGGGGGAGGGAGGGGGGTGGGGCGAGAACCGCCACGTCGAGGTCGCCGCGCACGAGGGATTCGAGCAGTTGCCCGGAGGGGGCCACGGTGAGGTGGAGGTCGATGTCGGGGTGGCCGGTGCGGAAGGCCCGGATGGCAGCTGCCCGGTGGTGGACGGCGACGGCGTCGATGGTGCCGAGGCGGACGCTGCCGGAGGTGCCGGTGCGGCGGGCCCCGGCCCAGCGGGCCAGGTCGCGGGTGGCAGCGACGACCCGGCGGGCGTGGGCGAGCACCTCGGCGGCGTCGGGGCGCAGCAGGGTCTGTCGGCCGCGGCGCTCGAACAGCGGCAGGCCCACCCGGCGTTCGAGTTCGGCCAGGCCCTGGGTGAGGGCCGACGGGGTGACGCCGAGGCCGGCGGCGGCTGCGGCCCGGGTGGGGGCGTCGGCGGCGGCCACGAGGTAGTCGAGTTGCGCGACGGTGAGATTGGGGAGAACGGGGTGCACCGGGAGATCACGTGGGGAGGCCATGTGGAACGCCTTCAGGTCGGTTCAGTCTTTCTGAACTCTAGTCGCTGATGCTTTGGTAACCCTTAGTCTCGGGGAATGCCTGAAACCGCAACTGCCTCATCCCCGCACTCCCCGCGCGACATCGCACCTGCTACCGGCCGACTCGGGGTCCTCACCCCCGGCCTCGGCGCCGTCGCCTCCACCTTCATCGCCGGCGTGGTCGCCGCCCGCAAGGGCCTCACCGCCCCGATCGGCTCGGTCAGCCAGATGGCGCACATCCGCCTCGGCGCCCGCGACGAGGACCGCAACCCGCTGATCCGCGAGTTCGTCCCCCTCGCCGAACTCGACGACCTCGTGTTCGGCGGCTGGGACCCGATCTCGGCCAACGTGCTCGAGGCCGCCCGCACCTGCGGCGTGCTCGAAGAGCGCGACCTCGCCCCGCTGTCGGCCGAGCTCGAGGGCATCGTCGCCATGGACGCAGTGTTCGACCAGCGCTGGGTCAAGAAGCTCGACGGCGTGCGCGTCAAGCAGGTCGCCTCGAAGTGGGACCAGGCCCAGGCCCTCATCGCCGACATCGAGCGGTTCCGCGTCGAAAACGAATGCGACCGGCTGGTCATGGTGTGGTGCGGCTCGACCGAGGCCTACCAGGAGGCCAGCGCCGTCCACGACACCGTCGAGGCGTTCGAGGCCGGCCTGCACGCCGACGACGACAACATCTCACCCAGCCAGATCTACGTGTACGCCGCCCTCATGAGCGACGTGCCGTTCGCCAACGGCGCCCCCAACCTGTCGGTCGACCTGCCGTGCATGATCGAGTTGGCCGCGACCCGCGGCGTGCCGGTCGCCGGCAAGGACTTCAAGACCGGCCAGACGCTCATGAAGACGCTGCTGGCGCCCGGCTTCAAGGCCCGGATGCTGGGCCTGCGCGGCTGGTACTCGACCAACATCCTCGGCAACCGCGACGGCGAGGTGCTCGACGATCCGGAGAACTTCAAGACCAAGGAGATGTCGAAGCTGGGCGTGCTCGACACGATCCTGCAGCCCGAGTCGTACCCCGAGCTCTACGGCAACATCGACCACGTAGTGCGCATCAACTACTACCCGCCCCGGGGCGACAACAAGGAGGGGTGGGACGCCATCGACATCTTCGGATGGATGGGCTACCCGATGCAGATCAAGGTCGACTTCCTGTGCCGTGACTCGATCCTGGCCGCGCCGATCGTGCTGGACCTTGCGTTGTTCCTGGACCTGGCCCACCGGGCCGGGCAGTCAGGTGTGCAGGAGTGGCTGTCGTTCTACCTCAAGGCCCCACAGGCGGCCACCGACGCCGGCCCCGAACACGACCTGTTCATCCAGCAGACCAAGCTCAAGAACACGCTCCGCGAGTGGATGGGCGAACAGCCCGTCACCCACTCAGAGGCCGGCTGACCCGGCGGGCCGCTGGCCTTCAGGCGTTGGCGGGTTCCCGGCGCCAGACCTGCGGGTAGAGGTCGGTGCCGATCCGGTCGCCAGACGACAGGCCCACCTCGGTCATGACGGCCGAGTTGTCGGGATCCATGCCCTCGGGACGGAACAGCACCCGCACGTCGTCGCCCAGCCACTGGGTGTTGAACACCTTCAGTTCCCGGTCGGGGGCAAGGTTGCCGGACCCGCCTTGGACGATCCGGGCGTTGAAAACCACCACGTCGCCGGGCTCCATCGCCCACCCCAGGACCTCGTAGTCGTCCCGGTGTCCCTCGATGTCGGGGAACGGCACGACGTCGTCGTCGAACTCCACCCGGTCCCGGTCGTCGCCGGTGAGGGCCCCGAAGTCCTCCCGCACGAGCTTCTGCGTCCAGCGGTGTGACCCGGCCACGAACTCGAGGGTGCTGGCCCGCTCGACGGGCACCAGCGGCATCCACGCCGAGCAGGTGTCGAACCCCTCGACCGACCAGTACGGCTCGTCCTGGTGGAACGGGGTGCGGAACTGCGTCCCGGCGGAACGCACGAACACGGCATCGAAGAAGAAGTTGACGGCCTCGACCTCCATGAGCCGCCCGGCGATCTCGGCCATGTCGGAGCGGAGGGCGAAGTCGCGGTACTCCCGGGTGTGGAGCCACGACTGGCTGTCGTAGAAGGTGGTGCGCCCGACGGCGTCCCGGTCCCAGAAGCGGCCCCGGTCGGAAGGCTCGGCGATGTTGCGCTCGATGCCGGCAGCCAACTTCGCTATCCACTCGGGACCGAACGCCTGGCGCAGGCACACGGCGCCGTCACGCGAGTAGGCGGCGACCAGATCGTCGGTGACCAGTTCGGCGACGCCCATCGGACCCCCGTGTCGTTCAGAACCTGTGCAGAGCGCGGCAACGTAGCAGCGACACCCGGTCAGATGTTGGCCTGGCGGTCCTGCCAGTACTCGTCTTTCAGGAGGCGCTTGTAGAGCTTGCCGGTGGGGTGCCGGGGCAGCTCGTCGCGGAAGTCGACGCTGCGGGGGCACTTCACGTCGGCCAGCTGCGACCGGCAGTAGGTGATCAGCTCCCGCTCGAGTTCCGGGCCGGGGACTGCACCGTCGGCCGGCTGGACCACCGCCTTGACCTCCTCGCCGAAGTCGTCGTTGGGCACGCCGAACACCGCCACGTCGTACACGGAGGGGTGCATCGTGAGGACGTTCTCGGTCTCCTGGGGGTAGATGTTCACCCCGCCCGAGATGATCATGTACGCCTTGCGGTCGGTCAGGTAGAGGAACCCGTCCTCGTCGAGTCGGCCCACGTCGCCCAGGGTCGAGAGGTCCTCGCCCAGCCGCGCTGCGGCCGTCTTCTCCGGGTCGTTGTGGTACTCGACCTTGATGTCGGAGCGGAAGTAGATGCCGCCCTCCTCGCCGGCCGGGAGCTCCTCGTCGTCATCGCCGATGATCACCACCTCGCCCATCAACGCCTTGCCGACGGTGCCCGGGTGGTCCAGCCAGTCCTCGGAGTTGGTGAACGTGAGGCCGGTGCCCTCGGTGCCTGCGTAGTACTCGTAGACGACCGGGCCCCACCACTCGATCATCTGCCGTTTCACGTCGACCGGACAGGGGGCGGCTGCGTGGATCGCCGCCCGCAGCGTCGACACGTCGTACCGGGAGCGGACCTCGTCATCGAGCTTGAGCATCCGCACGAACATGGTCGGCACCCACTGGCTGTCGGTGACGCCGTGGCGCTCGATCAGGGCCAGGGCCTCCTCGGGGTCGAACTTCTCCATCACGACGATGGTCGTGCCCAGGCCCAGGTAGCCCATGCAGAAGCGCAGGGGCGCCGAGTGGTAGAGCGGCGCGGGCGACAGGTAGGTGCCGCCCGGCAGCGAGCCGAACAGGAACTGCGCCATCGCCGAGACCGGCGTGGCCGTGCCCAGCGGGGTCGGGTCGAGGGTGCGCCTGACCCCCTTCGGCAGTCCGGTGGTGCCCGACGAGTAGAGCATGTCGGTCCCGGCCGCCCAGTCGGGGTCCGCCACGGCGGACTGGGCGGCGACGGCGTCCTCGAAGGGGGCGTGGTCGGGCAGCTCGCCGCCGATCGAGAAACGGACCTCGACATCGGGCGTGGCGGCGGTGACCTCGGCCAGCACGTCCTCTTTGTAGGGCGATGTCACGAACACCCGGGCGCCACAGTCGTCGACTATGTAGGCGAGCTCGTCGGCGGTCAGCCGGGAGGACGCCGCCGTATAGCGGAGGCCGGCGTAGTGGGCGCCCCAGGCCAGCGGCAGGAACTCGATCCGGTTCTCGAGGCAGAACGCCATGTGGTCGCCGAACCCCAGCCCGAGGCTGCGGAACAGGTTGGCTATGCGGCACGCCTCGGCGTGGAGTTCGCCGAACGTCATCGTCTCGCCGGAGCCTGCCATGACTATGGCGGGACGGTCGGGGTCGACGGTGGCCCAGTGTCCCGGATACTCGGTCAGCTCCGGTTCGGGGGCTGCGGCGTCATCGGTCATGGCGCCGGACCGTACCGCCGGGCATCGGTTGGTGGCTAGGCGGGTGCTGCCCCTCCGTCTACGTGATGACTGTCACATGGGGTGCGTACTCTCTTGACCGACATGGCTACGAACTTCACCTTCACCGCCTACGGGGCACCCGCCACCGCCGCACTCGCCGATGCCATCGCCGCGGCCAAAGACGACGACCCTCTGGCTCCGGTCACCGTGATCGTCCCGTCGAACCTGGTGGGAGTGTCTGCCCGACGCACGTTGGCCGCCCGCTCACCCTCCGGGCTGGCCGCCGTCCGCTTCGAGACCGTCCTGGGCCTGGCCCGCCTGCTGGCCGGGCCCTCGCTTCCCGACGGACGGCGGCGGGTCACCGATCCTGTCGTTGGCGCCGCCGTGCGGTCCGTCCTCGAGTCGTCGGCCGACCTCCTGCGACCCGTCGCCCGCCATCCGGCCACCGAACGGGCACTGGTCCGGGTCCACCGCGAACTGCGTGAACTCGACGACGACGCCCTCGCCAAACTGGTCGACACGGGCCAGCGGGCCGCCGAGGTGGTGCGCCTCCACTGCAAGGTCCACGACCGCCTGGCCGACCGCTACATCGACGAGGTCGACCTGCACCTGGCCGCCGCAGCCACCGTCGCCTCCGGGCACCCGCTGCTCGACGGGCTCGGCGCACTCGTGCTCCACCTCCCCGACCGGCTCCCCGCGTCGGGCCTCGCACTCGTCGAGGCGCTGGCCGCCGGCGGGCCGGTCGCCGTCGTCGTCGCCCACACCGGCGATGCCGACGCCGATGCCCCGATACGCGGCCTGGTCGAACGGCTCGGCGGCATGCTCCCCCCGGATCCGCCGGCTGCGGTTGCGCCCGGGTCGCGGCTGCTGGTCCGCTCGGTCGCCGATCCCGACGAAGAGGCGCGGCTGGCGGTCCGCGAGGTGCTCGCCGGGGCCAGGGCCGGCATCGCGTTCGACCGCATGGCGATCGCCCACCCGGGAAGCGACCGCTACGCCCGGTTGCTCCACCAGCGCCTCGCCGGTGCCGACCTGCCGTTCAACGGCGTGGCAGGCCGGCGGCTGGGCGGGTCCCTCACCGGGCGCACCCTGCTGGCGTTGCTCGCACTCCCCGACCAGGACCTCTCCCGAACGGCCGTCATGGCGGTGCTGACCTCGGGGGCCGTCCTCGGACTCGACGGCCGGCCCGTTCCGGTCACCGCCTGGGAGAAGCTGGCCCGCGATGCAGGGGTCGTCGCCGGGATCCACCAGTGGAACGGACGGCTACGCCAGCACATCGCCGACCAGGATTCCCGCCTGGCCGAACTCGAGGCAGAGGGGGCCGACGCCGCCCGGCTGCGGGGGCCCCGCGAGCAAATGGCCAGGGCCGACGACCTGCTGGCCTTCGTCGAGCGCCTCGCCGACGACCTCGATCCCGAAAGGCGCCCCACCGACTGGCCGGGCCTAACCCGCTGGGCGTCCGGGCTGCTCGAGCGCTACCTGGGCTCGCCGGCCGACCGCTCCGACTGGCCACCCGAGGAGGCCGACGCCCACGCCAGGGTCGGCGACCTGCTCCGCAACCTCGCCGGCCTCGGTGCGATCGAGGCCGCACCGGGCCTCGCCAACTTCCGCCGGGCCGTCGCCGACGGGCTCGACCGCGAGGTCGACCGCGAGGGCCGCTTCGGGCACGGCGTGTTCGTCGGCGGCTTCAGGTCCACCGCCGGGCTCGACCTCGACCGGGTGGTCGTCGTCGGCCTCGCCGAGGGCGTCACCCCACCCCGACGCCGCGACGACCCCCTGCTGGCCGACAGCGTCCGCCGCACCCTCGAAGGTGCGCTCCCCCTACGGGCCGAACGGCAGGCCGACCTCCACCGCAACGTCCTCGCCACTTTCGCCTCCGGAGCCACCGACCGCGTGCTCGTGTTCCCCCGCGGCGACCTCGGCTCGAAGACCGAGGCCGTGCCATCCCGGTGGCTGCTCGACGAGGTCGAATCCGAACTGGGCCTGCGACCCAACCCGGCCCAACTCGAGTCCCTCGAAGTCGGCTGGTTCACCACCTCGTCGTCGTTCGCCCACTCGCTCGAACAACTCGACAACCCGGTCGACCGCCATGAGTACGCATTAGCCGAGCTCCTCCGAGACCGCCACCGGGCCCTGCTGCCCGACACGAGCGACAGGCTGTCCCACGATGATGTGCTGCGCCGCGGCATCAACCTGGTCCGAGGGCGCGAGGCCCCGCAACTGACCCGCTTCGACGGCCTCCTCGACGGCGTCGACCTCCCATCTCCCGCCGACGGCCGCACCGTCCTGTCCGCCACCCGTCTGGAGACCTGGGTCAAGTGCCCGTACGCCTACCTCATGCGCTACGTCCTCGGGGTAGGGGCCCTCGACGAGCCCGCCGACGAGGATGGCATCACGCCCCTCGAGCGCGGGTCCCTCGCCCACGTGGTCCTCGACAGGTTCCTGACCGAGTCGATCGAAGCCGGCGACCTCCCCTCCCACGACGTGCCCTGGGGGGGCGCACACCACCGGCGCCTGGACCGCATCTGCGACGAGGAGTTCGCCCTGGTCGAGTCACGCGGGCTCACCGGACGACCCCTCCTGTGGCAGCGCGACGGCGGCCAACTGCGGCGGGCGCTCTCCGACTTCCTCCTCCACGACGATGCACGGCGCAGCAACGACCTCCTCACCCCGGTCGCCGCCGAGATGGCGTTCGGGTTCGAAGGCATCGAACCGCTCCTCCTCCGCCTGGCCGACGGCCGCACCCTGCGGTTCCGCGGACGCATCGACCGGGTCGACCGGTCCGTCGGCGGCGGGCTGGTCGTCACCGACTTCAAGACCGGGAAGAAGCAGCCCTACAACAGGGTCGCCGAGGACTCACCCGACGTCCACGGCCGCTACCTCCAACTCCCCCTCTACGGGCTCGCCGCCCGAGAGCGCCTGGCGCCACCGTCCGCCGAAGTAGAGGTCCGGTACTGGTTCATCACCGACGGCGGCAGGGTCGTCGGGCACCCCTTGTCCGACCCGGTGCTCGAGCGGTTCGACCATGTCCTGGCCACGGTCGTCGACGGCATCGAAGGGGGGCTCTTCCCGGCACGTCCCCCTGAGGACTCCCACGGCATCACGTGCGACTACTGCGATCCCGACGGCCTGGGCACGAAGTCCCGCATGGACCTCTGGAAGCGCAAGCGCCACGATCCCCGGCTCGACGACTACCGCCTCCTCATCGGCGACCTGCCCGAAGACGGCCCGATCGCCGTCATCGGGCTCGGAGGCACAGATGCCTGAGCCAGGCGTGCCGGACCCGACCGTGCCCATCGACCAGGCGGCGCGCGACCGCATCGCCACCGACCTCGCCACGACCCTGTTCGTCGAGGCCGGTGCCGGAACCGGCAAGACCAGCGCGCTCGTCGACCGCATCGTGTCCCTCGTGGTCTCAGGCGTTTCCGTCGAGCACATCGCCGCCATCACCTTCACCGACCGGGCCGCCACAGAGCTCCGAGACCGGGTCCGACGGCACCTCGAATCCCTGGCGGCCGGCTCGGGCACCGATGCCGATGCCGCCGCCCGGGCGCTCGTGGAGCTCGACGGCGCGGCGCTGTGCACCCTCCACGCCTTCGCCCAGCGCATACTCGTCGAGCACCCCATCGAGGCCGGCCTGCCACCGGCGGTCGAGGTCATGGACGAGGTGTCGTCGCTGGTCGACTTCGACGAGCGCTGGGCCGGCGTCGTCGACACGCTGCTCGGCGACCCCCGTCACGCCTCCACGGTCCTGGTCGGCTTCGAGTTCGGCATCCGTCTCCACCAGCTCCGCCGCATGGCCCGCCGCTTCGACGAGAACTGGGACCTCGTCGACGCCCGTCTGACATCCACCCCCGATCCCCAGCCGATCGACATCGCACCGCTGGTCGCCGAACTGCGCCAGGTGGTCGAGCTGCGCGAACACTGCACCGCCGAAACCGACACGATGGTCGATCGGCTCGATCTGGTCGACCTGTTCGCCGACCGGCTCGAAGAGGCAGAAGGCGACCACCTGGCCGTCGTCCGGATCCTGGGCGACCGCAAGGACGTCACCAGCCGCAGGAACACGGGCAGCCAGAAGAAGTGGGCTGGCAGCGTCTCGATCGGCGATGTGCGCGACCGGCTCTGGGCGGCCGGCGATCGCATCGACACCGAGGTGCAACGACTCAACGACGAGGTCATCGACCGGCTCGTCGAGGTCGTGGGCCGCGGGTCGGTAGAGGCTGCCGAGCACCGGCGACGGCAGGGACAACTCGGCTTCCACGACCTGCTGGTCCTGGCCCGACGCGTGCTGACCGACCCGGTCCACGGGCTGCCCGTACGTGCCGCCCTCGCCGACCACTACCGGTACCTCCTGCTCGACGAGTTCCAGGACACCGACCCCCTCCAGGTCGAGTTGGCGGCCCTGATCGCCGACCCCGACACCGTCACGGGCGACTGGCGCAGCCTGCGACCGCGTGCCGGGTCGCTGTTCTTCGTCGGCGATCCCAAGCAGTCGATCTACGGGTTCCGACGGGCCGACATGGCTGTCTACCTCGACGCCCGCTCGACCTTCGGCGACAACGCCGTGCACCTCGAGCAGAACTTCCGGACCACAGGACCCATCCTCGACTGGGTCAACGCCGTGTTCGAACGCCTCATCGACCACGTGCCGAGGGCACAACCCGAGTACACGCCACTGGTCCCCGCCCGGATCGACGGCTCCACCGGTCCCCCGGTGGTGGTGCTCGGCGCCGACGATGCCGCCAAGCGCGGTGCCGACGAACTCCGTGCGACGTCGTCGGCCGACGTAGCCGCCGCCGTGAGCACGGCCCTCGCCCAGGGGTGGACGGTCGTCGACGAGGTGGTGCCCGGCTCCGACGGTGGCCCCCCCGTCGAAACCTGGCGAGCCTGCGAACCCGGCGACATCGCGATCCTCGTCCGTAGCCGCACCTCGATCGACGCCCTCACCGAGGCGCTCACCGATGCCGGCATACCGCACCGCATCGAGGCAGGCTTCGACCCACTTGCCACCGACGAGGTCCGCGACCTCCTCACCACCCTGCGAGCCGTCGACGACCCCACCGACGAACTGGCGCTGGCAACAGCGTTGCGATCGCCCCTGTTCGGATGCGGCGACGACGACCTGTTCGAGTTCGCCTCGGCCGGGGGGCGCTGGAACCACCAGGAGTCGGGCTCCACCGGCCTCCCCGACGACCACCCCGTGCTCGAGGGCATCGCCTGGATGGCGGCGCTGCACGCCCGACGGCCATGGGAGGGGGCCGCCGCCCTGGTCGAGCACCTCGTGCGCGACCGTCGTGCCATGGAGCTGGCGCTCTGCTCGCCGCGGCCCCGCGATGCCTGGCGGCGGATCCGCACCTTCCTCGACACGGCACGGACCTTCGGCGAAACCCGCGGCAGCGACCTCCGGTCGTTCCTCGCCTGGTGCCGGCTCCACTCGGCGGACGATGTCCGGGCCGACGAGATCGTGCCACCCGAACCAGACGACAACGCCGTGCGCATCCTCACGATGCACGGCGCCAAGGGCCTCGAGTTCCCGATCTGCATCCTCGCCGACCTCGGGGGAAAGCGCATGAGCGGCGGTCCTGCGGTCGGCTTCCCCGACAAGGGGGGCATCGCCGTGGCGCTCACAATGAAACTGGCGAACGCCGCCCACAGAGCCCACGCCGATGCCCTGCTCGACGCCGAGCACCTCGAGCGCCTGCGGCTCCTGTATGTAGCCGCCACCCGAGCCCGCGACCACCTGGTCCTCGCCCTGCACCGCAGCACGCCGGCCAAAGAGCCCGACCACACCGTCAAGGTGACAAACGCCGAGATCCTCGCCTCCGCCTCGTCCGACCTCGACACGCACTTGGCGCTCGAGCCGACCATGCTGCCGCTTCCGGCGCTGCCGCCCCCCGACACCACGCCGATTCCCGACGAGGCGACATGGGCCGCCGAGCTCCTCGACGCCATAGCCGCCGGAGAAAGACAGCAGACCGTTTCGGCCACCTCGCTGGCAGCAGACGACGCTGAGCCGGACGAAGAGCCCGACCACCGGTGGCACGGTGAGGCCGGGCGGCACGGTCCGGCAATCGGGCGGGCCGTGCACCAGGCCCTCGAGGTCGTGGACTTCGGGGGTGACGGCGCCGCCGACGCACGAGCGGCCGCGGCATCGGAGGATGTCGACCCCGATGCGGTGGCGGCGATGGTCACCGCCGCTCTGGCCTCGCCATCTGTGCGGGCAGCTGCCGCTTTCGAGCACTGGCGCGAGCTCTACGTGGCCGTGCCCGTCAACGACGCTGTGCTCCTCGAGGGCTACCTCGACCTGGCATTCCGCTCGACCGAAGACGACGTCGATGGCTTCACGGTCCTCGACTACAAGACCGACGCCTTCGCCGACGAGTCCGACCTCGACGCCAAGGTGGCCCGCTACCGGCATCAGGGTGCCGCCTACGCCCTCGCCCTCGGTCGGGCCACCGGTCTGCCGGTGCACCACATGGTCTTCTGCTTTGTGGGCGGGCCCGAAGGCACACCGGCCGTCGAGCGCCGGATCGAAGACCTCGACGCTGCCGTCGCAGAGGTCGAGGCCGTGTTGGCAGCACCGGGCTAACGTCCCCCGGGTGACCCGGTTTCCCTTTCGCAGCATCCTGTTCGCCCCTGGCAACCGGGTCGACGTGCTCGCCAAGTTGCCCCGCAGCGGGCCCGACGCCGCCGTAATCGACCTCGAGGACGCCACCCCGGCCGACCAGAAGGCCGAGGGCCGGGCCATCGCCCGTCAGGTCGTCGCCGACCTGACCGCCTCGCATCCCGACCTGTCGCTGCTGGTCCGGGTCAACGCCCCCGACACCGGGCACTTCGCCGACGACGTGGCCGACGGGCTGGGTCCGGGGCTCGCCGGCGTGGTCGTGCCGATGCTGGAATCCAGCGCCGCCATCGAGTCGGTCGCCGCCGCCCTCGATGCCGCCGGTCACGCCGACCTACCGGTCATGGCCGGCCTCGAGACCGTGGCCGGCGTCGTCGATGCCCGCACCGTCACCACCCACCCGAGGGTGGCGTGGTGCTACTTCGGTGCCGAGGACTACATCGCCGACCTCGGCGGGGTCCGCACCGCGTCCAACCACGAGGTGGCCGTCGCCCGTGCACAGGTGGCGCAGGCGGCCCGGCTCGGCGGCATCCACGCCATCGACATGGTGGTTGCCGACTTCGGCGACGAGGCACGGTTCCGCTCAGAATCTGCCGAGGCCCGGGCGCTGGGCTTTTGCGGCAAGCTCTGCATCCACCCGGCCCAGGTGGCTTTGGCCCACGACTGCTTCCGCCCCACAGACGACGAGCTGGCCTGGGCCGGCCGGGTCGTCGAGGCCTGGGAGGCCGCCATCGCCCGCGGCGACGCCGCCATCCAGGTCGACGGCGCCATGGTCGACGAGCCGGTGGTCCGACGGGCCCGGGCGCTGCTCGAGGCCGACTGAGCGCCGACTGATCCCGGAGCGGCCCGGCGTGCCATCCTGAGCCGGCACGAACCCGGAGGTTTCCGATGGCCAACCTGGTCCCCGAGGGTGGGGCGCTCTACGGCATCCAGCTCCCGATCCAGACCCTGACTCGCACCCTCGTCGATCCGTGGGAGGACGACGCCACCGTCGACGACCTCGTCACCGTCACCCGGGCGGCCGAGGCGGCCGGCCTCGATTTCGTCGGCGTGTGTGACCATGTGGCGATCCCCGACAACGAGTACGCCGCCAACATGCGCACCACCTGGTACGACCCGGTGGCGACGCTGGCGTGGCTGGGCGCCCAGACCGGGTCGATCCGGCTGCTGTCGGTCGTGTTGATCGCCGCATACCGCCATCCGCTGCTCACCGCCAGTTCCTTCGGCACGCTGTCGCACCTCACGGGCGGGCGGGCGATCCTCGGCGTCGGCGCCGGTCACGTCGAGGCGGAGTTCGAGGCGCTCGGCGTCGACTACCACCAACGGGGGAAGATCCTCGACGAGTGCATCGACGCCGTCCGCGGCGCCTGGGCCGATACGTATGTCTCCCACCAGGGCGAGCGGTTCACGTACGCCGATGTGGGCGTGTCGCCCGGACCGCCGGGCGGCGACCTGCCGATCTGGGTCGGTGGGGCCGGTGCTGCGGCATGGAAGCGCTGCGGCCGTCGGGGCGACGGCTACATCCCGATGGGCGCCCAACGCGACGCCTACCCGGAGATCATCGACACGATCCGGCAGGCCGCCGACGAGGCAGGACGGGGCGATGCCTCGTTCGACATCGGGATCATGCCCGGCTGGACCTACATCGGCGACCCGCCCGACGACCTCCCGGGGGCATGGCTGACCGGCGGCGCCGAGCAGATCGCCGAATCACTTCGCTTCGACCGGGCGGTCGGCGCCAACGTGTTCCACCTCAAGTTCCGCAGCCGGACCCTCGACGAGTACCTCGACCAGTTGGCCGCCTTCGGCGAACAGGTACGGCCGCTGCTGTAGTCGCGGCGCCTGGTCGGCTGCCTGATCCGGAACCTTTTTCCGCCAAGGGTGTGACCCGGCGCCCGACGGGCGATCATGGGGGCATGGTCGACATCGACGAGGACACCCAACAGGCCCTGCTGCTGTTCAACCGGCGTGCCGAGGCCGAGAAGCAGGCAGCCGCCACGGCTCGCCGCCTGGCCATGGCCGAGAGCGCCAAGGACGAAGCCGCCGAGACCGTGAAGCGGGCCCGCGGGGGTGAGGAACTTGCCGCCGCCGAGGTCGCCTGGCGCGAGGCCCTCGAAGCCTGGCAGGACATCCGCGACGGCAAGGACCCTGCAACCGAGGAAGACAACACCGGAGCCGAAGACGCTGCCGAAGACGCTGCCGAGCCCGAGCCCGACGACAGCACCGAAGCCGAAGACGCTGCCGAGCCCGAGCCCGAGCCCGACGACAGCACCGAAGCCGAAGACGCTGCCGAGCCCGAGCCCGAGCCCGACGACAGCACCGAAGCCGAAGACGCTGCCGAGCCCGAGCCCGAGCCCGACGACAGCACCGACGACAGCACCGACGACAACACCGACGACAACACCGACGACAACACCGACGAAGAGGAGTAGGGCCGCCTGCCGGTCCGGTCCATGGTCGACGCACTGCCGACGGCGCCGCTGCGAGCGGTCACCGACGACGAGGTCGCAGCCTTCCGAGGCGACGGCGTCGTGCACCTCGCCGGCATCCTCCCGACGGTCTGGCTGGAGCACCTGGCCACACCCGTCGAGCGCACCCTCGTCGACCGCAACGTCACGACCGACCTGACCGAGATGGGGGGCGCCCTGGCGGAGGGGCTCAGCGCCGAACTCCTCACCGACGACCGCACCGGCGGCGGCCGGTTCCTCTCGGGCGTCGACCACTGGCGCCACGACGACGACTTCGCCGACTTCGCCATGCGCTCGCCGCTCCCGGGGATCGCCGCAGCGCTGCTCGACGCCACCCGCATCCACCTCTACGAGGACTCGGTGCTGGTCAAGGAGCCCGGCACCGCCGAGGAAACCGCCTTCCACCAGGACCTCGGCTACTTCCACCTCGAGGGCAGCCGCATCTGCACCATGTGGGTGCCGCTCGACGAGGTCACGGCCGAGACCGGCGCCGTCGTCTACCTGCGGGGCTCGCACGCCACCGGCGACGTCTACCGCCCCAACTACTTCGTGACCGCCGAGCCGCTGGCCGGGACCGAGGGTCGACCCGTCCCGGACCTGCGCCCCGACGACGACCATCCCGACCTGGTCCGCTTCGACACCCGTCCGGGTGACGTCGTCGTCCACCACGCCGGAACCCTCCACGGGGCCGGCGCCAACCGCTCGTCGACCACCCGTCGTCGGGCCGTCTCGGTGCGCTACTGCGGCGACGGGGTCCGCCACCGGCTCCGGCCCGGCGCCCCCACCAAGCCGCACCAGACCGATGGCCTCGACGGCACCGAGGTGGTCGACCATCCCGGCATCCCGCTGGTCTGGCAAGCCTCCTGAGGGCCACCGCTAGGGTCCGGACCGTGTCCGGTACCACGATTCCCCGACTCGTCGACGACGCTGCCGAGCGCTTCGGCGAGCATGAGGCGTTCGTCGATGGCGACCAGCGCTGGACCTATGCCGGGTACCGCGACCGCATCCACGCCGCTGCACGCGCCCTGATGGCGCGTGGCGTCGGGCCCGGTGACTGCGTGGCGGTATGGGCGCCCAACACCGCCGAATGGGCGGTGGCGGCACTCGGTGCGCACTGCGCCGGCGCCACGCTGATCCCGATCAACACGCGCTTCAAGGGCCGCGAGGCCGGCGACCTGCTCGACCGCACGTCGGCGAAGGTGCTGTTCACCGTCACGGACTTCCTCGACACCGACTACGTGGCGCTGCTGCGCGACGCCGGAGCCGGACAGGGGGTCGAGGAGACCGTGATACTGCGGGGCACCGTCCCGGAGGGCTGCTCCTCATGGGACGAATTCCTCGAGGCCGCAACGACCGTCGACGACGCCGACCGGGCGGCCCGCTCAGCCGCCGTCGGTCCCGACGACCCGTGCCATGTCATGTTCACGTCGGGCACGACGGGGGCACCGAAGGGAGCAATCCTGAGCCACGGGGCGATCTGCCGGGCATACAGGTCGTGGAGCGACGTGATCGGCCTGCGACAGATCGACCGCTATCTGGTGGTCAACCCCTTCTTCCACGCATTCGGGCTGAACGCCGGGATCCTGGCCTGCCTCCTGTCCGGGGCGACGCTGGTGCCGCACCCTGTGTTCGACGTGCCGTCGGTGATGGCCCGTGTCGCCGAGGAGCGCATCTCGATGCTGCCCGGGCCACCGGCGATCTACCAGACCATCCTCAACCACCCCGACCTGACCGGCCTCGACCTGTCGTCGCTGCGCCTGGCGGTGACCGGGGCGGCGCCGGTGCCGGTTTCGCTCATCCACGCCATGCGCGACACGCTCGGCTTCGAGACGGTCATCACCGGCTACGGCCTCACCGAGGCCTCGGGCATAGCCACCATGTGCCGCCACGACGATCCGCCCGAGGTCATCTCCGGCAGTTCGGGCCGGGCCATCGACGATGTCGAGGTGCTGGTCGTCGACGCCGACGGCAACGAGGTGCCACGGGGCGAGCCCGGCGAGGTGGTCGTGCGCGGCTACAACGTGATGGCCGGCTACCTCGACGATCCCGACCAGACGGCCGAGGCGATCGACGCCGATTGTTGGCTGCACACCGGCGACATCGGTGTGATGGACGCCGCCGGCTACCTCGACATCACCGACCGGCTCAAGGACATGTTCATCAACGGCGGTTTCAACGTGTACCCGGCCGAGGTCGAGGACCTGCTGCTGGCGCATCCCGACATCGCCCGGGTGGCGGTGGTCGGCGTGCCCGACGAGCGCCTCGGCGAGGTCGGCATGGCGTTCGTGGTCCCGACGTCGGGTGCTTCGCCCGACCCGGCCGACCTGGTGGCATGGGCCCGCAACGAGATGGCCAACTACAAGGCGCCCCGCCGCTTCGAGGTGGTCGACGCCCTGCCGGCCAACGCCGGCGGCAAGGTCCTCAAGTACGAGCTGCGGGCCCGGGCAGCGGCAACGGGCACCTGAGCAGTTCGCCATGCGCACCGGGCCCCGCAACCCGTTCCTCGCCGACTCCGAGAACCCGATCGCCCACGGGCGCTGCGACCAGCAGGACAACACCGCCCTCACCGGCCCGCGACCCGAAGGGCACGTGGTCGTGGAACCCGACCAACGCCAGCACGCCTGGCTGGGCCCCGGCCACTTCGGAAGCCTCATCTCGGGCCCGTACCCCGACGGACGGCGGGTCATCTGGAGCAACGGCCGCCAGCAGCTGGCCAGGCTCGACTACGACACCCTCGAGGTGCTCGCCACGTTCGCCATCCCCGGCGAGGAGCCGACCCCCCGTGCCACCCTCGAGGCCGACCTGGCAGGCCTCGACGATCTGGACGGCGACGAGGCCGTCATGCACGCCGCCGACCTGGCGATTCGCTACCTCACCGGCCTCGACGGCATCTACGCCCTGCTCGACCACGAGCACACCCTGTACCTCGGCCGCAGGACGCACGCCGTCGCCTATGCCGATGCCACACCCGGCGATCGGCACTCGGCCATCGTCGAGAAGGCCCGCTGGGACAAGCCCGACCACATCGACGGCTTCTTCGTCGGCGCCAACCTCACGTTCGACGGCCGCCTCGTGCTGACCACCGACCACGGCTGGGTGGTGTGCCTCGAACGCGACTTCTCGTCCTACGAGGCGATCCGGCTGCCCCGGGCTGCCGAGGACGCCGCCGCCCACTGCAGCCGCATGGAGGAGCAGCGCGGCAACACCGGCTACGGCTGGGTCCGAACCAGCACCTGCGTGGACGAGGACGGCGGCATCTACGTCAGCTCCGTCGATCACACGCACAAGGTGGTCTGGACCGGTGAGCGGCTCTCGCTCGACCCGGCCGACGGTGCATGGAGCGCCGGGTACCGCAACGGCAACGGCACCGGTTCGGGCACCACACCGTCCCTGATGGGATTCGGGCCCGACGAGGACCGCTTCGTCGTGATCGGCGACGGCGACCCGGTCGTCAACATAACGCTGTTGTGGCGCGACGCCATCCCCGACGACTGGGAGCAACTCCCGGACGCCCCGTCCCGTCGGATCGCCGGCATCGGCCCCGCCAACATGGGCGACCCCGACCTGCCGGCCATCCAGACCGAGCAGTCGATCACCGTTTCGGGGTACGGCGCCATGACGGTCAACAACGAGCCGTCCTCTCTGCCGGGGTGGCTGCCGCAGCGGGGCGGTCGGCTGCTCTGCTTCTTCCTCGGCCACCACGCCGCCTACACGCCGTTCGGGCTCCACAAGTACGAGTGGGACCCGGCGGCCCGCGAACTCCGCCAGGCCTGGGTGAACACCGCGGTGAGCTCGCCCAACTCGGTGCCTGGCGTGAGCCAGGGCGCCGACCTCGTCTACACGTGCGGCACCCGGGGCGGGAAGTGGACCATCGAGGCCCTCGACTGGACCACCGGCGAGTCGGTCGGCTCCTGGACCGTCGGCGGCTCGCAGTTCAACACCCTCGGCGGCGGCGTCCACCTCGACGACGACGGCCACATCCTCTACGGAAACATCTTCGGAAAGACGAGGCTCCTCGTCTGAGCCGGACTCCACGGCCCGGACCGGGGGCGCCGTTAGCCTGCTTCCGGTCATGAGAGACGAGCAGCCGTACCCGGACGTCGGCAAGGCCGGCCCCTACCCGGACGTCGGAAAACCCGACTTTCCCGCCATCGAGGAGCGGGCCCTCGAGCGCTGGGCGTCCGAGGGCACCTTCGCCGCCTCGGTCGATGCCCGACCCGACGAGGACGAGTTCACGTTCAACGACGGTCCGCCGTTCGCCAACGGCCTGCCCCACCACGGACACCTCCTGACCGGCTACGTCAAAGACGTCGTCCCCCGCTACAAGACCATGCGCGGCCACAGGGTCACCCGCCGCTTCGGCTGGGACTGCCACGGCCTTCCCGCCGAGATGGAGGTAGAGAGCCGGCTACCGGTCTCAGGCCGGGCCGACATCATCGAGTACGGCATCGAAGCCTTCAACGAGCACTGCCGCTCATCGGTGATGCGCTACACGGGCGAATGGGAAAAGACCGTCACCCGCCAGGCCCGCTGGGTCGACTTCGAGCACGACTACAAGACCATGGACCGCGACTACATGGAGTCGGTCATGTGGGCGTTCAGGCAGCTCTGGGACAAGGGCCTCGTCTACGAGGCGTTCCGGGTCATGCCCTACTCGTGGGGCGCCGAGACGCCGCTGTCGAACTTCGAGATCCGACTCGACGACGCCACCCGCCCACGGCAGGACCCGGCCATCACCGTCGCGTTCGACCTCGTGCCGGCCGACGGCGACCCCGGCCCGCTGCGGCTGCTGGCCTGGACAACCACCCCGTGGACCCTGCCGTCGAACCTGGCCCTGGCGGTCGGGCCCGACGTCACCTACTCGATGCACCGCTACGCCGACGGCAACGTCACCGTTCTGGGCGCCGAGGCCGTCGAGCGCTACGCCGCCCAACTCGAGGACACCGAGCCAATCGGCACGCTCACCGGCACCGAACTCGTTGGCCGTGCCTACACGCCGCTGTTCCCGTACTTCGCCGACCGCACCGACGCCTTCCGGGTGCTCGGCGCCGACTTCGTCGATGCCGCCGAGGGCACCGGAGCCGTCCACATGGCCCCCGGCTTCGGCGAGGACGACCAGGTCACCTGCGAGGCCAACGGCATCCCGATCGGCCGGGTGGTCCCCGTCGACGACCACGGCTGCTTCACCGACGAGGTCGCCGACTGGGCCGGCGCCAACGTGTTCGAGGCCAACGCCGACATCATCCGGCACCTCAAAGAAGCCGGCCGGATCGTCCGCCACGAAACCTACGAGCACAACTACCCGCACTGCTGGCGCACCGACACACCGATCATCTACAAGGCCATCTCGTCCTGGTTCGTGAAGGTCACCGACGTCCGCGACCGGATGATCGAAATCAACGCCGACATCAACTGGGTGCCCGCCCACGTCCGCGACGGCCGCTTCGGCATGTGGCTGGACGGCGCCCGCGACTGGTCGATCAGCCGCAACCGCTTCTGGGGATCGCCGATCCCGGTGTGGCGCAGCGACGATCCCGAATACCCGCGCCTCGACGTCTACGGCAGCCTCGACGAGATCGAGGCCGACTTCGGGGTGCGGCCCGACGACCTGCACCGGCCGTTCATCGACGACCTGACCCGCCCCAACCCCGACGATCCGACGGGGAAGTCCACGATGCGCCGGGTGCCCGAGGTGCTCGACTGCTGGTTCGAGTCGGGGTCGATGCCGTTCGCCCAATTCCACTACCCGTTCGACAACGAGGCGTGGTTCGAGGACCACTTCCCCGCCGACTTGATCGTCGAGTACATCAACCAGACCCGCGGCTGGTTCTACACGATGCACGTCCTGGCGACGGCGCTGTTCGACCGGCCGGCCTTCCAGAACGTGATCTGCCACGGGATCCTGCTGGCCGAGGACGGCACCAAGCTGTCCAAGAAGTTGCGCAACTACACCGAACCCACCGAGATCTTCGACCGGCAGGGGGCCGACGCCCTGCGCTGGTATCTCATGTCGGCCAACATCGTGCGGGGCGGCGACCTTCGCATCAGCGACCACGGCATCGACGACGTGGTCCGCCAGGTGCTGCTGCCGATCTGGAACGCGTATTCGTTCTTCACGCTCTATGCGAACGTCGACGGGCACCGGGCCGAGTTCCGTACCGATGCCGACGGCCTGCTCGACCGCTACATCCTGGCCAAGACCCGTGCGATGGTCGAGGCGGTCACCGAACGCATGGACGCCTATGACCTGCCCGGCGCCACCGCCGAGTTGCAGGGGTTCATCGACGCCCTCAACAACTGGTACATCCGCCGAAGCCGGGACCGCTTCTGGGCCGAGGCCACCGCCGACAACGGGGCCGAAAAGCGCGACGCCCACGACACCCTCTACACGGTGCTCGTAACCTTCGCCCGCACAGCGGCACCGTTCCTGCCGATGGTGATGGAGGAGGTCCACGGGGGCCTGACCGGCGGCGACAGCGTCCATCTGGCCGACTGGCCCGACCCCGCCGCACTGCCCGCCGACCCCGACCTCGTGGCCCGCATGGACCGGCTACGCGATGTGGCATCGACCGCGCTGCGCCTACGCGAGGACCACGGTCTGCGGGTGCGCCTGCCGTTGGCGTCGCTGACCGTCGCCGGCTCCGACGCCGAGTCATTGGCCGACCTGGTGCCGCTGCTGCTCGATGAGGTCAACGTGAAATCGGTCGACCTCACCGACGACCTCGAGTCCCACGCCACGTTCCGGCTCCAACCCGACGGGCGGGTGCTGGGCCCCCGACTCGGTGGCGGAGTGCAGGCCGTGTTCGCCGCAGCACGGGCAGGCGAGTTCTCCCGCAATGACGACGGCTCGGTCGACGTGGCCGGCGAGACCCTCCAACCCGACGAGTTCGACCTTGCCCTCGAGTCGCCCGAGGACATCACCGCAGCAGCACTCGGAAGCGGTGACGGCGTGGTCGTGCTCGACACCGCGGTGACCCCCGAACTCGAGTCCGAGGGCCTGGCCCGCGACGTGGTCCGCCAGGTGCAGCAGGCACGCCGCGATGCCGACATGGTGGTCACCGACCGAATCCTGTTGTGGCTCGACGGAGACCCCGCAATGCTCGATGCAGTTCGCTCCCACGAGGCACACGTGGCAGGCCAGGTGCTCGCCACCGAGGTCGTCTACGGCACGGTGGCCGAAGCCGACCACACGGTCGAGGCGACTGTCGAGGGGCTCGCCCTGGTGCTCGCCATCCGGCGCGCCTGACCCCGGCCCGAAACTTCCGGACGCGCTCTCCGCGCGTCAATTCACCACTTTCACTCCCTCTCCGCCCACGCTGGGCGCGTGGCAAAAAGAAATCCGCTCCGCCCGTGGGGATTCTCTTGACACGGGTGTAATTACATGCGTGCAATACATCACCCGGACATCTCGCCACTCCCCCAGCAGGACCGCCCCTGCGAAGCGGCGTGCCGTCCGGGACACACAACGGGACCCGGTCGGCAACGAGTGTCGATCGGGAAGGGAAGGGAAGCCCACATGGCGTTGACCGAAGACCGCGCGCTCTCCACCGAGGGCCTCGACGAAGCACCCGCGTCCAGCGGATCGCAGATGATGGTGCGCAAGCGCAACGGCGACCTCGAGCCGGTCGACCTCAACAAGATCGTGCGCGCCATCCACCGCTGTGCCAAGGGACTGTCGGGCGTCGATCCGATGAAGATCGCCACCCGCACGATCTCCGGCCTCTGCGACGGCGCCACCACCGAGGAACTCGACGCGCTGTCGATCCGCACCGCCTCGACGCTCATGGTCGAGGAGCCCAACTACTCCCGACTGGCCGGACGCCTCCTCGCCACAGTCATCGACAAGGAGGTGCGCAACCAGAACATCCACTCCTTCTCCCAGTCGGTCCTGATCGGCCACGAGCTCGGCATCATCGGCGACGCCACTGTCGAGTTCGTCACCGCCAACGCCCGCAAGCTCGACGACACGGTCATCCACGACCGCGACAACCTCTTTGAGTTCTTCGGACTGCGCACCGTCTACGACCGCTACCTGCTGCGCCACCCCGAGACCCGCCACATCCTCGAGACCCCGCAGTACTTCTTCCTGCGGGTGGCCTGCGGCCTGTCCACCTGTCCCGACGAGGCGATCCGGTTCTACAAGCTCATCTCGTCGCTCCAGTACCTGCCGTCCAGCCCCACCCTGTTCAACTCGGGCACCTCCCACTCGCAGATGTCGTCGTGCTACCTGCTCGACTCGCCCGAGGACAGCCTCGAGGGCATCTACAAGCGCTACACCGACATCGCCCGCCTCTCTAAGTTCGCCGGCGGGATCGGCGTTGCGTGGCACCGCATCCGGGCCAAGGGCTCGCTCATCAAGGGCACCAACGGCCTGTCCAACGGCATCGTGCCGTGGCTCAAGACCCTCGACAGCTCGGTCGCCGCCGTCAACCAGGGCGGCCGCCGCAAGGGCGCCGCCTGCATCTACCTCGAGACGTGGCACGCCGACATCGAGGACTTCCTCGACCTGCGCGAGAACACCGGCGACCACCAGCGCCGCACCCACAACCTCAACCTCGCCAACTGGATCCCCGACCTGTTCATGGAGCGGGTCGAAAAGGACTGGGTCTGGTCGCTGTTCGATCCCAAGAAGGTGCCGCACCTCACCGACCTGTTCGGCGACGAGTTCCAGTCCGCCTACGTCAGGGCCGAGGAGGAAGGCCTCTACGAGCGCCAGATCCCGGCCCGCGACCTCTACAGCCGCATGATGCGCTCCCTCGCCCAGACCGGCAACGGCTGGATGACCTTCAAGGACGCATCCAACACCAAGTGCAACCAGACCGGCGAGCCCGGCCGGGTCGTGCACCTGTCGAACCTGTGCACCGAGATCATCGAGGTCACCGACCAGGACGAGACCGCCGTCTGCAACCTGGGTTCGGTCAACCTCGGGTCGCTGGTCGTCGACGGTGCCTTCGACTTCGACCACCTCGGCGAGGTTGTCCGCATCGCCGTGCCGTACCTCGACCGGGTCATCGACATCAACTACTACCCGACCCCCGAGGCAGAGCACTCCAACTCGCTGTGGCGCCCGGTGGGCATGGGCCTCATGGGACTCCAGGACGTGTTCTTCAAGTTGGGGCTGCCGTTCGACTCCCCCGAGGCCCGCTCCCTGTCGGCCCGCATCTCCGAGGAGATCTACTTCAACGCCCTGTGGGCCTCGACCGAACTGGCCGAGGTGTCGGGTCCGCACGACAACTACTCGATCACCCGGGCGGCGCAGGGCGACCTGCAGTTCGACCTCTGGGGCATCGAGCCCACCGACGTCGAGCGCTGGCAGGGGCTGCGCGACCGCATCGCCGAGCACGGCCTGCGCAACTCGCTGCTCATCGCCATCGCCCCCACGGCCACGATCGCCTCGATCGTCGGCTGCTACGAGTGCATCGAGCCCCAGGTCTCCAACATCTTCAAACGCGAGACCCTGTCGGGCGAGTTTCTCCAGATCAACCGCTACCTGGTCCGCGAGCTTCAGGGTCGAGGCATGTGGGACGAGGCGATGGCCAACAGGATCAAGTCCGCCGAGGGCTCCGTCCAGGGCATCGACGAAATCCCCGAAGACCTGCAGGCCGTGTACCGCACCGCCTGGGAGGTCCCGATGCGATCGCTCATCGACATGGGTGCCGAGCGCGGGGCGTTCATCGACCAGAGCCAGTCCCTGAACCTGTTCATGGAGTCGCCAACCATCGGCAAGCTCTCGTCGATGTACCTCCACGCATGGAAGTCGGGCCTCAAGACCACCTACTACCTGCGGTCCCGCCCTGCCACCCGCATCAACAAGACCACCTCCAACGGCAACAGCCACGAGTCGGCGCCGCCGCCCGAGCAGGAGCCCGACGAGGCCAGGGCGTTCACCGACGCCGAGGCCGTGGCCTGTTCGTTGGAGAACCCCGAGTCGTGCGAGGCGTGCGACTGATGGCCCTCGCCGACGCCAGCTTCCTCGCACCGCACGAGCCGGCGGCAGCACCCGCCACCTCCCCCACCGCCCATCGGGGCAACATCCTCGACCCGGGCTTCGACCTGACGTTGCGCCCCATGCGCTACCCGGTGTTCTACGAGATGTACCGGGACGCCATCAAGAACACCTGGACCGTCGACGAGATCGACTTCTCCGACGACCTCCCCGACCTCGACCGCAAGCTGAGCCCGGCCGAGAAGCACCTCGTGAACCGGCTGGTGGCGTTCTTCGCCACGGGCGACTCGATCGTCGCCAACAACCTGGTGCTCAACCTCTACCAGCACATCAACGCCCCCGAGGCCAGGATGTACCTGTCTCGCCAACTCTACGAAGAGGCGCTGCACGTCCAGTTCTACCTGACGCTGCTCGACAACTACATCCCCGACATGGCCGAACGCGAGGCCGCCTTCGCTGCAATCCACAACATCGAGTCGATCCGCAAGAAGGGCGACTTCTGCTTCAAGTGGATGGGCTCAGTCGACGACCTCGGCGAGCTCGACTCCGACGACAAGCGCCGGGCGTTCCTGCTGAACCTGATCTGCTTCGCCGCCTGTATCGAGGGGCTGTTCTTCTTCGGTGCGTTCGCCTACGTCTACTTCCTGCGCTCGAAGGGCCTGCTCAACGGCCTGGCTGCAGGCACCAACTGGGTGTTCCGCGACGAGTCGTGCCACATGAACTTCGCCTTCGAGGTCATCAACACGGTGCGGGCCGAACAGCCCGAGCTGTTCGATGACCGCCTGGCCGAGCAGATCACCGAGATGGTCAGCGAAGCCGTCGAGTGCGAACTGCAGTTCGCCGAGGACCTGCTCAGCCAGGGCGTGTCGGGCATGTCCACCGCCGACACCCGCGAGTACCTCCAGTTCGTCGCCGACCAGCGCCTCGCCCAGTTGGGCCTGCGCCCCAGGTACGGCTCCAAGAACCCGTTCGGGTTCATGGAGCTCCAGGACGTCCAGGAGCTCACCAACTTCTTCGAGCGCACCGTCGTCGCCTACCAGGTCGGCGTCGAAGGCGACGTGGCCTTCGACGAGGACTTCTAGGCAGGCACCACAACCGAGTTCCCTTCCCGGTCACACCCCGGACCGGGTTCCCAGACGAGGCCCCCGCAAGGGGGCTTCGTCGCGTGTGGGCGCCCCACAACCGCACTTTCTGTGCGTCAGGTTCTTCGACTTCGTGAGCCCGATCTCGCTACCAGCGCCGTGCGAAGTAGGCGGTCACGATGACGATGGCCACGATGAAGCCCACCCACGCGATGTAACTTGCGACGATTGCAACGATTGAGAGCGAACACCAAACGATAAGGGCAGATCTCGACACCTTGCTCTTTCGATAGCGCCGGACCACATCAAGGACCATCCCGAGCACGAACAATTCGACGGCTACGAGCATTGCAACCCTTCCAGGCAGATTCTGGAGTTCATGTACTCAAGAACCCCAACTCAACTGTGCGTTGCGCTGCAGGGGAAAACAGGGCACCCAGGTCCAACCGTGGTGCGAGATGTAGGAAGCGTACTGATTGCCGCCATACGCATAGCCGTTCACATGGATCCCCACGAACGTGTCCGGGAAATGAGTGTGGACGTTCTTTGGCCAACAGAACGTGTGATTGTGGTGCTCCTGGGAGTTGTTCGATGCCCAGTCGGTGCACCAGCCGATGCGGGGACCATTCCAATGGCTGTTCGAGACCATGCTCCAGCCGGTTTCCGCCCAGTCGTGTGTCTCCCATCCGCTCCCCGAATAGACGCAGCTCCCCCAGTTGACGGTCGTCTGGACATGAGCGGTCACTTCGGACACCGAGTTATTGACGATGTCTTCCCACCAGATCCTCATCCGTGCTCCGGCCGAGGACGCGCTGCGTGCATGGGGCCGATCGAGGGCATCCCTCGACAACCCATCGGCTTTCCCTCCATCTTCTGGCACTCCGACCTCGTACTTGACGACGCAGTTGCCGCTGTCCCGCATCAGTTCACGCCAGAGTATCGACGACTGATCGGCTTCGAGTCTCAACTCAGGCAACTCGAAGACGCAAGTTTCCCCGTCTCTTCTCCCTGCGAGCGAACCCACGTGAGAGTCACGAAGGGCCGCTTCTCCCTTGACCGAGAAATAAATCGTCCCATCCGACCCCACCACAGTGCCATCAGGCCAGACTCGACTGCCGTCAGGCAGAAGTTCAGGCTGAATTGTCTCGGTGGCCCGTTTCAGCGATTCCTGGTTTCTCGCTCCCTCAATTGCTTCTGCTCCTGCCGGACCTGAAAGCAGTGCAACGCCCGCAATGGACAGAACAACCGCGAACCCAGTCATCTGTCGCATATCCGTACCATCTATCAATCTCGTCTTGTCAGATGACGACTTGACTGACGCTTGCCTATAACGCACTTCTGACAAGGGCACGCTCCGCGACTGCATTTCGGTCACCAGGCGGTCTCGCCCACCACATTGTTTCTTGAGGTCGTGGACGGGTGACCGCAGAGTTCGCGGTACGAGAGGTGGCTAACTAGACTGGGCGCCGTCGTATCGACAGGTAGGCCGCGACGACCACCAGCGAGATCAGCGGGCCGATGATCGTCAGGGGTTGATGACCGCAGCGGCGACGAACACACCGATCCACGTCCAGGTCGAACTGTTCGAGGTCCGTACCTTCCGGTACCGCCGCAAGGCATCCACGAACGCTCCGATCAGGATCAGGTGGGCCAGAAGGACCATCGGCTACTCCTGTTCTTCGGGCTCGCCGGACTCCTCGGAGCCTCCGCCGCGGTTGCGCAGGGCGAGGGCGGCGGCGCCGGCGGCCACCACCGCTGCGGCGCCGATTCCGATGACTAGGCCCGAACCTCCACCTTCTTCCGTGGCTGCGGCGGCCGTGTCGGCGACCTTGGCCAGCGTCGTCACGGGCGCCTGGGTCGTGGTCGGCGCAGCCGTTGTGGTCGGCGCAGCCGTTGTGGTCGGCGCAGCCGTTGTGGTGGTCGTGGTCGGGGGCGGCACATACTCGCCGCGAAACGGGCCGGAGACCTCGTAGGTGACGCCCACGGCCAAGCCGTCCGGGGCTTCGCCCCAGTCGATGGCCTCGATCACGTCACGGGTCAACTTGTTGCCCAACCCCCGCTGGGAGCTGAAGTAGAGACGGTTCCGGTCCGGGTTGAAGGAGGGCCCTGTGACCTCTGAGGCATCCTGGCCGGCACCGGTGATCCGGCAGAACGGCGCAACCTCGCCCTCGGGCGAGATGACGACGATCTCCATGTTGCCGCCGTCCTCGGCCACGAACAGGTCACCCGAGCCCTCATCGACGGTGATGTTGTCGACGCCCGTGAGCGGCTGCCGATCGCCGGTGCCATCCCAGATCAGCGTGTACTGCTGCTCGCGCAGGTCGACGGCGTGGACCCGGTTGTCGACCTTGGTGGTGAACCAGACCGAGCCGTCGTGATACCAGATGCCCTCACCACCGGGGGTGAGGAAGGCGCCCGGCACCTGCTCGCGGGTTGGCGTCTCGGCGGCCGAAGGGTCGGGCACGGCCGCCCAGGTGACCGAGCCGTCCTCGGCCACGAGCATCGCCTCGAGCGTGCCCGCCGACAGGTCGGGGTAGGCGTCAGGTGTGTAGCGGTAGAGCAGGCCCTCGGGGTTGTCCTCGGTGAGGTACACCATCTCGTCGACGGGGTCGATGGCTGCCGCCTCGTGGGCCCAGTTGCCCATGGCCGGGTGGGCCACCGCCTCGTTCACACCGGTCGGGTCGCATTCCCATACCAGCCCCGCCCCGATGTAGGCCTCCTCGCACGACAGCCAGGTGCCCCATGGTGTGGCACCGCCGGCGCAGTTCGAGTGGCTGCCCTCGAGGATGCTGTAGGCATCGAGGATCCCACCGTCGGCGTCGAAGTGGATAGCCGACACACCGCCCCGCTGTTCGCCCGGCGTCATGAAGTTGAAGACCTCCGAGTTGCAGGCGTAGTACCAGCCGCCCTCACCGTCGTCGAAGGTGGCGGACCCGTCGGGGAACAGGTGCCACTCGTGGTCGGTGTCGCCGACCGGGTCGCCGCTGATCGCGATGATCCTGGAGGTGAAGCCCTCGGGCAGTACCAGCCCGTTCTCGTCGGGCTCGATGCCCTCGAGCGAGCCGTATGGGCCTTCACCCGGTTCGGCACCATCGACAACCTTGGCCGAGGCCATCCGGACAGTGGTGAGCGTGCCGGCTCCCACCGTTGCGGCCATGCTGCGACGCAGGAACGTCCTTCGGTCCATTGTGGTCCCCCTTGTTGTAGGCCTGCGGTCCCCCGACCGCACTGCCCGGCAAGGCTAGACGCGTCGACCGGCCCGGGACATAGGCGGGCTACGCGCCGCCGAAGGCATCGAGGATCCGGTCGGCGGCTGCGGCGGGGGCCTCGGCGCCGTCGAGCACCCGACGTTCCGCGTCAGCCAGCACCTCCACCACGGCCGGATCGTCGTGGAGGGAGGCCAGCAGGCGGTCCTCGACCAGCGCCCACATCCAGGCCAGCTGCTGACCCCGGCGCCGCTCGTCCCATTCGTCCGAGGCGGTCAGCGCCGCCCGGTGTGCCTCGATGTGCGCCCACAGTTCGGTCAGGCCCTCGCCGGTGAGGCCGCTGCAGGTGACCACCGGCGGCGTCCACGAGGGGCTGGCCGGATGGGTGAGCCGCAGAGCCGCCGAATAGTCGCGGGCGGCGGTACGGGCCGCCTTGGCGTTGTCGCCGTCGGCCTTGTTGACGGCGATCATGTCGGCCAACTCGAGGAGGCCCTTCTTGATGCCCTGCAACTCGTCGCCGGCGCCGGGCAGCATCAGCGCCAGGAAGAAGTCGACCATGCGGGCCACAAGGGTCTCGGACTGGCCCACGCCGACGGTCTCGACCAGCACCACGTCGAAGCCGGCCGCCTCGAGCACCAGCAGGGTCTCGCGGGTGGTGCGGGTGACGCCGCCGAGCGTGCCGGCCGACGGCGAGGGCCGCACGAAGGCGTCGGGATCGTTGGCGAGGCGCTGCATGCGGGTCTTGTCGCCGAGGATCGAACCGCCCGTGATCGTGCTCGTCGGGTCGACGGCCTGCACGGCGACCCGCCGGCCCGAGTCGGTGAGCTGGCTGCCGAGGGCCTCGATGAACGTCGACTTGCCGACACCGGGAACGCCGGTGATCCCGACCCGGTGCGCCCCCCCTGCGTGGGGCAGCAGCCCCGCCAGCAGGTCAGCAGAGCTACCCCGGTGGTCGGGGTGGTTGCTCTCGACCAGGGTGAGAGCCCGGCCCAGGGTCGCCCGGTCACGGGCGAGGACCCCGTCGACCAGCTCGTCGACGGTGGGGCTCATGTCAGCTTCACGAGCAGCTCGGTGGCGGCGGCTGCGATGACGGTGCCCGGCGGGAAGATCGCGGCAGCGCCCGCTGCACGCAGCGCCTCGTGGTCCTGGGACGGGATGACGCCGCCCACGGCGATGGCGATGTCGGGCCGGCCGAGGGCGGCCAGCTCGTCGCGCAGTTCGGGCACCAGCGTCAGATGACCTGCCGCCAGAGAGCTCACGCCCACCACGTGCACGTCGTTCTCGACGGCCTGTCGTGCCACCTCGCCCGGGGTCGAGAACAGCGGGCCGATGTCGACGTCGAAGCCCAGGTCGGCGAACGCCGTGGCGATGACCTTCTGGCCCCGGTCGTGGCCGTCCTGGCCCACCTTGGCGACGAGGATCCGGGGCCGGCGACCGTTGGCGGCCCCGAATGCAGCCACGCGGGCGCGGGTGTCGGCCACCTGTCCGTCGTCGCCTACCTCGCTGTTGAACACGCCGGAAATGGTGCGCACCTCCGCGACATGGCGCCCCCACACCTGTTCGAGGGCGTCGCTGATTTCGCCGACGGTAGCCCGTGCCCGGGCGGCGTCGACGGCCAGGCCCAGGAGGTTGCCGTCGCCGGTGTCGGCGCAACGGGTGAGGGCAGCCAGAGAGGCCTCGCAGGCCGCGGGGTCGCGTTCGGACCGGAGGCGTTCGAGCCGGGCAATCTGGTCGGACCGGACCTGGGCGTTGTCGATGCGCCGGATGTCGATGTCCTCGGCCTCGTCGAGGCGATAGCGGTTCACGCCGATCACCGACTGCCGGCCCGAGTCGATGCGGGCCTGGGTGCGGGCTGCAGCTTCTTCGATGCGCAACTTCGGGATGCCGGCCTCGATGGCCGAAGCCATGCCGCCGCTCTCCTCGATCTCGGTGAGGTGCTCCCATGCCCTGGCTGCCAGGTCGTGGGTGAGCCGCTCGACGTGGTAGCTGCCGCCCCACGGGTCGGCCACCCGGCAGGTTCCGGTCTCCTGCTGCAGGAACAGCTGCGTGTTGCGGGCGATGCGGGCCGAGAAGTCGGTGGGCAGCGCCAGCGCCTCGTCGAAGCCGTTGGTGTGCAGCGACTGGGTGTGGCCCTGCGTGGCCGCCATGGCCTCTACGCAGGTGCGGACCACGTTGTTGTAGACGTCCAGGGCGGTGAGGCTCCAGCCCGACGTCTGGCTGTGGGTGCGCAGCGACGACGACCGGGGGTCGTGCGGGTCGAACTGCGCCATGAGCCTCGCCCACAGCAGCCGGGCGGCCCGCAACTTGGCGACCTCCATGAAGAAGTCCATGCCGATCGCCCAGAAGAAGCTCAGCCGCGGTGCGAAGGCGTCGACGTCGAGCCCGGCTCCGATGCCGGCACGCACGTACTCGACCCCGTCGGCCAGCGTGTACGCCAACTCGAGGTCGGCGGTCGCCCCCGCCTCCTGCATGTGGTAGCCGGAGATCGAGATGCTGTTGAACTTCGGCATCCGCTCGCTGGTCCAGGCGAAGATGTCGGCCACGATCCGCATCGAGGGGGCCGGCGGGTAGATGTAGGTGTTGCGGACCATGAACTCCTTGAGGATGTCGTTCTGGATGGTTCCGGCCAGGCGCTGGGGCTCCACGCCCTGTTCCTCGCCGGCCACCACGAACAGGGCCAGGATCGGCAGCACGGCGCCGTTCATGGTCATCGAGACCGTCATTTCCTCGAGCGGGATGCCGTCGAACAGGGTGCGCATGTCCAGGATCGAGTCGATCGCCACACCGGCCATGCCGACGTCGCCCGACACCCGCGGGTGGTCGGAGTCGTAGCCCCGGTGGGTGGCGAGGTCGAACGCCACCGACAGGCCCTTCTGGCCGGCCGCCAGGTTGCGGCGGTAGAAGGCGTTGGACTCCTCGGCGGTCGAATAGCCGGCGTACTGGCGGATGGTCCAGGGTCGGGCGGCGTACATGGTCGGGTACGGACCCCGCAGGTAGGGGGCGATCCCGGGCCAGGTGTCGAGGAAGTCGAGGCCGTCGAGGTCCGCCGAGGTGGCGAGTGCGGCCACGTCGATGCCCTCGGGCGTGGTGAAGGTGCCGAGGTCGGGGGCGGAGGCACCGTGGGCCGCCGGTGGCCCCTCGCTGAGGTCAACGCGCGTGAAGTCGGGGACGGCGCTCACCGGTCCACCCCCAGGGCGTCGAGGATGCGGCCCAGGGCGTCGAGGATGTCGGAGTGGGCATGGGCGAACCCGTCGACGCCGGCCTCCCGCCATTCGGCCTCGTGGTCACCGGGACGTCCGGCCAGGACCACGTGTGCAACGCCCTCGGCCTTGAGCGCCCGTGCGGTGTCGGCGGCCTCGGCGGCGTAGCGCTCGTCCGAGCCGCACAGCACGGCGACCGGGCTGCCCGGCTCGTCGGTGGTGCGGATGCCGGCGACGGCGATCAGGTTGGCGGCGAACGAACTGCGGGCCGAATGCTCCGCCAGCGGGCCGAGCGAAACCAGGCGCACGACGGGTGCCGCCGTCCCGCCGGCGTCGCGCAGTGCCTCGAACGGCTCGGCCAGGCGGTGCAGGCGCAGGGGCCCCTCCGCTGGTGCGGGCCCGTCGGCACGAACGAGTGGGACCTCGTCGACGTCGGGGAACTCGGTCACACCGGTGATTGCATCGATACGGGTGGCGGCACGGGCGGCACGGGCCGTGCGCGTGGCCCCGACCTCGGCGGCGATGCGCCCGGAGGCCAGAGCGGCGACCATGCCACCGTCGGCCTCGATCGAGCGGAACCGCTCCCAGGCCGCCTCGGCGAGTTGCTCGGTGTGGTCCTCGACGAACCACGAGCCGCCGGCCGGGTCGATCACCCGGGCCAGGCCGCTCTCCTCGGTCAGCAGGAGCTGGGTGTTGCGGGCGGTGCGGCGGCCGAACTCGTCGGTTCGCCCGATGACGCTGTCGAAGGGGCGCACGGTGACCGCCGAGGCGCCCGCGATGCCGGCCGAGAAGGCGGCTACGGCGCCCCGCAGCAGGTTCACCCACGGGTCGAAGCGGGCGAGCATGGCGGCCGAGGTGACCGCCGTCTGGTGCTGGGCCCGGACGGCGGAGCCGCACGCACCGGCCACGCTGTCCCAGAGTCGGCGGGCCGCCCGGAACTTCGCGATGGTGAGGAACTGGTCGGCGTCGGCCGAGTAGGTGAAGGTCAGCGCACCGAGGGCGTCGTCGATCGACACGCTGTCGGCCTCGAGCGCCCGCAGGTAGGCGACGCCCGTGGCGAGCGAGCACGCCAACTCCCAGGCCTCGCTGGCGCCGGCATCGGCCCAGACGGTGGCATCGACGGTGATGGCGTGGACGCCGGGGGCGTCGGCCACCGAGGCCACGGCCGGTGCCAGCGCCGAGAGGTCGGATTCGCCTCCGTGACGGGCGGCCACGCCGATCGGGTCGAGGCCGAGGGCGCCGGAGCGGTCGGCGGCGGGAGTCCCCCGCCGGTCCCAGAGGTCGACCAGCCAGCCGGCGGCGTTCGCCGTACCGGGGCCCGGCAGCAGAGCCACCGGTGCCATCTCGAGGAAGACGCCATCGAGCACCGCCGCCAGGTCGTCGGCCGACTCGACGCCGATGGCCGCCCGGTCGAGCAGCACCGAGGTCGAACCCCGCTCCAACTCGTCGAGCACCGTGGCGTTGGCGGCTGCCGTGCCCTCGTCGAGCACCAGCGCCCGGACATCCCAGCCGGACGCCGATCTGCCGGCATCGGTTGATCCCCGGGTGTGGGGGCTCGCCCCCGGTAGGCCGGCCCGGTCGGTGCGGCCGTCGTTTCCGTAGAGCGGTTCGATGCGGATGCCGTCGTCGGTGACCGTCGTGAGCGACTCCAGGGTGCGGCCACGCAGGGAAGATCCGGCCAGGTCGGCCCAGTCGTCACGGGTGGCGGGCTCGAACCCGGCCGCCAGACGCATCGGCTCGGCGGGCGTGGGCACCCGTTGATGGTAGGTGAGTGCCCGCTCCGACCGGGAAGCCCTGTGACCCATGACCGGCCGGGCGGCAGCAACCAGCGGTACTGCTGCTGCGAGGATCGCCCCGTGACCGAGGTCGGACATCCCCGCCGCTGGTTCATCCTCGGCATCCTCAACCTCTCGTTGATCCTCGTAGTCGCCAGCGTCAGTTCGCTGAACCTGTCACTCCCCTCGATACAGCAGGCCCTCGACGCCTCGGCCGCCGACCTCATCTGGATCAACGCCGCCTATGCCCTCGTGTTCGCCGCCTTCCTGCTGCCCGCCGGTGCGTTGGGCGACCGCTTCGGGCGCAAGGGTGCCCTGCTGACCGGGCTGGTCGTCTTCGTCTGCGGTTCCCTGCTAGCCACAACCGCCGACACCGCCGTACAGGTGATCGCCTTCCGGGCGCTCATGGGCACCGGCGCCGCCCTAGCCATGCCCGCCACGCTGTCGATCCTCACTGCGGTCTTTCCACCCGATGAGCGGGACAGGGCGATCGCCGTCTGGGCGGGCTTCGCCGGGGCCGGCGGTGCCATCGGCATCCTTGCGGCCGGCGTGCTCCTCGAGTACTTCTGGTGGGGATCCGTGTTCTTCGTCAACGTCCCGATCGCCATCACGGCCCTGGTGCTCGTGGTTGCCTTCGTCCCCACATCACGCGACACGCAGGGCCACAACCTCGATCCGGTCGGCAGCCTGTTGTCGGCCGTGGGGCTGGCGGCGCTGGTATTCGGCCTGATCCAGGGACCCGAGTACGGATGGACCGACCCGGTCGTCCTCGGTGCCTTCGCTGCCTCCATCATGCTGCTCACCTCCTGGGTGGCGGTCGAGCGCCGGCAGGAGCATCCGATGCTCGACCCGGCCCTGTTCCGTATCCCCCGCTTCGCACTTGCCACGCTGGCGCTCGGCACCGCCTTCGCCGTCATGTTCGGCATGTTCTTCGGCCTCGCCCAGTACCTGCAGTTCGTGCTCGGCTACTCGCCGCTGGGTGCCGCCGTGCGGATCATGCCGTTCGCCTTCGCGATGATCGCCATCGCTCCCCGTGGGCCGGCCCTGGCCGCACGGTTCGGCAGCGGCCGGGTCATCGGCGGCGGCATGCTCGTAACGGCGCTTGGCTGCGTCGTGATGGCGCTGCTCACCGGCGACTCCGGGTACGGGCACGTGATCCTCGGCGTGCTGCTGGTCTCGTCCGGCATGGCACTCGGCTTCCCGACCTCGACGGCGGCGATCGTCGGCTCCCTGCCCCTCGACAAGGCCGGTGTGGCATCGGCCGTCAACGACACCACCCGCGAGGTCGGCGCCGCCGTCGGGATCGCCCTCCTGGGCAGCCTGCTTTCCGCCGGCTACCGGCGGGGGCTGGGCGACGCCCTCGACCAGGCACCGGCCGAGATGGCCGACATCGCCAGGGACTCGGTCGGAGCGGCGCTCGTCGTGGCACAGCGGGCCCCGGCCGGCGTCGGTGGGCACATCGCCGCCACGGCCCGGGGCGCCTTCGCCAACGGCTACTCCCTGTCCATGACCGCCGGTGCGGCCCTGCTCGCCGTGGCCGCAACGGTTGTCATCATGCGCTGGCCCGCCGACTGAGAGGTCGCCGCCGTCGGGTGGAAGGATGCCCCCATGCGCATCACCACATCCCTCAACTACGCCACCGACCCCCGCACCGCCGCCTCCCAGGCACGCGAACTCGAGGCGGCCGGCGTCGACTGCATCTGGATCCCGGAGGCCTACGGCTTCGACGGCGTAAGCCTGCTGGGCTACCTGGCCTCGGCCACCACGACGGTCGGGCTGGCCAGCGGCATCCTCAACACGTACAGCCGCACCCCGGCCTGTATCGCCCAGACAGCCGCCGGCCTCGACGCCCTCTCGGAGGGTCGCTTCTCGCTCGGCCTGGGGGCCTCCGGTCCGCAGGTGATCGAGGGGTTCCACGGTGTCCCCTACTCGCTGCCCCTGACCCGTATGAGGGAGATCATCTCGATCTGCCGGATGGCCTGGCGGCGCGAGAAGCTCGAACACGAGGGTCGGGTGTTCACGTTGCCGCTCCCGGCAGACCGGGGCACCGGACTCGGCAAGCCGCTCAAGATCATCAACCACCTGGTGCGGCCCGACATCCCGATCTACATCGCTGCGCTGGGGGCGAACAGCGTCGAGGAGACCGCAGCCACCACCAACGGCTGGCTGCCGTTCCTCGTCTACCCGGAGCGCATGGACCGGGTCTGGGGCGACCCCGTGGCTGCGGGTCTTGCACGACGCGATCCCGACCTGGGCGACCTCGACATCGTGGCCGGCGGCATCGTGGCGATCGGCGACGATGCCGCACAGTTCCGCGACTACGCCCGTCCCATGGCTGCTCTGTACATCGGCGGCATGGGGGCGCGCGGCAAGAACTTCTACAACGACGTCTGCCGCGACTACGGCTTCGCCGACGAGGCCCTCGCCGTGCAGGACGCCTACCTCGACGGCCGCAAGGAAGAGGCCGCCGGCCTGCTGCCCGCCGAGCTCATCGAGAACACGACGCTGTGCGGCGATGAGGCCTACATCGTCGACCGCCTGGCCGCCTACAGGGCCGCCGGTGTCACGTCGCTCAACGTCTCGCCGATCGGTGGCGATCCGGCGCAGGTGCTCGGCCGCCTCCGCGAGCTCGCCGAGCACGCCTAGCTCGGGCTTCGCCCGGGGTTCAGTCCAGGCGGTCGAGGGGGTCGATCCGGACCCCGGCCAGCGCCAGCTCGGTGATCCGCCGGGGAGCCTCGCCCAGCCAGAAGTTGAGGGTCAGGCGCCGGGGATGGCGGACGTGCCGCCTGCCGGCAGCGGTCGCAGCGACCACACGGCCAGCAAGCCGCTCCGGGCTGATCTTGGGGATGAGCAGCAGCCGCTTGAACCGCGTACTGGTTCGCTGGACGCTGGGCGACGCCGCCTCGACGGCGTCCCACATGCGGGTGTCGACCGGGCCCGGCGCCACGAGGGTCGTGCGGATCGGTGTGCCCTTGAGCTCGATGCGTAGCGTCGAGGCGAAGTTGTTTAGGCCGGCCTTGGTGGCGCAGTAGGGACCCATGCCCGGGAAGCCGGCTGTCCCGGCCAGCGAGGACGTGAAGACCAGCGCCCCACGGTTGCGCCCGAGCATCCCGGGGAGCACCCGCCGGGTCAGCACCATCGGCGCCTCCAGATTCACCCGCGTCGCAGTCCGCACCTGGTCCGGGGCGACGGTGGCGACCGGGTCGACGGTCTCGATGCCGGCGTTGCTCACCAGCACGTCGACCGGGCCGTGGGCCTCCTCGATGGCGGCGATCAGCCCGTCGACCACCTCTGCGTCGGCCAGGTCGGCCACGTGGGCCACGCCGCCGACCTCTGCGGCCACCGCCCGCAGGTCGTCGCCCGACCGGGCGACCACCACCACCTGTGCTCCCGCAGCCGCATAGGCCCTGGCCAGACACGCCCCGATCCCCCGCGAACCGCCCGTCACCAACACGCGTGCACCATCGAGTTCCATGGAGCGACCGTAGTTCCCGGCTCCGGGAGATGCCCCGCCGACGGGTACCGTCGGGCAGCAGTGCAGGAGGACACCCCCATGTCAGACGAAATCCGACCGTTCACGATCGCCGTCCCCGACGACGACATCGCCGACCTGCGCCGCCGCCTGGCCACCACCCGCTGGCCCGACCAGATCCCCGGCAGCGGCTGGGACTACGGCTGCGACCTGGCCTGGCTGCAGGACCTGGCCGCCCACTGGGCCGACGGCTACGACTGGCGGGCCGCCGAGGCCGAGCTCAACGCCCTCGACCATCTCACCACAGAGGTCGAAGGGCAGAACATCCACGCCATCCACCAGCGCTCGCCCCACGACGGCGCACTGCCGCTGCTGCTCAGCCACGGCTGGCCCGGCTCGGTCGTCGAGTTCCTGGACCTCATAGGCCCGCTCACCGATCCGACCGCCCACGGTGGCGACCCCGCCGACGCCTTCCATGTGATCGTGCCGTCGCTGCCCGGCTACGGCTGGTCAGGGCCGACGACCGAGAGCGGCTGGGGTGTCGGCCGCACCGCCGTGGCCTTCGTCGAACTGGCAGCCCGCCTCGGCTACGACCGCTACGGCGTGCAGGGCGGCGACTGGGGCTCGATGATCTCCCGCCACATGGCCCAGGTCGACCCCGACCACGTGGTCGGCTGCCACGTCAACATGATGGCTGCCGGTCCTGCAGGCAACGACGACGACTTCGCAGACATCACGCCCCTCGAGCAGCAGGTCATGGACCGTCTCAACTGGTACCTCGCCGAGGACAACGGCTACTTCCGCATCCAGGAGACCCGGCCCCAGACCCTCGGCACCGGCCTCAACGACTCGCCTGCCGGGCTGCTCTCGTGGATCGGCGAGAAGTTCCACGGCTGGACCGACCACGACGGCGACCCGCTCACCGCCGTGTCGCGCGACCGGCTGCTGACCAACGTGAGCGTCTACTGGTTCACCCGCACCATCAACTCGTCGACGCGGATGTACTACGAGACCTCGAAGGCCGGCATGGGCTCGTTCGGCGACACCGGCGAGGTGCCGCTCGGCGTGTCGGTGTTCCCGAAGGAACTCATGGGCGCCCGCCGGCGTTGGATCGAACCGCAGTTCAACCTCACCTTCTGGGCCGACCATGAGGTCGGCGGCCACTTCGCCGCCCTCGAGCAGCCCGAGGTGCTGCTGGCCGACATCCGCGAGTTCTTCCGGCCGCTGCGATGACAACCAGCGCCGACGGCGTCGAGATCGCAGTCGAGCACCGGGGCCCGAGTACCGGGGACCGCGCAACGCGCCTCGTATGCACGACCGGTTGGGCCAACGAGCGATCGGTCTGGTCGACGCTGGCCGACGACCTAGCCGCAGACCATGCCGTCACCACCTGGGACCTGCGTGGCCACGGCGAGAGCGACGCCCCGCCGCCCGGCAGATACAGCCGGGAGCACGCCCTGGGTGACCTGGCCGCCGTCCTCGACGAGGCCGGTCGACCGGCCGTGCTGGTCGGGCACAGCCTCGGCGGCTACCTGTCGCTGGCCCACACACTCGACCATCCCGACGACGTGTCAGCCCTCGTGCTTCTCGCCACCGGCCCCGGCTTCCGCAAGGCCGAGGCACGCGAGGAGTGGAATACATCGGTGAAGGCCGCCGCAGCGAAGATGGACCTGCCGCCCGGGGTCGAGGAGATCTCTCTCCACGTCGACTCGTACGTGATCGACCACCTCACCGAAATCACCTGCCCGGTACTGGTGCTGCTGGGCGAACGCGACCGGCGCTTTGCCGCATCGGCCGGCCTTTTCGAACGAGACCTCGACGTGAGGGCGACCGTGGTCGTCCCGGATCAGGGGCACATGGTCCACGTGAAGGCCGCCGCCGGGTGTGCGGCGGCGATCCGGGAGTTCACGGCGGACCTGTGATGGGTGCCGATCCGCTGGCCCGGATGGTCGACCTGCCGGGCGGACGCTTCCGCATGGGCACCGACGACCCGGCCCGCTACCCGGGCGACGGCGAAGGACCCGTACGCGAGGTCGAGCTCTCGCCCTTCGCCATCTCGGCCACGACGGTCACGACTGCCGAGTTTGCCGCCTTCGTCGAAGCCACCGGGCACGTAACCACTGCCGAAGGGATACAGGAGCAGGGCTGGTCGTTCGTGTTCGCCGGCCACCTTCCCGACGACTTCCCCGCCACCCGGGGCGTCGTCGGCGCCGAGTGGTGGCGCCAGGTTCATGGCGCCGACTGGAGGCACCCCGAGGGCCCGCACAGCGACCTCGCCGGGCGGGCGGACCACCCCGTCGTCCACGTCTCGTGGTTCGACGCCACCGCGTTCGCCGCATGGGCGGGTGCCCGCCTGCCCACCGAGGCCGAGTGGGAGTACGCGGCCCGGGGCGGTCTCGACCAGGCCCGTCTCCCCTGGGGCGATGACCTCATGCCCGGTGGCGAGCACCGCTGCAACATCTGGACGGGCACGTTCCCGAGCGAAGACACCGCCGAGGACGGTTGGGCCGGCACCTGCCGGGTCGACGCCTTCGCCCCCAACGGGTTCGGCCTCTACAACTGTTCCGGCAACGCCTGGGAGTGGTGCGCCGACTGGTTCGCCACGGCGCACCCAGCCGATCGGCCTCTGGTCGACCCCACCGGGCCGCCGTTCGGCACGGACCGGGTGGTCAAGGGCGGCTCGTTCCTGTGCCACGACAGCTACTGCCACCGCTACCGCCCGGCCGCCCGGTCGGCCACGACCCCCGACAGCACAACCTGCCACCAGGGCCTCCGACTCGCCCGCTAGGTCCCACGCCTAGCCTTGGGACATGGGTCTGCGTACTGCCGTCAACCTCGATGTGGCGCCCGCCGCTCCGGGTGAGTTCGCCGTACCCCGCATCGGCCCGATCGAGGTCTGGCCGCCGGTCGTGCTGGCGCCGATGGCCGGCGTCACCAACGCCCCGTTCCGCACCCTCTGCCGGGAGCACGGCGCCGGGCTCTACGTGAGCGAGATGATCACCGCCAGGGGCCTAGTCGACGGACATCTCAAGACCAGCCGGCTCAGCCACTTCGCCCCCGACGAGTCGCCCCGCAGCATCCAGCTCTACGGCACCGAACCCGAGAGCCTCGGCCGGGCGGTGCGGATGCTCGTCGGCGAGGACCGGGTCGACCACATCGACCTCAACTTCGGCTGTCCGATGCCGAAGGTGACCCGGAAGGGAGGCGGGGCGGCGATCCCGCTCAAGCCCCGCCTGTTCGCCGCCATCGTCGGCGCTGCGGTCGATGCCGCCGGCGAGGTGCCGATCACGGTCAAGTTCCGGCTCGGCACCGACGCCGAACACCTCACCTTCCTCGACGCCGGCTGCATCGCCGAGGGACTCGGTGCGGCATCGGTAGCTCTCCATGCCCGCACCGCCGAGCAGCTCTACTCCGGCGAGGCCGACTGGTCGGCCGTGGCGGACCTCAAGGCCGCCGTCGCCTCGATCCCGGTCTTCGGCAACGGCGACATCTGGGAGCCATGGGACGCACTGCGCCTTCTGCGCTCCACCGGCTGTGACGGCGTCGTCGTGGGGCGGGGCTGCCTCGGCCGCCCCTGGCTGTTCGGCGACCTGGCCGCCGTATTCGGGCCCACGCCCGGCTCCGGCGGCAGCGAGCCCGGTGACCCGCCGCGGCTCAACGAGGTGGCCGACACGATGCGGCGCCATGCCCGCCTGCTGGTCGACTGGGCCGGCCCGCACGGCATCCGGGACTTCCGCAAGCACACCGCCTGGTACCTCAAGGGCTACGCCACCGGGCCGGCGGTCCGCCGCGACCTCCAGGCCATCGAGTCGCTCGAAGACCTCGACCGCCAGCTTGCGGGCCTCGACCCGCACCTGGCGCTAGACCCGGATTCGCTGCGGATCCCCCGCAGCCACCGTAACGGCCCCCGCCGGGTCGTGCTGCCCGAGGGCTGGCTGGACGACCCCGACGACGCCACCCCGCCGCCCGCCGAGGCCGAGGCCCTCGTCTCAGGTGGCTAGGCGTCAAGAGCGACTGGATCCGGCCTCCGGTGGCTAGCGGCGCCCAGCGGTTGATCCTGGCTTCGGGCTCGCCGCGTCGCCTCGACCTGCTTCGGGCGCACGGATTCAGCCCGAAGGTCCGGCGTCCCGACGTCGACGAGACGCCGCGGCCGGGCGAGGACCCTGCCGCCCTCGTCGAGCGGCTCGCCATGGCCAAGCTCGTCGCCGTCGTCGACAGCCACGAGACCGGCCTCGCCGCCGACACGGTCGTGGTGCTCGATGACGACATCCTCGGCAAGCCCGGCCGTCCCGACTGGGCGACCGACATGCTGCAGCGACTGTCGGGCCGCACCCACGAGGTGGTCGGCGGCCTGGCTGTGTGCCACGGCGGCTACACGATCTCCGGCGTGGTCCGCACCAGCGTCACGTTCCGGGAACTCGACGGCCACGAGATCGACGCCTACGTGGCCACCGGCGAGCCCCTCGACAAGGCAGGGGCCTATGCCATCCAGGGCGGCGCTGCCGGCTTCATCACCGCAGTCGACGGCTGCCGGGAGAACGTGGTGGGCCTGTCAATCCCCGCCGTGCTCGCAGCGCTGAAGTCGCTGGGGGTTCAGTCGGCGGGCTGATCCGGCAGCACCAGGCGCTGGTCGACGGTCAGGAACCGTCTGGCACCGTCCAGCACCACCACCAGGCCGGTGATCGCAGCCGATCCCAGGATCAGGAACAGGATCGCCGCCTGGATGAGTGCGGCGTCGAGCGGGTCGACCCCGGCGAGGATCATCCCGGTCAGGGCACCGGGCAGGAATACCATGCCCACGGACCGGGTGACCTCGACCTGGGGGCGCAGGGCGAGCCGCAACGCCTCGGAGGTGACGTCCCTGGAGGCTCGACGCCGGTCGAAGCCCAGGGCGAGCAGCGCCTCGACCTCGCCGGCCCGTTCGCGGAAGCCGTCGACGAGCCGGGTGGCGGCGACCACCACGACCTTGAGCGAGTTGCCGACGACCATCCCGGACACCGGCACCAGCACCCTGGCCTCGTAGGGCAGTACGTCGAAGCCGAAAACCACGGCCAACGAGGCACCGAGGCCTAGCGTGTAGCCGACGGTCGTGGTCACCATGATCCCCGGCAGGCGGGGTTCGCGACGACGGGCCGACCATGCGGCCACGGGCACCATGGCGGCCACCCAGAGCCAGGCCCAGGCGATCGGGAGCTCGTCGGCGAGCAGAAGCGTGAGGGCCCAGCCGGCGAGCAGGAGCTGGCCGATGGCACGGGCGGAGGCAACGACCAGGTCCTTCTCTAGGCCGAGCCGCCGCCCACGGGACACGCCTACGGTCACCACCACCAGTAGCAGGGAGGCGGCCAGCCCGACCCATCCGATGGAGACGTCGGGCACGTCGGGCACGTCGGGCACGGTGGGCACGGTACCGGAGCGACGTACTCCCAGCGGCGGCCTTGGGTTGTGCGGACGACCACCCCTAGCCTGTTAGGCATGGTGAACATGCGGGCCGTCCCGGTCGACGACAATGCGCCCGCCGGACTCCGGGTCAAGGACCTCTCCGTCGCCTACGACGGGCCGCACGTGCTCACCGACCTCTCCCTCGGGGTCGCACCCGGCGAACTCGTCGCCCTGCTCGGCCCCAGCGGCTGCGGCAAGACCACCCTGCTGCGGTCAATTGCCGGGCTCGAACGACCCGACCGGGGCACCATCTCGGTCGGCAACCGCATCGTCACGGGCAATGGGACCTTCGTGCCGCCCGAACGGCGCCGGATCGGCATGGTGTTCCAGGACGGCGCCCTGTTCCCCCACCTAGATGTCCGACGCAACGTGGCCTACGGGCTTCCCCGCGACCAGCGCCGCAACGGCCGGGTCGACGAGGCGCTGGACATGGTCGGCCTCGCAGACGTTGCCGACCGAATGCCCGGCACGCTCTCCGGTGGTCAGCAGCAGCGGGTGGCCCTGGCCCGGGCGCTCGCCCCCCGTCCGGGGGTGCTGCTGCTGGACGAGCCCTTCTCGAACCTCGATGCGACCCTGAGACTCCAGGTACGCGCCGAGATGCACCGTCTTCTGGTCGACCTCGGCATCACCACGATCTTCGTCACCCACGACCAGGAGGAGGCGTTCGTGCTCGGCGACCGGGTGGCGGTGCTCCACGACGGCCGCCTGGCGCAGGTCGGCACTCCCGACGATCTCTACCGGCGGCCCGCCGACCGTTGGGTTGCCACCTTCGTGGGCGACGCCAACCTGTTCCGCTGCAGTCGGCCGATCGGTACGTGTCTGACGCCCGTCGGTGAGGTGCCGGTGCTGGTCGGCTGTGACGGGCCTGCCGACCTCCTGCTGCGGCCCGAGGACCTGGCCGTAGGCGAGGGCGACAACGGCACGATCGAGTTGGTCGAGTACTACGGCCACGATGCCATGGTCCACGTGCTGCTCGACGACGGGCCCTCGGTCAAGGTGCGAACCGAGGCCGGCCCGGCCCACCGTCGAGGGGACCGTGTCGGTGTGACCTATGTCGGATCGGGGGCAGTGGCGCTGAAGTTGTGATTGCTGATCCCGGTTAGTTAGGGTTACCTAATAACCAACGGACACCAACCTTCAGGAGCCATTCGGACCATGAAATCGCCCTCCACCCACACCCGCCGCCTAAGCGCCGGCGCCCTCCTCGTCGTCGGCCTGTTCGTCGGTACCACCGCCCTGGCCGGCTGCGGCAGCGACGACGACAAATCGATCACGATCTACTCCGGCCGCTCAGAGAGCCTGGTGGGCCCCATCTTCGAGGCCTTCACCGCCGAGACCGGCATCGCCGTCGAGGCCCGTTACGGGTCCACCAACGACATGGCCCTCACCCTCGAGACCGAAGGCGCCAAGACCAGCGCCGACATCTTCCTGTCACGGAGCCCCGGACCGACCGGCTACCTCGACGACCTCGGCATGCTCGCCGGGCTCGACGACGACGTCCTCGCAGAGGTCGACGCCTCCAACCGTGCAGCCAACGGCAACTGGGTCGGATTCGCCGGCCGTGCCCGCGTGCTGGTCTACAACGTCGACGAGGTGGCCGAGGCCGACCTCCCCGACTCGATCTTCGACCTGACCGGCCCCGGATACGAGGGCCTCGTTGCCGTCCCCGGATCGAACTCGTCGTTCCAGGACTGGTTCACCGTGTTCCGGCTCCGCAACGGCGACGACGCCGCCATCGCCTGGCTCGACGACATGGTCGCCAACGGCTCGCACTTCTACCCCAAGAACCGGGCCATCGTCGAGGCCGTCGGCCGCGACGAGGTGCGCTTCGGGCTCGTCAACCACTACTACAACCATCAGGAGGTCGTCAAGAACGGCGACGACCAGCGCTCGGCCAACCACGGCTTCGCCCCCGGCGACGACGGCGGCCTCATGATCATCGCCACCGCCTCGGTGCTCGAGAGCAGCGACAACAAGAACGCCGCCAACCGGTTCCTCGCCTTCCTCCTCAGCGACGCCCAGCAGCGCTATCTCACCGACACCGTCTTCGAATACCCGCTGGCGATCGGCGTGGCCGCCGCCGACCGACTCCCCGAACGGCCCGCCGACACGGTCGGCGCCGTCGACATCGACGACATGGCCGCCGAGTTCAAGCGCACCATCGAGATCATCGAGGCCAGTGGGGTCCTCGACCAGTAGCAGGACCGGTGGGGGAACCACAATGGAGCGATGAACGAACCCTCCACGGTGACGCCCTCCACGGTGACGCCCTCCACGGTGACGCCCTCCACGGCGGTGCCGGACAGGGCCGTCCGGCACCGAGCGGGGTCCGGGCGGCCACCGTGGGACCTCTCGGTCGGCGCCATCGCCGTGGCCGCACTGTTCGCCCTCCCGGGCGGCTACGTGCTCTGGCGGGCGCTGACCGGAGGAGCACTCCACCTGCTCGTCGAACGGCGGGCACTCGAGCCGCTCTGGCGCACGATCCAGCTGGCGTTCCTGGTGTCCGCCTCGGCGGCGCTGACCGGCACCGCACTGGCGTGGCTCACGGTCCGCACCGACCTCCCCCTGCGCCGCTTCTGGCGTGTCGTGGCCCCCCTCCCGCTCGTGTACCCCAGCTTCGTGGGGGCCGCCGCATTCCGCTCCGGCCTGACACCCGGCGGCATCGTGCACGACCTTGTCGGCCACCTGGGCATCGACCTACAGTTCCGTCTCCAAGGCCTCGTCGGCGCATGGCTGGTCCTGACGCTGTTCACCTACCCGTACGTGTACCTTCCGGTGGCGGCCCGACTCTCCGCCCTCCCGTCGTCGCTCGAGGAAAACGCCCGCCTCCTCGGCGACCGGCCCCTGCAGGTGTTCCGGCGCGTAGTCCTGCCGCAGGCATCGTCGTCGATCGCCGCCGGCGCCCTGCTCGTCTTCCTATACACGGTCAGCGACTTCGGCGCCGTCCACCTGATGCGGTTCGAAACCCTCACCCAGACCATCTACCGCACCCGGCTGTTCGACCAGGGCCGCTCCTTCGCACTCGCCCTGCTGCTGCTCGGCCTGGCCCTGGTGGTCGTCGCCGCCGAGCGCACCGTCGCCCGGCACGGCGCCCGCACCGAGGCGCTGGGCGACCGGTCCTCCCTGCGCATCCCGCTCGGCCGCTGGAAGGCTCCGGCGATCGCCACCTGTTCGCTGGTCGTGGGCCTGGCCCTGTTCGCCCCAGCCGTATCACTCGCCGACTGGGGCCTGTTCGGCTGGTTCCGGCAGCGCCGCGGCCTGGCCGAACTCCGCCTCGACTGGGGAGACGTGGCCGGCGCCACATGGAGCACGGTATGGGTCAGCACGGTCACAGCCGTCGTCGCCATCGCCGTGGTGCTGCCCGTGGCCTACCTGCTGGCCCGCCACCGCTCCCGCCTGGGCGGCATCGTCAACGGCGTGGTGGTGGCCGGCTTTGCCATCCCGGGACTGGTGGTGGCGATCTCGCTCATCTTCTGGACCCTCCATGCCTCGCCGTTCGAGTTCCTGATCGGCACGATGCCGGTCCTGGTGTTCGCCTACGTCGTGCACTTCGGCGCCCTGGCGGTGCGGACCGCCCAGGTGGCGGTCTCGTCGGTGCCCCGGCAGATGAACGATGCCGCCCGCCTGCTGGGCGCCGGTCGGCTACGCCGGTTCTTCACTGTCGACCTTCCGATCATGGCTCCCGGCCTGGCCGCCGGAGCCGGCCTGGTGATGCTCTCCACCATGAAGGAACTCCCCGCCACCCTGTTGGTGTCGCCGATCGGGTTCCGAACGCTGGTCGTCCGGATCTGGGACACCTACGAGGCGCTGTACCTCGCCGAGATGGCAATCCTGTCGCTGGTGCTCGTGGCCATCAGCGCCCTGCTGACCTGGTTCCTGGTGGTGCGCAGGGCCGACCACCTGGCCTGATCCCGGCAGCGTGGCGGCCGGACGCTCAGTCGGTGACGAGGATGCGCTCGGCGGCGAACGAGCCGACGCCGACGCGGGTACCCGAGACCTCGACGGTCACCGTGCCGTCCGGCGACGCCGCCGTGACCATGCCCCGGTTGCCGGGCATCAGCGCAGACTCCTCGAGAAACTCGAGCAGGCCCGGCTCGAATTCCAGTTCCTCGGTGATGCGGTTCACGGTGAACTCGTCACCCACCGAGACCTCGGCCAGGTGGCGGGTGTCGGGCTCTGTGTAGTCGGAACCGGGGATCGGGTTGCCGTGCGGACAGGTGGTGGGCTCGCCCAGCAGCCGGACCAGTGCCTCCTCGACCACCGGCGAGATCACGTGCTCCCACTTACCGGCCTCGTGGTGGGCGTCGGTCCAGTTCAGGTCGAGGACATCTGTCAGGAAGCGTTCGGCGATGCGATGCCGCCGGACCACCTGGGTGGCCAGCTCCATGCCGTCGGTGGTCAGCAGGATGGCACCCTCGCCGGTCGCCACGAGACCCTCTGACTCGAGGCGCCTGATCATCTCCGAGACCGCCGGCCGGCTCACGTCGAGTCGTTCGGCGATGCGGGCCTGGATGACATCGAGGTCGTCCTCGACGAGTTCGAAGATGGCCTCGCAGTACTCCTCGAACGCCGGGTGGTACTCGGGTGCCTCGTAGACCATGGCGCGGAGTCTATGCCGTTGTGAAGCGTGCCTAACAAAAGCGCTCTTCGGTCGACCCACCTCGGCGGCGAGGGCACCCGTGCTGCATGCTGTGGGCATGGCCATCGACCCCCGCACCCCGGTCATCGTCGGCGCCGCCCAGGTCACCGACCGGGTCGACGATCCCACACGGGCCCGTACGCCACTCGAGTTGATGGTCGATGCGCTGCACTCGGCGGCGATCGACGCCGACGCCCCCGGCTGCCTGTCCGGGCTGGGGCTCATCGGTGTCGCAGGAGGCCTCTGGCGCTACTCCGACCCCGGCCACCAGATAGCCGACATCGTCGGGGCAGCCGGAGCCGACACCCTCGTCACCTCGTGGTCCGGCCACTCCCCCCAACTCCTGCTCAACGACCTGGCCACACGCATCCAGGCAGGCGAGGTCGACGCAGCGGCAATGCTGGGCGGCGAGGTCAACGCCTCCCGCCGACGGGCGCGCAGGCTGGGCGTCGACATACGCCGGGACCACGATGCCGACCTGCCGCCGGCCGAGCAGTTCGGTGAGACGCTCGTCATTGCCACCCCTGAGGAGGAAGCCCGGGGGGTCGATGCCCCGATCACCGTCTACCCGTTGATCGACTCGTCCTTTCGATACGCCCGTGGCGAGTCGATCGACGAGCACCGACGCCGCCTGGGCGAACTGTGGGCCGGGTTCAACGCCGTCGCCGTCGACAACCCGCACGCTGCCGTCCGCACGCCGATGACCGCCGACGAGATCACCACGCCGACCGACCGGAACCGCCTCGTGGGCGCTCCGTACACCGTCGCCATGAACGCCAACAACTCCGTCGACCAGGCGTCGGCCGTGCTGCTGCTCTCCGCCGAACGGGCCGGGGCGCTCGGTGTGCCCCGGGACCGTTGGGTGTTCCCCCTGTCCGGCAGCGTCGGGGTCGAGACGCTGTCCATCAGCGAGCGGTGGGAACTCCACCGGGCGCCCGCCCTGAGGCTGGCGGGAGAGGCCGCCATGGACGCCGCCCGACTGGGCATCGACGACCTCGCCCACATCGACCTCTACTCGTGCTTCCCCTCGGCGGTCCAGGTATCGAGCGCCGAACTCGGCATCGGCCTCGACCGGCCCCTCACCGTCACCGGAGGCCTCACCTTCGCCGGTGGCCCCTTCGTGAACTACAGCGGCCAGGCCATCGCCGCCCTGGTCCGGTGCATGCGTGAACGGCCCGGGCCCGGACTGGTGCACGCCAACGGCGGCTATGCCACCAAGCACGCCTTCGGCGTCTACGGCACGGAACCTCCCGGACGGCCGTACCGGTCGATCGATGTCCGAGCCGCAACCGACGACCTCCCGACCCGCTCCGTCGACCACCCCTACGTCGGGACTGCGACCATAGAGGCCTACACCGTGATGCACGGCCGCGACGGCATCCCCACCCACGCCCTCGTCGCCCTGCGCACCCCCGACGACGCCCGCACCTGGGGCCAGACCCGCGACCCCGAACGGCTCACCGCCATGACCACCGACGAACACATCGGCCGCACGGCCGAGGTCGACCCCGACGGCGTTGTCGCCGCCTGACCCGATCCCGCCCACGAGGAAACGAGCACCCCATGAAGACACCCATCACCGAGATGTTCGGAATCGAGTTCCCGATCTTCGCCTTCAGCCACTGCCGGGACGTGGTCGCCGCCGTGTCGAAGGCCGGCGGCCTCGGCGTGCTCGGCGCCGTCGCCCACAGCGACGAGGCCCTCGAGGTTGACCTGGCATGGATCGAGGACGAGATCGGCGACCGCCCCTACGGTGTCGACCTCATCGTCCCCACCCGCTACGCCGGCGATGAATCCGGCGGATTCAAGGTCGAAGACGTTGCCGCCCTGATCCCCGGCACCCACCGGGAGTTCCTCGACGAGATCCTCGAGCGCTACGAGGTCCCCCCGGACCCCGACGACCCTGCGGGTTGGGCACAACAGCCAGGCGACGCCCCGTTCTCCCTCAACCGGGCCCAACGGCAGCTCGACATCGCCCTCGCCCACCGGCCTGCGCTCATCGCAAACGCCCTCGGCTCACCGCCACCCGAGATGGTCCAGCGCTGCCATGAGGAGGGCGTCAAGGTCGGCGCCCTGGCCGGCACGCGCGTACATGCCGAACGCCACGTGGCGGTCGGGGTCGACCTGATCATCGCCCAGGGAGGCGAGGGGGGTGGCCACACCGGTGAGATCGGCACCATGGTGCTGATCCCCGAGGTCGTCGATGCCGTCTCCCCGGTACCGGTGCTGGCTGCCGGTGGCATCGGCCGCGGCCGCCAGATGGCCGCATCGATGGCGCTCGGCGCCGCCGGGGTGTGGTGTGGTTCGGTGTGGCTCACCACCGAGGAGGCCGAGACGAACCCCGTGGTCAAGCAGAAGATGCTCGATGCAGCGACCACCGACACCCTGCGTTCCCGTTCGATCACCGGCAAGCCGGCCCGCATGCTGCGCACCGCCTGGACAGAGGAATGGGACCGCGATGACACCCCCGACCCGCTCGGCATGCCGTTCCAGCCGATGCTCACCGACCGGGCGCTGGTGCGGATCAACCGCGCCTCCCACCACGAGGGCTCCGGCGCAGAGAAGCTGGCCACCTACTTCGTCGGCCAGATCGTGGGTTCGATGAACCACACCCGTGGGACCGGACAGGTCGTGATGGACATGATCGAGGAGTTCATCGAGGCCGCCGAGAGCCTGGCTGGACAACTCGAGGTCTGAACCGGTTGGATCCCGCTAGCCGGACGGTTCGACAGGGATCCGGTCGAGGTCGGCCGGCAGGAGCACCCCGCCGTCGAAGTGTTCGGCGGCGATGGCGATCCAATCAGCTTCGGTGCCCGGCATCGGGGCGGGCACACAGTGGTTGAGCACCAGCGTGCCGACTCCGGACCTGGTCGCAGTCTGTGCGGCATCGACCACGGTCGAGTGGTAGTCGATCACGTCGTTGAGCCTCGCAATCGGCACCCGGCTGATCAGGTCGTCGCGGATCACCGTCTGGACATAGACGTCGGCGTCGGCGCAGAGCTCGTCGAGGGCAGAACAGGGGACCGTGTCGCCGGCCAGGACCACGCTGTATCCGTCCGCCTCGATGCGGTAGGCGACGGTCGGCTGGACGGGCCGGTGGTCGGTGGGAGCGGCGATGATACGGACCTCGTCGTCCTCGAAGACGATCCCACCAGCGGTCTCCGTGACCGGCACGTCGGGCGGAGCCTCCAGGTCGTCGTGGTGAGCGATCCGCCAGCCGATGTCGGGCCCCAGCATCGTCAGGGTGTCGTCGATGAACGAAGACGTTCCCTCCGGGCCGACGACAGGCAGGGGTGCTGCGGGAAAGCCACCGATCCAGCGGGTCGTGATGAGGTCGTTCACGTCGGTGACGTGGTCGCTGTGCAGGTGGGTCAGCAGGAGCATCTCTATGGCGGCCGGCCCACTCGCCGCCCCGGCGAGGCGCATAAGGCAGCCCCTGCCACAGTCGACGAGGAAGCTCCGGGCGCCGACCTGCACCAGTTGCGACGGCCCGGCACGGTCGGGCGACGGGAGGGGGCTCCCGGTGCCTGTCATCACGAGGTCCATGGCGATTTCTCCCGGGAGCGGTGACGGGTGCTCAGACCCCGGGGAAGCCGATCTCGCCGCCGCCGTCGGCGACGATCTCCTGGCCGGTGATCCAACTCGAGGAGTCCGTGGCCAGGAACAGCACGGCGTCGGCGATGTCCTCGGGCTCGCCGAGGCGCTTGAGCGGATAGCCCTGCGCCACCTCGTCGCCCCGCCCCTCGTCCCACAACGCCCGGGCGAAGTCGGTCTTGATGAGGCCCGGGCACACGGCGTTGACACGGACCCCGGGGGCGAGTTCGGCGGCGAGCTGGCGGGTCAGGTGGAGCAGCGCCGACTTCGAGATGTCGTAGGTGCCGAGAATCTGGCTGGTGTGGAATGCACCGACCGACGAGATGTTCACGATGTTGCCGCCGTGTTCCCTCATCCAGGCATTCCAGCAGGCCTGGGTCCAGGCCAGGGGCGCCGTCAGGTTGACGTCGAGCGTCTTTTGCCAGCGGGGCAGGTCGGCGTCGATCACCGGTCCTGCGTAGGGGTTGGTGGCGGCGTTGTTCACGAGGATGTCGACGGCGCCGAACGTGTCGATCGTGGCTGCAACGACCCGCTCCATGTCCTCGGCCCTGCCGACGTTCCCTGCCTCGTAGGCCAGGTCGCCGCCGGTCTCCGCTGACAACTCGGCGACCGTTGCCTCACATGAATCGGCCTTGCGGCTGGTGATCATGACCTTCGCACCGGCTACGGCGAGGCTTGCGGCGATCGCCCTGCCGATTCCGCGGGAGCCTCCGGTCACGAGGGCGACCCTGCCGTCCAGACGGTTACCTGTGGTGTGTTCCATGGCGGCCGACCCTAGCCAGCGGCCCTGGCCTGTCTCTCAGTGGGCAGGCACGTGGGGAACCTGCCGTCGGGTCAGTTGACCCTGCGCTCGCGGCCCTCCCAGTAGGGGTCGCGCAGCTCGCGTTTGAGGATCTTGCCGGACGGGTTGCGCGGGATCACCTCGATGAACTCGACGGTCTTGGGGCACTTGAACCCGGCCAGGCGCTCCCTGGCGAAGGCGAGGATCTCGTCGCCGGTGACGCCACCGTCGGGGACCGGAATGACAAGGGCCTTGCCGACCTCGCCCCACTTGTCGTCCGGCACGCCGATGACCGCCACGTCGGCGATCCCCTCGTGGGCCATGAGGGCATTTTCGACCTCAGCCGGGTAGACGTTCTCGCCTCCGGAGATGATCATGTCCTTGACCCGGTCGTGGATGTAGAGGAAGCCATCTTCCATGTAGGCCGCATCGCCGGAGCGGAACCAGCCGTCACCGGGGAGCGACTTGGCGGTCTCCTCAGGCATGTTCCAGTAGCCCTTCATGTTCTGGGGAGTTCGGATCCAGACCTCGCCGACTTCGCCGTCGGGCAGTGTCGCCCCGGAGTCGGTGTCGACGATCCGGATCTCGACGTTGGTGATCGGCCTGCCGGCCGAACGCAACAGGTGTTCGCGTGGGCCACCCGGGTCATGGTCCTCGGGGTCGAGTTGCGTGACAACGCCGGTCGTCTCGGTCAGGCCGTAGACCTGCATGTAGTCGCAGCCGAACATCTCCATGGACTTGACTAGGACGTCCTGGGTGATCGGCGAGGCACCGTAGGCGATCAGCTCCATCGTCGAGAGGTCGACGCCGTCGCTGGGGACCATCAGGAAGAACTGCAGGATGGCGGGCACGAACAGGGCATGGGTGATCCCCTCGGACTCGATCAACTGCAGGGCGGCCACCGGATCGAACTCGCGGGTCATGATCGTGCGGGCACCACATCCCATGCCGAACAGGGCCCAGCCGGAGCCGGCGATGTGGAACAGCGGCATGACCGCCATGTTCACGCTGTCGTCGCCCATCTGCCATTCGACGATCTCGAACAGCGCCCTGAAGTTGTCGTTGGTCAGCTGGGCGCCCTTTGGCAGGCCCGTGGTGCCCGACGTGTAGAGCTGCATCGAAACGTCGGAGCCGGCCGGCGGGGTGATGTCGCAGTCGGGGGTCTGGGCGTTGCGCCAGTCGGCGTAGGAGCCGTGGGTGGCGTGCTCGCCGATGACGAGGATCGTCTCGGTGTGGGTGAGGTCGGCCTCGAATGCGGCCAGGTGGTCGGCGAACTCTGCGTGGATGACCAGCACCTTGGCCTGGGAGTCGTTGACGATGTAGGCCATCTCGGGTGGGGCCAGCCTCCAGTTCACGGCGACGGTCACCGAGTTGGCGAGGCCGCAGCCGAAAGCCAACTCGAAGTACTCGGCGCCGTTCTTGTCGATGTAGGCGATGCGCTCCTGGGGGCCGACCCCCGAGGCACGCAGGGCGTTGGCGACCTGCCCGGCCCGGTCCCTCATCTCGGCCCACGTGATGCGCTCGTCGCCGATGGCGAGCATTTCGGCATCAGGCTTCTCGGCGGCCCCGGTGAGGATGATGTCTGCGACGTTGGTGACGTTTCTGATGTCCATGGCGGTCGAACCTACACGCCATTCGTCGTGGCGTCAGCCCCGCGTCACCCGGGCCAGATGTCGGTGTCGGGGTGGTAGGCGGCCCAGCCGTACCACTCGGTGACGAAGCCGGTGACGAACATGAGGCGCCCGTCATCGCCAACGCCCTCGAGGCTCCAGGTGGCGCCGGTGTCGTCGACGAGCACGCCGTCGCCGACTTCGAACGTGCGGGCCCCACCTTCGACTTCTGCCGAAAACGCCATGCCGAACATCGAGTCCGGGTCGAGGATGACGACGACCGGTACGCCGCCGATCTGGTCGTTCACGACCGTCAGGCCTTCTGCTGCATCCAGGCGGTATGCCCGCGATCCGCTGCCCGGGTAGACGCCGAGCACCAGCTCGTTTTCAGGCAGGCGATCATCGAGGGACACGATCGTGTCGAGGAACATGCGGCCCAGCCCGGGCGTGCCGGGTTCGGTCTCCCAGTACTGGTCGGCGAAGCGCTCCTCCCATGCGAGGACGCCGGTGTCGGGGTGCTCGGCCAGCCAGTCCCGCCAGCGCCGGTGGTGCAGCGGCAGGACCTCGAGGCGGGTGCCCGTCCCGGCCAGCGGCCCGGTGAGCACGGTGCCGTCGTAGTGGGTCCACACCGACCCGGTCTGGCGGTCGGCCATCACGAACACGCCGTTGTAGAGCCCGGCTACGTCGAAGGTGTACCTCGTGCCGTCGATGACGGGGTCGAAACCGACCCCGCTGGAACAGACCACTCAATAGGTGACGAGGTAGGGCTCACCGGCGACCGTCAGGTTGGCTATGTGGTGGAACGACATCTGGTCGACCGGCAGGGCGACCGCCTCGTCGCCCATCACGACGCCGAGCACCACGTCGTCGGGTTCGAGCCAGTCGACCTCGGCGGCCGGGACGAACTCGGGCTCGTCGGCGGGCACGAACCGCGACCCGGGACCGATCGCCAGATGGTCAGCCGAGAATGTGCCGGCAGCGCCCGTACCGGTGGTCGTCGGTGGGACCGTCGTCGTCGTGGGCGCCGCCGTCGTCGTGGCAGGGAGCGTCGTCGTGGCAGGGAGCGTCGTCGTGGCAGGGAGCGTCGTCGTGGCAGGGAGCGTGGTCGTGGCAGGGAGCGTGGTCGTGGCAGGGAGCGTGGTCGTGGCAGAAGACGTCGCCGTCGAGGCGCAGCCCGTCAGGACCAGAAGCGCAGCGACGGCCAGGTTCCGCATGCCGACAGTCTTGCACCTGATCCCCGATCGCGCCTTCGGGACGCGGGGGCGCGACACTCGCGGCCGACCAAGGGAGCCGCCATGGCTGAACCGAAACGTGCGACACGGATAGTCCTTGCACCCGAGGACGAGTACAACCACGAACCCGACCCGGTCCCCAACTACAACGAGTCGATGTATTTCAACGTCGTCGACCATGCCACGACGGTCGGTGGATGGTTCCGGATCGGGAACCGGGTCAACGAGGGCTACGCCGAGATGTCGTGCTGCGTGTACCTACCCGATGGCCGGGTGGGTTTCATGTACCAGCGGCCCACGATCACCACGAACGAGGTGTTCGACGCCGGCGGCCTGCGCATCGACGTAGAGGAACCGTTCCGGCGGCTCCGGGTGCGCTACGAGGGCAAGGTCTGCCTGCTCGACGACCCCGGCCAGATGGCCGACCCGAGGAAGGCATTCTCCGAGAACCCGTCCGTGCCGTGCAACGTCGACCTCGCCTACCGGGGCATCTCCCCGATGTACGGCGGCCGACCCGTCGATGCCGAGACCGGCCTCGAGCCCGAACAGGATGCCGAGAAGTCGTTCTCGAAGGCCCACTACGAGCAGCATGTCGGCGCCACGGGCACCATCGAGGTCGACGGCGAGCGCTTCGAGGTCGACGGCCTCGGGCTGCGGGACAAGTCGTGGGGCGCCCGCTACTGGCAGGCCATCTCCTGGTACCGCTGGCTGCCGATGGCGTTCGACGAGGACTTCGCCATGATGATCTCGCTGATCAGCAGGGACGGCACCGACCGCAACCCCGGCGGCATGGTCCTCCACGGCGACCGCTACCACCAGATCCGCGAGGTGGCGATCGACACCGAATGGGACGACGACGGCTACCAGACCGGCCTCACCGCCATCGTGTCGACCGATGAACGCAGCTACGAGGTGCGGGGCACGGTCACGTCGCTGATCCCACTGCGCAATCGCCGCACCACCCCCGACGGCGAGCTGCTCCACACCCGCATCACCGAGGGGCTCACCCGATTCCGCTGCGACGGCAGGACCGGCTGGGGCCTCTCCGAGTACCTCGACCAGGTCGTCGACGGCAGCGCCGCCGGAATGGGCGGCTGAGCGGTTCTCGCTAGAACAGCTTCGAGGCGGTGGCTCCGTCGAAGCGTTCGACGGACAGGCCGGTCACGCCGAGGCCACCCAGCTTTGCATTGAACTCGGCGAAGTGCGGCGCCTTCATGTGGGCGTCCAGGGCCTCGTCGCCCTCCCACTTCTCGAAGATGCGGATGCAGCCCGGCGTGACCGGGTCGGCGCTGAGCACGTAGTCGATGCAGCCGTCCTCGGCGTGGGTGCCCTCCATGAGTGGCACGATGGCGGCGAGCGCCTCGTCGACCTTGTCGGGATCGAGGGAGATGGTGCCGGCGATGATGATCATGTGAACTCCAATTCGGTGTGGACAGGCGTCGGGACAGGGGCAGCGGGAGCGTACTGTCGGACCCATGACGGGTCCCAGCCGGAACGTGGTTCGATCGACGGTGAAACGGTGAGCCACGAACTCGTCCTCGGCGACGACGGCGTCACCCGCTGCCGGTGGCCGGGCACCCACGCCGACTACATCGCCTACCACGACCACGAATGGGGCCGGCCGGTGGTCGACGACCACCGTCTGTTCGAGAAGATCTGCCTCGAGGGATTCCAGGCCGGACTTTCGTGGCTGACGATCCTGCGCAAGCGCGAGCGCTTCCGGAAGGTGTTCGCCGACTTCGACCCGGTGCTGGTCACCCGCTTCGGGGAGGCCGACGTCGAGCGCCTGCTGGGCGACGCCGGGATCATCCGGCACCGCGGCAAGATCGAGTCGACGATCCGCAACGCCGCCCGCTGCCTGGAGATGGCCGACGAGTTCGGTTCGCTGGCAACGTACGTGTGGTCGTGGGAGCCCGAGGCAACCGTCCGCGATGCCGACGGTTCGATCCCCGCCACCACGCCGACCTCGACGGCGCTGTCACGGGACCTCAGGCGGCGGGGCTGGTCGTTCGTCGGGCCGACCACCGTCTACGCCTTCATGCAGGCCATGGGCATGGTCAACGACCACCTCCCCGGCTGTGCCGCCCACGCCGAGGTAGAGGCACTGCGGGCGGCCCTCGTCCGCCCGTCGTGACGCTGCTGACCGACCGGCTACCGGATGGGGGCGACCCGGACGACCTGCTGGAGGGGTTCGTCTCCTGGACCACGGAACAGGGACTCGACCTGTATCCGGCCCAGGAGGAGGCCGTACTCGAACTGCTGGCCGGCAACCACGTCATCCTCGCCACGCCCACCGGCTCGGGCAAGTCGCTGGTAGCAACCGCCGCCCACGCCGCCGCACTGGCACGGGGCGAACGCAGCGTGTACACGGCGCCGATCAAGGCCCTGGTCAGCGAGAAGTTCTTCGCCCTGGCCCGCGACTTCGGGCCCGACAACGTCGGCATGGTGACCGGCGACGCCTCGATCAACCCCGACGCCCCGATCATCGCCTGCACCGCCGAGATCCTCGCCCACCGGGCCCTGCGCCAGGGCGTCGACGTCGATGTGGGGCTGGTCGTGGCCGACGAGTTCCACTTCTACGCCGACCCGCAGCGGGGCTGGGCATGGCAGGTGCCGCTGCTCGAGCTGACCGACGTGCAGTTCCTGCTGATGTCCGCAACGCTCGGGCCGACCCGCCGGTTCACCGACGACCTCGAGGCCCGCACCGGCCGACCTGCCGTCACCGTGGCCGGCAGCGAACGGCCCGTGCCGCTCATCACCGAGTACCGGGAGACGCCGCTCCACGAGTCCATTGACGATCTGCTGAAGTCCGACCGGGCGCCTGTCTACATCGTGCACTTCACGCAGCAGTCCGCCGCCGAGAAGGCCCAGGACCTCTGCAGCCTCGATGTGCTCACCAGGGACGAGAAGGCGGCGGTGCGGGCCGAGGTCGGCGGGTTCCGGTTCGACACCCCGATCGGCAAGGACCTGCGGCGCTTCATCGGCCACGGGATCGGGCTGCACCACGCCGGGCTGCTCCCCCGCTACCGGCTGTTGATCGAGAAGCTGGCCCAGGCCGGCCTGCTCAAACTGATCTGCGGGACCGACACGCTCGGCGTGGGCGTCAACGTGCCGATCCGCACCGTGCTGTTCACCCAGCTCTGCAAGTACGACGGCACCACCACCCGGCTGCTCTCCAACCGGGAGTTCCAGCAGGTCGCCGGCCGGGCCGGGCGGCGGGGCTTCGACGACGAGGGCCATGTCTGGGTGCAGGCCCCGCCCCACTGGATCGAGAACCGGCGGGCCGAACAGAAGGTGGCCGCCGACCCGGGCCGCAGGAAGAAGTTGGTCAAGAAGAAGCCGCCGGACCGCGGGTACTCCCACTGGAACGAGGAGACCTTCGACCGGTTCGTGGTCGGCCGGCCCGAGCCGCTCGATTCGAGCTTCGACGTCACCCACCAGATGGTGCTCAACGTGCTGTCCCGTCCGGGCGACGGCGGGGCCGCGCTCAAGCGGCTGCTGCTCGACAACCACGAGCCCCGCAAGCGCCAGCGCCGGCACGTCCGCAAGGCCATCGGCGTCTACCGCTCGCTGCGCGCCGCCGGCATCGTCGAGGAACTGGGAGAGCCCGACGCCGAGGGCCGCCGGGTGCGCATCGGCGTCGACCTCCAGGACCAGTTCGCCCTCCACCAGCCGCTGTCGTTGTTCGCCCTCGAGGTGATCCCCGAACTCGACATCGACGAGCCAGGGCACGCCCTCGACGTGCTCTCGGTGGTCGAGTCGGTGCTGGAGAACCCCGGCGTGGTGCTGGCCGCCCAGGTGAACCGGCTCAAGTCGGAGCTGGTGGCCCGCCTCAAGATGGAGGGCGTCGAGTACGAGGAGCGCATGGACCGCCTCGCCGAGGTGCACCCGCCGCGGCCGCTGGCCGAGTTCCTGTACGGCACGTTCGACGTGTTCCGCTCGCACCACCCGTGGGTGGGCGACGAAAACGTCAAGCCCAAGTCGGTGGCCAGGGAGATGTTCGAGTTCGGGTACGGATTCCGGGACTACATCGGGCACCACGGCCTCAAGCGCTCCGAGGGGACCGTGCTGCGCTACCTCACCGACGCCTACAAGGGGCTCGTGCAGAACGTGCCGCCGGCGGCACGAACCGACGAGGTCGCCGACCTCGAGGCATGGCTGGGCGCCACGGTGCGCCAGGTCGACTCCAGCCTGCTCGAGGAGTGGGAGCGGCTGCGCAACCCCGACGACTACGACGCCGCCGACAGGGTGGCGGCGACCCCGATGGACGACCGGCCCGACGTGACCGCTGAGCCGCGGGCGTTCCGGGTGATGGTGCGTAACGAGGTGTTCCGCTGGGTGCAACTGCTGGCCCGCCGCAAGCACGCTGCACTGGCCGAGGTGCCGACTGTCGGCGACGAGCCCTGGACGGCCGCATCGGTAGCGGAGGCCATCGCCCCCTACTGGGACGACTTCGTCGAGATTCCCACTGACGCCCGCGCAAGGGGCGCCGGGTTCTTCGTGCTCGACGACTCGGGCGGTGTGGGCGCTGAGACCTGGCCCGTCACCCAGACCATCGCCGACCCCGACGGCTTCCACGAGTGGATCCTCGAGGGCACGGTCGACCTGCCGGCCTCCCGTGAGGAGGGTCGGGCCGTCGTGTCCCTGGCTGCGATCCGGCGTCTCTAGAAGTCGCGGTCGGCGACGAAGCGGGCGAGGTCGTTGAGGTCGGCCACGGCACCGTCGTCGAAGCCCAGGCCGTCGAGCGCCGTGAGCGCCAGCACCAGGTGGGCGCCGGCCGACGACTCGGCGTGCGACCGTCCGCCCGCCGCCTCGAGCACCGCCGTCGCACGGGCCACATCGTCGTCGATCAGGTCACCGTCGCGGCCGTAGATCGCCAGCAGCTCAGCGGCTGCCTCGCCACCCTGGTCGAGCACCACCGCAACAGGGAGCGACTTCTTCCGCTCGCGCAGGTCGTTGCCGACCGCCTTGCCGGTGACCGACGGGTCGCCCCAGATGCCGAGCACATCGTCGACCGCCTGGAAGGCGCAACCCAGCTCCATGCCGAACTCGTCGAGGGCGTCGACCTGGGCGTCCGTGGCCCCGGCCAGCACGGCGCCCACGCTGGCGGAATAGGCCAGCAGCGCCCCCGTCTTGTCGGCCTCCATGGCGACGCACTCGGCGAGCGTCACCGTGGGCAGGTCGTCGAAGGCCATGTCGGCGGCCTGTCCGGCGATCATCGCCGCCGTGGCCCGGGTGAGGCGGGCGGCGGCCGCCTGGCGTTGCGGCGACGGGTCGTCGAGCAGCACCTGGTAGGCAAGGTTGTGGAGGGCGTCGCCGGAGATGATCGCCTCGTCCGTGCCGAACGCCGACCACACGGTCGCCCGGTGCCGACGCTCGGTGTCGCCGTCGATGATGTCGTCGTGCACCAGCGAGAAGTTGTGCACCAACTCGACGGCCACGGCACCCGGCACGGCCACCTCGGCAGGTGCGCCCACCGCCTCGGCGGAGAGCACCGCCAGCGCCGGACGCAGTCCCTTGCCGGCCCCCAGGTCGGACGGCGAGCCGTCGGCTTCGGCCCAACCGAAGTGGTAGGTCGACGACCGCCGCAGGCGCTGATCCAGGCCCTCGACGATCGTCCGCAGCGCCGGTTCGACGAGCGAACGGGCCCGCCCGAGGACGTCGGGGGTGGTCACCCGCGACGATCCTGGAGGAACGGGTAGCGCTCTCGCACCTCGGCCACCCGTGCGGGGTCGACCTCGGCGACGAGCACCTCCTCGCGGCCCGGCTCGGCCTCGGCCAGCACCTCCCCGAACGGGTCGATGATCACGCTGTCGCCCGTGTACGAGAGCTTCGGATCGGAACCGACCCGGTTGATGCCCACCACGTAGGCCTGGTTCTCGATGGCCCGGGCCCGCAGCAGCGTGCGCCAGTGCTCCCGGCGCGCCTCTGGCCAGTTGGCCGGCACCAGGTAGAGGTCGGTGTCGTGGGCCAGGTCCCAGAAGGCCTCGGCGAAGCGCAGGTCATAGCAGACGAACAAGGTGGTGCGGACGCCGTCGATGTCGACGGTGACGTGCCTGTCGCCGGCCCGGTAGCGCTCGTGCTCCCTGGCGTACGAGAACGGGTAGAGCTTGTCGTAGTGCTGGGTGGTGCCGTCGGGGGAGGCCACCACGAAGCGGTTCACCGGGAGCTCGCCGGCGATATCGAGGGTGGGGATCGAGCCGGCGGTCCAGCAGCCGTGGCGGGCCGACTGTGCGCACAGCCACTCGACGCTCGGCCCGTCGGCCGGTTCGACGATCAGGTCGGTGGCCAGCGAAAAGCCCGTCGGGAACATCTCGGTGAGCACCACCAGGTTCGCCCCCCGGTCGGCCGCCTCGGCGACCATGCCCTCGAGGTGGGCGTGGTTGGCGGCACGGTCCTCCCAGACCACGTCGTGCTGGACTGCTGCGACCCTCATCCTGGGCCCATTCCCGGTCTGAGTCCTGTGAGGCGCTCGACGGCCTCGCTGAGCACCTCCGGTTGCTTGCAGAAGGCGAACCGCACCAGGTGGCGGCCGGCGTCCTCGTCGTCGTAGAAAACCGCACTCGGGATGGCGACCACCCCGCAACGCACCGGCAACGACAGGCAGAAGTCGAGCCCGTCGTCGAAGCCGAGGGGCCGGATGTCGGCGGTGGCGAAGTAGGTGCCCTCCGGCGGCCGCACCGTGAAGCCCGCCGCCTCGAGCCCGGCGCAGAACAGGTCGCGCCTGGCCTGGAGGTCGTCGGCCAGCTCCGTGTAGTAACCGTCGTCGAGGCCGAGGGCGGTGACCATGGCGTGCTGGAACGGGCCACCGCTGACGTAGGTAAGGGACTGCTTCGCCACGAGCACCGCCGAGATCAACTCGGCCGGGCCGTGCGCCCAGCCGATCTTCCAGCCGGTGAACCCGAACGACTTGCCCCCCGACGAGATCGTGAAGGTGCGCCCGGCCATGCCAGGCAGCGTCGCAACCGGGATGTGGTGGGCGTCGTCGAAGACAAGGTGCTCGTAGACCTCGTCTGTCACGACCAGCAGGTCGTGTTCGATCGCCACGGCGGCGATGGCGGCCAACTCGTCAGCGTCGAAGACCTTACCGGTCGGGTTGTGCGGGGAGTTGAGCAGGATCAGCCGCGTTTCGGGGCCGACGACCGCCTCGAGGTCGGCGACATCGAAGCGCAGGTCCGGCTCCTGCAGGCGCACCACCCGCCGTCGACCACCGGCCAGGGCGATCGAGGTGGCGTAGTGGTCGAAGTACGGCTCGAACACCACCACCTCGTCGCCCGGTTCGACGAGCGCCAACATCGCCGCAGCGATGGCCTCCGCCGCCCCGGCGGTGACCAGCACCTCGGTGTCGGGGTCGACCTCGAGGCCGTAGAAGCGCCGCTGGTGGTCGGCCACCGCCCGACGCAATGCCGGAATGCCGAGACCGGGCGGGTACTGGTTGTGGCCCGCCCGGATCGCCGCCACGGCCGCCTCGAGCACCTCGTCGGGACCGTCGGCATCGGGGAAGCCCTGCCCCAGGTTGATGGCCCCGGTGCGCGCCGCCAACTCCGACATCTCGGTGAAGATCGTCGTGCCGAACCCCCGGAGGCGCTCGACCAGGTGAGGATTGCGCTCGCCCATCGGCGCAACGGTAGCGGGGGAAGTCGGTTCGGGCGCCTGCCTGTCCACCGGCACCGAACTCCTGTCCGGCCAACTAGGCAGTAGGCGTGCCGATCAGGGACTCGCGCAGCTCCCGCTTCACGAACTTGCCGTTGGCGTTGCGGGGCAGGGCCTCATCCACGAACCACACATGCTGCGGCACCTTGAACGAGGCGATGAGGACCGCCACATGTGCGCGCAACCCATCGGCATCGAGGGTCTGGCCGGGGAGCAGCAGGATCGCCACGCCGACCGCCTCGCCCAGGCGCTCGTCCGGCACTGCGAACACGGCAGCCTCGGCGATGGCCGGGTGCTCGTAGATGGCGGCCTCGACCTCGGCCGAATAGACGTTCTCGCCGCCCCGCAGCACCATGTCCTTGGCCCGGTCGACGAGGAACAGGAAGCCGTCGTCGTCGAGGTAGCCGATGTCGCCGGTGTGGAACCAGCCGTCGGTGAGGATCTCGGCGTTGGCCTCCGGCTGGTTCAGGTAGCCCCGAAACACGTTCGCACCCCGAACCCACAGCTCGCCCAGGCCACCCGCCGGCTGGTCGCCGCCGTCCTCGGCCACGATCCGGGCCTCCATGATCGGCATGACCGGACCGGCCGACTCGGGCTTGGCGAGGAAGAAATGCGCCGAGTTGACCGTCACGACGCCGTTCACCTCGGTGAGGCCGTAGCCGGTGCTGGGCCGGCCCTGGATGCGCTCCTCGATCTTGGCGACCAGGTCCGGCTGCACGGCGGCGCCGCC